>NZ_LXYR01000012.1 GCF_001650195.1 Phormidesmis priestleyi BC1401 | reverse complement strand
GTATTCGCAAGCAGTTGCGCGACTCGGACAACCTACGCGATGCGGTAGAATTTGTTCTTAAACAAGCTGCGTCCTAACCAATGTGGCAGTGGCTATATCACGATCGCTCAAGATGACTCCAGGCAAATTCCAGGAACAGAGTGGGATATCGAGATCAGAACAATCATTCAAGGAAAACATCTGACTTTCAGATATATTCTCGTGACGGCTCTTTTAGGAAAAGCAACTAACCCGAGTATCAATGCCCTTGCGCTTCAAGCAGGTGCTGATGCTGAAGGAGCTTATGATGCCCGTAGCTTATGTCATGGGGTTGTTGTACGGCTTGAGCGTCAATTGCTAAGTAGTTCACTGGGAGGTTCAAATGAGCCATTTCTCAATAAGCCTGCTCGCTTTCCGATGATATCCCCATCAAATGCTGTGAGGGCTGGTAAGGATAAAGAGCTTTTGCTCATACTGCATAAGGTGCTATCCGAGATAGAAACGTCTGAGCAATCTTTCAATGGTCTCTGTACTGCTGTGCGGCAGACCATTGAAAGACAAGCCACTCGAAGTGGGCTGCTTTCTCAACTTTCAGAATCAGCAAACTCCCACTTAAAAATCATTGATTTTGTTGATGCATTTGTCACCAAATCGATCGAGGGACAGGTTGCTGCAATCGTAACAGGAACTATTCTATCCACCTATTTTGACCAGTTTGAAGGGTTTGAGGTCATTGTCCATCCGGTCAATCAGAGCGGCGCTTCTTCCAATGAAGTAGCAGATATAGACATCAAAAAAAACGGTAAAAATTTTGTAGCTGTTGAGGTGAAGGATAAACAGTTCAGTGAGCAGGATGTTGATCATGCCGCCTTTAAAGCAAGTCAATATGGCTTAAAGTCAATCACGTTTGTCATTGGAGTCAATGGAATTTGTATTGGTTCATCTCTTGAGCAGATTGCAACCACTGTTTTGCTCACGAGAAATGTCAATGTCATTTTTGTTGATCTTGTTCCCTTTATTAGAGCGGTCATCGCATTAGGTCCAGAATTTCCCTTTGCTAACTTTTTTGCAAAGCTCCAGTATTATGCGATCGTCACTCGGGTTAGGGATGAAGTTTATGAGCATATAGAACACGTTTTCCAATCCATGCAAGTTCCGTCAAACCCATCGCCTAACGATCGGATTGGAGGAGACTGACAAAAGCTCCTGGTACGTTGCCAAAGATACTGGTAGCTGCTCAATGCAACCGTTCACCGTAGGGGCATTTTGGTGGAATATCTCTCTACCTAGGTTTCACCACTAAAACTGAACAGGGAGCATCGGTCACGATTTGACCGCTGACCGACCCTAATAAAATCTTCTGCATTCCGGTTAACCCTCGACTGCCGATCAAAATCAGGTCAGTCTTATAAATGTTTGCCAATCGCAGAATCTCTTCAACGGGTTCGCCCGTCACAATCTCTATTTCACTGCGACAAGGTAAGTTTTTTTGATACCCGTGAAGCTGCTTATCAATCCGATCGTGAGGAAAGCCCTCTAAATTAGCCTGGGGTCGATCGACTGCGATTTCAACGTCGGTCTGCGTGGCTGGAATCACATACGCCAAAACCACCGTCGTGGTCGGCTCAAGATGAAGCTGCTGCAAGGTCTGTATGACTTGATTTGCCAATGGGTCATGATCGACATCCAACGCAACCAGAATCGTGTTTAGCATGGCAACTCTCTCCGATCGCTTCACCTAGCTATCACCCTACAACGATTTTCAAGCTGGGCGATTGCAGGTTTACTTATCGTTGCTGACTGACTCGGTTTTAATCGGTTCTAAAGTAGCAGGCTCTGTCAACGTGAGATCAAGTCCTGTGCTGGGAGGCTCGACTAAGACTTCTGGCTCGATCGGTCTGACGCGACGAATCTGAAGATTTGCAATTAACGCCGTTGATCGCTGATTGTTTTCTAGCGAGATCTCGGTTGCCTCATCATCCAGTTCGACATATCGAGAGACGACTTCTAGAATTTCTTTTCGCATCGCCTCAATCACGCTGGGAGGTAGATCGGCGCGATCGTGTGCCAACACCAGCTTGAGGCGGCGCTTAACGTCTTGGCGGCTGTTGTCGCCCCCGCGTGGAAAAAGTCGTTCGAGAAGTTCAATGATCATGGAGAGCCAGAAGAAATCAGAGTTGAGCAACTGGAAATAATGCAGCCGTTGAAAACTCAGTGGGTTAAATCACTTTTTCGACAGAAGTTTACGCAATCGAGTTAAGAAGCTGTCATTTGGCACCGAAAGATCTTGAAAGGGCACATTTTCACCCTCTAAGCGACGAACAATGTTATCAAAAGCAGTGCCAGCAGTAGAGGGTGTCTCAGACAAGACGAGCGGTTCGCCTTTGTTGGTCGAGACAATCACCCGTTCGTCATCGGGAACCACGCCAATTAAGGGCACCGCCAAAATTTCTTGCACGTCTTCGACCGACATCATATCGTTTGCCGCCACCATCGCAGGTTTGAGCCGATTGACGATCAGATGAATGCGTTTGATGTTGTTTGCTTCGAGCAAGCCAATCACCCGATCGGCATCTCGCACTGCCGCGATTTCAGGAGTCGTGACGATCAGGGCTTCTTTGGCAGCGGCGATCGCGTTTTGAAAGCCCATCTCAATCCCGGCGGGGCAGTCAATCAAAATATATTCATAGACTCTCGCCAGGGCGTTCACCAATTGCCGCATTTGATCGGGATTAATGGCATCTTTAGTGCGATTTTGCGCCGCCGGAAGCAGCACCAAATTATTAAACCGTTTGTCTTTGACGAGTGCCTGCTCTAGGCGACACTGCCCTGATAACACTTCAACGGCAGTGTAGACCACTCGATTTTCTAAGCCCAGCAAGAGGTCAAGATTTCTCAAGCCAAAATCGGCATCAATGACCGCAACTTTACGTCGCCGTTTTGCCAGAGCCATCCCTAAATTTGCTGTGCAGGTAGTCTTACCGACTCCCCCTTTACCCGATGTGACGACGATGATACGAGCCATTGCAATGATGCGACTACAGAACGACAAGCGTTGACCCAACCGGATCGACTCTTACAAGCTTTCTAGAATAGACGTAAACCCGATCGCTTCAATGATCAGGGTGAACCTTCAGCCCACACTATCAGAAAACTCGATCGATTGACTCAATCCTAAACCGAACTTAAAAACCTGTTTAAATCTCATTCCTCACTCTGGCGCTGGCTGTCTGACAAACTCCGTCGCTCTCGCAATCCGAATATTGCCTTGGGGGGCGACATACGCCACTTCGGGGTGATACTGAGCCGGAGGGGTTTCGGGCGCTCTTGCCACAAAATCAGCAATCCGAATTTGGGTCGGTTCGAGTTGCAGCGCCATAATCAAACATCGGGCATTGCCCTTGCAGCCTGCGTGAGCCACTCCGCGCAGCCGCCCCCACACGAGAATGTCGCCCTCTGCAATCACGCTGCTACCGGGATTGAGATCGCCTAACACAACCACCGTGCCATTATGCCGAATTTCAGTACCCGATCGCAGCGTCATCTGAAGATAAAGCGGCTCGTCCATCGCTTGCCCCGCCTCGACCTGAGCCTGATTGAGCGGAGTCACGGGGGCAGGATGCTGCTCGACTGAATAACCCGCAGTGGCGGCAGCAACAGCCGTTTGACGACGACTGGTAAAGACTCGCTTGAGCTGAAGTTGGGCTTCGGTCAGGGCATCTGCGATCGCTTGCAGTTGTCGATTGTCGAGCAAGCGATCGCCAACGACCAAATCCACGCGAGTTCCGGGTTGCCAGAATCGCTCTTTGGCATCTAGCTGCTGTTTAAACTGCTGCCAAATCTCGCCCCACGTCAAAGCTAGCGACGCATTGGCAGCCGTCACTTCTGATTCAGGAGGCAGGGTGAGAATCAGCCGTCCCCCTTCGCTTTTGAGACGAACCTGGATGTTAGGGTTAACCTCTAAAGCAGGGGGGCTAACCTCGACAGGCGGAGTGCTGGGCGGAGTAGAGGAGGTTTCAGAAGTCATGCGGGAGATTGGCGGCAACGGATCAAATATATTACCTTTGCCCGACTCCGAGAGCAGGAGTCAGAAAGTTCGTTCTTTGGGCTAGGAGTAATCGGGCACGGGTCATGAATTAATAGAAGGACTCGTCAAAAAAATTACGCTCCCCATGCTATTTGATTGGATTCACGATCTGAGTAGAAAAATAATTGCTTTGTGGCGGCACAAAGTCGGACTCAAACTACAGCCTCTGCTCACAGCGGTTCGATTAGGAGGTTTGGCACTAGCAACGATCGCCCTCTGGTTATTTACCTACATTGCCGAAGAAGTCTTTGAGCATGAAACTCAAGCCTTTGACGCAAATGTTTTATTAGCGATCCGATCGCTGCAAAGACCGTGGCTCGATCCGATTATGGTGTTCGTTACCGATGTCGGTGATCCAAGAGTGCTGCTCGTGATCTGTGTGGGGTTGAGTGCGATTCTGCTCATTCGACATCACAGAGCCGAGGCGATGACGATCGCGATCGCTGGGTTTGGAGCGTTGGGGCTAAATTTCGTGCTCAAGAATTTGTTTGCGCGGGCGCGTCCTGAGCTATGGTCACGCATTGTAGATGTGACAAATTATAGCTTCCCCAGTGGTCACGCGATGCTGTCGATGGTGATGTATGGGTTATTGGGCTATTTGTTAGCGACTCGGTTTCAACGGTGGCGAGGAGTCATCGCTACGCTGTCAACATTACTCATTCTGCTGATTGGTTTCAGCCGTCTCTATCTGGGTGTTCACTGGTTCACCGATGTGGTTGGTGGATATGCGGCAGGGCTGGTTTGGCTCATCACCTGCATTCTCAGTCTAGAAATTTGGAGACAGCGCCACGATTTGAGCCATTCTAAGCCCTCTCCAGATGTCTGAAAGGCTTCTTGCTCACTCGCACCTGTGAAAAACATGACCGCTTCTGCAAAATCAGCGATCGTATCTATCAGATCCGGGATCAACCGACTTTTTTAAGAACTTCGCCTTTTATACTGGATATACCTTGGGCAAGAATGCAGAGGAAACCGCTTTATGGTTCAAGTTGTCATTAATCCAGCATCGTTGTTGGAGACTGGGATTCAAGTCGAGAAAGTGGATCAACTGAGCCTATTTAAATTTACCGATGCCTTGCAATCTCGCTTAGAGACTTTGTTGGAAGACAATGAAACGGGTTCTCTGACACCAGAAGATGCCGAAGAATTGACTGCGATTCAGGAACTCGCAAGCTTCGCTACACGCAGTGTTCGCATTTTCACGTATCTCAATTCGCGGCTGATTGCCCAACAGTGACGATCAATGACTCGACGAAGCGAACTGTTCGTAAACGGGGGCAAGATAGATGCGAATATTGCCACTCGCCTGAACGAATTAGGGCGTTGCTGAATCGATGGATGAAGCACAGATTTTACCCTCACCCTAGCCCTCTCCCCAAGGAGAAGGGACAAGAGTTCTGGCTCCCTTCTCCCTGGGGAGAAGGGTTGGGGATGAGGGTAATCGCGATCTCGAATCTGCGGCAGTTGTCTCTTTGTTTAACCCTCGACTGCACGATTGGGCGGATCATTTTACCTGGACGGCTGATGGAACCAGAATGGTTAGGTTGACCCCGATGGGGCGGGCGACGTGTGATCGCTTGGATGTGAATGACGATCGCTATCAGGGAGAACGATCGATCACTGAAGCTCGATCGCTGTGGGTTGAAGCGGGTTGGCATCCTCCGGGCGATGATCCTCGACAGAGTGAGTGAGAAGTGCGATCGCTTCTATGAAAAACAAGGCTGCTGGTGCAAAAACCTCGATCGTTTCTCCAAATTGTGCGATCGTTGGTGCAAAAAGCTCGATCGTTGCTCCAAGAGGGCGTTTGATGAAGTATAGAAAGCCTCTTCACTATCGTTGCTAATCCGCTCCGGACTGAAGTCGGGGCTAGCCTTGCGAAGTCCGTTGAAACGGACTGAAGACGCGGTACTGACTGGCTTTTAGTCCCTTTAGTGGACTTCGCAAGGCTAGCCCGGAATTCCATTCACGGGCGGGATGGAATCGAAGCCAACAACCTCGGTCGACCCCACGTTCTCGACCGTGCCGATCAAATCCTAAATTACCGTTGCCCCATGTGTGATCGTTTTCTCGAAAAGCTCGATCGTTCGTGCAAAAGCCTCGATCGTTCGTGCGAAAACCATGACCGTTCTCTCAAAAAGCTCGATCGTTGCTCTAAATTGCTCGATCGTTCCCCCAAAAAGCTCGATCGTTCCTATAAAAACCATGACTGTTCGTGCAAAAACCTCGATCGTTGCTCCAAATTGCCTGATCGCTCCCCCAAAAAGCTCGATCGTTCCTATAAAAACCATGACTGTTCGTGCAAAAACCTCGATCGTTGCTCCAAATTGCCCGATCGTTGGACGGCTGACCCCGATCGCTCACCCTTCATCGTGTGTCTTACCCATCATTTGCCGCACATATTCTAAACTCTGCCGCGTTCCGATCGTGTAGGGATGCTGATTTCCCAAAAGTTGCTGGCGCAGTTCTAACGCTTGGACGAGCAATGGCTCTGCGTCCGTCAATCGCCCCTGATTTGCATACAGCACTGCCAAATTGTTGAGGCTGGTTGCCACATCGGGATGTTGCTCTCCTAAGAGCGATCGACATAATGCCAACGCCTGAAGGTAGAGCGGTTCTGCCTCCTCGTACCGTCCTTGAGACTTATAGAGTCCTGCCAAATTGTTGAGGCTGCTTGCCACATCGGGATGTTGCTCTCCTAAGAGCGATCGCTTTTTCCTCCTCGTACCGTCCTTGAGACTTATAGAGTCCTGCCAAATTGTTGAGGCTGCTTGCCACATCGGGATGTTGCTCTCCTAAGAGCGATCGCCATAATGCCAACGCCTGAAGGTAGAGGGGTTCTGCCTCCTCGTACCGTCCTTGAGCGCGATAGAGTTCTGCCAAATTGTTGAGGCTGTTTGCCACATCGGGATGTTGCTCTCCTAAGAGCGATCGCCATAATGCCAACGCCTGAAGGTAGAGGGGTTCTGCCTCCTCGTACCGTCCTTGAGCGCGATAGAGTTCTGCCAAATTGTTGAGGCTGTTTGCCACATCGGGATGTTGCTCTCCTAAGAGCGATCGCCATAATGCCAACGCCTGAAGGTAGAGGGGTTCTGCCTCCTCGTACCGTCCTTGAGCGCGATAGAGTTCTGCCAAATTGTTGAGGCTGTTTGCCACATCGGGATGTTGCTCTCCTAAGAGCGATCGCCTTAATGCCAACGCCTGGAGGTAGAGCGGTTCTGCCTCCTCGTACCGTCCTTGAGACTTATAGAGTCCTGCCAAATTGTTGAGGCTGGTTGCCACATCGGGATGTTGTTCTCCTAATCGCTGCTCGACGATCGCTCGACACTGCCCATACCATTGCTCTGCCTCTGCAAAAGCTGACTGTCCCTTATGAAACCAAGCGATCCGAGTGGCGGGTACAATCAAATCGTCATCCGACAGCCAGGGGTTGAGCGTCGTTGCCGCTTCTTTGAGATGAGGAATGGTAGGCAAAACAGCCTGAAGAACAGAGAGCGTTGGCTGTTGTGGAATTTTTTGCCCCTCTCTCACCATGACTTTACAGAACGATCGCTTCCATTCCTCCACTTCTGCCATCTGTTCTCGCTTGACCGCAAAGAACTCTCGAAGCAGTTGATGGAGTTGATACATCTCTTGTCCAGTTCGCTCCAGCAAACTCAATCCCAACAACTTCTCATCTCGCAGATCTTCGAGATCTTCCGGTTCCTCCTCTGGCAAACACGCCTCAACCAACGACCAGGGGATTTCTGCCAGCGCAAACATACTCAACAACGCCGCCAACTGTTGAGATTTCTCATTCAGATCTTGCCAACTCAACTCAAACGCTGCCGTCACACCTAACGATGCCGTCATTTCTGGCTCTGCTTTCAGCAACGCTTTAGCAAATAGCTTTTTATCTTGCAATCGTTGCCACAAAACCGCGATCGACACATCCTTCTTCTTCGCCAGATATCGCCCGACCAACTCCAACCCCAATGGCAAATAGCCCAACCATTCACAAACTTGCTTTGCTGTCGCCAAATCCTGATCAATTCGCTGATCTTGAACGATCGCCCTCAACAACTCCAGCGACTTTTCTTCCGACAGCACCTTGATTTCAAAATCTTCTACCGGATGACCAAAGCGCGATCGAGTCGTCAGCAAAACTCGAAACTGCGATCGCTGGGGTGGCAAAACGGATGCAATGTCGTCATACTGCTGCACATTATCCAACACAATCAGTGTTTCTTTTTTCTCCCAATTTCGCCAACACCACGCCACCTTTTCGGCTAATTCCCGATCCTCTGGGATGGTGAGATTTAGCTGCGATCGAGCAAACAACACAATCTGCGATCCCACATCCTCTCGCGCTCTCAGCCAGCAGATCCCTCCTGGATAGGTGCCCATGTCTCGCTGCTGAAGGGCATACTGCGCCGCTAATTCAGTCTTACCGATGCCGCCCATTCCGGTGATTGACGAGATGGCGATCGTTTCTCTCGACTGAAGTTGTTTGTGCAGCGTTTCTAAATCCTCGTCTCGCCCCACAAAGATCTCACTCACACGCGGCAGATTAGCCGCAATGTCAGGCGGATAGACAGGTTTGGTGCGATTTGTTCCCGATGCCGCACTTCCTGGAAATCGTGGCTTTTGATTGGGTTTGGTTCGTCCATCTAGCACCGATCGCCGCACCAATTCTTGCGCTTCTGCCTCATCGACTCCAACTAGATCAACATAAACGATCGTCGCCAAAATTCCAGACAGCTTACATTCCCCAACTCGAATCGGAATTAAGGTTCGTTTCTCCCCAGTTGGATCTTGAGCAAACGCTGCCGCCCATTCAGGTTGAGTAAATAGAGACTCCAAATAGTGGTCTGACAGCACCGCGATCGTTCTCTCTGCTTCAGATGCCGCCTTTTGCATATCCAACACAAAATTTCCACCGGGGCGAAAATCCCACGCCTGAATGACTACTGAATATTCGGCTTCTTCTAGAATCCACGCGATCCATTCTGCGAAGGCGCGATCGTGACGGTTGTAGCTAACAAAAAAATCCTTCATAGAGCAACAGTGAGGAACCGAGAGAGGCGATCGTTTCTACCTTCTTTCTACCTTAAGAACTTAAGCCGTTCCGTGAATTCTCAAACCTTCTGTAGAGAATGACACCTGTGCAACTGAGAAGGCGATCGCCACACTTCACAAAGTGTTTATTCCGATTTGAAATGCAACACGACTCCCTTATTCATCGGTGAACGGATCTACCTGCAAGATAAATCCAGGTAAAACCGCTTCTCCAGAGAGTTGAACAGGCAGCGACTTCACTTCTTTATCCTGTCCTTGACGATACACTTCGACCTGTTGATCTTGAGGATTAAACAGCCAGCCCAACCGCACGCCACTATCGAGATATTCCTGCATCTTTGCTTGTAGCGTCGCCAGGTCATCGGTGCGCGATCGCAGTTCAATCACAAAATCAGGCGCGATCGGCGGAAATCTTTTACGTTGTTCGGGTGTCAGTGCCTGCCATCGAGAGAGTTCTACCCACGCTGCATCTGGAGAGCGGTCACTTCCACCCGGTAGCTTAAACAGAGTTGAAGAGCTAAATACTTTTCCTAGTTGGGTCTGCTTGTTCCATACATATAATTCTCCTCCCAAATCCATCTCTCGGTTTCCACTGTCTCCTCCTACGGGTGACATAACAATCAACACTCCTTTTGCGTTTCGCTCGATATCTAATTCAGGATTGTGAATGCAGAGTTGATAAAATTGCTCATCGGTCAGATGAACGTCTTGCATATCTACCAGTAAAGGAAGGGTCAGTTCCATCGTCTGTGACTCCCATTGATAACGGTCTACCAGAAGTTAGTGTCTAGGTCTTTAAAAGCGTTGTTCTGATGGTCTCACATTAGTCTACAGAGTCTTTGAGATGGAGTTAATGACTGTCTTGACTCTCAAAAAATCCTGTTAGCCACTCTTTGATGTGATAGGTTGCCCGACAATCATCTTCGTTATAAATCACGATCGAGTCCAAAAACGCTCGATCGCCCGTCGCCAGCCATTGAGCATACCAATAGATCGATTGGGCACCGTTGGCGCTAGAGTCTCGCCAATCAAATCCTAACCATCGAGCAATATGCTTGAGCGCATAGCTTTCGACAGGCAGCGTCACCGATTTTGTGACCCGATCGTGCAAATCGACAAAGCGCGCCAACAGCGGCGTAATTCGTTCTCTAGGCGTGCCATACAGTTCGGCAAGTCGCCCGACGGTTTGCACTTCATAGGGGCAAAAATGAAAAATGGGCGCATCTGGATACGCCCACACAAGGTCAAGAAATTCTCGCCAGATTTTTGACTCGTCTTCCGGTTTATCTGCCAGCAGTGGATGGAAGACTTCGGTTTTCTTCTGGCGATCGACGATCAGCACCCCATGTAGATAAATTAGATTCAGCGACGGCTCGGCTTCGATATCAAAATAAAGCTCGATCTCGGCTGTGGGAATGAAAGAATCTTGACTGCGGTGAATGGGTTTGTGTCCGTTTTGCGGCTCTGAGTCGGGCAACGCGGCGTAACTTTCACCCAAGAAAGCGCGATTTTGGGTCGTAGATTGCGCCTGTCGCACTAGCTTTCGAGCCGCTTCACCACCAAATCCGGCTATGTGTTCTAGCTGATTTGGGTGCAGATCTGCCAGCGATTCTAACGTGGTTAAGTTCAGCGCTTGGAGTTGAAGATAGCGGCTGGGCGTAACACCGGGAAGCAGGGAAAGATGCTGATCAGCTTTGGCGATCGCATAACAATGACTATACCAATGACACAGGCTACAGCGACTGCGAGAGATAAACACCTCTGGCTCCTGGTCATTCTTTAACGTGGCGAGACACTCCTCTAAAATCGCCTCCATCCGAGGAATCGCCTCCCACAAATCAACTTCGTAATAGCCTTTGCCGCGCAGCAGCAGCCATGCCGTTTCGCCCCAGGCTCCTTGCACGGCGGCTAGCACCTTCGTGTGATAGGCAACAATAATTTGATATTCTTGCTTGGGGCGTTTGCTCAACTTGATCTCAGTGGGCACATAGATCCAGTCGCCAAACACCGATTCTCCGGGCTGTTTGGTCAACAGATCAGGCACACTGATCAGCGTCACACCGTCTTGCTCAGTGAGTAAAACAGGCTGATAGATTTGATCGACTCCCTGGCGCATCAGGTTTAGCGTTGCGTCTGCTCCGGCTGCCCAATCGCCCGATCGATAGCTCGGTTTTTGGTAGGTTTCGCCCGTTAAAATCTGCCGATGATTGGCGATGCTGTCTTGAATTAATTTCAGCAAATAGTCATTAGGAGCATCTCGTTGATTGAGATCTCCATATAAATCGAGAAACGCTCGACGGCTACACCGTTGATAATTAAGCAGAAGATCGGCTGTCAGCAACATAGCTATACGCTAACAAGAAATTGGGCTAACGGCATAACCGTTATTTGTCATCTGTCAAGAGAGATTCACGGTCAAGACTTCGCTTAAGGTAGATCACAATCATCACTCGTCTAGAGCAGAATAGAACATGGTCAGCATTTCTACGGAGACTACTCAACTAGAACACTATCGGCAGCACTTTCCTTATCTCGAAAATGCCGCTTACTTTAACTATGGTGGGCAAGGTCCGATGGCTCGATCGGCGATCAATGCCATTAACCAGGCTCAAGAGTCGCTGCAAAAAATGGGTCCGTTTTCGAGCGCGGTCAACGCCTGGATGGGGGAAGAAGCCAAACAGACGAGAATGGCGATCGCCGCAGAATTAAACGCTCCAGTCGAGACAATCACTCTGACTGAGGATGTTTCGGTCGGCTGCAATATTGCCCTCTGGGGCATTGACTGGAACGCCGGAGATCACCTGTTACTAACCGACTGTGAGCATCCTGGAATCGTGGCAGCAGCGCAAGAGATTCAGCGTCGATTTAAGATCGAGGTGTCGATGTGTCCGTTAAAAGCGACTCTGAATGAGGGCGATCCGGTCGCGGTGATCACGGAGCATTTGCGTCCTCAGACTCGGCTCGTCGTCCTCAGCCACATTCTTTGGAATACAGGACAAGTTTTGCCACTAGCGGAGATCGTGTCTGCCTGTCAAACCTATCCCAGTCACCATCCCGTTAGAATTCTCGTGGATGCCGCTCAATCGGTGGGCGTGTTGCCCCTCAATCTCACCGACTTGGGAGCCGACTTCTACGCGTTCACGGGTCATAAGTGGTGGTGCGGTCCGGCAGGAGTCGGTGGACTTTATGTACGTCCAGAAGCGCGAGAAAGTTTGGCTCCGACCTTTATCGGCTGGCGCAGTATCACGACTAATTCGTCTGGCACACCGATCGGATGGCAACCCGACGGACGACGCTATGAGATTGCAACATCAGCCGTACCCCTTTATGCCGGATTGCGAGACGCGATCGCCCTTCAGTCAACCTATGGCACGATTGCGGAACGCTATCAGCAAGTGTGCGAGCGTAGCACTGATTTGTGGCAGCGTTTGAGAGACCTGCCGACGGTGAAATGTCTACGATCGACTCCTCCCGAAGCGGGTTTAGTCTCATTTCAATTAGAGAGCGGCAACCATAACTCACTCGTTCAGACACTGGAAAGCAAAGGTATCTTTGTGCGTACTATTCTTGATCCCGACTGCGTTCGCGCTTGCGTTCACTATTTCACTACCGAAGCTGAAATCAATCGGTTAGTAGAAGCGATTAAGGAGTTCTAAAGAGAATTCAGGCGAGCAGCCTACAATAAAGTTAGTTGATGTCTCGATCGTGATTAATCTGAACTTTCACTCGTGACTCATGCCTCAACCCATTCTCTATATAGCCATCACCAATCACGGATTTGGACACGCCACTCGCGCCGCTTCGGTTGCCGCCAAAATTCAAGAACTATGTCCAGATATTTTGCTGATTTTGGTAACGACTGCGCCCAGATCTCTCCTAGAAGCATATATTCCCGGTGATTTTATTCACCGTCCGCGTGGGCTTGATGTGGGCGTTGTGCAGTCCGATAGTTTGACGATGGACAAAGCCGCGACGCTAGAGAAACTAAGAGACATTAAAGCCAATCAACGATCGCTGATCGCCTCTGAAGTCAACTTTATTCAGCAAAATCGCGTCGGATTAGTGCTGGCAGACATTCCGCCATTAGCGGCTCCGATCGCGAAAGCCGCAGGAGTTCCCGGCTGGATGATGGGCAACTTTGGCTGGGATTTCATCTATCGAGCCTGGGGCGGCGAGTTTATTGAAATGGCAGACTGGATTGGCGAGTGTTTTGGTCAGTGCGATCGCTTATTTCGGTTGCCCTTCCACGAGCCGATGGGGGCATTTTCGACGATCGTTGAGACGGGGTTGACGGGGGTAAATCCCCGATTTGATTTGGCAGAACTCAAGGCAAAATTTGACCTCACCGAGACTCCCAAAGACAACATTGCGCTGATGACCTTTGGCGGATTGGGACTCGATCGCATTCCCTACGAAACCATGCAAAAATTTCCTGATTGGGTGTTTATCTGCTTTGATTTGAGTGCGCCTGAGTTGCCAAATCTGCTGCGAATTGATGATCGCTTCTACCGTCCCGTAGACTTTATGCCTCTGTGCGGTCGCTTGATCTCCAAGCCGGGATACAGCACTTTTTCGGAAGCGTGTCGGCTCGATTTACCGATCGTGTCCCTGACTCGCGAAGGCTTTGCCGAGGCTCCCGTTTTGCTCGAAGGCATTCAAAACTACGCCCATCACCAAATTCTTTCTCCGGCTGACTTCTTTCAAGGCAAGTGGGAGTTTTTACAGCAGCCGTTGATTGCGCCTCGTTTGTCTGCGTCACTGACTAAAGATGGCAATGACACTATTGCTCAAGCTGCGATCGATTATCTGATGCCAAACCATTAAGGTCAGCGCAACGTAAAAAATCCTTGCTGTCACCTTGAGAGAAACCGAAGAGTTGTCAGACATTGCAGTTTGGTGATTAGCATAGAGTTGAACGTGAATTGATGCCCAAATCGCTCCTATGGCTCAATACCAAAAAATTCTCACCATTCCCACATCTGGCAAAGCGCTGCTGAGAATTACTCAAAAGATTCAAGCGATCGTTGCCGAGTCAGGCATCAAAACAGGCATCTGTCATCTATTTCTGCGTCACACCTCGGCTAGTCTAATCATTCAGGAAAACGCTGACCCCGACGTGTTGAAAGACTTAGAGAATTTTTTCTCCAAACTGGTTCCAGAATGGGAATCTTATATTCACAGCGCTGAAGGTGCCGACGATATGCCCGCCCACATTCGCACTGTGCTCACGCACACATCTGAGCAGATTCCGATCGCTCAAGGTCGTTTGCTGTTGGGCACTTGGCAGGGCATCTATATTTGGGAACATCGGCAGCGCAGCCATCACCGCGAATTAGTCGTGCATATCACCGGAGAATAAGGCAAGCGTGACTCAGCTATCGTTTCGATCCAATATGCAAAATTCAAATAAAATCATCTGGGTTATCTTCGCTGCCAGTCTCAGCCTCGGTGGTTGCAGCGTTGAAAAAGCGCGGGCACTTCAAGGAGCCGCTGTGCAGTTTAAAACCGAATCTCTGGCGGCGATCGATGCCATTGACCAGATGCGACAGCGAGAATTAGAAGCGCCTCCGCGATCGCAATCTGAGATTCGTCAAGGATTTATCTCACGGTTGCTCAACTCTAAAGTCGATCTCAATAGTGCCGTGGTTGATTTGGCGATCGACCCGTTTAAGCCGCCCAATGTTGCCGAGTGGGATGATTTTATCGTCGATTTGCGGAGCCAATATGACGGCTTTGCATCAATTTTTGACAAGCTAGATAGCGGCACATTAATCAGCCAAGCTGAAGCCAAACAGTCCGCCGAATATGCAAGAACGCTCACCGTGCAAATGGCACTGCTAGCGGACGCGATTGCTAAGAATCCGCCAGTTCTGGGACAATATCGATCGAGAACGATCGTCAAACTCAAAAAACTTCGGCAAGATTATCAAACGCTGCTGACTCGCCTCAAAGCCAGAGAAGCCGGGATCTCAGACGGGAATGAAACGCTACAGCAGATGAACCAACGCAAATCAGATCTCGAAAATCAAGCCGGAGAACTGATGAATGAATGGCAGCAGATCAAACAGGAGGAACAAAAACTGCTCGAAACGACCGTTGCCCAATGTACGAAAGCTGCCACGATCGGCAAAGAAGTCGTCGAAGTCGCCAATCATTACGACGATTTAGAGATCGGTCAACTCAACGCCCTGATTCCTAGAATTCTCACGACGGCGGCTGCGTTTACAGGTCGCGATTACAGCATGGTGAAAGTCAAAGCAACGAATTTGGTGTCTCAGATCCAGTCCGATCCCCTGTGGAGTGGCGTGACAAAAACGCTGCTCGATCGTGCCAATACTGCCGCCGCCAGTCGCGCTCCGAGCCAGGTCAGTTTGCCCGTGTCGCTCCCGCCCACTAGCCGAAATTAGCAAAATCCCCTTCTATGTCTGACTCTAATCACCTGTTTCTGCAACAAGCGTCTGATCTAATGAATGATCTCAACGTCCGCTACATGGAGGCGGAATTTGATGATCAGGTGCAGCTTAAAGATCAGCTCGATCGAGCAATGAGTGATTTTTCTAGAGCAAAACTAGCCATTCTCAAAAACAGCATTATCTGCACTTCAGACGATGTGAAACAAATGCAGCAGCTTCGACAGCGACTCTCAAACGCTCCTGATGTGCAGAAGATTTTGGCGACGGTCGTTAGTTTCGTGAGCTTTGTGCGGTTGCGGTTTCTCTAACCAGGCTGAATATCCAATTGTTGATGGATCAATGATTACGATCGAACACGTTGACCAACTTCTCAAGGACTGGAAGCAGAACGTCAATCTAGTGAGTCAAAACCTGATTGACCTTCAAGATTTGCCCACCTATCAACAATTATCGGGTGCGCCTGGAGTCTTAAACATCCATTTAATTGGAGTGACCGCAGCGCAAGTCACACCAGCATTAGAGACGATCAATGATCTGTTTCAGCAGTTTGATTTGCTGGTTAAACCGATCGAGCAAGCTAATTACCTTCGCAAACAGATGTCTCGATTTTTGGGGGCAGAAAAAGCGCTGCAAGAAATTGAAACTCTGCTGACGGGCGCTTCGATTCAGCTATCTGTGGTGCAAACGCCCTTCGCTCACCGAGATTTACTCACTGCCGCCGAAACCACGACGACGATCGCGCCTGCTCAGTTGTTGTCGATGATGACGCAGAGGTTTCAAGCCGCGAGAGATGTCGTGTTAGCCGTCGATGCCGCGTGGTTAGCACTGGACTCGATGCTGATCAACGCTGAGACAGAGATGCGATCGCTTCAGCAGTCTGCCGATTTGATCAATCAGGGTTCTTTACGAGAATTGGTGCAGGCGCATCATGTGATCGCCGCCTTGCACGATCGCATTCAGACCGATCCGTTAGGGGTAAAATTGGAGTTTGAGCAAACGATTCAGCCGTTGATTGCACGAGCCAGAAACGCGGTTCAGCAAGGAGTTCAGCAACAGGGACAAGTGCGAGAAAGACTGACGATCGCCCATACGTTATTCAGTCAGTTGCAAGCACTTCACCAACAAAATTTAGTAGCCTTTGCGGAAAGTCAGGAAAAAGTCGTGGATCACTCTTTGCTACAGAATCCGACCGCGCCAGAGCATCTCGCGGCTCTCAGCCAATGGCTCACCCGCCTCGAAGCCAAATCGACCGAAGGACTCGTTAGCCCCGTGTTGATCGGCTTAGAGAATTGGATGACCCAACTGCGATCGTCTCTGGCAGCCGAAAAACGGGCATACTCAGCCAATCTTAAACCTCTCGAAACTCGACGTGAGTTACGCGGGCGATTGGATGCTCTCAAAGCCAAAGCTCTCGCACGAGGACTTTCTGAAGATGCCACTCTCGTCGAACTTGCCGCTCAAGCCAAACAGCTTCTCTACACCCGTCCCACACCGTTAGATGCCGCGATCGCAGTCGTATCCCACTATGAAAAACGTCTCAATGGTCATTAGCCTTCTACTCACAGGAGTTTTTAGATGAACGGCGAGCGCTGCACTCGAAATCACTGCACGGGCACTCTCGAAGATGGTTACTGCGACGTTTGCGGACTTGCAGCGATCGCGACATCAAGAAACCCTCAACCGAGTGCGAGAGTTACGGCAAGAAGCGCCCCCGTCACAACTGGAACGGGATCGTCTCCCCTGACACGGGCATCTAAAGGATCGCGACGCACTCACTCCACGTCAGCGCGCAGCACTCGCAGACAACTCGGCGCAGGCTTAATTTCGATTCCTGAATTGCCCTCTACAGAGCCAGAAAAGGCGATTCTGATCGAAGCCAAAGTGCCTGAAAACAAACGCGCTTGCGGCAACTGCAACAACCCTCTCAAACGAGAAAAAGGCTTTTGCAGCAAATGTGGGCAAAAATATTCGTTTATCGCCACGCTGCAACCGGGAGATGTGATCGCAGGTCAATATGAAGTCAAAGGCGCGATCGCTTACGGCGGTTTGGGCTGGATTTATCTGGGCTTTGACAAAACGCTGTCTCGCTATGTGGTTCTCAAAGGGTTGCTCAACAGCGAAGATGCCGCCAGCGCAGCCGTTGCGGTTGCAGAACGCCAGTTTCTCGCGGTGGTCAAACACCCGAATATTGTGGGCATCTATAACTTTGTCAATCACGGCACCGAAGGCTTCATCATCATGGAGTATGTCGGCGGGCAAACGCTCAAAGATATTCGCAAACAGCGAGGCGTGCTGCCTGTCACCGAAGCGATCGCCTATATTCATCGCATTTTGAGTGCGTTTGCTTATTTGCATCAGTTGGGGTTGGTCTACTGTGACTTTAAGCCCGACAATGTGATGTTAGAAGGCGGCGATGTCAAGCTGATTGACTTGGGCGGGGTGCGGCGCATTGATGATCCCAGCGGCGATATCTATGGCACGGTTGGCTACACTGCGCCCGAAGCCGGAGAAGGTCCGACGATCGTCTCTGATCTGTTCACCGTTGCGCGGACGTTAGCGGTACTAATCACCAATATCAAAGGCTTCAGCAAAGAACACCTTTTCACCTTGCCGAATGCGGATGAAGATCCGATCTTCGCGCAACACGAATCACTCTATCGATTTCTAATTAAAGCGACGGCTGAGAATCCCGACGATCGCTTGCAGACTGCCGATGAGATGGCAGATCAGCTATTGGGTGTGCTGCGAGAAATGGTGGCGTTAGAAACCAATGTTCCGCGCCCTACATCGAGCAACTTGTTTAACGGCGATCGGTTAGCGTTGATGAATAGTAGTGACTCTGCACCGATTAACGCCAGCTATGATCAATTACCGATTCCTTTATTAGATGCGACTGATTCAGGGTTCGACGCTGTGATGAATGCCAGCGCGATCGCAGATAATAGCCATCGAATCGAGAATTTATCACAAGCGGTTAAACAATTTCCTACCTCAACCGAAGCGCTTTTACGATTAGCTAATAGTTTGATCGGAGTCAACTACGCTCACGCTGAAAACTGCCTAGCCGAAGTCGAAGCCAAAGACCCGTGGGACTGGCGATTGCTGTGGTATCGAGGTCGATCGCTGATGGCGCAAGGCAAATTCAAAGAGGCTCAGGCAGCCTTCGACCAGGTTTATTTTGACTTACCCGGAGAGTTAGCGCCAAAACTCGCGTTAGCCTTATCCGCCGAGCAAGCCAAGAATTATCCCTTAGCGATCAAGATGTATGATTTGGTGTCTCGCACCGATCCCAGTTACGTCTCGGCTGCATTTGGGTTAGCGCGATGTTTGAGTGCCAGAGGCGATCGTAAAGAAGCCGTGGCTGCGCTAGAGCGAGTGCCGCAATCATCCAGTTTGTTTACACGATCGCGAGTCGAAGTTGCCCGGACGCTGGTCAATCGCGATCGTAGTGCCCCCGGAGCCCAAGAGCTAAGAGCGGCTTCTGTAGCGATCGAAGCCTTAACGCTGGATGGCGTAGAGCGACATCGCCTCACGCAGCAAGTCCTCGAAACGGCTCTGCATTTGGTCACGACGAAAGCTATTCCGCCCACGTCAGCGATCGCGATTCTGGGTCAACCTTTAGAGGAACCCAAAATCAGAAAAGGACTCGAAAAAGCTTTGCGTAACCTGGCACACCTGGCAACCGGAGATGAAAAAATTCGGCTCGTCGATGAAGCCAATCGAGTCAGACCAAGGAGTCTATTTTAATCATGCCAACGACTCAATGCCCACAGTGTGAGGCACCCGTTTTGCCAGCCGACCAGTTTTGTGAAGAATGCGGCACTGCTTTAGCCGAGAAAAATGCCTCTTCTGGGTGTGAAAAATGTGGTGCGTCGCCTGACACGATCGACCCAGACGGGTTCTGCAATCAGTGTGGATTTCGTCAAGAGGTGAGAGAGGGCGATCGGGTTGAGGTGATTCTCAATCCAAATTTGGCAGGAGTCAGCGATCGAGGACTTCGACATCATCAAAACGAAGATTTTCTAGCACTACAAACCGTGGGAACCGCCGAAATTCTCATCGTTTGTGATGGCGTATCTAGTTCTCATTATCCCGAACTCGCGGCTCAAGCTGCGTCTAAAAGTGCGTGTTTGACCTTAGCATCCGCCCTGCAAACTGGCGCTTCACCAGAGTCTGCACTGCGATCGGCGATGGACACTGCGAGATTGGAGGTTAGTCGCCTTTCTGAAGGTCCGTCTGACACCGAGCCACCGTCTACCACAGTAGTTGCGGCAGTCGTGCATGATGGAATCGCCACGATCGCATGGCTGGGCGACAGTCGTGCTTACTGGATTTCTGACACCGGATCGCAGCAGTTGACGCACGATCACTCCTGGGTAAATGACGCGATCGCATCCGGCAAAATAACCGCAGCCGAAGCAAATCACTCTCCCCAAGCACACGCAATCACTCGCTGGCTAGGAGCCGATGCCCAAGACGACGCTGCCCCCCCGATCGTTCGTTTCCCGCTTCCCAGCGCTGGCTATCTCCTACTGTGCAGTGACGGGTTATGGAATTACGCACCCGAAGCCCAACAGATTCAGGAATTGGTGCAAAAAAGTTTGGGGACGGATGCGGTTACGATTTCGAGATCGCTAGTAGAGTTTGCCCGATCGCAAGGTGGACACGATAACATCACGATTGCACTATTCATTCATCACTTATTGAACTAAACCTATGTCTACTCAATTCACCGCCGAAGTCTTTCAAAATCAATTCTTGCCGCAAGGATCGAGAGAAGTCCACGCGATCATGACCGTGAACGCTGGTGAGAATACAGAAATTTCAAGCAGCGTATCGGGAGGGCGACTATTTGGAATCATCTGCGACACATCAGGATCAATGGGCGGGCAAAAAATTCGATCGGCAAAAGATGCCATGATCAAAGCGGTCAATCTGCTCCCAGAAGATGCTCATTTCTTCATGGTCACGGGGGCAAGTCAAGCGCGATTAGTCGTTCCTCTAATGCAAGCAACTCCTGAAAACAAACAGCAAGCGATCATCAATATTCGCTCGATCGAGGCAGGGGGCGGAACGCTGATTTCAACGTGGCTAGAGGCGGCTCGCAAACAATTTCAGCTTATGCCGTCTGCTATTCGGCAGGCATTATTGCTGACGGATGGACAGAATGATGAGTCAGATGAAAAAGCATTCGATCGGGCGCTTCAAGCCTGTGAAAGCGTGTTTCAATGCGACTGTCGAGGAGTCGGAACCGATTGGCGCGTTGCCCAACTCAGACGCATTTCTAGCAAGCTTCTCGGCACCACTGACATCATCGCCGATGCTTTGATGATTGAAGCTGATTTTCAGACGATTTTGCAGCAGGCAATGGGCAAAAATATTAGCGATGTCTCAATGCGGTTGTGGACTCCTCAAGGAGCTAAGATTCTTTTCTGCAAACAAGTCAGCCCCGATATTGTTGATCTCACCGATCGGGCTAAACCCATGAAGCCGCAGGTGGTGGACTATCCAACCGGGGCGTGGGGCAAACGCGAATCGCGGGATTACCACTTCTGCATTGAGGTCAATCCAGGTAATGTGGGTGACGAAATGCTGGCAGGTCGGGCAAGTCTGATCTGCACGATCGACGGCACCGAAACCAAAATTGCCGAAGCTCGAATTCTAGCCGTCTGGACAGATGATGATGCCAAATCTACCAAGATTGATCGCCGCGTCGCTCACTACACGGGGCAAGCTGAACTCGCTCAGACCATTCAAGAAGGGTTAGACGCTCGTAATCGTGGCAACGTCGAGGTCGCGACCGCCAAACTAGGACGAGCCGTTAAAATCGCCCATGAATCGGGAAATGAAGCCACCGCCAAACTGCTGCGAACCGTGGTGGAAATTGAGGACGCGCCTACCGGAACTGTGCGATTGAAGAAAGCGATCGCCAAAGAAGATGAAATGGCATTGGAAACCCGATCGACCAAAACCACGCGCATTCCTAAGTCATAATCCATTACTATGTCTACCTATTGCCCCAAAGGTCACGAATCTAGCGAGTCTGATTATTGCTCAGAGTGCGGCGCGAAAATCGGCAGCCCTTCCGCCGCGATCGCGCCTACCATTCCTGAGATCGCCGCGCAACTATGCCCCGATTGCAGTGCCCTTCACGAACTCCACAGCGGCAAGTTTTGCGAGATTTGCGGCTATAACTTCGTGACAAAAGCCCACGGAGAACTGCCCATCATTCAATCCGTTGTGCCCGAAGTCGTGACCCCTCTTGAGACCACCACGACCAAACAGGAACCAGCCACTCGTGAATGGGAAGTTGTGGTGACGATCGACCCATCACTGCGTCACCCCGACAGCCCCACACCACCAGCAGACGCAACTCCGATCACGATTCGCCTCGGCAAATCGACTCATTTGATCGGTCGCACCAGCCAAGTGAGAGCCGTCTACCCAGACATCGCGCTGGATTTGGATGACGCGGTTTCTCATCGTCACGCGCTTCTCGATCGTCAGCTAGATGACACATTGACTCTGCGCGATATCGGCTCATCCAACGGGACGCAGCTTAACGGCGTTGAACTTAAACCAATGGTTGATATGCCGCTCAACAATGGTGATGTGATCACGATCGGACATTGGACAAAAATTATCATTCAAACAATTACTCAGTAAGTAAAACTATTTTCTAAATCATGGCTACCATTACACAGAAATCTACTAAAGCAATCAAAAAACTAACAACTCCCCAACTGATTAGAAGTGGCTTATACATCGTTTGGGGAGCAGGCTTATTATTGCTGACGACTACAATTCTGGGAATACAAGAACAACGTAATGCGATTAAAACTGTAGGGAGAGATGCAGTGCCCAGTATTATCACAGCCCAACGCTTAAAAGACGGCATGGCTGGAATGGATGCCTTTGCTGCCAGCGAGTTTTTAGTGCCGTCTAGCAACACACAAAATTCGTTTCTAGAACCCGTCGAGAAAGACAATGATGGAACGATCGTTCAAAGTTATAATGAACGTTACAGATCGGTAACAGAACGATTAATCGCGGCGGCTAATAACATTACCTACGATGAAGAACGCGAACCGATCCAAACCATGCAACTCGGAATCGGTGAGTATGTTGCGAAGATTCAGCAAGCGCGAGATGCCCATGCCCGTCGAGATCAAGCTGGAACGTTAGCTGCTTATTTGTCGGCAGTTGAGATTCTAGATAAAACCCTTTTGCCTGCTGCCGATCGCTTAGATCAAGCAAATTTGAAGGTTCTCGATCGCACCTATGGAGAGCAACGATTTGCCTCTGCCCGATCGCTGTTTTT
Organism: Phormidesmis priestleyi BC1401; assembly: GCF_001650195.1. Classification (GTDB taxonomy): domain Bacteria; phylum Cyanobacteriota; class Cyanobacteriia; order Leptolyngbyales; family Leptolyngbyaceae; genus Phormidesmis_A; species Phormidesmis_A priestleyi_B. The sequence continues at coordinate 94,807 of NZ_LXYR01000012.1, read as the reverse complement.
GATTGCGATCGTGACGCTAGGGTTAGCCGGAATTTTGGTGATGCTTCAGCTATTTCTTAGCCAGCGAACTCGACGCACGTTTAATCCTTTTTTGCTGTCTGCAACCGCGATCGCGCTCCTGTTTTTGGTGCATACGATCGGGTCTCTGCTGTCGGCTTCCAATCATCTCAAAGTCGCTAAAGAAGATGCCTTTGACTCAATGCACGTTCTACGTCAAGCCCGTGCCCTTGCTTATGGTGCTAATGCTGACGAGAGCCGCTATTTGTTGGATGTCAGAAATGCAGCCACTCATGAACAAGCATTCTTTAACAAGCTGAACCAGATTGCGGCTCCTCCGAGTGGTCAGACACTTGAGCAAATCATTCTACTCGCACAACAAGACACTAAACTCACAGGGCTGACCGGGTTTTTAGGAGAAGAATTGAGCAATATTACGTTTCCGGGTGAGCGGCAAGCCGTGATTGACAACCTTTCTACGCTGTCTCAATACCTTCAGATTGATAAACAAATCCGTCAACTCCAGCAAAGCGGAAAATATCGAGAGGCGATCGCGCTGTGCGTTGGCAACAATCCAGGTGAATCGAATTGGGCATTTGAGCAATTTAAAAAAGCCAATCAAAAAACTTACGACGTGAATGACAAAGCCTTTAAAGATGCCATCACCCAAGGCGATCAAGATCTAGAAGGATTTGAAGTTAAAAGCACGATCGTCACCATCACGATCGCGCTACTCGTCCTCTTAGGAGTGATGCCCCGCCTTAAAGAGTATTCTTGACTCGCTAAACCCACCGACCCACGACTACTCGCACCGTTCCATCGCTTAAAACTTCTTCTTCCTCAATGTTAAACCCCTGCTCTTGAGCGGTTTTCATTAGAGTTTTGTGAGCATATTTTTGACTGATAGCATTCACAAACTCTTGCTGGTTAATCTTTGCGCCCCAAAAATCAGCAATCAGATCGTAAGTTTCTCCACTGCGTCGAAACCCCAAATCATAGCCATTTGACTGTCGAACTACATAATCGGCTTGGGTCGTATTGCCCTGATAGCCGCGCACGTTGCGATCGCACTCTACTTTATAGCCCAATTCATTCAAAACCTGGTGCAGCGTCTCGCCATTTCTGATCTGAATTTTAACCGTCGTGAAGTGAGACATAATCCAATTCTAAATTGAGCAAGCTTCTCCGATTGTAGAGCAAGAATTTGACGGTCTTTCAATAGTGTAAGCAAGTGTTTAGATCTGCATAGTAAAGATTGCAATTCTCGAAATTTTCCAGCCTTATGGACGATACATCACGGGTGAGATCAGAACTAGCATCATTGTTGGTAAGTAGGTGAGCACTGAAGACGGTTGCCAGGATAGCAAAATCGGGTGCTGATCCCTGACCGCTGATCCCCTAAAAAAGTTGCTATGTCAGACCTCATTCAAGCGGTTCTTAACACTGAAGAAAAAGCAGATTTACGTCAGTTTGTGAGTCTTTTGCGAACGTCTGACAAGAAATATCTATTGCGAAACGAAATCCTACGCGCGTTTGGCGAATATTGTCAAAATTATCAGAAATCAGAGCAATTTCATACGTCGTCGCGACTCAGTAAGCTGATTTATTATGTTCAAGAAATCATCTTGGTGAATGAAACACTCTGTATGATTATTCGCCCCCGAATCGCCCGACAAGAGGCATATCGGCTGTTAGAAGATCTGACGATCGAGCCAATCACCCCCCAAGAATTGTTAGATTTGCGCGATCGGCTTGTCAATCACTACCATCCGCAAGACGGTGGCACTTTTGAAATCGATTTCCAACCATTTTATGATTATTCACCGACCATTCGTGACCCTAAAAACATCGGCAAAGGAGTCGAGTTTCTCAACCGATATCTATCGAGCAAACTGTTTCAAGACTCTAGCCAATGGGAAGATTCGCTCTTTAATTTTTTGAGATTGCACCGCTATGGCGGCTCACAGTTGATGATTAATGAACGAATTCAGTCGCGACAGCAATTGTCCGATCGGGTCAAACAGGCGTTAAGTTTAGTCAGCGATCAGCCCGCCGATTCTCCCTATCAAAGCTTTCGATTTGACTTGCAAAATCTGGGATTTGAGCCAGGATGGGGCAACACATCTCATCGAGTTCAAGAGACGCTAGAATTGCTCGATCGTTTAATAGACTCCCCTGATTACCAGGCACTCGAAGCCTTTATCTCACGCATTCCGATGATCTTTAAGGTGGTCTTGGTGTCGCCTCATGGATGGTTTGGACAAGAAGGCGTACTCGGCAGACCCGACACAGGCGGACAGGTGGTTTACATTCTTGATCAGGTGAAAAGCCTTGAACAGCAGCTTCAAGAAGATCTTGACTTGGCAGGGCTAGAAGTCTTGGATGTGCATCCAAAAGTCATGGTGTTGACTCGTCTGATTCCCAATAGTGACGGCACTCTCTGCAATCAGCGATTAGAGAAAATTTACGGTACAAAAGATGCCTGGATTCTCCGCGTTCCATTTCGCGAGTTCAATTCCAAATTGACCCAAAATTGGATCTCTCGCTTTGAAATTTGGCCTTACCTAGAAACGTTTGCCCTTGATGCTGAAAAAGAGCTTCGGGCTGAGTTTCAGGGCGTTCCCGATCTGATTGTCGGCAACTATTCTGACGGCAATTTAGTGGCGTTTTTATTAGCAAGACGCTTAAAAGTCACTCAGTGCAACATCGCTCACGCGCTTGAAAAATCAAAGTATTTGTTTAGTAATCTCTATTGGCAAGATTTAGAGAATTCCTATCATTTCTCCCTTCAGTTTACGGCTGATTTAATCGCGATGAATGCTGCAAACTTTATCATTAGCAGCACCTATCAAGAAATTGTCGGCACCCCTGAAAGCGTCGGACAATATGAGTCTTATAAGTCGTTTACGATGCCGGATCTCTATCATGTGGTGAGCGGCATTGAGCTATTTAGCCCCAAGTTTAACGTGGTGCCGCCTGGAGTTAATGAGAGTGTATTTTTCCCTTACACGCGCCAAGACGATCGACTGTTGGGCGATCGTGACCGTCTAGAAGAGATGCTCTTTACGCAAGACGATCCGACTCAGATTTATGGCACCTTAGATGACCCCAATAAACGTCCGTTGTTCTCAATGGCGCGGCTCGATCGCATCAAAAATCTGACAGGCTTAGTCGAACTGTATGGCAAAAGCACCGACCTTCAAGAGCGCTGTAACCTAATTTTGATCGCCGGAAAACTTCGCACTGAAGACTCCACGGACAGCGAAGAAATTGATCAAATTCAAAAGCTTTATCAGTTGATTGACCAATACAATTTATACGGCAAGATTCGCTGGTTGGGAACGCGATTGTCAAAGAGCGATACGGGAGAAGTGTATCGGGTGATTGCCGATCGTCAAGGCATTTTTGTGCAACCCGCTCTCTTTGAAGCCTTTGGTCTAACCATCTTAGAATCGATGATTACCGGATTGCCAACCTTTGCGACTCGCTTTGGAGGTCCGTTAGAAATCATTCAAAACGCGGTGAATGGATTCTATATCAATCCGACTGAGCAAGCAGAGAGTGCAAGTGTGATTTTAGAATTCTTAAATGAGTGCGATCGCAACCCCAATTATTGGAGCGAGATTTCAAAACGGGGCATCGATCGGGTTTATAGCACCTATACCTGGAAGATTCACACGACTCGACTGCTATCTCTTGCCAAGATTTACGGCTTCTGGAACTACACGTCTCAAGAAAACCGTGAGGATATGCTGAGATATATCGAATCGCTGTTTTACTTACTTTATAAGCCGAGGGCACAACAGTTGATGCAAGACCACATGAACCGATAGTTATTGTGATCAGCGCGGCGATTGGGATGGAGATGGCGCGATCGAGTTTTCCATTCCTTATAGGGTCAAACCTGGATGCTAATTCTTTGCTTATACGCTCGATCAAACAGCAATGGGAACAATGAGTGGGCGAATTTGCAGAATCCTGATGTATATTGCGTTTGCTCTGGAAATGGGGACGCAACGATCGCCTGTAAGTTAGATTGAGCGTAGCAAAACCTTCCTCATTCATCGTCCCCTGCCTCCAAACGTCATCGATTCCCCACAAAGCTCTCCCGATCGCCAGTATCTTCTACTAGACTAAGCAAAGGTTCGCATCGACGTAAACCCCAAGTCAGAACTAACCTCTCCCCGTTTTGACTCGATTCCACCCCATGCTTAAGGATTAAACCAGTGAGTCTAGAAACCCTCGTCAGCCCTGCCATTACTTCACTCGCCACCCCCTTCAACACGGCTGAGTTTGATGACTATGTGATGACCACCTACGGGCGTTTCCCCCTCACCCTAGAGCGCGGATCAGGCTGTCGAGTTTGGGATGACCAAGGACGTGAGTATCTCGATTTTGTTGCTGGAATTGCGACCTGTACATTAGGTCATGCCCATCCCGCAATGGTTGAAGCGGTGACTCGGCAGATTCAGACCCTCCATCATGTCTCTAATCTTTACTACATTCCTCAACAGGGCGAACTGGCGAAGTGGCTCGTTGAGCATTCCTGTGCCGATCGGGCTTTTTTCTGCAACTCTGGCGCGGAGGCAAATGAAGGCGCGATCAAACTGGCTCGAAAATATGCTCACACCGTTCTTAACATTGAGAACCCAATCATTTTGACGGCTCACGCGAGCTTTCATGGACGCACACTCGCCACCGTCACTGCCACCGGACAGGCGAAATATCACAAGGGTTTTGAACCGTTGGTTTCTGGCTTTCACTATGTCCCCTACAACGATATTGAGGCGTTAGAAGCGACGATCGCGGCTCTCGATCACGACCAGCGTCAAGTCGCCGCCATTCTACTAGAAGGGCTACAAGGAGAAGGCGGCGTGCGTCCGGGAGACATCGCCTACTTTAAGCGGGTGCGCGAGATCTGCGACCAAACCGGGATTCTGCTGATGATGGACGAAGTGCAGGTCGGCATGGGTCGGACGGGTCATCTCTGGGGCTATGAAAATCTGGGCATCGAGCCAGATGTGTTCACCTCCGCTAAGGGGCTGGGAGGCGGCATTCCGATCGGGGCAATGCTCTGCAAGTCTTTCTGCAATGTGTTCAAACCGGGGGATCACGCCAGCACCTTTGGCGGCAACCCCTTTGCTTGTGCGGTTGCGTTAGCGGTTTGTCACACCCTAGAGCAGGAAAACATTTTGGCAAACGTGCGCGATCGCGGAGAGCAACTTCGGGCAGGGCTGCGGACACTCGCTGAAAAGTTTCCGATGCTGGTGTCTGAGGTGCGGGGCTGGGGCTTGATCAACGGCATGGAGATAGTCGCAGATGTCGCCTTGACTTCGGGGGATATTGTCAAAACGGCGATGAGTGAAGGCGTTCTCTTGGTGCCTGCGGGTCCAAAAGTGCTGCGCTTTGTGCCCCCGTTGATTGTCACCCGCGAAGAAGTCGATCGCGCTCTGCAATCGGTCGATCGTGCCCTCACTGCGGCAGTATCCTAATTTTTTCCTTCCCGACGAGCGCCGAGTGTGTATACAATAAGGGACTGTATGAAACTGCATTCAAGAATTCGGAGACGCTACTATGTCACGTAAATGTCAACTGACGGGAAAAAAGGCAAACAACGGCATGGCTGTTTCCCACTCTCACCGTCGCACCAAGAAATTGCAGGAAGTCAACTTGCAGTCAAAGCGAGTCTGGTGGGCAGAAGGCAAGCGCTGGATCAGGCTAAAGCTTTCTACGAAGGCAATCAAGACGCTAGAGATTAAGAGCCTGAGTGCTTTTGCGAAAGAAGCTGGAATCGATCTGAGCCGTCTCTAAAGAAATTAAACAGTTTGCAACGGCTGGGGTGAGGGCGCGTCGTTCACCCCAGTTTTGTCGTGGTTAAGGAGTCGCTGCTTTTTCTAACATCAGCTTGGAGCGCTTTAAGGGTTCAGGAACGCCGATCGGATAATCACCCGTAAAGCAAGCCGAGCAAAACTCGTTGGTGTCTTCGCGAGTGGCGGTTAACATCCCTTTCCAACTGAGATATTGCAGAGAATCGACCTCGATTTGCTTGGCAATCTCATCAACCGATTTGGTGGCGGCAATTAAATGATCCTGACTGTCGGTGTCGATCCCATAAAAGCACGGGTGCGTCACTGGCGGCGATGAAATTCTCATGTGCACCTCGATCGCGCCTGCGTCACGCAGCGCTTTCACAATTTTGCGGCTTGTGGTGCCTCGGACGATCGAATCATCGACGATGACCACACGCTTTCCTGCCAGCACGTCTTTAAGCGGGTTCAGCTTCATTTTGATTCCCGCTTCGCGCATGAGTTGAGTCGGTTGAATAAAGGTGCGGCCGACATAGCGATTTTTGATCAACCCTTCTGCATAAGGGATTCCTGACGCTTGAGAGAACCCGATCGCCGCAGGCACTCCCGAATCAGGAACGGCGATCACGATGTCGGCATCGACCGACGATTCTGCAGCAAGTTGGCGACCGATTCGCAGCCGATAGCTATACAAACTTTCTTCGTGCATCACACTGTCAGGGCGCGCAAAATAAATCATCTCGAAGATGCAAAGCTTGCGCTGTGATTGCTCTGCCCAGCGAATCGACTCTAACCCAGCATCGGTGATCCACACCAGTTCACCTGGCGCGACATCGCGCAGATAGTCGGCTCCGATGATGTCTAAGCCACAGGTTTCAGACGCGAGAACATAGCGAATTGGGTCGCCGGGTGACTCTTGGGGCAGCGTGCCGATGACTAACGGGCGAATGCCGTTTGGGTCGCGAGTGCCAATCATGCCGTCAGGAGTGCCGATCGCTAAACTAAAGGCTCCTTGGCAGCGCTTAAAGGCGTGAGTGGCAGCATCAACCCAGGTGTTTCCAGCATTGACCGCTTCTGCAATTGCCCACGCGATCGCTTCTGAATCGGTGGTGGTGAGAAAATCATGATTCTGTTCTAAAAGCTCTTCTCGCAGCGTTTGAGTGTTGACCAAGTTGCCGTTGTGAGCCAGCGCAAGTTTGCCTAAGCGGGTTTGCACCACAGCAGGTTGAGCGTTGACTGCCCGACTCGACCCAGTGGTTGAGTAGCGCGTGTGTCCGATCGCCAGATTCCCAGTCAACTCGCTGAGAATCGTTTCGTTAAAGACTTGAGACACTAAGCCCATTTCTTTATGGAGGTGAACCACGTCTCCGTCAAAGGTGGCAATGCCTGCTGATTCTTGTCCACGATGCTGAAGTGCATACAGCCCAAAATAGGTGAGATTGGCAACTCGCTCTCCGGGTGCATAAACTCCAAAGACTCCACATGCTTCTTCTGGTTTGTCAGCAGTGAGTGGATCTGCCCATTTAGACGACTCAGAAGCAGGGTAATCGGACAATGTGTCATCAGGCAGCATAGGTTTAACTCAGAGGTTAGTAAGGGTTGCGTAATCTGCAAGCAGTGGCTGAGTGAACGGGCGACTTAAAGAGTCTTAATGTTTACTTAATACTCTCATAAATCTGATTCGATCCCGGTTAAAGTGCAAAAACGAAACTGCATTCCTGTGATCTTAGGGTTCTAAACCGCTAATCGTCGCTCGATCGCGTCTTGCCATGAACATTGCATCTCTGCGATCGTAGCGTCGATTAACCAGAGATGGTTAGCCGTTGAAATTCGCAGCGATCGACCTCCAACTTGACCGATTTTCTGCCAGTGTGCATCGAGTTGCAGGTTTAGATAGGTTTCCCAGTCGCTCTGATGCTCTCGCGACACCGAGACGATGATGCGCGCGCCGCCTTCTGCAAACAGCAAGTGATCCCAGCGATCTGGGCTAGCGTCAACGGTGATTTCTGCCCCATACTGACCGCTGAGACAGGATTCAGCTAGGGCGATCGCGAATCCACCTTCAGCAGAATCGTGAGCAGACTGAATCCACCCGCGACGAATGCCATCCCGACAAGCGGTTTGAACGGCTCGTTCTAACGAAAAGTCGATCGTGGGAGGTTTTCCGGCGATCGTGCTGTGCAGAGATGCCAAATATTCTGAGGCTCCGAGAGTCACCGATTCAGAGGGCGTATTCACCTCCAATCCGAGCAGATAAATCATGTCTCCTTCAGTTTTCCATCCCTGACCTGCAATTCGACTCAGATCGGGAATCAACCCCACCATTCCGATCACTGGAGTGGGATAAATCGGGGCGGGTTTGCCGTCACTATCCAAAGTCTCGTTGTAGAGAGAGACGTTTCCACCTGTGACGGGCGTTGAAAACTCGGTGCAGGCTTCGGCGAGACCTCGACAGGCTTCGGCAAGTTGCCAATAGCCGATCGGGTTTTCGGGGCTGCCAAAGTTGAGATTGTCGGTGACGGCGATCGGGTCTGCCCCCACGCAGCTTAAATTACGGGCGGCTTCTGCGACAGCAGCTTTGGCTCCTTCATACGGGTGAAGATAGACATAGCGGGCGTTGCAATCGACCGTCGCGGCAACGCCTTTTGTCAAAGATGACGGATCTGCTACAAACGAGGAAGACGACGCATTTGCGAGAGGACGAACTCGCACTACGGCGGCATCGGCTCCACCAGGGAGAGTCACCGTGTTGTTTTGAACCTGGTGATCATATTGACGATAGACCCAGCGTTTAGAGGCGATCGTGGGACTATCTAATAATTTCAGCAACACTTGATTCCAGGTGAGAAATCCGCTTGCGAGTTCGATGCCTTTTTCGTTGCAGGTCGGTAAGCGATCGCGGCTCCATTCCCAGGCTTGACGCGCATAGTCGGGCGGCTCTTTGAGTAGCTCGTGATGATAGATCGGCGTGTTGTCTGACAGAGCCGTTGCAGGAATTTCAGCGGCGATTTCACCTTTAAAGAGAATTCTGACGATCGACTCCTCAATCACCGTCCCGGCGACGACTGCCTGAAGTTCCCACCGTTTGAAGATATCGATCAGTTCTTGTTCTCGCCCTTTGTGCGCCACAAACAGCATTCGCTCTTGAGATTCAGACAGCAGATATTCATAGGGCACCATGCCCGTTTCTCGCGCCGGAATCAGATCCAAATCCAACTCAATGCCGACTCCGCCTTTGGCTGCCATCTCAGAGGTTGAGCAGGTGAGACCCGCCGCGCCCATGTCTTGAGCCGCCACGACTGCCCCCGTTTTGAAAGCTTCTAGACAGGCTTCGATCAGCGACTTTTCGAGAAAGGGATCACCGACCTGCACCGCAGGGCGATCGTCCATCGACCGATCGCTGAGTTCGGCACTAGCAAAGCTGGCTCCGCCCATGCCATCGCGTCCCGTCGTCGAGCCAACATAGAGAACCGGGTTGCCGATGCCTTTTGCCCCCGACTTGACGATTTCGGTCGTCTCCATCAAGCCTAACGCCATCACGTTGACGAGCGGATTGCCCGAATAAGCGGGGTCAAAATAAACCTCGCCGCCCACCGTCGGCACGCCTACACAGTTGCCATAGTGTGAAATGCCAGCCACTACGCCTGTGAAGAGGCGGCGCGTTTTGGCATCGTCTAAAGACCCAAATCGCAAAGAATTGAGCAGCGCGATCGGGCGTGCCCCCATCGTAAAAATGTCTCGCAGAATTCCGCCCACCCCCGTTGCCGCCCCTTGAAACGGTTCGACCGCAGACGGGTGATTGTGCGACTCGATCTTAAACGCGAGCTGCAAGCCGTCTCCTAAATCGATGACTCCCGCATTTTCACCCGGTCCGACGAGAATCTTGTCGCCTTCGGTCGGAAACTGCTTGAGCAACGGACGAGAGTTTTTATAGCAACAGTGTTCTGACCACATCACGCCAAACATTCCCAATTCGGCTTTGTTGGGGTGACGACCTAACCGTTGCACAATGTCTGCATATTCTTCGGGTTTTATCCCTTCAGCAGCAATCTCTTCAGCCGAAAAAGGAGCGGATGCAATCACTGGCATAAAATCCTGCACGATCGAGACAAGGTTTTATTCTATCGGTATTCTTGCTGGACTCTCGATCGGGGTGACGGCGATCGGCTCAGTTAAGCAGATTTTCCGTCGGCAAAAAGCTCAGGAATTAGTCCCCTCAATATTCAGGAGGAACTTGCAAATCATTTTAGCGTTGCTAAATGCGAGTATGAACCGCCCTCCTCACGAAGCCTATTGTGTACACACAAGTCGGTTGATCGGTCATTGCTGAGATCCTCGCCCCCTGAATCCCCCAATCTGGGGGACTTTGAACCCGGAATTTTAGCTTGAAGTCCCCCAGATTGGGGGATTTTTAGGTCTTAAATCCCATGTCTCGGAGTCCTTGTTTGAGTCGATCGCCCTCTGGTGATCCGGCTTTTTCATAGAGCGAGATCGCCTGTCCGAATGCCGCTAAACTTTCTCTTACGCTGCCCACTTTTAAGAGAACAACCCCTAGATTTTGATGAGCTTCGGCGTAATTGGGTTGTAGGTCGATCGCGGTTTGATAATGCCCGATCGCGGCTCCAAACTGTCCGAGGGCTTTTAAGGTGATGCCGAGATTGTTGTGCGCGATCGCCAGCGTTGAATCGATTTCTAATGCCTGCTCATACAATGTTTTTGCACCGATTAAATCGCCTTTTTCTTTGAGCAAATTGCCCCAATTATTGATGGCACCTAATTTAAGTTTAGGCAAAATAGATTGCTGAAGTGCCGCTTGATAATGGTGCTCTGCCTGAGTGGGATTCTGTTCTCCATAGACGCAGCCCAGGTGATAATGCAGTTCATACAAAATTGGTGCATCAATCTGAGAACGGTTCTGAATCGATTGCAGTCCCCGTTCTAGTAACTGTAATCCTTGCATAGTTGCTCCCATGTCAATATACAGTGCACCTAGCTTACTGCACACATAAGGATCGGTGGGATGATCTGCTAGAAAGCCTTCCATGATGGTGCGGGCTTTGGTGAATTTGTCACGGGCAGCGATCGTGCTTGCCTGATAGCCATAATGCAAAATCGCGACATCGGGCAAATATCCGATTTGCCAGTCGGGTTCGCGCTGCAAAAGTGCCTCAACGCTGTCGTCTATCATTGCGTGATAGGGGCGAGTGAAGTGAATCTCGCGATGGCGACGAAACAGCCGAGACACCATTGAGTAGGGCGACTGAGCGGCTCCGACTTCTTGACGCACGAGATTGATTAAAAGATGGTGCGGACTGTCGATCGCCTGCTGAAGCGAGGGGATAATTTCGGGCACCAATACTTCGTCGGCATCTAACACTAAAACCCAGTCACCCTGCACGTATTGGAGCACTTCATTTCGAGCGACTGAGAAATCGTTGCACCAGTCAAACGAGTAGACGCGGGCATTGAACGATCGAGCGATCGCGATCGTGCCATCGGTCGATCCGGTATCTAAAACAATCATTTCGTCAACAATATCGCGTACACTGGCGAGACATTTTGGCAACGCTGTCTCTTCGTTTTTAACAATGATGCAGAAACTGAGTGTAGACATGACTTGACGCGACGAATGATGCTCTTTCAAGATACAGGCATTCGATCGGACTTTCTAGCAAAGCATTCGCGATACAATATATAACTACTTCTGCAAAGTGGTTTGATCGGAGCGGCTCTGCTCGCCCTGTTTGATTTCTCGTTCTAGGAAGTAGTTTAGAAGCGTTCTGAGCAGCACGATCGCGCCCAGATTTACAATGTCTTTGCGAGTCGGTGCAACAGCGGTGCGAAGAATGTCACTGGCGACGGCGAATTCTAACCCCAATGCTAACGATCGCCCCAACTGCAAGCGAATCACTTCGGTAAAGTCGATATGCCGTCTTCGCATGAAGAGTTGCCGAATGTAGGTGAAGATTCCACGAACCACAGCGACTCCGATCACAAACGCTACCGCGATTTCTGTACCAACGGCTAAATAGCCGACGATTAACTTCAGCCAGTCTTCTAAAGGGGTGCTTGCTGGAGCTTCTCCGCTACCCTGACCACCATTGAGACTGAGCAGGAGCACAAAACCAATGATCAATGCCAGGGGCAATAGAAGACTGACTATAGATTCCTGTAATGACTCGCGTTTCATTTGTTTAGTTAAAGATTTACTCTGACAAAGAGTAGTGACTTTCTGTAGACACAGCCGTCTGCCTGAAGTTTGAACCACTCTTTTTTTATAATGCGTGTCCATAAACATTTTTGAGCAGCGAAACGATTTGGCTCAGGTTAAGTCATAATCTGGCTTAATAGACCTCCTGCATGAATCCGAGAACGCCCCCCAAATCTCCCATTCTGGGGGCACAAGCTGACCTCAACGGAGCGAGATCTGAGAGGGTTTACATTGAGAAGTCTGTTCATGCGGGAGGTCTAATGTTTCTACAACAGGGTTGGCGATGGCTTCTTTTTGGCGAAATACTCGGTTTTGGCGATTTGCAGGACAAGCGATCTCCGTCGTCTTAATCGTGGCTGCTCTCGGATTTTTGGGCAATAATCTCTTTGGCAATCTCCGACAACTGGGCATTCAATTTGGGTTCAATTTTCTCAAATCGCAAGCCGGGTTCACGATCGGAGATATTCCCTTTGCTTACAAACCGTCTGATAGCTATAATCTGGCTCTGCTGGTGGGGTTGCTCAACTCGCTGCGCGTGATTAGTGTAGGAATTATTCTGGCAACGGCGATCGGAGTCACAGCAGGCATTGCGCGGCTCTCAGATAATTGGCTGCTGAGAAAATTAGCGATCGTCTATGTCGAGGGGTTGCGAAATGCGCCGTTGCTATTGCAGCTTTTCTTTTGGTATTTTGCAGTATTTTTGGGTTTGCCCAGTCCAGAAAATGCTGTTTCGTTCGGGTTTATCAGCTTTAGCAATCGTGGAATCGGGCTATTGGGGCTACAGCTTTCACCCGAATTTTCGGCATTGTTAGCAGGGTTGACGATTTACACCGGAACCTTTATTGCAGAGATTGTACGGGGTGGCATTCAGTCGGTTCCTAGAGGACAGTGGGAAGCGGCTCGATCGCTTGGACTCAAACCCGGACTACTGATGCGATTGGTGATATTTCCGCAAGCGCTGCGGGCAATCCTTCCGCCGTTATCAAATCAATATTTGAACTTAGCAAAAAATTCGAGTTTAGCGATCGCGGTTGGTTATCCTGACCTGTATGCGATCGCGTCTACAACGTTTAATCAAACAGGTCGCGCCGTTGAAGTCATGATTCTCATCTGTGCAACTTATCTGACGATTTGCCTTGTGATTTCCCTATTGATGAATGTATATAATCGCTCAGTGCAGTTGGTGGAACGATGAATGCAAAATCCAAAACTCCGATCGCGTGGCTACAAAGAAATCTGTTTAACACTTGGTATAACAGTTTGTGGACGATCGTTTGTTTCGCTCTTTTGAGTTGGATTGCTTACGGAGTCGGAAATTGGGCATTTAATAAAGCCCAGTGGGAAGTCGTCACGTCAAACTTGCCGCTGTTTTTTGTCGGACGATATCCTGCCGATCAGGTGTGGCGACTGTGGTTAGTATTGGTAATTGTGGTGGGCACGATCGCAACTGGAATTCTCAACCGAAAACGCAGATTTTTGTTTATTTTGATTCCTGTCTGTGTATTGTCAATTCTATGGTTAATCGGAGGCGGATTTTTCCTCACGACCGTTGGGACTAACTTATGGAATGGATTACTTCTGACGTTGTTAGCCGCGAGTATTAGTATTGTTCTGGCGTTCCCGATTGGAATCTTATTGGCGTTGGGGCGACAAAGTTCGCTGCCGATTTTAAGAGGCTTTTGCACCATCTATGTTGAATTAGTTCGCGGATTGCCCCTGATTGGAATTTTATTTATGGCGCAAGTAATGCTGCCGTTGGTGTTGCCGAGTCAAATTCAACTCGATCGCGTGGTGAGAGCGATCGCCGGGTTAGTGCTTTTTAACGCTGCCTATTTAGCAGAAAACGTTCGCGGTGGACTGCAGTCGATTCCACGTGGACAAGTCGAAGCGGCGAAAGCATTGGGATTAAATACGTCGTTATCTCTATTGTTAATCGTGTTGCCGCAGGCGTTAAGAACGTCGATTCCAGCGATTGTCGGTCAATTTATTTCGCTATTCAAAGATACGTCGCTGCTCTCATTGTTTGCGCTGGTTGAATTGACGGGCATTACTCGTTCTATTCTCGCGCAGCCTGAATATCTGGGACGCTATGCAGAAGTCTACTTATTTATTGGTCTAATTTATTGGGTGTTTTGTTACACCATGTCACAGGTGAGCCGTAAACTAGAGCGAAAAAGTATCTAGTCTGCGGCTTTCGTCGAACGCAGTTATTCTAATAATGAATGCTCGATCGCTAAAATTCCTCTCTTTCCCCACTATGTCAATGCTAATTGCTGAAAATGTTCACAAATGGTACGGCAAATTTCAGGTGTTGCGGGGCGTAAGCTTAACCGTCAGCCCCGGCGAAGTCGTCGTGATTATGGGTCCGTCCGGCTCTGGGAAATCGACGTTTATTCGCACGTTTAATGCACTAGAAGACTATCAGCAGGGACGCATCATCATCGACGGCACCGAGCTATCGGCTGACCTGCGAAACATTGACACCATTCGGCAAGAAGTGGGCATGGTGTTTCAGCAGTTCAATTTATTTCCACATTTGACGGTGCTGCAAAATGTGACTCTTGCCCCGACCTATGTTCGCAAGTGGAGTAAGGCAAAGGCTGAAGAAGTGGCGCTGCAACTGTTGGAGCGAGTCGGCATTCTTGAACAGGCGCAAAAATTTCCTGGGCAGCTATCGGGTGGGCAACAGCAGCGAGTCGCGATCGCCCGCGCTCTGGCAATGCAGCCCAAAATCATGCTGTTTGATGAACCGACTTCTGCCCTCGATCCCGAAATGGTGCGCGAAGTGCTAGATGTGATGCGCTCACTTGCCGAATCGGGTATGACCATGATTGTCGTCACGCATGAAGTAGGGTTTGCGCGAGAAGTTGCCGATCGCATCATTCTGATGGATGAAGGCTTACTCGTTGAATCGGCAAGTCCGATCGAGTTTTTTCAACACCCCAAAGAAGAACGCACCCGAAAGTTTCTCTCACAAATTCTCTGATACCTTTAACCACGATTGTGTTTTGTAACATTTCGTTATAGCCTTTACAAGGTATTACCAAGGCTCACATTTCGTAACCTAAATTTCGTTAGTACAACCATGAAAATTTCTGCTCTAGTGAAAACGTTAAGTCTTGCTGGATTTCTGAGCCTGGGCGCGTTAGTGAGCTTTCCGGCAGTCACAAAGTCTGCTGATATGCCGATGACGTATCCGATGCCGATGACTAAGCCTGCTCCTTCCCTCAAGCCTGTCTCTCGTCCTGCTCCGATGGCGGCTAAGAAAACGATCGTCCAAATTGCAGCCATAAACGGGTCATTTAAGACACTAACAGCGGCTCTCAAAGCGGCAGGTCTGACCGAAACGCTCTCCGGTCCCGGACCCTTCACCGTATTTGCTCCGACTGATGCGGCGTTTGCAGCACTGCCCAAAGGCACCGTCGAGAAACTTCTGCTGCCCCAAAATAAAGCCATGCTAGTCAAAATCTTGACCTACCATGTGGTTGCGGGTGATGTCTTGTCTACCAATCTCAAAACCGGAAAAGTCAAAACGGTTGAAGGTAGCTCAGTGAAAGTCAAGGTGAGTGCTATGGGTGTCATGGTAAACAACGCAAAGGTTGTCAAAGCAGACATCAAAGCCAGCAATGGGGTCATTCACGTAATCGATAAAGTACTTATGCCATCGGCAAAAACTAAGTAGATTCTCACGATCGAGTCACCATAATGGCAAAGCATCCAGCAAACAATTTTTGCAACATCGCGGAAAATATAGACTGAATGCTTTGCCTAATGTGACGAAGATTTGCTGCGTATTCGTTTAGCCTGTTGTCCGTCGAATGTGATCTAGAATGCGCTGTTTGCGTTCTATCGATCGCGGCGATGAGTCTTTACCAAAGTCTCCGACACTGCGAGCGATATGCTCCATGATTCTTTTCTTACGATCGTCTGCGTTCGCCATGATCAACCTGAATTAAGGAAAGTATCTGTACTACCTCAATCTTAACGACATTACAGACGGGAGGTTCCGAGATATCCAGTAAACCCGTTGAGGCTGCGTTCGATTTTGATCGAGGAGCCATCTTTTCTGTGAACGTAGGTGACGTTAGCCAGATCAAGCGACAGACAGCTTGCTATTAGCCTGTTTAACGAAACCGTTTGAAACGCCACGATCGCGCATTCACTCAACTGTTTTTTAGTAACCGCGATCGGAACTCCTGAACAGTCAAATGTGCCGATACAGATCGAACTCTCGGTTTTATCGTCGGTCATGGCACAACTATAGAATTTTGTGAACACCCTATGCCCACGAGACCATCAGAACTCAAGACAAGCTGAACTTTGGGCGTTGCTGAATGCAGATAATGCCCTCTTCCCCAGCCCTTCTCCCCAAGGAGAAGGGAGTTAGAACTCTTGTCCCCTCTCCTTTTGGGAGAGGGCTAGGGTGAGGGTAAAACCTGTGTTTCCTAGATCGATTCAGCAACGCCGAACTTTCTATCGAAATGGCGGCGAGAGCAGTAACCCTCCCTTAGTCGAAAGATTATTTTGTCCGCGTGGCAGATTTAACTTGGTCTTAGCACCGAGGTTACGATCGTAGATCTCACCATAGTTTCCAACCTGCTGAATGATTCGCACTGCAAAGTCATTCGTTACTCCCATTCCCTTCCCTAAGTCCCCTTCCGCACCCAGAAATCGCTTCACCGTCGGGTCGGGGCTGTTTACCTGCTGAGTCACATTTTGAGAAGTCACGCCTAATTCTTCAGCTTTGATCAACGTAAACACTGTCCATCTCACTAGATTACTCCAGGCAGCGTCACCATCGGCGACGGCAGGCGCTAAAGGCTCTTCGGATAGGGGTTCTTCTAAAATGATGTGATCGTCGGGTTTGGGCAACGTCGTGCGGCGAGACACGAGCTGAGAGCGATCGGCAGTGACTCCTTCACAGCGTCCTTCTGCGTAAGTGCCAAACGTCGTATTCACATCCTCAAACACGACGGGCGTATAGAGAATGCCTCGCTTCCGCATTTGATCGGTCAAGTTTTGCTCGGTCGTCGTTCCAGTCTGAATGCAGATTGATTTGCCCTGGAGATCCGCCAGGGTTTTGATGTTGCTCGCTTTTCTTACCATGATGCCTTGACCGTCATAAAAGACGACGGGCGCAAACTCCAATCCCACTGAGGTGTCGCGGCTCATCGTCCAAGTGGTGTTGCGGCTGAGAACATCGACTTCCCCGGTTTGTACGGCTGTAAACCTCTCTTTGGCGTTGAGGTTGCGATACTCCACGGCGTTAGCGTCGTTAAATAAGGCAGCAGCAAGTGCGCGACACACATCGACATCCAGCCCTGAATATTTGCCGTCTTTGCCGACAAAGCTAAATCCGGGCAGTTCTCCGCTCACGCCACACACAAGTTTTCCTCGACTGAGAACGGTGGCTAATCGCCCTTTCGGTGCGGTTCCGCCGCTTTGAGTCGTGGGAGTGTCACTGCAAGCGGTTAAGGCTAAAACGAGCAGAGCGACGAGGAACCGGGAACGTATCATAGAAGTTTGGTGAAAAAGACAGGTAGCGGGGTCATTGTAGTCTTTTCACGGGGTCTTTTGACAGAACGATCGAGCAGCCTTTATCGCGATCGACTCGCTTCGGGCTGTCGTTCAAACCCTGCCACTTCTCCCAGCGTATAGAGCGGACGGTTTTTCACTTCCTCATAAATCCGTCCAATATACTCGCCGAGAATGCCGATGCTCACAAGCTGCACGGCACCCAGAAAGAAAATCGCCACAATGATCGTGGCAAGTCCGGTGACGGGAGAGTGGGGCACAAAAATCCGCCAGTAGAGCACCAAGACTGCCATCACCAGCGCTACCACGGCTGCAAATAAGCCCACATAGGTCGAGATGCGGAGCGGCACGATAGAAAACGACACCAACCCGTTGACCGCCAGCCCAAACGATTTGCTGAAGGTGTATTTCACCTCGCCCGCAAATCGCGGATCTCGCTCAAACTTAATCGAAGTCTGCTGAAAGCCCACCCACGATCGTAGCCCCCGAATATAGCGATTTCTCTCTGGCATGGCGTTGAGCAAATCTACGACTTGGCGATCTAACAAACAAAAGTCGCCCGTGTCTATTGGAATCTCAACATCCGCCAGATTCTTCAACAAACGGTAAAACGTGTAGGCGGTAAACCGCTTGAACCAGCCCTCTTTTCGGCGCTGCGTTCGTTGAGCGTAGACCACCTGATAGCCCTGGTTCCATTTCTCAATCATTGCCGGAATCAGTTCGGGTGGGTCTTGCAAATCGGCATCTAAAATCACAATCACGCGACCCCGTGCAAAGTTTAAGCCTGCCGTCACTGCAATCTGATGCCCAAAATTACGAGCCAAACTCAAATAGCAAACCCGTGAATCTTCCTGGTGTAGCTCTCGGATCAGAGACAGCGATCGGTCGTGACTGCCATCATTGATCAACACTAATTCGGCTGGGGCATCCAATCGATTCATCACCAAACTGACCCGACGATAAAGCTCATGAAGGGTGGCTTCTTCGTTGTAGATCGGAACAATCAGCGAGTAGGTTGGCAACATCGGTTAGGCACCAAAATTTGTACAGAAAAGGGGAGATCGCAAGATATGTAAAATTATCACATCTTAGCGATCGCCCCTAAATTTCACCAGTCTTTTGCTTGAAAAGAATTTAGTGCGCTAGATCCAAAGCACGTTTTGCCAGTGCTTCAGCCGTGATGCCGTTGACTGCCATCAGTTCACCTGCGCTTGCTGTGGTTTCGCCCCGCTTCCACGAGAAGGTATCGCGCTTGGCAGTGCTTCGCAGCATGATCGGCTCCAGCATCCCACTGGCTCCCCCGGTGACTCCAATCAGCACATCGCCGCCAAACATCGCCTCAAACTTGGCATCGTCAAGAAACTCGCCGTCTGGCTCTGAGCAAAGCTCCCAGGCGACATCATGGGCGCGATAGAGACGACGCGGATTCACAACCGAAACGACGCGCACAGATAATCCTTCCGCTTCGAGATGCGCTGCCGCTTCGAGGACGGGAATCAAGATCATGTCACCGACGGCGGCAAACACTACGGTTTTGGCATTTGGACTCTCAGCGCTCGGCATTTCTTTGAGGACGATCGCCCCATCTTTTAATGCCTGTCCCGTCTGCTCAAACGTTGTGTGAATCGGGAGTGGCGACTTACTCGACGTGATCACAATGCCCTTATTCTTTGTCGTCAGCCCCCAGTCATAGCAAACCTGGATGCTGTTTGCGTCGGGTGGAAACAGCGGAAAGACATTGCCATTTCGCATCATCGCCGCAAAATACGCCTCGATTTCAGGACGTTGGTGAGTCCAGCCGTTGCGCCCCTGCTCTAACGCTCCTGCCGTAAACAGCGTCATCGTCGAGGGAGTCGGACGGCGCAATTCTGCCATTGCCTGAGTCACCGTTTGCCAAATCGGTAAGCCATTGATCGCAAACGATTCATAAGAGCACCAGAGCGATCGAGAACCCATCAGCGCTAATCCGGCTGCCAACCCTGCACAGGCATCTTCGCTGAGCGGCTCATAGACTTGTCCGTTGGGCGATTGGTTGTAGAGCGCGTCTTCAACGGGGTGAATGATTCGCAATGCCTGATTGATGTTGGCAATCCCGGAGGCTTCGTTGCCGTCTGCATTGGTGACGGTGAAGGCACGATCGACCTGTCCGACATAGCCAACTAGCTTACCCATTGCCGTCGTCGAGACTTTGGGATCTCCGCCCACGGTGAATTCTTCTAGAGGCAACTGACCCAAATCGGGCAAGGGCAACACCAATTCAGTCACCGCCGTTTTGCTCGCAGGTCCGCCGCCTGCCCGTTCGCAGTTGGTTCGCACCAGTTCCCAGGCTGCGGGAGTGAGAGCACGAGCTTTTAGCGCGGCAATAATATCGGCGTTATCGAGGGTGTGTTGAGCATAGAGGTTGTGAGATTTTGCGCCTCTCGCGTGCATTCCGGCACCTTTAAGCTGCTTGATGATAAAGACCGTCAGCTTTCTTCCCAGAGCAGACTGGGCAGCGCCATCGATCGCAGTCAGCACCGACTTTGTAAACTGAAGCCGCTGCTCAAACGAGAACGCCGTGCTGTCTACATAATCTCCGGGCTGATTTTGGTCGTCAAAGTCTTTGGCATCGACCATCACCACTTCCTCAAAGCCGTTGCCCTTCCAGTAGGCAATCATCTGCTCATTCGATTTGGTAGACACCATGCTGTGATGCTCTTGCGAGAAGCCATTCCACACCAGCACAGGCAAAAAGTTAGTCACCTTGGGGTAGGCAGTATGGAAGTGCGCGATCGCGCTGACAATATACGGTTCGCCTAATCCTCCATCGCCGACTGTGAAGGGAAACAGCGTATCGCGATGCAGAGTCGCGGCTGCCATCGCAAAGTGTTGCCCCTGCCCCAAGGGACCTGCGGGAGCCAAGATCCCAGGAATCAAGCCAGAGAGGTGTCCCAATAACCCATGCTTTTCGCGGAAGCGATCGCGCAACTGCTGCACAGTCTGAATGCCCATATCTTCGAGCGATCGGTCTAAAAACATCGCGCTATAGAATCCAGGAGCGTGATGTCCGACTTCGGTGAGAATATTTTTGTGACCCAACATTACCAGCGCGGCATAGGCTTCGGCTTGACTGGCAAACCCGCCGGGGTGCCCAGATGCCTTACTCGCGGTCACTTGCAGGATCAGATAGCGCAACGCATCTGCCGTCAGCATAGTCTGATAGGCTGCGGTCAGGTCGTCAGGGTCAGCGATCGCGAGTTTGCTGGAAGCGATCGCAGGGCTTTTCCCATATTGATCAAAACCGGGGAGCGAGTCACCAAAGTGTTGAATGCCTTCACAAAACGCAGGCGCGGCGGACTGGGGGGTTGGGGTTACTGCGGTCATGCTGGTGATACCTAGTGCGATGAGCGAGGGTTTAACTCCTACTCATAGTACACAGCCACCTGACCAAAAAGAAAACAGGCTTCCAATGGAAGAGATTTGGAAAAGTCATCTAACGTTTCTGCTCACCGGACGCTAGCAACTTTTCGGACTCAATGAAAAGACTCTATACGATCGGTGTGCAACGGGATTGTTAGATATCTGGCACTAACGGCAAACGGCGAATACGGCTCGGCTCAACCGTAATCGCTGATCCTTGTTCTAAATCCTCCTTGCATTCAGCGATTACTGTCAACAAAAGATTTGTGAGCGCCGGGGCACGTAATCTTTCAATCCGAATGCGAATAACCGAAGAAGCGATCGCTACATCAAGTGCCAGCAGTGTATGAAAATCTGCGTCAAGCGTAGCAACGATACGCCCGTCATTTCTGGCTCTCTGAATGATGTCTGCATCTTCAGCTTCAGACATCCTGCTTTCACCAACATGGATAGTATCGATACCTGCATCACATAACAACGCTGCCGCAGAGAGTGGCAATCCTTAATCAAGCAACAGTTTCATAGCGATTAGGAAGCTCAATGATGCGATCGTCCAAATAGGAAGAGGCAAAGATTAGGGCTTGTCGGATATCTTCATCCTCTAGCTCTGGAAACTCTTGATGTAATTCTTCTCGATTAGGAGTAAGTTGCGAGTAGCTCAATCACCCGACGAACCGTAAAGCGAAGATTACGAATGCAGGGTTGCCCATTCATCCGTTTTGGGTTGCTCGTAATACGATCGAGTCTCATTAGAGTAATTCCAACGTTTCATTATTATTTTAGCCTTCAACGAGGATAAGCCATGCCTGCAATACAAGCTCCACCTATCTATCCATTCTCCATCATCATATAAACCGTCTCCCATGCTATCTTTGCGCCCGCAACTAGAGCAAGTCAGTAAAGTCTGCTGCGAGGATTTTTGCTTTTGCTCAGAGTAAGAAGTGGAAGGATGACGCAGTGTAGGAGGAACTGCAAACTTGCCACAATTTGAACACCACTGCCCCCCATCATATTCAATTGTCTGCGTAGTTTGACACTTGGGACATAGATTGGACATAGTAGCTCACTTATTTCTGCACGACTACTTAACAGAGTTACCATTTTTACAAGATGTCTAACCTTCCCAATCACCCTCAACAGATAACCTCTCGGCGATCGGGTGCATTGGGGGAGTTAGACCGCGCTGCGAAGGACTCCTTAAGGTAATGCTGTAATTGCTACCAATCCGCCAGCAACAGCCTGGATTTTTAACTCATAGCCTTCTAGTAGACCCATCCCAACTAATGGATCTGCCTCTGACTCATTGATTTCAACTGATCTAACCTGACCATCCCAAACCACTAAAGCTTCATAAACGTTAAACGTGCACATACTTCCATCGCCTAGCACACCTTCTTGCTGCATATACCAGGTTAGATCTAGAGTTGTGATGACAGCAGATGGCAAAGTTAGAAAGCCTGTGTATCCAGTGTCAATCACTGCTTTAATTCCCTGATTTTGCTGATTTTCACCGAGTACGGCTAACTGTACGATCGCCTCTCGGTTGACATTCACGTTTCCAAGAATCATGCGGATGTCGTGGGAGAGCGAAAACCGAACCGATGGACGGCACGATGCCCGATCCGAATTCCAAAGATTTGAGCTTCAGGAAGGCGCTTCAACAATTGCTTGGCAGCACTAAGACTATCATCAGCCACTTCAAAGGCTCCGGTTTCAATGTCGATCGCCACAATCTTGCCATGATTGCCTTCTTCGACTTGTTGACGCACCTGAGATTCATAAATCTCATCGCCCCGTCGAGCAAATTCTTCTTTGCTGTACCGGGGTTGTCGAACTGTCATAGGCTTGCCCTCGTTTCAATCGTTGCCCTCTCATTTTAATCTAGGAGATTGCACCCACGATCGCAGTTCCAACCGAGATCGAGTTTTTGGACAGTCCTGTGGGGGAAAGAGATGCTGGGTTTCCTTTTGTCAACCCAGCTTACGGCGATGAACGATCTCATTACGCTCCATACTTGATTCCCAGACGACCGACGATTCTGATTCATTCGTTTAGGATTATGAATTCACTAACCTGTCACCCTAACGGCTTGGAGTTGAGCAGACGGAGATCACCTTTGCATCATAACCGAGATCTTGATACCGTCCGCTGCACCAGGGTTGTTATGCACTTCTCAGCGCCTACTGTTCAGGAACAGGGAAAAAGCCATAGCGACCCTCATTAGGGTTCTTGGTGAAGGTTGTTGAAGTAATCCTGCCTGTTATGTTATTGGGTGGATGTTCATTTTCAATGATGATTATTTGGCTATCGCTACAATTATCAGCAAGATATTCATAGAATCGAAACTTGAGATCCGATCCTTCTAAAATCACTCTATCTTCTGACGCTTCCGGTTTCCAGTATGCCAAAAGAGGGGAATCTAGTACAACAAAACCTGGATGTGATAGATTTCTCTCCTTGCAAAATTCCATAAGTCCGATAGTCATAGCTGCATGAGTAATAGCTCTCAGACCTTTTCCTCTGCTAGTACGAGGTTGTCCACCTATCACGATATCTTTAAGTGCCTCATCGAAATGCAATCGATTTGATCCAGGAAAGTCCCATGCTTGAAGTAGATGCTGAACTTTTTGAGCAAAGTCATCAAGCACTGATGATGAAAGATCAATTTGTGGGCTAACGGAATTTACTGGTTCGTCAGCTTCAATGCGAAGAGTAGATCTTTTCTCTTGTAGTTGTCCAATTCTATTGAATGAATCAATCACACGTTGAATTTCACTTGAATGCCTAATAATCTCACTAAAGTTATTTTGAGCTTCTCTTAGTGGGGATGCTATTTCTTGTATTTCCTGGTTAAGCCCCTGAAATTCAGGGTCAAGCTCCTCCTTTTGAATGATTAATCCCTCAGCCTCATTTCTAAGATCTGATGCTGTTTGATCGAGTTCCAAAGAAAGCTTTTCCACCTTGGCAATTTCAGCAGTTGCAGCATGAACGACACTTTCAACATCACCATCACAGACTTCGTCTTGATGCTGCTCATCAGGGAGGGCACCACACATAGGACAGGGTGTTCTCTCTAAATGGACAAAAAGAGACCCTGATTCCTCAATCGCTGCAAGGCGCTCAAGGTCAATCTGGTAATGGTCTTTGAGGAGTTCAAACCGCGATAGGAGACTAGAGATTTCATTGATCCGATCAGATAATCTCTCTATCTGTCGCATAACCTCATAGCGACGTTCTATTTTTTCATCTAACTCGCGTTGTCTTCGATTCAGAATTTCTTGCTGAACCTCAGCTTGTGTCTGTAGTTGCAATAATTGCTCTTCGGCTTCAGTACGATTAATTCCAATTTCACTAAGCTCGGCTTGTAATTCATTGAGTAACTCATCAATAAATTCAACTTTAGCATTGTTACTTTTCCGAGTATTTACAAGCTCAGCTTGCATTTCAGCTTGAGCAACTAATGCACTATCATCCACACCAGTGAGCATTAACTTGAATACTGAATAATCTTTTGTCTTTTCAGTGTTCTGCCCAGATAATAGAGGAGATAATTCTTTCGTTATGTCACTTTCCTTAACTAGAATTAGTCTAGCAAGATTCCGAAAGCTAAGACTATTTGTAATTCCCTGTTGATTTTTTTGCACATACTTCCCTGCAAGTCCGATTAAGGACAGTAAGTAAGTTGAAAGTGTGCTGGGATTTCCATGCTCATGTTTCTGGTTAAGAATAGTACCTGATTCTATATCAGGCTCACCAGTAAGCCAATTTCCTTCAAATTTACGAAAGTTGCCCCCGCTTGTACTCCTTTCGAGGGTAAAAGTCTCGCCGTGTAATGATTCCAGCGTTAGCCTTTCTCGGTCATATCCAACTCGTTCAGGAATATCTCTCAGAGGTCCCTTAGCACCAAGGAGAAAATCAATCGCCTCTACAATAAATGACTTTCCTGTATCCGAAGCTCCACATACTACATTCAAGCCACCTTGAAATTCCAACGAAGAAGGCTCTTTGTATGGACTAATGAACGAAAGACCTCTCAATTGAAGGGGATTCCAAGTCATATTCTACCCCTCCCCGCTCTCTCGAATGGCTGGAATTGCATAGACCATGCCTGAAAGAATTGCCGCTCCACCGTTTTTAATTCTGCAGGAGTTGACTCACCAAAGGTTTCAGTTACCCATTCTGCTCGTTCTTTGAGTTTCGAGATATATCGAGAACTTAGCATTGAAAGGAATGCACCAGCAGTGTCAGTAACAACGTAGTGAAAACCATTTGATTCAGACAACCGATTTACAAGTCCACGGCTCATCATCAAAAAGAGTCCGCGCTCAATTAATTCACGCCGCACGGTTAGTTCACCTGAGCGCATTGGAAGGGGAGCATGTAAACTTTCTGGACCTTCAACATCACCTGAATGTACAGTTAAGTAGTCAAAAAAGACAAGATATTGGAGGTCAAGTGACCGAGGAAAGATTGCGGTCAAGATAGCAAGCGATCTAATTCCAGTCTCAAGTGGAGTATTAAATGGAGATGTCATGTTATGCCTCCTTACTTGTAGGAACCCAAAGTAGACGATCTTCGTTCGCAAGCTGATGACAGATACCTTGTTGATCCTGTACCTTAACTACACTTCTAAGTGGGTTTGATGCTGGTGCAATAGTAGCAGCTTGAGCAACAGTTGCTCTCATACGAGCTAATCCGTCTCCATGACTACCATCGCAGATATCGATAACACCGTGGAAAATTTCATCCTGCAAGTTCTCGAATGTACCATCAGGAACAGTATCACGAGCAAAATTGCGTAGAGATTCTGCATGATAGAAGCGTTCTCGTTGCCTTAAGAAATCACGGCTCAGTTGTGAAGATAGTTCTGAAACAGAATTTACAGCTTTCCCCAAACTATCGCCATAAGCATTAAATATCTGCTGAATATAGCGACTTTCTGCCACCTCATGCTCTTCTGGAGGAATTAGAACCTCTGGTCTTGGAGGTAAACCGCCACCAAACCTAACCGAATGAAAAGGCGTTTTTGAGTGTCCATCAATAAGCTCTACAACTGACTTAGTGGAAAAGATCGAGAAATCGAACTCTTCAAACCAACTAAGCAGATCACCCTCTAATGGAATACTAGATGTTTCTGTAATTCCGTTTTTACAAGAGCTTTCCCAATTATTTTTAGCTTCTTCTTTTAGTCTATCTGGTGCTTCAATTAGCTTCCCTAGTTTTGTACCTATGTCACGAGATGCAATGAAATAATACTTGCGTGGGGACGAATATTCTCCCTTGTAGGAGTAGTAAATGATTTTCCCAATTTCGACCCATATATCGCTGGGACGCAGAGGGTGATCGTAGTGTTTGCACTGATAATTATCCCACCCACCTTCCCATCCTCTATCACTAATAAAACCAGCCACATCTACTCCTTGATCCCCAGACCCGGTGTGACGCGCAACCCGAACGTACAAATCCTTTAAAGAACTTGCCCACTCTTGTGTAAACGATTCCCACTCTGCTGGCGAGAAGGTAGTAACACGAATTGGCTTAGGTATCGGAATACCAGTCGAGACATGCTCTGCTGATGGACATGATACAGGTGCCCCTGGAGATATTGGCTTCATGTCCTCGTCTGCAATCAAGCGTCTATGACCTTTGTATTTTTTAACTTGCTTAATTCTACTTTGGCTGGGGCAGTAAAAATTTCAATAATCAGGAAATTGGGCTTGGTGCATAGCATAGGTGAGCTGCAACCGCAAGCGGTTGCAGCTCACTTACGAAGAATGCAAATTCGGTTGTTGGCTCCAACGCTAGTTAGATCGTAGCGTCACGAAAATTTTAGCATACAGTACAAGTGAACTAAATGGCGCTGTCGATCTAACAACTTACTATATCGAATTTTTTCTTAGTAATGTCTACATTCAAGCATTATCGAGAAAATTTTCTTGTGATATCGCCGCTATGGGATGTTATCCAAAACTTTTCCGTGAATTCTCAGAGCATTTTTAGCGAAAAGCTATGTGATATTTGCTACACGAATGTCTTATTGAAATACGAATGTCTACCTCGCCCAAACTGTTTGAGCGCCTCAACTGCACCTGCGAAAATTAAGACGTTAAAGATTCCAAAAAACTAAAAACTCCTGTAGAATACATCGCAGTGATGAAGTTGTGCCCCGAAGCCTGATTTACGAGATCAGACTCCGAGGACTTCCATCCCTAGTTAATATGAGTAACTCAGGAGGCGTTCATGATTGTACACCGTCAGCTTTGCTATGGGATCTTGAAAGGCTGGAATCAAGATCCTGCATATCTTTTCTATCCCTACGGAATGCCTGAGAAATCAGCATTCTTGTCCTCTTTGAACTAACCGAGAGGACAAAATAATATGGGAGTTAGGACGATCGTTCCTGGCTCGATTTCGTTCACTGTTGAGTTGCGTTGCTCAACCGAAAAACGTTATCGAGTTAGTGTTACTTTGGATTTGCAAGAGCGTTACATCTTCCTTTCGTCTGGCATTCTCCCGAATGTTAGCGATGAGATTGAAGAGTTTGTGTCACAACTGAGTGAGATTGCATCCAATCAACTGGCATTGTTCAAGTGGGATGGTACGAGTGACTTGATGACTGAATATCAAATCGTTCGAGTGTTGCCCGGTTATCAAATTGAACGTTCTTTAGTGAAGTTCAACATTGCGATCGGCAATGGTTCACTGATTCAAGTGGAGGAATTGCACGACAAAACCACCATTCAACTATAAAAAGTCCGGGAGTCGTTGATTATCTCTTTTAGGAGCGGCTCCCTGATTGCAGTTTGGCGAGTGTGAGTGACACCTGCCTGTAGTGACCGTCGTGGATGAACAACCCAATTGAAGGCAGTGCATTGCCATTGGTGCAAGACTTTAACTTCAATAGAAGCAGCAAAGCCTTTAGCAACCCTAACTTCCGCTTGAACGAAAGTCACGATCGCTTGAACAGAAGTCACAACTGCTTCAGCAAAACTAACCTCCGCTTGAATGAAAGTCACGATCGCTTGAACAGAAGTCACAACTGCTTCAGCAAAACTAACTTCCGCTTGAACGAAAGTCACGATCGCTCTTAGGTTGGCAACTGTACTTTATAGCAGCGCCACAGCAGAGGATAGAAGTTGTAGAATTCGCTAGACCTATCGGGATTAAGCTCGTGCAAAGACATTAGCAAGCGTATCTAAAGCTTAAGGTTGGCGACTGGTTTTGACGAGGCTTTGCCATGTCTGTGCAAAAAATCCCACCTGATTTAATCCACGTCTCTTCAGATTGTTCGAGTGTTGTCGGGATATCAAGTTGAACGATCGTTCGTGAAGTTCAATATTGTCCTGGGCACTGATTCACTCATTCAACTGGAGGAATTGCACGACAAGACTACGATTCAACTCTAGGATGTTAGGGAGTCGAGAATTGCCTGGGTGACGTTCCTGACCTAGCTGGTTCATACGATTCCCTAATGCCGAATAAAACAGCAATAGGTTGGTCAGTTAGCATTTGTAAGTCGATCGCTGAGCGAATCGGTCGATCGTATCAGGGTCATTCCCGCAGCCGCAAATCGCTGAAACGCTTCGTCTGCCTGTTCTGTAAAGTCAATCACACCGGGAACGACTACCGGAGAGGTGCAATCTTCGAGCAGATAAATCTTCTTCGCCAATTTAGGATCTTTATCCAGAATCTCGGTTAACAGGTCGTCGATCGTCCAGGCGACACAGTGACTTTTTGCTTGACCTGCAATGATCACCGCATCAAAATCGAGCAGTTTTTGAATTAAGGGACTGTTCTTTTGGGCGATCGCTGATCCATCGATTCCATCCATCACTTCAGGGCGCAGAACCGAATAGTTTTCTGTTAACGGGTTATCGCCTTTGATTTGAAAGTTGGTTTGACTGCTGCGCGCAATGCAGTGAAAAAACATCGCTTCCTCAACTGCCGACACAAGGGCGTGTCCGATGCCGCCCAACATTGAGTGATATGCCCAAACCGTGAGCGGATATTTGCCATTCTCGGTCAGTGTGCGAGTGTAGTGCAGAGCATGAGATTGCAGCGTCTGATAATCGCCGTTTGCGACACTATAAGCAACCGCCGGGTTGACCTTCCACACGCCAGTTTGTACATCTTCTAACCGAATCATCGTCGCAGTCGGAATCGGATGCTCACCCCGTTCATTCACCCAAAAAATTGGATGGAAAATCTGCATTGCCGTGTGCGTGTCCATTGTCGGCGCAATTTCGGTAATCAGTCCCAAATTGCGGTAGATAAACTCGCAGAGACGCTGGTCATCGTCGATCGCGCCCCTGCCCGATCGTCCTCCCACAAATAACTCAAAGTCTGGAATGCAAAACGTGTTTTGAACGTCGATCGCTAATAGGCAAACCCGCACCCGATCGTCAGACGCGGGACGAATACTTTGCTGCGTTGCCCAGGCTTCAGCGTCGATCGCTCTCTGCTGATAAGGAACCCGCCACACGTCGCCCACTCGATCGGGGTCAAAAAAAGACGGAATCGGCAGTTGTGACACGACTGGAATATTCATTGCGTGGCTTGTTCGATTAAAAGGACTGCCTAATCGTCTAACTCTGGATCAGCCTCAAAGCGAGTGATATCGTCTTCTCCTAAATACTCCCCGTTCTGAATCTCGATCATCACCAAAGGAATCACCCCCGGATTTTCAACCCGATGAGGCGTACAAGTCGGCACGTAGGTAGACTGCTTTTGCACCAGCGTTTTTTCTTCACCATCACACAGCACTTTTGCAGTTCCTGAAACCACCACCCAATGTTCACTGCGGTGATAGTGCATTTGAGTGCTGATGTGATGTCCGGGCTTTAGCTCAATGCGGTTAATGCGATAGCGTTTGCCTTCTTCGAGTAGGGTCACGGTGCCCCAATAGCGAGTGCGCGTGATTTCGGCATCTGAAGGCAACGACTGAAGCGCGATCGATTCGTTCACGTCCTGGCTCATCGATTTTCTCTTAAAGAACTCCTATCTCTATCATGCAAGATGTTGAGAGAACATCCGAAATAACTGCTAGAAATCAAAGTAAATATATTTTGAACCGCCTTCAGGAGCTAACACCCAAACTGCATAGAGACAGAGCGGAATTAGAAATAGCTTGATGTGCCAGGTCAGTTGAAGTTTTAAGCCCCGATTGAGCAGATAAGCGAATCCCATTCCTACGAAAATTGCGCCCAGCAATAGAGAAATCTGGAGCGGATAAAGCCCGATCGCTTCTCCATAAATTTTTTGAGAAAACTGAGCATCGGCTGATTGTCCGATCAGTCTTTGGACGACGACCAGGGAATCTCTAAAGTTCGGTAGCCGGAAGAATATCCACGCCGTAAAGACCATAAGCTGAGTGGCAAACCAGGCAGTCACGATTCCTGGAATGGTTTGCCAAAACTGTTCGAGTTGAGGAGACTGGCGCGATCGTAGATCGACCCATCGATGCACCGCTAAGGCGACTCCGTGCAGTCCGCCCCAGACCACAAATCCCCACGCTGACCCGTGCCAAACGCCTGCGATTAGCATCACGATAATCAGATTCACATACGTCCGAGTTTGCCCTTTGCGAGAGCCGCCCAGCGGAAAGTAGAGATAGTTTCGCAGCCAGTCGCCCAGGGTGATGTGCCAGCGTCGCCAAAAATCAGCAATGCTGGTGCTGAAATAAGGAAAGTCAAAGTTTTGAGGCAGATTGATTCCTAACAAAAGGGCACTGCCTCGCGCCACATCGACATAGCCGCTGAAGTCGAGATAAAGCTGTAGTCCGTAGGCAATAATCGCCAGCCACAAATTGCCGCTTCCGGCACGTTGGGCGTTATCAAAACTGAGTTTGACGAGAATATCTAAGCGATCGGCAATCAGTCCTTTTTTAACAGCACCGCAGGCAATCAGCCACAGCCCTTCTGTAATTTGGTCGATCGCCGGAAATTTGAGCGATTGCAGTTGTCCGGCAAAGGCGTGATAGCGAACGATCGGACCCGAAATCAGCTTGGCAAAAAACAACTTGTAAGCCGCGAACTTCAGAAATTCTTGTGCCGCAGGTGCGCCCCGATAAACATCCACTAAATAAGCAATGCACTCAAAACAGAAAAAACTCAGCCCCCACGGGACGATGACGTGTTGAGTCGTCCAGTCTGCACTTTGTTGAGCGATTGACCACCCTAACCCCGGCGCGATCGACGACAAAATGAACGGTAGATATTTAAAACTCAGCAGTAGTAAAACATTCGTCACGACTCCAAAGGTCAATAGCTTGATGCGTCGGCGATTCCAATCTTGTTGGGCAAACTGCCAGTCTTCAATCCGCCAATCAGGAGGTGCCCCGATCGCTTGCCCCAAACTAAAGTTAATCCACGTTGCCGCTAATAATAGAGGAATGTATTGAGCTTGCAGCGAGGCATAAAAAATTAGACTTGCGATAAACAGCAGCCACGATCGCAGCCACGACTGCTGCACCGACCAATAAATCCCGATCACACTAAGCAGAAATAAGCCGTAAAGCGGAGAGAGAAACGTCATGATTAGCGTTCTAAAGAACAGCGTCCTAGCGGCATAGTCTACTGTTAAATCGATCGCCTGAAACTTTTTTCTCAAACGATTGTAAAACGCTGCCTTAACGCTGATGAGTCTCAAACACGGGTCGGACCTTTTCGGGGGTCAATAGCACGTAGCAAAGAGAGCGATGCGACCAAATTGCTTCAATTTGCAATCAAGAAATGCCTAATGCTCCTTACCAATGGACACTCTCTCAACCGTCCCAAATCATTGCCCCATTCATTAAGATCTTGAGCAATAATGTCGTCAAGCGTTTAACTGTCCTTATGCCCACGACCAGACTTGGTTGTGGGCAGTTTTATTTTGAAGGGAACGATCGAGCCACGTTAAGCACGATTGCCAATGGCTTCGGTCAAAGTCGAGCCGTTGAGCGCATACACTCTAGAAGTTGCCAAACAT
This sequence comes from Phormidesmis priestleyi BC1401, assembly GCF_001650195.1. Taxonomy (GTDB): domain Bacteria; phylum Cyanobacteriota; class Cyanobacteriia; order Leptolyngbyales; family Leptolyngbyaceae; genus Phormidesmis_A; species Phormidesmis_A priestleyi_B. The sequence goes on along the minus strand of NZ_LXYR01000012.1, from coordinate 62,890 downwards.
TGAGCACACCCACAGCTTGTATACGCTGCCACTTGGCTGCTCTGAGGCGTGAGTGCTGGGGTGACTACCGGGGCGACGCTCGGAAGTGAATACGCTTGAGCTACCCCAAAATTGAGATTCCAGCCCAGATCTCTGAGAGAAGCCAGCGTCATTTGGCTGAGCGGAGTGGCGATTCCTGGATTTTCTGCATAGGGGGTCATCAATTCTGGGTCAAAGCGAGTTTCATCCCAGTGAGAAAATGCACCCGCCTCGATCGGGACTGCTGCCTGGGTAGAACTGCCCATCAATTCTCCATACGCCCACCCTGCGTAGGTATTGGCGTTATAAGTCGCGTTGGTGCGGTTGACCAGATTCTTGCCAAAGTTAAAAATCTGCCTCGTCGAATCCATAAATTGGACAGGCTCCCATAAGGTGCCAAAGCCCAAAACATGGGCAAACTCATGAATCATGATGTCGCGTAAATAGGTCGGATTGGCATTAAACTCAGCAAACCGACGCGCATTGAGGGTGCTGGCTCCACTGCTGATGATCAAATTAGGACCGTCTAGAGCAAATTGCGGTCCAGAGAGCGCCAGCGTTCCAGTGTCAGCATTGCCATTGCTGTAGACCAGGCTTTTGCCCGTGATCGTGACGGCTAATTGATTCGATCGAGTGATCGCACTGCGGCTCGTGATTGCGTTTTCCCAAAATTTTGCTGCTTCGCCGATCGCCGCTTTTGCCGCGTCGGTCAATCCAGTCAACCCCTGAGTTAAATCAAGCTTAAACTCAAATTTTTGGTCATCGCTGACCGCTGGAGTGAAATTGGTTGTCAGTGAGTAGTTTGCTGTCTGACCGCCGTAGCTCATCACTTGAGCATAATAGTTGCCTGCGGTCAAAAATCGTCGAATCGACTCGCTAACGGTGCCTCGCTCCCACTGCCACGCCAACACTTCGCCCGCATCGATCGCCCCATTCTGGTTGACATCTTGAATCAGCCGCACATCTGCATCGCCCGTCAACCCCGTCAAACTGGCGTTAAAGACTCCAGATTGAGCGATCGTAAACTGATAGAAATCACTGGGACGGTTCGCGCTCACCTGAGCACCCCTTGAAAACGCTGCTGACGGTTCAGCGATCGCCGTTGCTAGAGTTCCTGATGCTGTGAGCGCCGATAAGCTAGCTAGAGGCGCAGCGACCACGCCCACGGATGGAGGCCCTTCGATCGGGTGGCGCAAAACGCCCATGATTTTCCAATTCACATCAGGAACCGTGATCAGCGCCACTGTATCCACGACTTCAACGCCATTCATCAACCAAAGGCTGTTGGCACCCGTGCTAGAGTTACGCCACACCAAGTCGGCTTTGCCATCGTGATTAAAATCACCAACGGTTGCGATCTGCCAATTCAGGTCTACGACAGGCGGCAAAACACGCTTTTCAGCGATCGTTGTTCCGTTGGTCACCCACCAGAAATTTTCCCCAGTAGCGGAGTTTCGCCAAAGCACATCGACCTGCCCATCTTGGTTAAAGTCGCCTGTGCCTACGATGTTGAGGTTGGCATCTTTGAGGGTTGGTAAGTATGGAGTATTGCCGATCGAAGTTCCATTCATCACCCACCAGGCAACCGAACCATCGGACTTATTCCGCCAGAGCAAATCGACTTGTCCATCCTGGTTAAAGTCACCCGTTCCAACAATCTGCCAAGTGGGATCTTTGACTGCCGGAGTGGTTAAGTAAACAGCTTGGGCGATCGCGGCACCATCCATGATCCACCAGGCAAGTCTGCCATCAGAGTTTCGCCAGAGAATGTCGTCTTGTCCGTCTCGGTTAAAGTCACCTGTTGCGGTCAATTGCCAATTTGGGTCTTTTACGGAAGTCAGATCACGATTTTTGACATATCGGGTTCCGTCCATCGACCAGCTTGTGTTTGTCCCTCCGACTGAGTTTCGCCAGAGAATGTCTGTTTGAACGCTGCTCTGAGCAGAGGCGACTCGCAGACCATCAGTGCTGAGAGGTGGACGGTCAGAATTAAGCAATGGTGAAGCGGTAAGCAGGTCATTAGTGGTGTCCATGACAACTGCTCCAAAATCGCTCAACCACAAAACTGACAGACCCAGACGCACACACGACTGGCTGATCTAAACTAACAAAAGTTTTACACCTATTCACATTGACTCCCAATGTTACCGATACTAGAAGTGCTGCCCTGAAAGCCTCTGTGAACTTTCAGGGCTTTCAGGCTCTACCTAGAGGATTTTGCATGGTAAATGGTAGATGCTTAAGGTAGTTAATCTCACCTAAAAGAAGTCCGTGATGCCCTGATAATTACTCTACATCTTACAGAGGAAAGACCGCAAATTTTCGGGGTAGTTGTTAAGTTCTGATGAAGTTAGACCAATCGCCAAATGAATGGGTAACGGTAGGGTCGACCGGAGTCTCCTAACACTGATACGATCGCCAAAATCGGCATCACAAAACTGGCAGCAAATAGAGCAATGCCCAGCACAATCGCGATCGGGATGCCAATGACCGTAACCGCTAGCACTCCGGCAAGTGCGGCATAAAGGTAAAGATTAATGTGAAAATTGATTGCTTCTCTGGCGTTTCCTTTGACGATCTCGTCCTCAGAGATCAATAAAATGGCGACTGGGATGCCGATCGAGACCAGCAAAGAACTCAAGAAGATTGACCCGTGACATAGAGCAGATAACAGCTTGCGTTGATCAGAGTTTTGCATAATCGTCAGCTTCCAAGGTTGAAATTCTTTTGAGATTTTTCTGTGAGGATATCTAGAGTCAGACGTGAGTAATTCACGTACCTTTTACCTCTCACCCCTGACTCCATTTCTCGTTATCTTTAAGGTATTGTAAAACTTCTGGCTCCCTCAGAATTTATCCTTTGGATCTAAGCATGTCCACTGAACTTCAGGCTGAATTGCAGACAGCAGTTGAGCGTCGCCGCAACTTTGCGATTATTTCTCACCCCGATGCGGGCAAAACGACCCTGACTGAAAAGCTGCTGCTCTATGGAGGCGCAATTCACGAAGCAGGAGCCGTCAAAGCGCGTCGTTCTCAACGTCATGCTACGTCGGACTGGATGGCAATGGAGCAACAGCGTGGCATCTCAATCACCTCGACAGTGCTGCAATTTGAGTATCAAAACTGTCAGATTAACCTGCTCGACACCCCCGGACACCAAGACTTTAGTGAAGACACCTACCGGACGTTAGCCGCTGCCGACAACGCGGTGATGCTGATCGATGCTGCCAAAGGCTTAGAGCCGCAGACTCGCAAACTCTTTGAAGTGTGCAAACTACGATCGCTACCCATTTTCACCTTTGTGAATAAGCTCGATCGTCCCGGTCGCACGCCGCTAGAGCTATTGGACGAAATCGAGCAAGAACTCGGCTTACAAACCTATGCGGTCAATTGGCCGATCGGCATGGGCGACCTTTTTCAAGGAGTCTACGATCGTCGTAGTCAGCAGATTCACCTATTTGAGCGCAGTGAACACGGCAAGAAAGAAGCGATCGACACCGTGATTGATTTAGGTGATCCGCGCATTGAGTCATTGTTAGAGCAAGGGCTTTATCGCCAGTTTAAAGACGAGTTAGAACTGATCGAGGGCGTTGGACCCGAACTTGATTTAGAAGCCGTTCATCAAGGCAAAATGACTCCCGTTTTCTTTGGGAGTGCGATGACCAACTTCGGGGTTGAGCTATTTCTAGATGCGTTTCTCGACTATGCACTGAAGCCCGGAAATCACGAGAGCAATCAAGGTGAGATTGCGCCGACCTACCCAGAATTTTCGGGATTTGTGTTTAAGCTTCAGGCAAACATGGACCCCAAACACCGCGATCGGGTCGCCTTTGTGCGAGTCTGTTCGGGCAAGTTTGAGAAAGATATGACCGTCAGCCACGCTCGAACTGGAAAAACGGTGCGCTTGTCTCGTCCTCAAAAGCTATTTGCTCAAGATCGAGAAGTGATCGAAGAAGCCTACCCCGGCGATGTGATTGGGTTGAACAATCCGGGCGTGTTTGCGATCGGAGACACGATCTACAGCGGGCAAAAGCTGGAATATGAAGGCATTCCTTGCTTTTCGCCAGAGTTGTTTGCCTATTTGAGAAACCCCAATCCGTCTAAGTTCAAACAGTTCCGCAAGGGCGTGTCTGAGCTGCGAGAAGAAGGTGCCGTTCAAATTATGTATTCTGCCGACGAAGCCAAACGTGACCCCATTCTGGCAGCCGTCGGACAGTTGCAGTTTGAAGTGGTGCAGTTTCGGCTACAAAATGAATATGGAGTCGAGACGACGGTAGAGTGGCTTCCTTACACGGTGGCTCGATGGGTCGAGGGCGGCTGGGAAGCGCTGCAAAAAGTAGGGCGAATCTTCAACACCTTGACAGTTAAAGATAGTTGGGAGCGTCCCGTTTTGCTGTTTCGCAACGAGTGGAACTGTCAGCAGCTTCAATCTGACCACCCTGAGTTGAAATTGAACTCGATCGCTCCCGTAGTTTCTGGGAAAGAGCCAACCGCACTCTAAGGTATCCTAAAAGCGCTGTGCGTTTAGGCAATCTATGACTTCTTCCCCCGATTCAGCTTCGGGCACCAATCTTGAAGCAGGTCTGGCAGCGATTAAGCAAGGCAACTACCCTCTAGCGATTCAACAGTTAGAGCGATATCTCGTCTCTCAAGCGGGTGCTTTAGAGCAGCCCGACTCGATCAAGGCGCGAATGTGGCTGGCAACGGTCTATGTGCGAAGTGGGCAACCTAAAAAAGCGATCGCCGTCTGCCAACAGTTGCGTGACAGCCCAAACGCCAAGCTCAGAGAGTGGGCAAGTCAGACCTTAGAGGAGATTGAGCAGCGCTATCCGACGTTGGGCAAGGGGACGAATTCTGATGCTGAAGCTGCTGACTTAGCCGGGTTTGTTCCCTTGCAGTCTGAGGCTAGTGGAACGCGATCGGTCTTCATTCCCCCCACCAAATCAGCGGCAGCAGATCAGCCATCTGTCGAGAATTCAGAGTCTCCGTCACCCATCCATCCCCCATCCATCGTTAAAAAATCATCCGCCACTACTCCGCCTCAAGCCCCTTCAATCTGGCGTAGTGCAGGACGATCGCAGCGTTGGCAACCGTTAAATAAACTCAATCCGGCTCGATTGCAGTGGGCAGAAATGGCAACTCCGATCGGGCTTTTTCTGCTGATCGCCAGCGTGTTTGCAGTTTTGAACGGAGTTGGTCTTCTCTGGTTCAGATTCATCACCAGTGTTTTGCGCTGGAGCAGTCCTATTCCATCACTAGAGATTCCAGTCGTACAGATTCTAGTGATTTTGGGCGGGTTGTTTGTCGTCTCTCCTTGGCTACTCGACGCACTGCTGAAAGGGCTATATAACCTGCATCCTCTTTCAGCTAACACGTTAGGAGGATATAGCCCAGAAAGTTATCGAGTCATTCAGCGCTTTTGTCAGCAGCACAAAATGCCGTTGCCTCGCCTGGGAGTGGTGCCGTCTCAAGCTCCTCTGGCGTTTACCTACGGGTCGTTGCGGCGATTTTCTCGAATCGTGGTGAGTCAAGGGTTGCTCGACCAACTGGCGGATGACGAAATCGCTGCCATTTATGCAGGTGAACTCGGTCATATTCTGCACTGGGACTTTAGTCTGATGTCTTGGGTGACACTCATCACTCAAATTCCCTACGCGCTTTATGGGCAGGCAGCAGAGGCAGGAGACTTGCTGCGAGCCAGAAGTGCGCTCCGAAAGCGGGAAAGTAAGCTTATGGCGGTGTTGCTCGGCATCGGAGCAGATTTGCTGGCGATCGGGTCTGCTCTCAGCTACAGTTCTTATTGGCTGCTGCGCTGGTCGGGGCTGTGGCTCTCAAAACAGCGAGTGATTTACAGCGATCGGGCTGCCTGCAATTTAACCGGAAACCCAAACGGGCTGATTCGGGCGTTGGTGAAAAGCGCGATCGCAACGGCTCAAACCATCCAGCGAGACGCCAAAACGGATTATCTGCTAGAAAGTTTTGATCTCCTCACGCCTGTAGGATGTCGCAGTGCCCTAAGTTCAGGCAGTGTCTATCCGTATACATCTCTAGAGTCCCTGCTGGCTTGGGATTTGGTGAACCCCGATCGAGGTTGGCTGGTGTTGAATAACTCGCACTCGTTGATGGGCGATCGTCTGCAACGCCTCACTCACTACGCTCTTCACTGGCAGCTAGAGCCAGAGATAGACCTTCCATCAGCGCCGTCTCATCGCAACCCGCGATCGATTCTCTTGCAGGGTGCGCCATTTTTTGGACTCGCGGCGGGATACCTCGTCGCTCAGATTCTCTGGTTTGCGGCTCAGATCGCCTATCGATTTGGAGTGCAGCAAATTTCCTGGCTAGCGAGTGATTACAGCCTTTTTGCAGGCTTCATGATGATTGGGTTAGGCATCGGAATTTTTCTTCGCTTCAATGCCTTTTTTCCAGAACTCAAAAATCTGGAGCTGAGTCGATCGTCTTCACAAGATGAATCAGACTCGCCATCTCTTGTAGACTTGCTGACAAACCCCAATGCGCTGCCGATCGACCGTCAACCCATTCGCCTCGAAGGAACGCTGCTAGGACGGGCTGGCATCGCCAACTGGTTAGGGCAAGATTTACTTCTACAAACTTCAAAAGGATTGATTAAACTGCATTACCTGTCGCAGTTGGGCGCGATCGGAAATCTGCTTCCTCAAGCCACCCGTCCCGCTGATCTAGTCGGGCAGTCTGTGCGGGTGACAGGCTGGTTTCGTCGCGGGGCAACGCCCTGGATTGATATGGACACAGTTCGTTCAGGGGCACAAATCAGCCGGAGTGGGCACCAAGTTTGGTCTACGCTGCTCGCAGGCACCGCCATTCTCTTTGGGCTGTTCCTAATCGTTTAGGAGACCCCAGCTTGTAAAGATTAGTTGCACCCACTGCGCTAGAGTGTTACATTTCTTTACAGGAGTTTGATGCCCCCAGACGTGGTTCAGTCCTGTATCTCGCGATTAATGTGGCTAAAGTGTCTCGGTCTCGTTATTTCTCCTCCCAACACAGCAAGCTTAACCAGCCGATCGAGTTTCGATGGCTGGTTTTTATATCTGCCTTTAGGTAGGAAAAAAGGAGGGGTAAGTTCAGTTTATGAAGCGGGGATCACGCTAGAGACGGAAATCTGCTGTTGGCGAAGTTCAGCGTGAGTCAGCATGGTACTTTAAGAATGGCGTGAACATTCTGGGGAAACAGTTGAAAGTTAATGTTTAGCCTGAGTCCTCCAGCAGTGACCAAAAACTTAAGGAAGATTGTTCTCAATTCATCTGGGGGCAGTCGTCAGCCGATCGCTGAACGTCTAAAGTTTGACGAATTACCTGAGTTGTTGCGGTTGGCGAGGGGAGGATGGCAGTTTCTCATCGGTCTATCTAGCCCATCCTTAGCCAACATCAGGTGGACGCTCTCAAAGTAAGTGTACTAGGATTCAAAGTCTGGAGGTTCTCACAATGTCTATTCGTTTATATGTTGGCAATTTGCCAGAAGACCTGACGCGGCAAGAACTCGAAGCCGTGTTTGCAGAAGAAGGAGACGGGGTTTCAGCCAAGCTGATTACCGATCGTAAAACGGGCAAGTGTCGTGGTTTTGGGTTTGTCACCGTTAAAACCGATGAGTTAGCCGATCAGTTGATCGAAAAATTTAACGGTCTTCAAGTTAAAGACAACGCCATCAAAATCGAAAAGGCTCTGCCTCGCACCAAGGAGACAGAAGACCAACCCGAAGGAAGTGCACCCGCTCCGGTTAGTGCGCCTTCGTCTGGCGGTGCTCGTCGCAAGGGTGGCACTAACAACGCCAATACTAAGACCCGCAGCACGACCACCACGGCATCGGCTAATCCTGACTCGATTCAACCTGACCCACGCTGGGCGCAAGATCTTGAGAAACTCAAGCAACTCTTGGCGACTCAAACCACCAACTCTTAAGAGTTTCAGCATCCTTGACAGAGGCTCGATTCTTGAGAGTTTTTCAAACTACCACAGGCGGTTTAGCCTGATTGTGCTGACGCTTATTGAATTGGGAGCAGCGTTATAGCTACTTTGCTTCTGCTTCGGTGAGCGTCAACTCCTAAAGTATTTCACGTCGATCGCTGCCAGACTTGATCTTTAATTTAGCAGGTCACATTTGAGAAAAAGACGCTCGATCGAGCGTCTTTTTCTCAAATGTGCAGGATTCTTGGGGCATCTTATAAGAGAAGAGCCGTTTCGAGTTTCACGCTATGCCTCATTCGAGTGATCAAGCCCCATTTCCTTGGGGAGCGCTCAAATCTTCTACGATCGCTCTCATTGCCCTGGCTGGTGGGGTTTGGATGCTTAATTTGCCCTTTGCTCCGCTTCGATGGGCAGTGGCTAAATCGGCACCTGTTTTACTGATTCCCAGTTTTATCAGCATGGATCAGAACTATCGACAGGCGATCGTCAACATCAAGCAAGCCGATCAGTTAGTCAATCAAGCCACGTCTCCAGCCGATTTTGAGTTAGGCAAAACCAAAGCAAATGCTGCTCAAAAAAACCTGGACGCTCTGCCTGTGTGGTTTGTGGGCTACTATCCGAGTCAATATTGCAGCTTATTTCGCTGTGGCTGGAACTTTACGATCGATGAGTTTCGCTCTGCCCGTGAAACGGTTGCCCGTATGGATGCCACACTATTTCAGGAAGACAACGCCCGCACTCAGATAGAGCAGGCAGATCAGGCGATCGCGGAAGCCCAACAAGCCTACCGTCAGACAACCGATCTGCCCGGACAGAGTAAAGCGATCGCGCAATGGCAGGCAGCGATCGACACCCTGCAAGAGATTCCGTCAAAAACGCTGGCAGGTCACATGGCGCAAGGTAAGCTCAGCGCTTATGAGCGAGATTTTCAACAAGTCGTTGGGTTCACCAAAGACAACACTCGCACGGGAAGCCTGATCACTGTCGCCAAGCAGTTTGCCGAAGAAGCCACCCAGTTGGCAAAAAATCCGCCCCATTCTCTAGCAGAACTAGAGGAGATTCAAAAATTCTGGAAGACCGCGATTGATCGTTTGAGCAACATTACAGACAAAGATCCCGACTACGTTGCAGCCCAACGGCAACTCGTCGGCTATCAGAAGTCGTTAAGTGGAGTCCAAGTGCAAATGAAAGCCGAACAGGAGTCCGTGCAGGCATTTGACGAAGCTCAACGGCTGAAGAAAAACCTGCTGGCTGTGACAACAAACGACCCGCAAGGCATCGATCGAGGTCGCGTCGCTAGCGAACTGCAAGCTATTATTGACGAGCTAGCTAAAGTGAAGCCCGGCACGACTCAATACTCAGACGCGCAAAAACTAATGAAATCTGCCCAAAATCGGCTGAAATAGCGTCACTTAACTCTTTAGAATACTAGGTAACGTAATTTCGAGGTGGGCGATGGCAATCAAGAAAGGTGACTTGGTTCGCGCGGTGCGGGAAAAGCTAGAGAATAGCCTGGAAGCCAAAGCCAGTGATTCTCGGTTTCCGAGCTATATTTTTGATACAAAAGGCGAAGTGATCGATCTAAAAGGTGACTTTGCCTTCATCAAATTTGGCATTGTTCCGACTCCTAATGTCTGGCTGCGAGTCGATCAGCTAGAGCCGTTTGCGTAGGAAATTGAGCGTTGCTGAATCGATGGATGAAGCACGGATTTTACCCTCACCCTAGCCCTTTCCCTAATGGAGAGGAGACAAGAGTTCTGGCTTTTTTCTCCTTGGGGAGTAAGGGTTGGGAATGAGGGCATTTCATATCTGCGTTTAGCAACGCCGGAAATTGCAGTCTCATCGAGTCTCGATCGACTGAACTTCGCTCATTCCATAGCGCTGAATTAGTGGGTTGAGCGAAGTCGAAACCTACAGCCAACTGCACAGAGGATTTTATTTCTACGCAAGCCCTAAGCCGATCGAGCACTTGATTTGCAAAACATCTCACGAAACGTCCCTACATGCCTTAGAAGTGTCTGATAATCGCGTCTGCAAACTCAGAGCACTTCAGTGGTTCGACCGGAGGCTCCATCATGCGCGCTAAATCGTAGGTGACTTCGCCGTTGGCGATCGCGGCGCTCAATCCTTTCTTGATTAAATCCGCCGCTTCTTGCCAGCCCATAAACTCCAGCATCATCACGCCAGACAAAATCAAAGAACCGGGATTGACGCGATCGAGTCCGGCGTGTTTAGGAGCCGTGCCGTGAGTCGCTTCAAAAATGGCAGAAGAATCGCCAATATTGGCACCAGGACCCATTCCCAAACCGCCCACGATCGCCGCCGCTGCATCGGATAGATAATCGCCGTTCAGATTCATTGTCGCTAAAATTGAATATTCGTCAGGGCGCGTCTGAATCTGCTGAAAAATGCTGTCAGCGATGCGATCGTTGACCATCACTTTCTCCTTCCACTGTCCGTTTCCATGGGTGTCCCAAATCGCATCCAAGACCGATTTAACCTCCTCACAAATGGCGGCTTGCTTCTCAGAAGTCAGGGAATCATAACCGGGATCGATTTGACGGGCGTTATCTTCGAGCGACAGATTTGGATTCTTTTCTTTGTTGCCAAGAATCCACGACTCGCGCTCAGTCACACACTCGGCTCGAAACTCGTCGATCGCCAGCTCATAGCCCCAATCGCGAAACGCCCCTTCGGTGTATTTCATGATGTTGCCCTTGTGAACCAGCGTCACCATTTGCTTATTTTTGGGCAAACGTAGCGCGTGCTGCATTGCTCGACGAACGAGACGCTGCGACCCTTTTTTGCTAATCGGTTTAATGCCGATTCCCGAATCTAAAGGAATCTGCTTTTTACCGTGTTCGGGCGTGTTGGGAATCAGGTCTTCGTTGAGAAATTTGATTAAACGATCGCCCATCTCACTGCCCTGTTTCCACTCGATCCCCAGATAAATATCTTCGGTGTTCTCGCGATAGATAATCACATCCAGCTTTTCGGGTGTTTTGTGAGGCGACGGAGTGCCGTTGTAATATTTGCAGGGACGAACACAGGCGTAGAGGTCAAAAATTTGACGAAGGGCGACGTTTAGCGATCGAATGCCACCCCCGATCGGAGTCGTCAAAGGACCCTTGATCGCTACCCCAAACTCTCGAATTGCGGCTAGCGTGTCTTCGGGTAAATACTGATAGGTGCCGTATTGCTCACACGCTTCGTCACCTGCGTAAACCTTAAACCAGGTGATTTTACGCTGATCCCCGTAGGCAGCTTTGACAGCAGCATCAAACACCTTTTCAGACGCGGACCACAAGTCGATCCCTGTGCCGTCACCGCGAATAAACGGGATAATTGGATAGTCGGGCACGATCGGTTCACCCTCTTTAAAGGTGATGGCTGAACCTGTAGCGGGAGGGGTAATTTTTTCGTACATAATTCTAGGAGAGAGTCAATTACAAACGTGAGGATCGCTGCTGTTTTGGTAGGCTACCAGAATTTTGTGAAGCCTGATAGACCCCGTATTACCTATTTCTTCATCAATTCTTGATACTAAATTCAGTAGAACTCAGCAATATCAAAGAATTCTAAAATACGATGAGGTGGCAAGAACTATTTTTGTCGAGAGTTTAGCTCGTCTCGTCCAATCATTTTGTGTGTATTCCTGCTAACGATTGTCGAAAGCCAGTTATGGGCGACTTAATTGACCGCTTGGAGACGTGAATGAAGAAAATTCTTGTAGTCGATGACGATACAACTTTGCGGACCGCGCTGACCCGATATTTAGAAAAGAGAGGATACCAGGTTCAAGATGCCGCATCGGGGCTAGAAGCCTTTAAGACTTTTGAAAAAGACCCCGCCGATCTGATTGTCTCCGACGTGCTGATGCCCGAAATGGACGGATACGAGTTCTGTCGTCGGCTTAGAGCCATACGATCGGGTCAATTAGTGCCGTTCATCTTCTTATCCAGCAAAAGCGACGTAGACGACCGCGTTCAAGGGCACTCGATCGGAGCAGATGACTATCTGATCAAACCGTTTGAGCCAAAAGAACTGCTGGCAAAAATCGAGGCACAGCTAGAACGATCACGCCGGACGCACTCCGAAATCGTCCGCCTGATGCAGCAATCTAAAGGCGTTCCTGCCCCTGCTCCAACTCCGCTCCCGTTAACCCCTGCCGAAGAAAAAGTTTTTTGGGAAGTCATTCAGGGTTACACCAATAAACAAATTGGCGATCACTTGTTTGTTAGCCCCCGCACGGTGCAAACTCATCTCAGCAACATTCTCAGCAAACTTCAGTTAGAGAATCGATCGCAGCTAGTCCGGTTTGCGTTTGAGCAAGGATATCGGCTCCCCGGCAACGAACATTCTTCTCAACCGGAAGTCGCTGAGAACTAAACTGTTGAGATGGAGAATATTTCTGGTATTTATAGTCTGAGTGAGCTAAAACAGGCGATCGCGGCTGATCCCCAAATTTGGCGACCTCTCGTGTTCACCAATGGCTGTTTTGATTTGCTGCACGCGGGGCACGTCCGATATTTGCAGGCTGCAAAATTGTTGGGACGATCGCTGGTCGTGGGGCTAAACAGCGATCGCTCGGTGCAAACTATCAAACCTCAGCCCGTTGGGGCACCCGCCAGACCGATCGTGCCCCAACTGCAACGCGCCGAAGTGTTAGCTGCTCTCAGATCAGTGGATGGAGTCATCCTATTTTCTGAGCCAACGGCGGCTCAATTAGTTGAAGCGCTTCAGCCAGAGATCTATGCTAAGGGAGGAGACTACAAAATTGAGACGCTGCCCGAAGCGGCGATCGTTCACTCTTATGGCGGTCGCGTCGAACTGATTCAAATTGAAGTTCCTAGCTCGACCAGTGCCATCATTCACCGCATCCTAAATCTTTAGGATTGTGGATTAAATAACTCCGAGAATTGCATATTCTCGGATAACCCTCATTCCCAACCCTTCTCTCTAGGGAGAAGGGAGCTAAAATCTTGTTCCCTCTCCCAAGGAGAGGGTGAGGGCAAATTCGGGTCTTATTTAATTCCCAATCCCTAGCCTTTCCCTGCTGCAATCTGGAATAAATCGTTTCATGACTAACTCAGATACCGCTTCGGTCAACATTCCCGCCAGCGTTGCTACCCTGCAATACAAGCTGCGATCGGAGCCAGAGAAAGTTCAGCTACAGATCATTGACGAGTTGATTGCCGAAGGAGACGCAGGCTTGGCAGTCTTGATGGAGTTTTTGCGAGAGCGTCAGCCTGACTTAGAGCAGGAACGATCGAGCAAAACTCCGGTTAAAGTCGTCGAGGCAAAAGTTTATCAAGCGCTGTTTAACACCCACGCCTCTCAGGTGGTCGATTTTCTTCAGCAGCACTTTCCGACCGGGACGGTGCCCTTACGATCGCAGCACAACCTTGACTATCTCCCGCTCCAGCAGCTTTTGGCAAAGCAAGAGTTTGAAGCAGCCGACAAGTTAACAATTCAAAAACTGTGTGAGCTTGCAGGGTCTGCGGCAGTGCAGCGTAAGTGGATCTACTTCACCGAGATTGAAAGCCTGTCGTCGATCGATTTGCAGACTATTAACGCCCTTTGGCTTGCCCACTCAGGCGGTCGGTTTGGTTTCTCGGTGCAGCGTGAAAGCTGGCTCGGTGTGGGCAAGAACTGGGACAAACTTTGGTCAAAGATTGGCTGGAAGTCTGGCAATAACTGGACTCGCTACCCCAATGGGTTTACCTGGAGTCTCGACGCTCCGAGAGGGCATCTGCCGCTGTCTAATCAACTGCGCGGCGTGCGGGTGATTGCAGCTCTGTTGGAGCATCCTGCCTGGTTTGAGTGACGCTCTATTCATTCTTAAGTAAAAATGTTGAAGATTTAGGAGAGTTTTCGATCGCCTCAGTCGTCTAGTTCGCAAACTTCAGTAATCTCCCTTGCCTACAACCGTTCACATGGCAGAGGGTGAGGGCAGTCTTGAAATAGATGAAGACTATTCTACAAAGAAGTCTCTTCAATTACAGGATCTCACGGACTTATCGATAGGGGTTGGGGTTGGAATGGGAATCCCTGAAAGCAGACTTTTTTGTCGCTTAGATGGTTTAACGGTTGCAATGCGTGAGCATCAGCGTCTGTCACGACTGACAGCGTTGGGCTTGCTAGAAACAGACAGCGTTCCAATTTTTGAGGAGGCGACTCAGACCGCCGCTCACTTTTTAGAGTCTCCTATCTGCATCCTGAGCTTGATGGATCAAGACCGCCAGTGGTTTAAGTCGGCGGTTGGGCTGTCTCGATTGGGCTTGATGAACGGTCTGGCAATATCGCGCGAAATGCCTCGCGATGAGTCGTTCTGCGCTCATGTCGTAGACAGTCATCAAGTGTTGACGATCGCAGACACCCTCGATCATCGAGCCTTCAGCAATAGCACTCTCACACAACAGTATGGAATTCGTGCCTATATGGGTGCTCCTCTGTTGACTTCGAGCGGTGAGTGCATCGGTTCGCTAGCAGTGATGGATCTGATGCCACGACTCTTCACGGCGAAAGACATCGAATTTTTGGCGCTCACTGCTCGTCTGGCTATGAGCGAGTATGAGCGCACTCACCTTGCGAAAATTCACGGAAAACAAGCCTTTACGATCGCCCTTCAGTCCCCTAGCCTCGCACCTAAGCCTGTCAAGTGTGAGCTACTCGCTCAACTCACTCAAGAGTTGCGAACTCCTCTCACTTCAGTAATGGGGATGGCAAGCGTCTTAAATCGAGAAATCTATGGACCTCTGACCCCCAAACAGAAAGAATACCTAGACATCATTCACCAAAGTGGGCAATATTTGCTGTCTTTAGTGAAAGAGATTTTAGAACTGTCACAAATGGATGACAGCGCCCGATCTCTGAATCTTTCTTCTGTTGAGGTCGCGATGCTGTGTGAGCAAGCCATCAGCAGCTCAGAGCAAGCCGCCTACCGTCGAGAGCAAACGATTCGGCTTTCGGTCGAGCCTGGAAACCGCGTCTGGATGCTAGACAAAGATAAGATTCGGCAGATGCTTTATCACCTACTGTTTAGTGTGATTCAAGTGTCTAACGCCGGAAGTCTAATCCGCCTCCACGTCTCGCACAAGGGAGGCGGGTTGAGGCTAACTGTTTGGTCATCTCACCCGTGCTTTGGCGACGAGATGGGCTACTCAGAGATCTACACGCCTACCGGGTCTGCTGCTCTAATGAGCCTCGACTATGACGGTTACACCAATAGCAATGGCTTATCAGAGTATAACCAGATGACTACCGCGATCGCCGAGTATGAAGCCGTGCCAGCTACGATCGAGGCAGACGTTCCTCGCCGAGACTTAGGATTGCTGTTGAGCCATCAACTAGCAGAAATGCACGGCGGACAAATTCTCATTCAAGGTGGCTCAGAGCCGGGATATCGATATGTGGTTACTCTTCCCCGGTTAAGCGCGCCTAGCTGATTGGGTGATGCCCCTTGCCAAAGATCCGTTTTTGAGGATAATTGACCATAGCCTAAATGCGGCTTGGCTATTATTCTCTGAGGCTTTGGGGATCGCTTATGAATTCGGTTTGGCAACAGGTCACACTCTCTGCGATGCCGCTCTATCGGTGGCGCGGCGCTAGCTATTTGCATCGATTAGTCGGACCGTTGCAAGCGTGGCGTAAGCGCAGTGTGCTGATGCAGTGGGCAGACCCGATCGGAGCGGCACTTCTGAGCACGGTTTTTGGGTTGACTCCCTTTGTGTCGAGTGACTTGACGGGGGTGCTGCTGTTCGCGTGCGGCTGTTATTGGGCACTGCTGACAATTTCAGACGATCGGGGCTTTGACTCAGAGCAAAAAGCGGCTTTAGGATCAGGGTTAACGCCCATTCATTTAATGGTGTCGCTGTTTTGGGGAGTCGCCACGATCTCTGCCGCGATGTCTCCGGTCAAGAAATTGGCGTTTACAGGATGGAGTAAGCTAACCCTTTATATCGTGCTGTTTGCGCTGGCGGCGCGGGTGTTGAGATCACCTCGTCTGCGATCGTGGCTAATCACGCTCTTTTTACACGTCGCGCTGCTGATGAGCGTTTATGGCATTCATCAACAGTTTTTTGGGGCAGAGGCGCTGGCGACGTGGGTTGATCCAGAATCTCCAAATGCTGATGCCGTGAGAGTTTATAGCTTTTTAGGAAACCCAAATCTGCTGGCGGGTTATTTGCTGCCTGCGATCGCGCTCAGTGTTGCCGCAATATTCGCCTGGAGGGGCTGGGTTCCAAAACTTTTGGCGGTGACGATGACGGTGGCGAACTTCATGTGTCTCTACTACACGGGGAGTCGGGGCGGCTGGATTGGCTTAGTGGTGTTGATGCTTACCTTGCTGGTGCTGGTGCTGTATTGGTGGAGTGTGGGGATGCCGCGCTTTTGGAGAATTTGGGCACTTCCGATCGCGATCGGCACCGTTGCTGGATTGTTTGCTTTGGCGGTGATCACGATTCCTCTGTTGCGCTATCGAGTCGCCAGCATCTTTGCGGGACGAGGTGACAGCAGCAACAATTTTCGTCTCAATGTATGGACTTCAGTTTTGCAAATGATTCATGACTATCCCGTGTTGGGGATTGGTCCCGGTGATCCCCCGTTCAAAAAAATCTATCCGCTTTATCAGAGAGCAAAATTTAGTGCGCTCAGTGCTTACTCGATTCTCTTAGAGGTGACGGTTGAGATGGGAATGATTGGTTTATTTTCGTTTTTGTGGCTGTTGTTGGTGACGTTTAATCAGGGATTTGTGCAACTGAAGCGGCTGAGACAGATGAGCGATCGAGATGGTTTTTGGCTAATTGGCATCATCGGTGCTTTAGCTGCTATGTTTGCCCACGGATGTGTTGATACGGTACTCTACCGTCCAGCAGTGAATACGCTTTGGTGGCTGATGATCGCGCTGATTGCTAGTTTCTATACCTATCAGCCGACCGCGGACGATGATTCGATCGCTGAATAGGTGGCGTGCAAAATCCCGCTTACAAAAAAGCCTTTCAGATGCTGTGATCCGAAAGGCTCTTCGTAAATCTGAGGTTAGACTACTTTGACACTAGGGATCGATCCAACGATCGTCCCCTTTAATCAAATTAATCAACTCCTCAACGCCATCTGCTTCCGGCACTTTCTTGATCTCATCTCGACCCCGATAGAGGGAAATCAGTCCGGCTTGCTTGCCCACATAGCCATAGTCAGCGTCCGCCATCTCACCCGGACCGTTGACAATACAGCCCATCACCGCGATGTTCAACCCGGTTAAGTGCTGCGTCGCATCTCGCACTTTATGCAAGACTTCCTCTAGGTTAAACAGCGTGCGCCCGCAAGACGGACACGCCACATATTCGACCATCGTTCTCCGCAGCCCCAAGGCTTGCAGAATGCCATAACAGACCGGAATCTCTTTCTCAGGCGCTTCGGTCAGAGAGACGCGAATCGTATCGCCGATGCCTTCTGCCAACAGGGTGCCGATCCCGGCGGTGGATTTGATGCGTCCATATTCACCGTCTCCGGCTTCGGTCACGCCCAAATGGAGCGGGTAATCCATGCCTAACTCGTTCATGCGTTTGACCATGAGGCGGTTAGCAGCCAGCATCACAGGCACTCTCGATGCCTTGAGCGAGAGTTCAATATGATGAAAATCGAGCGATTCACAAATGCGAATAAACTCTAGAGCCGACTCGACCATGCCCTCTGGCGTATCGCCATAGGTAAACAGCATCCGTTCAGACAAAGAGCCATGATTGACCCCAATCCGCATCGATTTGTTTTGGTCGCGCAAAGAAACGACCAGCGGTTCTAGCGTTTCGTAGATCTTGTCACCAATCTCTTTAAATTCTGCGGCTGTATATTCGGTGCGATCGCTCTTGGGTTTTTCAAACACATAGAGACCGGGATTGATCCGCACGTTATCGACATATTTCGCCACTTCGAGCGCGATTTTCATGCCGTTGTGGTGGACATCTGCCACTAGGGGCACAGGCTGATAGGTTTTGTGGAGCCGATCACGAATCTCTTCCATCGCCTTTGCGTGCGCCATGCTGGGCACCGTCACACGGACAATTTCGCAGCCGATTTCATGCAGCCGTCGAATCGCTGCTACCGATCCCTCAATATCCAGGGTGTCTTCGTTGATCATCGACTGCACCGCGACCGGATGACTGCCTCCGATCGTGATGCTGCCAACCGGGACGGGACGAGTTTTGCGACGGTGAATCGTCGGGTCAGTAGAAAGCTCACTAGAAATCGGAGCAGACGGAACGGGAGTTGACAAAGTTTGCATACGGCTGTTGTTAAGATTCGACAGCAAAGAAATAGAATTAAAATTCTCTCTGTCTCTCAGATTGCCACAGATGGAGCCGTTTTGACTGATTTGTAGCGCACAGTGCAAAAAATGCTCGATTTGCTCACCGAGCCGATGAAACCAAATGTCGAGATTCTGGCTCTACCGCGCCAGACATGGCGGTGCAATGAAGGCTTAAATCAAGGGAGTTCTAGCGCGATCGTGCCCAATATTCCTTTACGAAAGTCGTTGAGGATCTGACGCGCCGATCGCTCAACGTCTCCTTTATATTTCCGCTCTGCTAACGCTTCCAAATAGCTTGCCCCCGTCAACTCAGCCGAATCGACTCCATATCGGGCTGCTAGCGGGCGATCGCTCTGCAACTGTTTGAGCAAATCGACGAGCGATGCCGCGACGCGCTGATTGTCGTAGGCAGCTTCACCAATGTCATCACAAATTGCCAGTTTGATCGCTGCTTCTTGATCAGTGAGCTTGTTGGGCAAAACGCCTGGGGCATCCAACAATTCAATCTGATCAGAGATTCGCACCCATCGCAGTTGACGCGTGACTCCGGCACGGCGAGAACTCTCAACGGCTCGACGATTGAGCAATCGATTAATCAACGCAGATTTTCCCACATTTGGGAAGCCAATCACGACTGCCCGAATCGGTCTGGGTAACATACCGCGATCGCGCCTCCGCTCATTCACCTGTACGCCTGCGTTTTGCACTGCCTGAGCCACTGCCTCAATGCCTTTGCCGTGTTGAGCATCGGTGAAATTGGGTTCTTGTCCGCGCGATCGAAACCACTGCGTCCACTGCTGACGAGTTTGGGCGGGGATCATATCGGTGCGGTTGAGCACCAACACTTGCCCTTTGCTGCCGATCCACTGATCGACTTGAGGGTGATGCGTGGACATGGGAATTCGAGCATCCCGCACTTCTAACACGACATCGACTCGCTTAAGCTGCTCAAAGAGCGCTCTTTCTGCTTTGGCGATGTGACCGGGATACCATTGAATGGGGGGAGAAGACATGGGAGGAAGGAGGAATGCGAGTGAATACTGAAAAAGGCTTGCTCTCAATGGCAGACTTCTATCTTAGAGACTTTTCAGCCCCTATCTAGATTCCCTTCATGCCTTTTTGCAGACTATCGTCCCTTTTATTGATAGTTTAGGAGGCTTCTCTTGCCCCAATTTTCTAGAAGGCTGGCTCCTCGATCGGTGACCCAAGTTCAGCCGCCGTTAGAATTCATTGCTCCAGATCTTGATCTCACCGTGGTCAATCTCGTGCGGCGCGCACTGCCGCTCTGGATGCGATTTAAAACTCCGCTCACTCGCGTCGAAGCCGAAAATGTTGAGCAACTCGCCCATCTCTATCAGCAGTTTCAATCGGGCAAGGTGCGATTGCTGCTCGCGTTTCGCCATCCTAGCGTTCACGATCCGATTTGCGTTGGCTATTTGCTGCATTATTTGATGCCCAAAGTGGCACGACAGCAGGGCATCCGACTCAAGGCTCCTACTCATGCTCATTTTATATACGATCGCGGCATTCCTTTATGGGCTGGGTCGCTGGCGGGGTGGCTCTACTCTAAATTAGGCGGCACTCCGATTCATCGCGGCAAGCTCGATCGGGTCGGTTTACGGTCTGCTCGTGACCTGTTTGCAAATGGCGCATTCCCGCTCTTGGCAGCCCCCGAAGGCGCAACCAATGGGCACAACGAAACCGTCAGCCCTTTAGAGCCAGGAATCGCTCAGCTTGGCTTTTGGTGCGTTGAGGATTTGATCAAAGGGGGACGATCGGAAAAAGTTTTAATCGTGCCGATCGGAATTCAGTATCGCTATGTCACCCCTCCTTGGAAAGCGCTCGAAAAACTGCTCAGTGATCTAGAAGCCGATAGCGGACTGTCGGACGGGATGAACGATGAAAGCGGACGAACCAGAGAAGGGCATCTCTATCATCGGCTCTATCAGTTGGCAGAGCATTTGTTAACGGTGATGGAAGAGTTTTACACGCGCTTTTATCATCAGCCATTGCCGACCACTGCCGCAAAATCGTCTGAGATTGAAGGCGTTTCTCCTGGCTCAAATGCAGAGTTTGCCGTCCGTTTAGAGGCGTTGCTGAATGTCGCGCTGCAAGTAGCAGAACAATATTTCAACCTTCAGCCTAAAGGAAGCGTCATCGATCGCTGTCGCAAACTCGAACAAGCTGGATGGGATTATGTCTTTCGCGAAGATTTGCACCTAGAAACGCTGTCACCTCTAGGACGAGGACTCGCCGATCGCGTCGCTGAAGAAGCGAACCTTCGCATCTGGCACATGCGTCTAGTCGAAAGCTTTGTCGCGGTCACAGGCAAATACGTCCTAGAAAAGCCCAGCGCCGAGCGTTTTGCCGAAACGACCTTATTGATGTGGGATGTAATCACCAAAATCAAAGGTGGCAATGCCCTCAATCGCCCAAAATTAGGTAAACAATGTGGCTATGTGACGATCGGACAACCTATTTCAGTCTCCGATCGTTGGGACACTTATCACAGCAATCGCCGCGCCGGAAAACAAGCCGTTTCTGATCTCACTCAAGACCTGCAAACTGCACTTGAACGTATGATTTTCTAGGGCAGGTCTCAAGAGACAGTCCGAAGCCTGATCATGGAGGTGGGGTTTGCTCTGGAGCTTGTTTGGGCTTGCTGCCCGTGTTGCGGACATTGACGATCTTGCTTAACAAATCGAACCAGAAGGGGGCACCCATCGCGATCGCAATGCCACTCAGCATCCAACCGAGCAACATCTTAAACCCCTCCCAAGGACGCGTTAAAAAAATCTGTGCTGTCAGTCCAATTTTATCGAAGAAAGAGAGCGCTCGGTTTTCGGGTTGACGATTGAGACAACTCGCAAACATCGTCGCCCACTCCTGCTCGCTGGTGACGTTTTCGCGGTTAATCGGCGCAGCCGGAGGACAGTCAAATTGCTTTGATAAGTTTGCCGGATTCCAGCTAATCGGTAGCGCTACATTTTTTAGCGCATCATTAGTTTGGTTGCGGATGTCGTCTAGCTCTTGGCGCAGAGGAGGTCTGGCTCCATTTACAGGAACCACGTCACTTGCCCGTTTTGTGATCACTTGTCTTAGATTTTCATCGCTAGAGAGACGATCAAACACATGGAAGGTATCGGCATTTATAAGTGAAGCGATCGTAATGCCAATCAAAATGGCAACGCCTTTTGCATTGCGTTTATAAACGCCCGAAGCGCGTGACATAGAGCGATCGAACCACAGTGAAACTTCTTCGCGCAGTTGATTAATGTCACTCTCAGTTTGCTTGACTCTAGTTTGAGCACGCCTCGCCAAAACCGCCAGACTTTCTCTAACTGGGGCAGGGAGCTTGGTTAAGCCTTTCTCAATCTCGACGTAGGATTGGTAATCTTGATACAGCGCATAGTCTTCTTCTGAAAGTTCTCTAATCGCAGCGTTGCGAAACAGATCACGCTGTTCATTCGCTAAGTCACTTAACTTTAGATTCAGAGGTGGGGTTTCAGAGTTGTTATAAGCATCAAGCCGTGCATTCATTGATGCATTTATTTTTTCGTTGATCGGCGGTAGCTTTGTTCTAATAATTGCGTAAGCATCTGTGATTTCTTTATAGACATCACTTCCTTGATTCACCATATCCGCAATTTCAGACAGCGAGGGTCTGAGTCCACCAGAGACGATCGCCCGTTCGTTGTCTACTCCAAAAATTCCCAGCTTAAAAGACTTTAGACGACCGATTAAAGGCACTCCTTCCGCTTCAGAGCCTGCTGGCGAACCTGCCAAAATAAAGCGATCGAGGCTTTCTCCCATTCGCTCAACGCACGTCTTTAAAGTGGCTTGCCTCGATCGAAAGTCTTTGAGAATGTCGTGATAGTCAGTCACCAATCCCACAAAGTTAGGATCGCTGCTTAAATCTGCCTGATCTGGATTTGCCTGCTCGACAATCTGCCTAATTTTTCCAGCTTCCCAGTGGTCTTTTAGGTCTTGACTCGTCGGAATCTCAACTCCGTCATTATCGTTGACTTTATAGGTTCCGACCAATCGGGTTGCAAATTTTTCTAGCCTGACTTCTGTGAGCTTATCGATTAATTTAGAGATTCCCAATCGTTCTAAAAGAGAAGTCGCAAACGTTTCGGGAGAAACGTAGGACGGACCTGTTGCCAGTTGTTCTCCATAAGCTCCTCTGCGATTGCTCGGAAATATTTTTGTGAACCGTCGAAACCAAAGGGCGATGCCTTCTGTGGCTCCTTGGTTCACATTTTTCAGCAGTGGGTCGTTATAGAGTTCATCTACCAGGGCTGTGACCTGCGCTTGGTGCTCAGGAATCTCTATGCCTCCACCTAAGAGAATCTCGATCGACTCCTTGAGATGCTTTGCCCGCCACTGCAACAGAGTTGTGATCAGTTCTTGAACTTCAGACGCGAGCAAACTCAGAATTAAATAAATAAACACTAAGCCGATCGCGACATCTAAAACAAAGGGTAGATTCATGCTCAATCACTCTGGGGCTAAGTAGGCGCTCGATTAGATACCGACAAGTTAATATACAGGCTTTTTTAAGTGTCGCTTCTTTCCTTAAAAAAAATTAAGCCCCCAATTGCTTGGAGGCTGCTCAAAAACTGTGATTGCGGGATCAGTCTACAGAATGTAGAGCATCAAGAAGAGAATGACCCACACAATATCGACAAAGTGCCAATAAATTTCAGCAGCTTCTACGCCGAAGTGACTTTTGCTGTTGTAGTGATCAGGCTTCAGCGATCGCCACAACACTCCCAGCATCAGCACTAGCCCAAAGAGAACGTGGAGTCCGTGAAAACCCGTCAACACATAGAAGGTGCTGGCGAACAAATTAGTCGTCAGTCCAAACTCTAGATGGAAGTATTCATAGAGTTGTCCGGCTAAGAAAACAGCGCCCATTGCAGCGGTGATTCCAAACCAGAGCCGTAGCCCTTTCACGTCATTCTTTTTAATCGCCGTATCAGCCTTGTGAATCACAAAACTGCTAGAAACTAGAATGGCGGTGTTGATTCCGGGCAGCAACAGTTCGAGGCGAGGTGTCCCGGCGGGAGGCCACTCAGTTGCCACCGATCGAAAGGTGAGATATGCCATAAACAGACCCAGAAAAATCATGCCCTCTGCAACCAGGAAGACAATGATACCTAGGAGTCGAAAGTCTTGGTGTTCTGCTCCATGAGCGGCAACCACTTCTGCGTCGTGATGATGATTGAGAACCGTTTTTGCGGAATCAAGCGTGGAACCTGTCATGATTGCGTCTTGGTAAAGGACAAAAAACGTTGAGGTCTGAATCAGATATCTCCAGTTCAAACCTCAAATGCTTTAACGGTTGTGGCTCTCACCCACCCGATCGCTGGGGCTAGCCGCAACTGCTGGGTCAGGTTTTGCCCGCAGCGTGGAGCTTGGACCTGCTGAAAGAACGGGATCGCTGGCATCTGAGAACGCAACGTTAACTTCGGTTGCGCGACTGCCCATTCCATAGTCATAAGGTCCCGTGGCTAAGACGGGATCTGCGTCAAAGTTTTCGACCGGAGGAGGAGAGGTGGTCATCCACTCCAGCGTCAGACCACGCCAGGGGTTATCGCTCGCTTTCTCGCCATAAACCCAACTCCAGCAAACATTTACCAAGAATGGAAGCGTGGAGACGGCTAGGAGGTAGGCTCCGATCGTGCACAGCAGATTCAGTGCTGCAAACTTGGGATCATACTCCGCAATTCGGCGGTTCATCCCTTCGATCCCCAATTTGTGCATCGGCATGAACGCCAGGTTAAACCCGACGTAGCTGAGAGCAAAGTGGATTTTGCCCCACGTTTCGTTGAGCATCCGCCCCGTCATTTTGGGGAACCAGTGATAAAACGCAGCATACAACCCGAACACGCTGCCACCAAACAGCACGTAATGCAGGTGAGCCACAATGAAGTAGGTGTCGTGAACGTGAATATCCCACGGCACAGACGCGACCATTACGCCACTAATGCCACCAATCACGAATAGAGAAATGAATCCCATCGCGAACAGCAACGGGCTTTCGAGACGAAGTTTGCCGCCCCAAATCGTCGCCAACCAGCTAAACACTTTAATGCCCGTTGGCACGGCAATGATCATCGACGTGATCATAAAAAACATTCGCAGCCAGGGAGGAGTGCCGCTTGTAAACATGTGGTGTGCCCACACGATTAGCCCCAACCCGCAGATCGCAACGCTGGAATAGGCGATCGCTTTGTATCCAAAAATCGGCTTGCGAGAGTGCACCGACACAATTTCTGAAATCATCCCAAACACGGGCAGAATCATGATGTAGACTGCCGGATGGGAGTAAAACCAGAACATATGCTGGTAGACAATGGGATCGCCGCCGCCCGTTGGGTTAAAGAAATTTGTGCCCACAATCAGGTCAAACGACAGCAAGATCATCGCACCTGCCAAAACAGGAGTCGCGACCAGCGCCAAAAATGAAGTTGCCAGCATTGCCCAGCAGAATAAGGGCATTTGGTTTAGCCCCATTCCAGGAATCCGCATTTTGAAGATGGTGACAATGAAATTCACCGCCGCCAAAATTGAGGATGTTCCTAACAGCAAGACGCTGAGAATCCAGATCAGTTCTCCTGCTTTACCGTTCATCAAGCTCAGAGGTGGATAAGAAGTCCAACCCGAACCAGGTGCGCCCACAAAAAAGCTGGACATTAGGAGAATTCCTGCGGGTGGAATAATCCAGAAGGCGATCGCGTTGAGGCGAGGAAACGCCATATCTCGCGCCCCAATCATCAGGGGGATCAAATAATTACCAAATCCACCCGTTCCCGCAGGCACGATCCACAAAAAGATCATCACCGTTGCGTGAACGGTAAACAGACTGTTATAGACCTCGCGGCTGACAAAATCAGAGGCGGGAGTCGCTAACTCGGTTCTCACCAGAGTCGCAAGCACGCCACCCATGAGATAGAAAATAAACGTCGTAACTAGGTATTGAATCCCAATTACTTTGTGGTCAGTGCTGAAACCAAAGTATTTGCGCCAATCGTTCTTGTCCGGTTCGGAACCGCGGGCAACAAGATTAGCTTGTTCTTGATATTCTGCGGCTTGGGTCATAAGAAATGTCAAGGGTTCTCTGTCATTCATTACAGGTCACAGGTCATTTGCCATTGAGTGATGACGAATGACCTCAACCACTAGCTCATGGAATGGTGCTCAGAATGAAGTTGCTTGAGAGTGTCTGCGCTGATCCCCACCTCTTTGGCATAGGGAGCGAGATACTCGGTCTCAGTCATGTTTGCCGGAGTCGTAGCAACCGCTTTGCTGAGTCCTTCAGCGCTGGCGACTTGCTGACTCTGAAGCCATTTCTGGACATCTTCGGCAGACTCGACGACAACTTTAGTGTTCATTGCACCGTGATAAGCGCCACACAGTTCAGCGCAAACCAGCGGATATTCGCCCAGTCTGTTGGGGGTGAATCGCACTTCAGTTTGCCGTCCTGGAATTGCGTCTTGCTTCAAGCGAAATTGAGGCACCCAGAAGGCGTGAATCACATCATTTGCGGTGATGTTGACCAGCACTTTCTGATTGATTGGCACATGCAACTCACCCGTCACTACGTCTGTACCAGGATAGGTGAACAGCCAAGCGTATTGCATTCCCGCCACGTTGACGACAAACTCAGGCGCTCCTGGCTCTGCTCCGCCAATTTTGGGAGATACAACGCCCAGCGTCGGCGCGTCTTTTTTCTGCGGCAAATCTTCACGGATGGCTGCGGTGGTCGGGTCTGAATTGACCACTTCTGCCTTCTGCTGATTGGGATCGGCTTGCGCCACTAGAGTTCCTGCCATCGCAGACCCTGGCATACTCGCCATTTGCTGATGAGCTTTGCCATGCGCCATTGAGTGATCCATCGGATCAGCGCCACCATTTTCGTTGTAGATATCAAAACTGTAGATCGAAATACCCAGAACCATAATGGCTGGGATCGCCGTCCAAAGAATCTCTAAGGGGATGTTGCCGTGGACGGGAGGTCCATCTGATTCGTCTCCAGGTTCACGACGAAACTTAAACGCTGAGTAGACCAATATGCCCATAACCAGCAGAAAAATCCCCGTCCCGATCGTCATCATCAGGTTGAAGAGACTATCGACACGAATAGACTCAACCGAAGCGGAGATAGGTAGAAGATCATGATTCTGACCGTACCAAAAACTGACTAGGGTCAGAGCGATACCAGCCAGCAGGGTTGTAATCTGACTTGGAATATTCACGATTTGTCAAATCTCACAAACAACTGGGCGATCGCATCAGCGACCAAACGAAAACCACCGAACATGCCTCAAATTTTAGGGCTTGAATCTGACCTTGGTAGAGTGACTTGAGGTAGATAGATCTACCATACTGCAACAGAACAACTTCAAGGGTTTAGGCTCAAAATCTACGTTGTGTGGTCGCCTAACTACACGGTAAGCCACCCCCTTCATGAGAAGGTCGTTATCTATCTATCCTTAACAATCTCTTTAGAATTTTGCTGCAAGGCTGTTGAATATTGGTTTGACGAAATCCACAATTAAAAGAAATTCTGAAAGCCTGTCAGGAGTTAGCGTTGCGTTACTAAAGTAGACGCTAGAGTAGATACGGAGCGTTTGATTAACTTTTGTTTTATTTTCAAGCATCAAAACTAGGGCTTCTAATTCATGTTTGACTCTTTCCTGCATCAGTCAGCCGCCTCGACCCCTGACCCCACCGTTGTTAAAACTTGGGTGACTCGCCTAGTGTTTGGGTTGGCGATCGCGACTCTCTTCTTAATGGCGTTGGGCAGCGCAACCCGTGTTATGAATGCTGGTTTGTCCTGCCCTGACTGGCCCCTTTGCTATGGCGAATTTGTTCCCCGTGATCAGATGAATCTTCAGGTCTTCCTGGAATGGTTTCATCGCTTGATTGCAACCTCAATGGGGATTGCCGCGATCGGGCTTGCTAGTCTAACCTGGTGGTATCGCCGCGTCCTTCCCGTCTGGACCCCTTGGGCAGCGACGTTTGCCCTATTTCTGGTCATCGTTCAGGGCGTTTTGGGCGGATTAACCGTCACCGAACTGTTGCGATTTGATATCGTCACTGCTCATTTAGGAACCGGACTTCTATTTTTCAGTACGCTGGTTGCTATCGGCACAGCCCTTTTGTCCCATCATGGAACCGGAAACGTCGGTAAGCTGAAGTGGGTTGGAGTCACTGCCGTTATCTTGGTTTACGTGCAAAGTATTTTGGGCGGATTAGTCTCTTCTCAGTGGGCGCTGCATCAGTGTTATGGCACCAATCAGCTCTGTGCGGTGATGAACAGCCACCTCGCGGGGGTAGTTCCGGCGACGATCGCCACCCTCACGCTCATCGTCCTGTCTTGGCGGACTCCTGCCCTGCATCCTTCACTCCGCCGTTGGGCAAGCCTAGCTGGACTTTGCCTGTTGCTGCAAATCGCATTGGGCGTTGCGACCTTCCGCCTTCACCTTCAGGTTGAACCTCTGACCGTTGCCCATCAGGCTGTTGGAGCTTCCTTACTGGGTACTCTGCTGGTCTTCACTGTTTTAGCGTTTCGAGACGCTCCAGTTTTGAGAAAAGCTGAAACCTGGGAAGAAACGGTAAACTTCTAAATCCAATAAATTTCACTCGTCTTTTTCATCCTCTCCTACTCCTACTCTTAACCTTTTGGAACTTATCAGAGAATGCAAAACACTGCGCTTCCTGGCATTTCTCGCCGCAATCAAGATTTTCTGCACGTCATTCAAAGCTATTGGCAACTGACAAAGCCTCGAATCATTTTGCTGCTGTTGATCACAACGGCGGGTGGAATGTGGATCGCGGCTGAAGGACAAGTTTCTCCCATTCTGCTGATCACTACGCTGATTGGCGGTGCATTTTCAGCAGGGGCGGCAAACACGATTAACTGTCTGTACGATCGCGACATTGACTATATTATGGAGCGCACTCGCAACCGTCCGCTGCCGTCGGGGCGCGTTAGCCCTAGAGACGCGCTGATTTTTGCGACCACGCTGGCGGTGACTGCTTTTGTGCTGTTGACTGTATTTGCGAATCTACTCAGTGCCTGTCTCGCGATGTCTGGCATCTTTTGCTACGTCGTGGTCTATACCCACTGGCTCAAGCGTCACAGCACTCAAAACATCGTGATTGGCGGAGCAGCCGGGGCGATTCCTCCGCTGGTAGGCTGGGCGGCGGTCACAGGCGATTTGAGTTGGGCAGCCTGGGTGCTGTTTGCGATCGTGTTTATGTGGACACCGCCTCACTTCTGGGCGCTGGCGATTATGATTCGCGAAGATTATGCCAAAGTAGGCGTGCCGATGATGCCTGTCGTTGAGGGCAACGAATCGACGAGCTATCAGATTCTCTACTATACGTTGGCGTTGATCCCAGTGACGCTGCTGTTGGTTTATCCGCTGCACGTCATGGGCGCTGTGTATGCCGCGATCGCGCTATTACTCGGTGGGGTCTTCGTCCAAAAAGCCTGGAAGTTGGTTCAGGAGCCGTCTGAATTGATGGTGGCAAAATCTCTTTTCAAGTACTCTATTCTCTACTTGATGCTGCTGTGTGCGGGGATGGGGATCGATAGCTTGCCTGTGACTCATCAACTTACGGCTGATCTTTTCGATCATCTGCAAACCCTGATGGGGCAAATTCCCTGGAGCTAATCATGGATCGCATTGACGAAATGAATTACGATCGTTAGAGAATTCATCTCGTAAATGCTCTCTACAATTAAGAGAGAACAGCGGCGAAGATTTGTATCTAATAAGGGAGGAGTAGCTATGGCTCCTGCGGTTCTAATCGAACAACTTCAGAAACGGTACGGCGCGATCGCAGCCGTAAAAGACGTTTCTTTGCAGGTCGAATCGGGTGAGATTTTTGGCTTATTGGGTCCCAACGGAGCCGGGAAAACCACCACGCTGCGATGTCTGTGTACTTTGACTACACCCGATTCGGGGCAGATTGAGGTCTCTGGGGTTTCCGCGATCGAGAATCCTCGTTTGGCACGTCAACGTCTCGGCTATGTCGCTCAAGAAGTGGCGATCGATAAAGTCTTGACAGGGCGAGAACTTCTAGAGCTTCAGGCAGCGCTCTACCATCTGCCACGACAGACCATTAAGCCGCGAATTGCCGAGATTTTAACGCTGTTGGGGCTAGACGAATGGGCAGATAAGAAGTCAGGAACCTACTCTGGTGGCTTAAAAAAACGCCTAGATTTGGCAGCCGGACTTCTCCATCGACCCGATGTGCTGGTTCTCGACGAGCCAACGGTTGGGTTGGATATCGAAAGTCGAGTCGCCGTCTGGAATTTCTTGCGCGAACTGCGAGAGCAAGGAACCACTATTTTAATTACGAGCCATTATTTAGAAGAGATTGATGCGCTTGCAAATCGAGTCGCCATCATCGATCGTGGCATTGTGATCGCGTCGGGCACTCCCTCAGAGTTGAAAGATCAGGTTGGGGGCGATCGAGTCACTCTGCGGATTCGAGAGTTTTCCTCGGTTGAGGAGGCTGAACAGGCAAAAGGCTTGCTCGAATCGTTGCCGCTCGTTCAAGAAGTGATTATTAATGGTGCTCAAGGAAACTCTCTAAATTTGGTGGTTGTTCCTCAAAGTGAGGCTCTGATGACCATTCAGCACGCGCTTCAACAAGCCGGATTGCCTACATTTGGCATTGCCCAAGCTCGCCCCAGTTTAGATGATGTCTATCTCAATGCGACGGGTCGCACGTTGCTAGATGCCGAAATTGCGGCGGCTGGAAGTCGCGATGTCAAAGCAGAAAAGAAGCAAAATATGCGGTAAGTAAAGGGTTGGTTTCGATCGGCTGCCTTAAAACTCACATTCAAAATTTCTTCCCACTCATTCACATTTTTTCTTATGAGTCGCACCATTACTCCTCCCCAATCTGAGTTTTTGAACGATCGAGAAGGCTCGATCGCTATTCCAAACTCCACACCTCTCAGCGATTTTATTCAAGAAACTCTGGCACTGACTCGACGCTTGTTTATTCAACTTCAGCGTCGCCCTTCGACTCTGGCAGCAGGCATTATTCAGCCGTTGATGTGGCTCGTCTTGTTTGGAGCACTGTTCCAAAATGCACCCCAGGGATTATTTGGTGAGAGCGCCAGTTACGGGCAGTTTCTCGGCGCAGGAATCATCGTTTTCACAGCATTTGGCGGCGCGTTGAATGCTGGGTTGCCTGTAATGTTTGATCGCGAGTTTGGCTTTTTAAACCGTTTGTTAGTCGCACCGCTTGCGTCTCGGTTCTCGATCGTCATGGCATCCGCAATTTTCATTACAACACTAAGCTTGATTCAGACGGCAGCGATCGTGGTCATGAGTGCATTGCTCGGTTCGGGTTTGCCCAACGCGTTAGGGTTGGCGCTGGTCGGACTGATCGTGTTAATGCTCGTGCTTGCCGTCACCGCATTAAGCTTAGGATTAGCGTTCGCCCTTCCTGGTCACATCGAGCTGATTGCGGTTATTTTTGTCACAAACCTACCGCTTCTGTTTGCGAGTACGGCGTTGGTGCCTTTATCGTTTATGCCCAAGTGGCTGCAAGTGGTTGCGACGCTGAATCCGTTAAGTTATGCGATCGAGCCAATTCGCTATGTCTATCTGCACAGTGATTGGAATCTCAGCAGTGTTGTCGTGAATGCTCCGTGGGGATCTGTCACGATGGGAATGTCTCTGCTGATCTTGCTGGCATTCAACGTGGTTGCATTTGTGGCAATTCAGCCTTTACTCAAGCGCACCCTGGCGTAAAGTTCTGAAACAAAGTTCTCAGGAGCAAATCCAAGCTTGTTGCGTCTTGAGTAGAATTAGCAGTAAGCATTCATTATTCAGGACTTCCACGGCGATGAAAACCAAACTTGAGATTCAGTCTGTTAAGCCGCTCGCCTGGTTTGCGCTTAACCTTCTCATCGGCTTGGGCATGGCTTCTTTGATTGCCCGACCCTCGATCGCTCAGGTGACAAATGTCGATCCCTTTAAAGACACGCAGTCGAAAGACGGTATTTCTGACATTTTTTCTAACCGCAATGATGGCTCAACAACTGGCGTACTTGATCTGATTCAGCGAGTCATAAGAGGCGGAACGAATTCGGGTAATTTCCAAGCCGAGCAGCAGCAAAATTTAGATGATGCGGCGGCACAATTTAAAGCACAGCAACGGCAACGCATTCAGGGGCAACCGTCTTCTGTGGCACCCGCTCCGATTCAGGTTGTGCCACCTGTTAACGGGACGACTCCAGCCCCGTAAAACTAAACACGTTTTTCAACGCTGAACGGTGAATGTAACTTATCATCCACCGTTTTTGTTTACTGGTGAAGACTTCGATACAAGGGTCAGCCTAACTATCCGAATTATGAGAGGTAGACGGATCATTTTCATTTAGTCAAATGTTGAGCGGTTTAGTTGTCAGTTGAAACAGCTATTTCTAGCCCATTTTTCGGTATTTGCGGTTAAGCTGAATTGAAGCTTTTTAGTTGAGTAAGAAGTGAGCGTCGACGATTTTGTTAAGTTAATAGATGCAATAACGAAGTTGCTCAACGTGTTGGTTTATCCAGCAGTATTTTTGTATTTCTTAGTCCACTTCGGTCGAGACTTACGTGAGTTTTTTTCGAGTTTAGGTGAATTATCTCTTAAAGGGGCAGGATTCGAGGCTTCTTTGAAAAGAAAACAAGCCGAAGCTGCGGCTGCGTTGGCTGCGGCTACAATTTCTCAACCTGATGGAACAACAACTCCTAAAATTGCTGCCCAAGAAGCAAGAAATGCCGTGGATCTGGTTGCTGAAGCTGTTACTCCTCGAATTATTAGACGCGCAAGTCGATCGAGAGTTTTGTGGGTTGACGATCGCCCAAATAATAATAGCTATGCGAGGCAATCACTAGAGGCACTAGGAGTCAGTTTTGAATTGGCAACCTCTACAGAGGAAGCATTGGAAAAGATAAACCGGCAGCATTTTGATGCGATTATTTCGGATATGGGTAGACCGCCTGATCCTCGTGCAGGATATACACTTCTAGACAAGCTTGGATCAATGGGCAATCAAACTCCATTTATCATTTACGCTGGTTCCAAGGCTCCTAAACACGTTGCGGAAGCTCGCAGTAGAGGTGCGATTGGATGCACTAATAATGCAATCGAATTGTTTGAAATGGTTTTGTTGGCGATAGGGCACACAGCTTAATAGGGTTCCTGATCAGGATGGGCGAAAACTGCTAGTTTGTGTGGCTTTCCAGATCAGTAGATGCCAGCTACTTACAGTAATAGATTACTATTCAAAAAATAAAGAGCAGCTTCAACGTCCAGTCACCTTCGTCGCGAATAAGTTCGATTTGACGAATGAATTCTCGAAAGTAAAAGCGGCGTTCGGGTTCTGAGAGGTCGAGCCAAAACTGAGGAATAGACACGGTTTGAGCGATCGCCCTCAAACTAACGGGCGGCAGTTGGGCGAGTTTGCCTTGCAGTTGAGCAATCTCGGTGCGAAGGGTGTAGGCACGTAAGTCTGCGCTTTCGGTGTCGAGAATGCCACTTTCGATCAAGCCGGGAAGCTGCGTTAAAATGGCTTGCTTGGCAGCGATCGCGCCTCCAATTCCCTGTTTGATGAGATTCATATCTGGTATGTTGGCTCCTGCAACAGCACGAGGCAAGTCGTCACAAATGCGCTCGATCGTCGCTTGCAAAATCTCCTCGTAAGCGATCGCTTTGCACGTCGGCGTGTTGGGGCAGCGAGTCGGACGCAAATATAAATATTCTTTTGTGTCTTTGCCGCGAGGTGCCACACGAGTCACGGTCATCGGAGACTGACAGGATTCACACACCACTAATCCAGCAAGCGATCGGGGGGCGCTAGCGGTCCGAGAGGGCAGGCGACGATTTCGCCGCAGTAAGCGATCGATTTGAGCGGCTTCGTCGCGAGAAAGAATTCCGGCATGGGTATCGGCAACCACATCTCCAGTTTGATATTCTAAGTCGCCCCGATAAACAGGATTGGTTAGCCACCGTTGCCCCGTAGAGACCGAAATTTTCTTGCTATATTTCTTCTCTAGATAACGCACAGCACTCCGCAGCGATCCGTAAAGCAAAAATTGCTCGAAGAATTCTTTGACGATCGGTGCAGTCGTCCGATCAACCACATAGCGATTTTTGCTACGCCGATAGCCATAAGGAGCTTTGCCCGGAGGTGGTATTGCCTTGATGCGATTGCGGGCGTGTCCTTGACGAATGCGGCGGCTGCGTTGACTCGTCTGCACCTCTTGCAGCAGATTGAGGAGGTCAGCCCGCAGGTCGGAGTCTGTCTCGATCGCACCATCCGATGGAGATGCAGACTGCTCGATCGTCACCAAGCGAACTCCGAGGGCTTCTAAATTGGCGAGACGATCGCTGACTTCTTGCACCGAGTCGCCCAACTCTTCTAATCGCCGAACTAATAAATAATGGGTTGGCTCTGTCTGACAATCGGCTAAGAGTTGCTGTAGCTGCGGACGGGTTGCCTTTTCGGTTGCAATATCTTGATAGACCTGATCAACTTCCCATCCCCAGAGCGTGCGATCGGGCGTTGGTTCTAATAACGGATCGCTGTAGAGATAGGCAATAATTTTCATGGATGGGGGAGTGTTGCAGTCTCTATTTTATTTTGGCTTATGGTTCTCCTAATTCGATCACGGTGCCATCGGGATCTTGGACAAACAATGCCGATCGTCCCGATGCGCTCATTTGAAACTCGCATCCATAGCTGAAAAGCTGATCTTTCGCTGCATTAATATCTGCAACTGAGAAGGCTAGATGGCGGTTGCGTCCCCACTTCTCGGAGTTTTTCACCTCTGATTTGGCGGCGGCATCTGTGATCAGGTGAATTTGAAAGCCGTTGATTTCATACCAGGCTCCCGGAAATTTGAGGACACGATCGACTTTCATCAGCCCTAAAATTGTCCCGTAGAAGTGCTCGGATTTCTCTAAGTTCGAGACGAGAATCGCCGCGTGAAGAAATTGTGTAATGTGCATAGCAGGTTCAATCGATAGGTGGTTTCGGTCTAAACAAAAGCTTGCAAAGCAGGAATAGAAAGGAGCTTTGCGCAAATAGTGAGTGAATAATTTATAACACTGTGTCTCAGATTACTTGATTCAGCAGGAGTACGATCGGAGGTTAACCAGATTTGTCACACAGTTGAAGCTCAAGGCTATGACGATCGCTACCCCGAAGTTTATGAACAACTGCCCCTGAGTTGAAGAGGAATGACCGATCGTTGCCTGACTTCAGACTTCGCTACTTCTGTCAATGCGTCAGTCTACTCTCTCCGTAATATTACGATTTCTATCTGGCGGCATCTCTAAGCTTCAGTGTTTTCCATGTCTGAAAATTTGCGGAGGAAGCCTACTCTACTAAACAGATTCAGAAAGTGGTGCAGGTGAAGGGACGTAAGTACGGAGTCGATTTCGTATTTTTGTTAGTCATTAAGAGTCGAGGAGGTGTCAGTGCTGAAAAATGGATTCTACAACACAGCCGCCGGGGTTGTCCGCCTGGGGCTGGCGTTTTGCACAATTTCATTTCTGATCCATCTTACATAGAAGTACTGAATGCCTCGGTACCAAGATTGTAGAAATACTTAAATAAGTTAGCTCTAGACTCATTGCTAGACGAAAAACTTAAGTATGAGTTCGGATTACCGATATGAGTACTTGAGGAACACTTAAACAAGTCTGCCTTTACCAATGAAGCTAAGGCGCAAAAGATATTTTGTCTGTATGAGCGGAGAACGGATAATGCACACAATTCAACCTCTGACGCTACGGCACAATTTCTCTTGGACTTTTCTTGGCAACGTGGTTTATGCAGGTTGTCAGTGGGCGATGCTTGTGGTGCTTGCCAAATTAGGAACACCGGAAATGGTAGGGCAGTTTACTTTAGGCTTGGCAGTGACTGCACCTATAATGCTCTTATGCAATCTGCAACTGAGAGCCATTCAAGCCACAGACACTCAAGGACAGTATCAGTTTGCAGATTATTTTTCGCTAAGGTTGGTGACTACTACCCTCGCCTTAGTGATGATCGTGGGAGTAATTCTTTTAGGAGGCTATCAAAGTGACACAGCGTGGATAATTCTCACAATCGGCATTGCAAAAGCGATCGAGTCTATCAGTGATGTCTTCTATGGGTTTTTGCAACAGCAAGAGCGAATGGATCGTATTGCAATATCGATGATTGGCAAAGGAGTTCTGTCGATCGTGGTTTTGTCGATTGCAGTTTATCTAACGCGAAGTCTAGTTTGGGGCGTAATGGGGTTGGTCGCTGCATGGGCAATCGTCCTGCTTTGGTATGACATCCCAAATTTCTACACTATGCAAGGAATTTTGGAGAGAGATTTTTTAAAATTCCCTGCTCTCCTAAGCTTTAAAGGACGCGCCAAAACACTGCTGAGATTATCTTGGGTTGCACTACCGCTTGGCTTTGTAATGATGCTGATTTCTCTCAATGCCAATCTGCCTCGCTATTTTATTGAGCATTATTTAGGACAGCGAGAACTTGGCATTTTTGCAGCAATGGCATATCTGCAAGTTGTCGGAACTACCGTTATATCTGCATTAGGGCAATCTGCAAGTCCTCGATTGGCGAAGGAGGCTGCTTCAGGAAAACAATTGGGGTTTCGCAGAATACTTCTCAAACTTGTGGGGATTGCATTTGTTTTAGGGTTGTTTGGAGTGCTAGTTGCTGTTTTTGCTGGGCACAATGTTCTGAGTCTACTCTACAGCCCGGAATTTGCAGAACATTCAAACCTACTCGTTCGCTTGATGGTTGCCGCAGCGCTCTGGTACATCACCTCAATTCTTGGATATGCAGCCACTGCAAAACGGAGAATTCACAAACAGTCGATCGTGCTACTGACCACAGTTCTGGTATCGGCTTTAAGCTGCTACTGGTTCATCCCCACGGCGGGTTTGTTAGGTGCTGCTAATTCGATGGTGATTACCTCTGCTGTCGCCATGATGGGCTACTTTTGGCTTCTAATTTTCTAGTTTTCACCTTACTTACGGTTTAACTTAATTATGACGAATACAGATTTCATCACGAAGATTCTTGCTCCTTATCAACCTCAACTTCCGACGGAAGAGTTGGTGTTAGAGGTCAACAGGCTCTATCACGCCGTTGAAGCTCAAGATTATGACGATCGCCACCCCGAAGTTCATGAACAACTGCCTCCCATCTGGAAAGAAATGACTGATCATGCAGCTAAAACTGCTGAGGTAAAAGAATGGAGAATTCTAGACTTCGGTTGCGGCACTGGTTTTGAAGCTGAACAACTAATTCGCTACCTGCCTCAAGGCAGCATTGCTCGATTGACTTGTTATGATCCTTCTCCAGAAATGCTTGATCGCTGTCGAGCTAAAATTACTCCTTTGTTCTCAGATGCGGTGTTTGTTTCTGATTTAAGCAGTCAACTAGACGACCCACAAACTTACAACTTGCTTGCAACCAATTCATTACTTCACCATTTGCCGAATCCGCTCGGTACGATCAATTATCTACTACCTCAACTGAGTAAAAACGTGTTGTGGTTAGCGGGACATGAGCCTTCTAGCCGCTTCTACAAGAATGCTGAATGTGCTCG
Organism: Phormidesmis priestleyi BC1401; assembly: GCF_001650195.1. Lineage (GTDB taxonomy): Bacteria > Cyanobacteriota > Cyanobacteriia > Leptolyngbyales > Leptolyngbyaceae > Phormidesmis_A > Phormidesmis_A priestleyi_B. Next base: position 25,992 of record NZ_LXYR01000012.1, on the reverse strand, counting down.
GCTATACAAGGGTTTCTCACAGCAAAAGCAGTGGAGCAGGTTCTTATCAGTTGAGAACTACCTCACCAAAGCTAAACAGTTGGTTGGGTTAAGAAGCAATCCTTCAAAGGAGGCGGCAAAAGCTGCTTTTCATAAAGGACTGTTTAAACAACAACCTTCTCCATTTGTGGTCGGTCGCTTAGTTGATTTTCATGTGGCTCACTCTCTCGAAGAAGCAAGTCAAGGACGAGGGTTTGACTTTAAGAGTATGCAGCAAGAATTTGCAGATTCCTGGCAGCTTGAGTGGGTCAAAACATACTCATTCATGGGAAGTTCTTATGAGCAAGATTTGTCAAGTCGTTGGTCTGATGCTAGTCGAGAAATGGCTCAGAAGTTTCCTGACGATGGGGCGAATTTTTGCACAGTTTGGAGACGGAATTAAATGAGGATTCTTCAAGTCGTTGGCGGGATGAACCGACACGGAACCGAAACGTGGCTGATAAGTGTGTTGAGATCGATCGCATTGAGCTAGAAGTTTTAACCTATATTTCTTACAAACAGCTAAGAAAAAATTTAAGGAGAACTAGCTGAGGATTTTACCCGGTGTCAGAACTTACAATATTCCGGACAAAGTTTGAGCAGGAACTAAGGCTCAAACCCTCATCCGTCGTGGACAAGATCTTTTTTCCAAGTCGGGGGCAGAGCTAACTTGAAAAAATAGCTCGATCCTTTAACCAATACTCCGGACAAAATTTGAGCAGATTTTAAGGCTCAAACCCTTATTCTGCCGTGGACAAGATCTTTTTTTCCAAGTCAGAGGCAGAGCTAACTTTGAAAAAATAGCTCGATCCTTGAACCATAAACTCTGAAAGCCTTGTGGAACCGTTCAAAAAAATGTCCGGAGTATTGTTAACTACAAACTCTGAAATCTTTACAGAGCGGTTTAAAGAATGTCCAGAGTATTTAACCTATAGAGTTGAAAGACTCTTCAATCACCCTATTCATTTTGCTAAAAAGCAATTAATTAACCGCTCAACAAATTAATTTAGAGGCTGTGAAGATGTCGAAACAATCCAACACTCTAGAAATAATTATTCTTCGAATGCACATTCTGGTAATGCCCTTTATTAGTGCATTCTCTATTAGTCCCTGGCTGCCGTTACCCTTAGTATTGATGGCACTGGTGACAATTTTTGCATTACTAACCGCAAGGCTTAAGTTTACTAAAGAAGATGTCGAAATCTTTCTAGTAATCGTGCTGGGAATTATTGCAATGATGTTCTCAACAGACTATTTAGGGGCGAAGAATCTAAATCACACTGCCGCGATCCTAACTTCAGTAGTGTTCTTTTTTATTACAGTCAAAAGCTTACTTAGAAAAGTTAAGTCTCTCGAAGTGTTTGGGGAAGCTTTTGCAGTCTCCCTAGCAATTGTTTCTGCTTTTGTGGTGGTTGAGTTTATTGGGAGTAACTTTTTTGGCATTAAATTTGTAGACGTAATTCCTTACGGTCAAATAGATTTATCAGATGCTTCGGTTGCAGGTTATTTTATTAGACCTCGCGGTTTTGCGGAGGAAGCAGGACACATGGCAGTCTTCTATGAACTTGCCCTACCTCTTTCGTTCCTATACTTTAAAGACAAGCCATTTATTATCCAGGCAAGCTATTATTTACCTGTTTTGGGGACGTTTATTCTTTTAGTCAGCGCGACAGCGTTTGTAGCTCTCCCTGTTGCACTCATGATCGTTTCTTTATCTAACATTCGTTCTAAAAGCTCTCTTGTTATAGTTATCGTTGTAAGTTTGTTGGTTGTTATCGCTCTGTCTTCCGATCTTAGTCGATCTTACTTAGATCAAACCGTTGGGGCGCGATTACAAATATTCTCCGATCCCTCTGAGCAAAGTAACTTTTCAGCCTTCGATCGAGCGAGGCGATTTCGAGATGCTTTAAGCTTGTTTGTTTCTGCGCCATTCGGAATTGGCTGGGGGACTGTTTCTCAAATGGCAGTAGATAGTCAAATTTTTGCAGGGATTCAAGTGGTTGATGCAGGTCTAATTAGTTTATACGCTGAAGTTTTAATTGCTTCTGGATTGATAGGATTAGCCTTATTTTTAAAATTCATTGTGGCGCGAATTATTGGGTTGTCTAAAATAAGAAGCCTTGAATCTAGACTCGTTTTGGTTGCTGTTTTATCCCTTTCAATTCACTATACTTTTATCTCAAACTATTGGTTTCCGATGATATGGTTCGCCCTTGCAGCCGCAGATGTCATCATTCAAAAAGATAAGTGTCGTACTTTTAGAATTGATAACTAAAGAACTCTGATTGTATTAGCGTCACAAATCAAAAACAAGCTAAATTATGAAAGTTCTACACATCATCAATTCTTTTGAAGGAGGCGGAGCAGAAAAACTATTGCTTCAACTTCACGAAATTTCTTTAGCTCAAAATATTAATAGCCATGCCTTAAGTTTGATGACTTCCTCTGCGAATGGCTTACACAACACTTCCTCGCTGAATTTAGATAACCCCTACCGAGTGCTAGCTCTGTTTAAGCTTTACTCATTTCTTAAACAACCTTTTTGGCGAGACTTAGACATTATTCATGTTCATTTATTTCCGGCTCAATTATTTGTGCCGATCGTTCTTAAACTGCTAAAGCTTCACGCTCGTCTTATTACCACTGAACACAGTACATCTAATCGTCGTAGAAGCACGAATTTAGGTAAGGCAGTTGACAAATTTCTCTATACTTTCTATACGAAAGTAGTTTGCATCAGTGCTGGAACCTCTACGTTGTTGCATCAGTGGCAGCCCCAAATAGCAGATAAATTAGAGGTTATTCATAACGGAATTAATCATTCTGAATACTCGTCTAACGTAGAGGAGAGACCACATCATAAAGCTCCTATTATTGTTTCTGTGGGTAGATTGGTCCAACTAAAAAACTTTGAAGCAGCAATTCAAGCATTGAATAGCCTCTCCGATCGGTCCTTTGAATACTGGATCTTGGGTTCAGGACCTTTAGAAGCTGATTTGAAACGCTCGGTGAAATCTCTAGGAATGGAATCCAAGGTGAAATTTCTGGGGTTTCGCAAAGATATCCCTGATTTACTCAGGCAGGCTGATATTTTCCTACTCCCTTCTCTTTGGGAAGGATTTGGTCTGGCAGTCGTGGAGGCGATGGCGGCAGGGCTTCCTGTTGTGGTGAGTAATGTACCAGGACTGCAAGAAGTTGTTCCTCAAGAATCTCAAGCTGGATTTTTAGTTGATCCATCTTCTCCAAACGACATTGCTGCCGCCTTGGACAAATTGCTTAAAGACCCAGATTTACGGTCTCGAATGGGCAAAAATGCACAACTTCAGGCAGCTCGATTTGACATTCAAAGTACAGCTTTAGAGTACTTGAACTTATACAACCGAGTCTCTCAATGAAAATTCTTCACACTAGCGCAGTTGGATACACCGTTAAGAATCTGTTGCTTCCTCAAATCAATTACTTTTTAACTGAGCGCTTGTCGGTTGAAAGTACCTGCTCTCCTGGAAATGAGTTACAAGAGTTGCAGCAGAAGGGATATGTGATTCATCCCATTACGATCGCTCGTCGTTTCTCTCCATTGGCTCACCTAATTGATATTTATCACTTAGCGAAGTTAATGCGTGACCACCAGTATGATCTCGTTCATGTTCATACGCCTGTTGCTGCTGTTGTCGGTCGTATTGCAGCTAGATTGGCAGGTGTTCCACGAGTGGTTTATACAGCTCATGGATTTCCATTTCACGATCAATCACCACCCTTAAACTATTGGTTGTATTTCACCGTTGAAAAACTGGGTGCATTGCTAACTGACCTAGTATTGACGCAGAGTGAAGAGGATTTTGAAACAGCGCAAAAGTCAAACCTGTGCCCACCAGATAAAGTGCGCTATCTTGGCAACGGCATTGATGTTGATCGCTTCAGCCGAACTTGTTTAGAGTCGGGTGCTCAAATCCAACTGCGACGGTCTTTAGAAATTCCTGACACCGCAGGGCTTATCATCGGCATGATCGGGCGACTGACCCTCAAAAAAGGCAGTGGGGTTTTAGTGGAGGCGATCGCAAACCTACTGCCTGAGTTTCCCAATCTGCATCTGCTGATTATCGGGGCACAGGTAAAAGGCGACCCCGAACCCTTTCAAGCAGAACTGCTCCAACGAATTCACACGCTTGGCTTGAAAGATCACGTCACATTCACAGGTCATCGCCAAGATACTCCTGAGCTGCTCGGACTGCTCGACATTTTCACGCTACCCACTTTTACCCATGAAGGGCTACCACGATCGATCCTAGAAGCGATGGGAATGGAGTTGCCTGTGGTGACAACCAATATTCGAGGCTGTCGAGAAGCTGTGCTTCACGGTCAAACTGGGCTAATTGTGCCTCCTCGTCAGGCAGACCTACTTGCAGAAGCGCTACGGATATTGCTGCTTGATGCCAATCTGCGAAGTGCTTACGGAAGAGCAGGTCGTCTGCGAGTCCAGTCTAAATATGATGAGCGCTTTGTTTTTCAGCGTCTTACGACCTTCTATCGAGAACTCGGAATCCTACCCCACCCTCTTCACAATGTTCACAATGAATACCAAGCGAGTCCTGCTGTATGTGATCACAAAATCTGAACTGGGCGGCGCTCAGTCCCACGTTCGAGATCTGACTAGACATTTTCATCTAGAGTATGAAGTTCATCTGGCAGTTGGGCAAACTGGTTCGCTGACCGAAAGCCTTCGGGATGCGGGAGTGACGGTTCATTGTGTCCCAACATTGACACGGGGAGTTAACTTGCTGAAGGATCTACTCGCCGTCAAAGATTTTGTTGCTCTGATTAACAAAATTCAGCCCGACATCATTCATACTCATAGCAGCAAAGCGGGGGTTGTAGGGCGAGTTGCAGGATGGCTTTGTGGCATTCCCACCATTTTTACAGCGCACGGTTGGGGCTTTACACCGAATACGCCTCGCTTGCGTCGATCGCTGGCTCTGTTCACCGAAAAACTGTTGGCACCGCTCACCGCTAAGCTGATCTGTGTGTCAGAGAGCGATCGCCAGTTAGCGTTGCGGTTAGGGGTAGGGACTCCATTTTCTTTGACGACGATTCGCTGTGGCATTCCGAGCGTTTTAGCTCCGAGTGCTCAGCCCGCAAAGGAACCACCTCGCTTGATCATGGTGGCACGATTTAACGAACAGAAAGATCAAGCCACACTACTTAAAGCGATCGCTCAACTAAAGCAGGAATCCTCCTCTCTTGATTTGGTGGGCAGTGGTCCTTCTCTAGAAGCCTGTAAGACGATGGCAGAGACATTAGGAATTGCTGACCGAGTGAATTTCTTGGGCGATCGTCAAGACGTTCCAGATTTGTTGGCACGATCGCAGATTTTTGTGTTGAGCACTCACTATGAAGGGTTGCCCATCAGCATTTTAGAAGCGATGCGAACAGGGTTGCCTGTGATTGCTACAAGTGTTAATGGAATTCCTGAAGAAGTGATACAAGGCGAAACGGGTTGCCTAGTTCCTCATGAAGACGGGGAGGCACTCGCGATCGCACTGAAAACGCTAATTCGATCTGCTGAACTGCGTGAACAAATGGGACAAGCGAGTCGAGCTAGGTTTTTGCAGGAGTTTACACTGGAATTGATGCTGACTCAGATTCGATTGGTGTATCAGGAAGTTCTGTCACAACAGCTTAGTTCTAGGATTGAGACTGGCACCGCTTCGACCTGCGAGTAGTCAAAACATTCTCGCTTTTGGAAGGAGCTGCCGCCGCAAAGCCACTTATTGGCACTGATATTCCCGGTATTTGCTGTGCGATTCAGGCAGGAAAAACGGGCTTGTTAGTGCCTGCTAAAGATGAAGGGGCGCTGACAGAGGCGATTCAGACATTAGCGGCTGACTTAGAATTGCGATCGCGCCTCGGTCAAAATGCCAGAAAGCGCGTCGAGCAGGAGTTTTCACGAGAAAAGGTTCTCAAAAGTTTGCTGGAGTTTTATCGACAGCTATGAGGGTGGCGATCTGTGGGAGGTGCGATCGGTGTTGCTGCAATTAGTTGACACTCCTCAGCCTTAAAGAGACGGGGAGTGAAGGCACTGAAAGACTTCTAGCCCTTAAAAGAAAGTCCTGTGGAAAAAGCAGTTCTGTTAAGCTATGGAGACGCGAGGTGTAACTAATTCTCCCTCCTCACCCAGTGGAGCGAAGCCCTCCCAATCCTTCTCCCCCAAGAAAAGGGCTTCCAAACCGTTCCGGTTCCCTCTCCCCGTGGGAGAGGGTTAGGGTGAGGGCAGTCTTTGCGGGCGTTTCAGGAAAGTTGCAGATCTCGTTACAAGTACTAATTCAGCGAGGCGAACGATGACTGCCTTAGTGATTAATCTGCGTCCAATCATTAACCTGACCGACGATGAATTTTATGAGTTTTGCCAACACAATTCCGATCTCAGAATTGAACGCACCGCAACAGGAGCGCTAGTTGTTATGCCACCAACCGGAGGAGAATCAGGACATCGGAATGCAGACTTGACGACGGACGTGAATCTGTGGAACCGTCAAACAGAATTGGGAGTCGTTTTCGATTCTTCAACCGTCTTCAAGTTGCCGAATGGAGCGAATCGATCGCCCGATGTCGCCTGGATTACGAATGAACGCTGGAACGTTTTAAGTGTCGAACGGCAGAAAAAGTTTCCTCCGATCGCTCCTGATTTTGTGATCGAATTGAGGTCAGAAACCGACACGCTGAAAGATCTTCAGGAAAAAATGCGGGAATATGTGGGCAATGGAGTGCGGCTCGGTTGGCTCATTGACCCACAAATAAGGCAAGTGAGCATCTATCGCCCTGATCAGCCTGCTGAAACGCTACAGTCCCCAACCACGCTTTCGGGCGAAGCAGTCTTACCCAGGTTTGTGCTGGATCTGAGTCGAATTTTTGGTTAACCGCTCGTGCTGACCCAAATGGGGGTTGAGACTGGCACCACTGCGACCTGTTGCTAGCCAGAGAATCGATCGCCCACCATCTCGCAAAACTCGCAGCAGTGACTCTGATTTGAGATGTTTTGCAGGTACTGAAACCGTCGTAACCGCAATCCCTCGACTGCCCAATACGATCGCCGCGATCGTGCTCGCTCTCCTCATGTGATAGTCCGAAGTGATCAGGTAGAGGTGCTGTAGTTTTTGTTGGGCAAAATTATCTACAAGGGACGTGAAATTTGTCACCGTATCCGTTGCTTGACCGTCAAAATTGACTTGATTTTCTGGAATGCGAAACTGTCGAAAAATTTGGCGATTCTCGATCTCGTAAGCGGCAAAATCAGAAATCCAAATATCCAAATCAGCATGAGACTGCCAGAACTGAGCCGCAAACTTCATGCGATCGAGATCTCCACCCAATACGAAAATCGCCTGCGGAATGGGAGTTTGATGAACCGCGATCGTCAGTCGAATAGGAACGATCGCGCTGATCATCAACACTCCCACCAAAAACCAGTTGATCAGCCGATTAGGGTTGCCTGTTCGCGATCGCAGACGCTTGTGCATGGCGGCTCTTTACAGAATGGGTCTGAGCGATCGGGGCTTGTCTAAGCCGTTTTGCCAAAGTTTGGATCAACGGATGCTGAATAGTCTGCTTGTCGCGGCGAATTTCCCAGTAGAGGGCAGTGCGGACGATTATATCCAAATCATCGTAGCGCGGTCGCCAGTCGAGGACTTGACGAATGCGATCTGCACAAGCCGTCACACAAGCAGGATCACCCGGACGACGATCGGTTTCAATCACTGAAAAATTAACCCCAGAAATGGCTTTGACGCGATCGATCACCTGCCTGACGCTATAACCCTGCCCATATCCACAATTCAAAATCTGGCTCTCGTGACCCGCTTCCAGATAGCGCAGCGCCGCTAAGTGAGCCGATGCTAGATCTTCAACATGAATATAGTCGCGAATCCCGGTGCCGTCAGGGGTAGGGAAGTCGGTGCCAAAGATTCTCACACCCGGTTTACGGCTTAGGGCAGCATCACAGGCGGCACGAATCAGGTGCGTGGCTTCGAGATTCATCTGTCCAATCCGTCCACTCGGATCAGCGCCTGCAACGTTGAAGTAGCGGAGAATGACGTGACGCAAATGAGACGCTTTGCTGGTGTCTTGAATCAGCCATTCGCTCATCAGCTTCGATCGTCCGTAAGGATTGATCGGCAGCGTGGGTGTCTCTTCAGTGACAGGGTTATGAGCAGGTTCGCCATAGACCGCAGCCGTGCTGGAGAAAATGATTTTATCAATGCCAAACGCATCGCAGCATCGCAGCAAATTCAAGGTGTTGCGAGTGTTGTTAGCGTAGTAGTCGAGGGGATTGATCACCGATTCGGGAGCGATCAGACTGGCAGCAAAATGCAGCACTGCAGTAAATTGATGAGTAGCAAAGACTTTGTAGAGCCGATCGAGATCTGCTAAATCTCCAACGATCAGTTTGCCAAATAACACAGCAGAGGCGCTACCTGTTGAGCAATTGTCATACACCACCACGTCATAGCCCGCTTCACCTAGTTGCCGCACCACATGGGAACCGATGTAACCTGCGCCACCCGTCACCAAGACTTTCTGGTTCATCTGCCTTTTCCTAGTAGAACAACTCGAATGGTTTTAAATGCGATCGCCCACTCCAACCAGAGCGAGTAATGCTTGATGTAGTACAGGTCGTAGGCGAGTTTTTCGTAAGCATCCTCTACAGAAGCTCCGTAGGGATACATCACCTGTGCCCAGCCTGTAATGCCCGGTCTCACCCAATAGCGAACGTCGTAATAAGGAATTGCCGCTGCCAGTTTCGTGTCAAATTCTGGGCGTTCTGGACGAGGACCAATCAGGCTCATTTCCCCGCGCAGTACGTTCCAGATTTGGGGCAATTCGTCGATTCGCATTAAGCGCAGCCAGTGCCCAACTCGTGTGATGCGTGGGTCGTGTTCTTGTGCCCACTGTGCGCCTCGCGTTTCGGCATCTTGATACATCGATCGAAACTTGTAAACCTTGAAGGGCTTGCGGTTTAGCCCCGATCGCAGTTGACTATATAACACCGCACCAGGACTATCAAGCCGAATCGCCAGCGCCGTTAGGATGATTACGGGTGAGAATGTAATCAGTAATGTAATTGCAGACATCACATCAATCATTCGTTTAATCTTTAGACTAACTCGATCTCCAATCAGTCGATAACCGCTACTCGACACAAACCAGGAATCACTGAGTAACTTGGACGGTAACTTATAAAAGAACGTCTCGTAAAAATCGAGTAGTCCATAAATAGAAGTTCCTTGTAACCGCAAATACATCAGATGGCTGAGTTGTGATTCGGTCAGTTCATCTTGATCTGAAACAATGATGCCTAACCCAGAATGAGGATGATGAGTCAAGCGATCGTTTGATTGTTCAACCCAGGTTAAAGGATGGAAGGTTGTCAGTTCAGAATTTTCGGTCAATATCAATCGTCCAGAAGAATTCGACGCTGAAAAATCCTGTATGAACCTCTGAGTCTGCTCTCCACTTCCCAAGACCACCCATCGATCGCGTTGAGCCTGAACCCAAGCGATCGCTCCCCATCTTAAGAGAATCGCCCAACTTGTAAACAATCCCAAACTAGGTAATAAAACGCCTCGTCCTAAAAGTGCATTCTCTACCCACAGTCCTGATAAGTAAATAAAAGCAGCACTAAGCAGGGCGATGGTCGAATTGCTGATTACGATTCGCAGCGAAACCCAAACGCCTTGAATCTGCAACTCTGGACGATAGGCATCGACTAAATATAGCCCCGTCAAAACCAACAACCCCACTCCATAAAGGAGGGGATGCAGTTCGCTCAGTTGCCCAAACCGAAACCACAGCGCTAGTGACAGAGAAACGCCTAATCCCAAGATATCTCCTGCGAGGAGAGCGATCGCAAGTTGGCGACGAGAGACCAGTAATTTTGCTGGTGGATTAGAGAAAGAGGTGCTAGTTGACATCTAAGATACTTAGAGCGTGGACAGGGAAAAGCGATCGAGAAATGAGAGCGTTTTGTTCTCGATAAGGCAATCACCACAGGTCGTTAATTCCAACGAATCATTTCAACAATGGAGTCTCTACCGCCAAACCCACCTGTGGGCATCACTGATTTCTACTAAGATGCCCAATCCCAAATCAAGATCACGATGCTTGCAGAAACTGTTCTTCATTCCCCGAAATCCTACGGAGACCGCCCAAAACGCTTCAGAAGATACACGGATGCTTGCAAGCCGCGATTGCTTCACAGTCATGGGGTACTTAGGGAGAGACGAGGAATGAAGCCTAAATAGTCAGGTTTAAATTCTGACTTTTGTGCTTTTCACTCCACACTCAGCGCCCAGCCCATAGAGCCATTCCTTCGCCCTTATCCCTTGCCCCTCGGTCTTGCCATGTCACCCAATCACGAAGATCAAGATTCTCTCGATTTGCAGCGCTATTGGCTGATTCTTAAGCGGCGTTGGTTGCCTGGTTGTCTGGCGATCGGCTCTATATTTGGGCTGACGGCTGCTTTGACGTATTTGCAAAAGCCTGTTTATGAAGCAGAAGGAACACTTTTGTTTAAGAAGACAAATCAAACTTCTTCGCTTTCTGGAATGACCGAGAAGGTAGGGGAGTTGAGTGGTTTGACCCAGATGAGTAATCCCCTAGATACTGAGTCTGAGATTCTGCGATCGCTTCCTCTCGTTAAACAAACAATTACTACGCTGAAGCTCAAGAATGCAGAAGGTGAACCGCTCAAGGTCGAGGAGTTTCTCAAGCAATTAAAAGTGAAAAGCGTTCGTGGAACCGATGTATTGGACTTGTCTTATCGCAGCACAGATGCAAAAGAAGCGGCTGAGGTCGTCAACCTGCTGGCGAAAAACTATATGGAAAATGACGTTCGCACAAACCGAGCAGAAGCGGTTGCCGCACGAAAATTTATTACTAAAGAATTGCCTAAAATAGAGTCTAGAGTTTTAGAGGCAGAACAGTCTCTACGTCAGTTTAAGGAAGCCAACCGGGTTGTGGCACTCGATGAGGAAGCAAAAGCGACGGTCGCAGGACTCAGCGATCTCACCGATCAGATTACCAAAGCGCAGGCAGCTCTAGCAGATGCCAACGCTCGCGCTGGGTCAATGCAGACTCAGTTAAGACTCGATTCTAAACAAGCGATCGCGCTCACCTCTCTCAGTCAATCCACCGAAGTTCAGCAGGTGTTGACCGACTATCGGCAGGTGCAAAATCAGTTAGCCGTGCAGCAAACGCGCTATCAAGATGGTCATCCGTCGATCGTCAATCTCAAACGCAAAGAAGCTGCCTTGAGAACTCAGCTCGATAAGCGGGTTGCCCAAACTCTGGAGAGTCCTCAATCGATCGCCGACCAAAACTTGCAGATGGGTCAGTTAAAGCAAGGCATGACGGCTGACCTGGTGAAGCTAGAAAGCGAACGATTGGGGCTGGCAAATCAGGTGAACGTGCTCAGAAATGCCTATGTGATCAATCGAAACCGTGCCAACGTGTTGCCCCGGTTAGAACAGATTCAGCGAGGGCTAGAACGCCAATTGCAGGTAGCTCGCACAACTTACGAAGAATTACTCAAACACTTGCAAGAGGTGCAGGTCGTTGAAAATCAAAATGTCGGCAATGCGCGAGTCGTGTCTGAAGCAGCAGCGCCCGATCAGCCGATTTCTCCTCGAATTTTGCTCAACCTGGCACTGGGCGGATTTTTAGGAGTTTTGGCGGGGTTAGCGGTGGCAGCCATGCTGGAGGCGATCGACCATTCAGTCAAAACCATTGACGAAGTTAAACGATTGCTCGACTTTCCACTGTTGGGAACGATTCCTCGATTTTCGCAAAAATCAGGTGAAAGTGCGACGATCGTGCCCGTGCGAGACAATCCCTATTCGCCCGTGAGTGCTGCCTTTGAGATGCTGCAAACGACGCTGGGCTTTACGCTGACAGACAAGGCGCTAAAAGTAGTGTTAGTGACCAGTGCCCTACCGACCGAAGGCAAATCTTTTGTCGCTGCCAATCTTGCGGTGTCGAATGCCCAAATGGGTCGTCGTGTGCTGTTGATCGATGCCGATATGCGGCGACCGAGTCAGCATGAGATCTGGCAACTGCCCAACTTTAAAGGACTCAGCGATGTTTTGGTGGGTCAGGCAGAGTATCAGACAAGTGTGACTGAAGGATTGATCAATCTAGACATTTTGACGGCTGGTACGATTCCGCCCAATCCGATGGCACTGATCACGTCACAACGGATCGCCGCTGTGATTGAAGCCGCAAGAGCAGACTATGACTTTATCGTCATCGACACGCCGCCGATCGCCCTCGCCGCAGAGGGTCTGACTCTGGGCAAACTGGCAGATGGGGTGCTGTTGGTTGTCCGTCCGGGAGTGGTCAATACGGGCGCGATCGCGACTGCAAAATCGCTTTTAGAGCAATCGGGTCAACACGTTTTGGGCATGGTGATAAACGGCATCATTTCTAGCAACGAATCGGGCAGCTACTACGGCATCGATCGCTACTACGGCTATCGCGCCACGCCCGAACTCAATGGTGCCAAAATTTCTGCCAGGTAAATTTTCTTCAATTTTATAAACAGATAGTCCGCCGCACATTCGTGTGATTTACTCCTCTAAACCCTATGACTTCTCCTACATTTCAGCACAGCCTCTTGCTGACGATCGTGTTAGCAATGACCTTCCGAGCCTCTGCATCGGCTCAGTCTTTATTCACGTCGCCTCCTCCTTTAACGGCAACCACTCGCTCAACTGAGCCTCGGACCTACTTCTTGGGACCCGGAGATGTCCTAGATATCAAAGTCTACGATTACGAAGAATATACTGGAACACAGATCATATTGCCTGATGGAACAATTACGCTGCCTTTGGTTGGAAGAGTGGTCGCTATTCATAAAACGCCCGATGCACTAACCCAAGAGGTTACAGCCCGATTGAAGCCATTGCTCAAAAATCCAGTTGTGACGATCGGTCTCAATAAACTCCGACCGCTTCGGGTGAATGTGTCCGGTGAGGTGCAGCGTCCGGGTCCAATTCAACTGCAAAGTCTGGCACCCGTGAATGCGATCGGCGGCACTAATCAAGTTCTCACCCCGACACTCACCGAAGCACTCCTACAGGCGGGAGGCGTAAATCGCAATGCAGATATTCGTCGTGTGGTGCTGAAGCGATACAGTCCCGATGGCGATGCGGCTCCGGTGATTGTGAATTTGTGGGAAGCGCTGCGATCAGAAAACGCCTCTACGGATCAAACTTTGATGGATGGTGACACCATTTTTGTGCCCAAGGCAGAAGGTGACAATTCGATAGACCGCCGAATCATGGCGCGGGCAGTGTTTTCTCCCAAAACGGTGCGAGTGCGAGTGGTTGGCGAGGTGCAAAAGCCCGGAGAGGTAGAGGTGCCGCCGGACAGTACATTATCTAGTGCGGTGGCGATCGCGGGTGGTCCGACTGAGAAAGCAAGGCTGAGTAAGGTGACGTTTGTGCGGATGAATGAAAATGGCAAGGTCGATCGCCGCGACATTGATCTGCGAAACTTGACGGATGATCAGCAAGTCCAGGATGGGGATGTGTTGATTGTTCACAAGAGCATGGGGCGCAATCTACTAGATATTGGATCGCAGTTGTTGGGTCCATTTGGGGTCTTTCTGAATATCTTTAAGTAAATTTCTCAAGAATCGACGGCTTTGGATGGTGGGGTTGATGCCCGTCGATTCTAGTGCGAGGCTAGAGAAAATAATTATGATGTCAAGCTGAAAACCATGATAGGATCAGGTGTTAAGCTACAAGCAATTGCGTAGATAACTCCTTGCAAAGCGAGATCGGGTTCTGTCGATCGCGATTCTAACTGTTCACGGTGCAAAACTATCTGGAGACCCTGCTAGAGTACTCAGTTGATTAGGAACTCAGAAGGCGTTGAAAGATTGCCGCTATAGATCCGATCGTTTACCGAGGAGCAACCATGTTGAGTGCCAAAGATTTAGCGATCTATCAAGCATTGGATTCAGACAACAAGATCGAGCTAGTCAATGGAGAGATCATCATCATGAGTCCATCGGGCTATGAGTCGGATGAAGTTGCTGCAAGAGTTATCGGCAAGCTATTTCCTTACGTTGATGCAAACAGACTAGGGAGAGTTTCTGCCTCCAGCGCAGGGTTTACGCTGCCCAACTCAGATACTCGCGCTCCTGACGTTTCGTTTGTGCTGGCAGAGCGAATGCGTCGCAGTTATCGCAGTTTTGCAGAGTTGGCACCGGATCTGATGGTAGAGGTCAAGTCGCCCACCGACAGTTTGACAAAGCTCAGAGAGAAGATAGACGGCTTTTTGAGTCAGGGCACTCAGATTGGCATTTTGATCAACCCGGAAGAGCGGTGGATTGAAGTCAAGGAGCGGTGCAACGACACTCCGACTAGATTCACAGACGGCGACGTGCTGACGATTCCTAGTTTATTTCCGGGTTGGTCAGTCCCGATCGTGGAACTGTGGTCGCCAGAATTTTAATTTTTTAAAGGTTGCAAAATTACGACTCATGGATATTTTCAAGCCTCTTTAGAGACCGTGTGGAAGACAGTTCAGAATGACTTCATTCCGCTAGTATCGCAATTACAGAACCTATTAGAGCGCGAAGCGAACCGCGAGTGATAGATTCTATTGGCGGCTCTCACTCAGATTTTAGTCAGAACATCTGATCTACAATCAAGTCATGGAAATTCTCTCGGTTAGCCTCAAGAACTTCAAATCTCACAGCGATCGCCACTTCTCGTTTCAACCGGGCACCAACGCCATCTGCGGCGAAAACGGTGCCGGAAAGACGAGCATTCTAGAAGCGATCGCCTGGGTGCTGTTTGACCACAAAGGCGACTACAAAGTCGAAGACTTGATTCGCAACGGGGCGGCGAGTGCCCAGGCGCGAGTCGCGTTTATCTCCAGTCACGACCAGCGGACTTATGAGGTTCAGCGCTGCACGCGATCGGGCTACACGCTCTTTGATCCCCAAATCGGAGAAAAACTTGCCTACACGCGCATTCGAGAAGAAGTATTGCCCTGGCTGAGACAGCATTTAGGCGTTGCGGTGGGGACTGATTTAGCCAAACTATTTTCTAATACGATCGGAGTTCCGCAAGGCACGTTTACCGCCGACTTTTTGCAGACCGCTGAGAGACGCAAGCCGATTTTTGACGCGATTCTCAAAGTCGAAGAATATCGTCAGGCAAACCAGCAAATGCTGACGCTAGAGAAATATGCAAAATCTGAGTCAGAAAGTCTAGAACGCACGATCACTCACTATGATGAAGCGCTCGAAGAATGGGCGATCGTCACTGAAAAACAGCAAACGGTTCGTCAAGAAATTGCAGAACTCAACGTTGAATTGACCCAATGGCAGCAACGCTTTAATGAACTGCAAGCCGAGCAAGCACACCTCAGCACTCAGGCGGCTCAGATGCAGCAGTTGACCCGCGAGTTAGAAAAATTATCGGCTCAGATTCAGTCTAAAAAACTAGAGGTCGATCGGCTCACCCTGGATCTTCAGCAAGCCGAACAATCCGTTGAGATTTGCACGACTCATCGCACAAGTTATCAAACCTTTTTGCAAACGGAAATAACGCTACAGGAGCTAGAGAAAAATCGCGGGACGCAACAGGCTTTAATGCAACAGCGTCAAGGATTAGTGAAACAGGAAAGCGATCGTCAAACTAAACTTGCTACGATTACGCAGCAACTAGAGCGGCGATCGCACATCGAAGCGGAAACTCAACGTCTTGAGCCTTTAGTTCAACATCAAATTAAGTTAGACCAGCAGCAACAGGCACTTAATCAACAGCTTCAAACCTGCCAAAGCTGGCGACAAACCATTAGCCGCGATCAAAAACGTCTGACTCAACTCGAAACTCGCCGCAAACAGCTAGGGCAAGAGATTGAAGACTTAGAGGCATTTGGCGCGATCGTGCAAAAAATTCCGCAACTCGAAGAGCAGCAGCAGCGCTATCAACAACAACTCAGCCGCATTGATGCCGCGACTCAGTTTGAGGCTGATCTGCGGCAAATTGTCACCCAAGCCCAAACCCGCGAAGGCATCTACACCCATCACATTCAATCGGCGACCGCAACGCTTAAGGAACTTCAGCAAGCGGCTCCAAAATGGGCACCCCACCTGACCGAAGTGCTGATAACTCTTGGCAACGGCTCCAAACTGCAAGGGCAACTGATGTCTGACCTACAAGGCATTCTAGAAGATTTGTCTGAGCAGCTCCTCGCCGATCGCCTAAAGCAGCACCTTCAACAGGTTCAAACCCAACTGCAAGCAGCCCGTCAACAGCAAATTCAGTTCCTCAGCCTCGACACCAAGCTAGATGCCGAAGAAGCCTTAGCTGCCGAAGCTGAAGACGTGCGATCGCAGATTCTCAACGGTCAAACTCAACTCACCGACGAGCCAAACTTACAGCAACAGCTAGCGCATCTCAACGGGCAGCTTCAAGAACTCAATGATCCCCGCGGCAAAACTCGATTATTTCAGCAAGAACTACAGCAGCAGACAAATTTAGAAGTTCAGCAACCCAAACTTCAGAGCGCTTTATTAGAGATTCAAAACGCGATCGCCCAGGTCGATGCTCAACTCGCGGCGTTTGCAAATCTTGCCGAACAGATTCGTGAACAGCAGAGCTTACGAGACGACCATCGCGCCACGCATCAGCTTTATCTTGAGCATCAGCAGTCTGCAAACAGCTATCGTGGTCGCAAGCAGCAGTTAGAAGACGTGACGGCACAACTGCATGAATACCAGAAACGCAGCACAGAATTTGCAACCCAACAGGCACAGCTAGCAGAGACGTTCGACCCGGTGCGAGTGGCGATCGTGCAATCTGCCTATCAAGAAGCGAGAGACAAACAGACTCAACTAACTGCCCAACTGCCCGAAAAAGTCAAACGCCTTGAAGACTACGACGTGCAGATCTCAAAGCTGCAAACTATCCAAGAAAAGCGAGACTCTGCTCAAATCGAGGCGAAGCGCAAACAGAAAATTGAGCGTTTTATTAAGTTTGCCCGTAAGGCATACAAGGAGGCAGGACCGCGCATCACTGAGCGCTATGTGCAAAACATCTCACGCGAGGCAGATAAGCTATTTCGAGAGTTGCTCAATCGTTCAAACGTGGCGTTAGAGTGGACGCGAGACTACGAGATTGTCGTGCAGGAAGGCGCACATTCTCGCCGCTTGATCAATCTCTCTGGAGGAGAGCAAATGTGTGCAGCGCTAGCAGTTCGTCTCGCGTTGCTCAAGGTGTTGGCGGATATCAATGTCGCGTTCTTTGATGAACCAACAACTAATATGGATCGAGCCAGACGAGAGAGTTTAGCAGACGCGATCGCCAACATCAAAACCTTTCGTCAGCTATTCGTGATTAGCCACGATGACACCTTCGAGAAAGTCACCGAAAACGTCATATTGGTTGAGCGGGAAGCCTGAAATCATCTTATTTCCAGGCTCGTTGCTGATAGTTTTGTTTGCAAACGTTGAGAACGCGCTGATCATTGTCACTCAGCTTTGCCAATGGCTCAAACCCTTCTAAGTTAATCTGAGTCATCGCAGGATTTCCACGAGTTGCAACCGATGCCTCTTTCGCAAGCGCGATCGCGTAGGGGTTTTCTGAGCGATCGTAGCTGTCAACTACTGTTAGCGCTAACTGATCGGCTTGAAACGATCCATACGCGCAGTCAAAAGACGATCGCGGCATATACAGCGCACCAAGCACCTTACTTTGACGCACCTCAAAGACAAAATAAGCTCGTCCGATTTGGTCAGGCTCCGCAGACTGCCCATATAGATAAACCCCATCTGCAAGGGTAGACGGTTTAGCAGTCGTGTTGACGGGTTTTGCTTGAGGAGTGACTTGAGCACTGAGTGCTGATTGTGTAGGCAACCCGATCGCCATCAGCCCAGTCGCCAACGCTATGCCCATAACCGATCGAGGCAGGGTTTTTAGAGACGCAATGGTCAAAAAAGATACTGATAAAAATGGCGACTTCATCGGGGTGCCCTCACATCAAGCGATATAAATTGGTTAAAAATGATCCCGAAATCGAGAGGTAACTAGCGAATAATTAGAAAAGGAAACGGTAGAAGAAGCTGCTAACTCAATGCAGAGTAACCAATTTTCTCAACACCTCACCTCGTCAAACAATAAAAACCAGTTTGGAAAGACCACTGCAAAACTCAGTTGCGAAGAGAAGTCTCCTCGCGCAGCAGCAAACTTTTTCTTATCCTTATCAAACCACCCTGTCAGACTCGTATCATTGCCTTGAGTGACAGTGAACGTACTGACCACTGTGAGGGACTTCAATACCAACCTGATAAACTGCTGAAATCGCTGCTAAAACTTAACACCTTCTACTGGTGCAACATTTGCTCTCACGCTATCACACAGAAAGCGTTAAGCAAATCACCCATTTTGAATAGTAACAAGACATTAACCTTCTGCACGAATCCTTTGCCCTCACCCTAGCCCTCTCCCCAAGGAGAGGGAACAGGAACAAGAGGTTCTAGCTCCCTTCTGTCTAGGGAGAAGGGTTGGCGAGGGCTTGCCCCACCTCGTGAGGAGGGGTGTCCAGATTCACGCAGGAGATCCATCAAAAAGCGTTCATCGATTCGTAGACTTATAGAAACGTGAGCCTGCTGCTAATGCAGACTAAAAAAGGGGAAGGGACGATCGTAATAACTCGATCGTCCCTTCCCCATTCACCAAACGAGAAGTTTAATCCCGTACTGATTCATACTTGCACTTAACTAACTGGCAATGTACTCGCGCACGTTTGCTTTGCGACGACGAAGATGATCGAGCGCTTGCCGCTCTAACTGACGCACTCGCTCGCGACTGAGATTGAGCCGCTCACCGACCTTTGCCAGAGATAGCTCATAGCCGTCATCTAACCCATAGCGCAGAGTCAAGACTTCTCGCTGCTGAGGGTTTAACTCTGTCAAGAGCGTGTTTAGGTCATTTCGCAGAGACTCTTGAGTCATATAGTGCTCAGGCGAAGGACCATCATCTTCGAGCAAATCTTGCAGCTCGGTGTCTTGATTGTCGCCAACGCGCAAGTCAAGAGAGACAGGCTGACGAGAGAGAAGTAGAAACTCACGAATCTGCTCTGGCTCAAGCTCGAGCTCTTTAGCGATCTCAATCGCAGACGGGCTACGACCCAGCTTTTGAGATAGCTCACGCTGAACTCGCTTGATCTTGTTCAGCTTTTCAGTGATGTGAATTGGCAACCGAATCGTGCGGGCTTGTTGAGCGATCGCGCGGGTGATCGCCTGACGAATCCACCAGTAGGCGTAGGTCGAAAACTTGTAGCCGCGAGTCGGGTCAAACTTCTCGACACCGCGCTCTAATCCAAGAGAGCCTTCTTGAATCAGATCCAAAAACTCAAGGTTGCGCTTCTGGTATTTTTTAGCGATCGACACTACTAAACGCAGGTTAGCTTCGATCATCTTCTGCTTTGCACGGCGACCGCGATGCAAAAGGCTGGTCAACTCAGTTTCGCTGATCTGAACGTGATCGGCAAACTCTTGATGAGTTGGCTCATGATCTAGCGTCTTAGCAAGAGCGTCCTTTTTCTCCTGCAACGTCATCATCTGCTGCACCTGCTTGCCCAAAACAATTTCTTGTTCGTGGGTCAGCATGGGCACACGACCAATTTCGTGCAAGTAAGTCCGCACCATATCTGCCGTGAAGGGGGACTTAGTAGTCTTTTCTTTAGAGTTGGCAGTAGCCATGGTTGCAGTGAACTCCGTAAATAAAAATCTGTGGGGCGAGGCAGGAAAAACTCGAAGAGGGTGCACTAGCTCAATCACGAAGATTAGCTAGGGAAGAAAGAACATTCATCTCTCGGTGTATAGAGGTGGAGTATCAGGAGAAGGATTGAGGAACTACATCTCAGTAAGACTTTGACGGGATGGACTAACGATCGAACTATGACGTGTAGGGAAGGTGACAATCAATGGAACGTGACGTATCTTGAAGTCAGTCCGAGTTCGATTTCTATATATTATTACAAATGGTATCTGAAGTAAAGGGGCGGTTGTCCTCCATTTGGACGAATTTAATGAGTCTTGATTCAGGAGTCTCTCTAGACAAACATCCATAGAAGCAGGGGCAGAATCTGTCTGTTAATTGGGTCAGACATCAAAGCAGGGGTGAATCACTTCCTCTATCTATAGTGCCTTGTATCCACTTGGCTGAATAGTGGTGTGGATGGAGGATAACCGAACCTTTTTCTAGTTCTAAATCAAGCTATTCAAACAAACTATGAAAAAACTATGAAATTACTTTAGATGTTCACCCGGTAAAGGTTTCAGCAGATTTATAAGGATACGAAAGGTATTAGGATAGAGCTAAGTCTGATGACTTTAGTGAATCGGTTTATCGGAGATGCAATCGAGAGATGACAAAGGTGTGTCATTCAGCGAGAGACTCGATTATCAAAGGTGATTCTAGGGCTACAGCATGAAGAATAACGGGTCTTAAAACCCCAGATCAGCTTTCGCGACTTCGGCTGCCTTTAGAACCTTGTCGTTGGGCATTTCTTCCCACGCAATGTCTCCAATTTCGGTGTAGAAGGTTTCGTCGTAAGGGCGAGTGCGAATCACTACGGGCATTGGGACGGCATGACCAAGGATGAGAGCCTGTTGCTTAGAGTCAAGTTTTGAGAGCACCGATCGCAAACTTTGAGCACCCGACACGCCCGTAAAAATCGCGTCGATATCTTTCTCATCATTCAACAGAGCAGTGATCCGAGTTCCAATTTGAGACATGACTTCGTTATCGATGCCTGACGGACGCTGATCCACCACCAGCAGCGTGACAAAGTATTTCCGCATCTCACGAGCGATCGTGCCAAAAATGGTCTGCCCTACCGTTGCGGGATCGAGAAAGCGGTGTGCCTCTTCGATCGTGATCACGAGTTGGCGAGGACGATCGCTAACATTCTTGGTCTGCAAAAATTTCTCAGCTTTGCGGACATACGCCTGGTGAATGCGACGCGCAATAATATTGGTTGCCAGCATATAGGACAACAGATTTGACTGAGAGCCAAACTCGACGACCACATGCTTTCCGCTTTCTAAACACTCTAGAACCTGATCGACGTAGTTGTGAGGGCAACTGTTCCGAATGTATTTCAGGTCATCGAGGCGATTGAGCTTGCGTTGCAGTGCCATGATCGATGACTTGCTGCCCATCTTGGTTTCGCAAAACTCTTGAATTTCGCCGTTGCTCATGGTCATGAGGCGATTGATCCAGGCTTTGCCAAACTCGTTGCGAAGAATGACCGCGTTTTCTAGGCTAGCTTCTGAGAGGTTGAGTTCTCCGCGCACCAGCATCAGGTCTTCAACTTCGAGCTGGTCATAGCCGATGTAGAGTTCTTGAGCGTCGCGAACGCCTCGGCGCTTGGTCGAGTCAGGATCGAGGGTGAAGATTTGCACCTGTCCGGGGAAGAGTTGCCGCAGCCCTTTAACGGTGCTGAAGTGTTTGCCTTCGCGAGTTGCCTCCCAGCCATATTCGGAGTGCATATCAAAGATCAGATTGACCGCCGCCTGTTTGCGAATGATGCCCGACAGCAGCAATCGCGTCAGAAACGATTTCCCAGTTCCTGATTTGCCAAACACACCGTTACTGCGTTCGACAAAGCGATCGAGATCAATGCAAATCGGCACTTCCATATCGATCGGTTGTCCAATGGCAAAGTTGCGCCGCGTCGGGTCATCTTCCCAGCCGAAGACAGCACGAAAGTCTCGATCGCTGGCATCAAACACTTGACTGAAGTGACTCGGAATGGTCTTGACGGGAAGCAGTTCAATGTTGGCACTGGAGTTGGGTTCGTAAGATGCGGCGGCTGTTTTTGATTTTGATTTTTTCTTGGAGGCATTGTTAGCGGCTTGCGCTTCGCTCATCGCCTCTTCGGGCGTAAACATCAGCATGGGAGTAAGGTCGATCGTGCCATACGTCCCACTGCCTGCAAGGACTTCTTGCATAAAGGTGTTACTCGGATCGGGAGGATTCGCCACGATGCGGGGGCTGCTGGTTCCGAGAGACACGTCGGTGAGCATACAGAAAAAGCGCGATCGAACACCCTGCACAACCAAAAACTTGCCGACTCGCATCTCTTCAACCGAGACATCGGGATGCAGGCGCACTTCTAATCCTTGGCTCAACGAACCTTGAATGACGGAGCCTAATGGTTTTTCTGGATTCATAGCAGCCTCGATCGACCTTCTGGTTTATCGTACCGCGATTTTAGGAGGTCAATACAGACGTTCTATGTTTAGGAGACAGGTTGGTGCAAACGGTAAATGAGCGTAGCGCAAAAGCGGATGTGTTTTCCTTGTTCGTTGAGTTGTTCGTATGCCTGAATTAGCTTTTGGGCTTCTTCGCGGGTGAGACCGTCTGGAATTGCTTCAATGACCTTCTTTCTGGCTCTTTCTAAGCTACTGCAATTTAACCCTAACTGCTCGATCGTCTCTTTGGCAGCAGGTTGCATTGATAGAATCTCAGTTGGCAGAATTTGCCCATCTCTGGTGTATCTGAAATAGTCAGCACAATCTCCGATCAATGGTGAAACAGTGAGGTCACGATCGTACCAAGCTCCTTTCTTCTGTCCACAGTGCGCTTGGGTTGCCTGACTGCCTAATTTAGGATCTTCGTCTTCAGGATATCCAGGACAAGATGCCAAGAGATTGGTGTATTCCAAGGCGAGTTCTGGATAGTGTTTTCGAGGCTGGAAATGTTCGATGTGGCTGCTCTGGTAGTCGATGCGTCTGCCGCAATAACAGCAGATATAGCCTTGCTCGGTCAGCAATGCCTCATGAACTTCTGTTTTTTCTGGAGCTTGAAAGTTTTCCTTCCAATTGGGCTGCCAGTCTTCATTAGCTCGTTTTTTCCAATCTGTGAAGTTTTGCGGTCCTTGGTTTTTTTTGATGTGCTTCATCGTCCCAAAACTTCTTTCCGTCGAATTAACGCATCAGATTTTGCAAACTCTGGCTCGTCGTATTGAATCGAATTCTCAAGCTCTTGCTGTAGTCTTTTTGCTTCATCCAACTTGCCATCTTCAATCAATCGAAATAGACGACGCAGATCATTTTTGAAGGTCGGCGATCGTTCTGAAACATCCATGATATCTTCAAGAATTTGATTGCTGTCTCTGCCATAGGTTTGCATCTTCTCAGCAACGATTCCTTTGGGTGATGACCTCAGACGATAAACAATTCCATTTTGAATCTCACCCAATATTTGAGGTGAATGAGTTGTGATAATAAACTGGCAATTGGGAAAGGTCTGAGTCAAAGATGGAATGATTCTACGCTGCCATTCTGGATGAAGATGTAATTCGATTTCATCAATCAGAACCACACCTTCGCCTTGGAGGGGATCGAGAAGACCGGGGTTAGCGATCGCTAGTCTCCTCGCCAAATCTCCTACCATCGCTAACAAACCTTTCTCACCATCAGAAAGCTGATTAACAACGAGTTCTCCAAACTTTTCTACAATCATGCGGAGGGGTGATCTCCGAACTCGCAGATTGCTAAATCCGGGTGAAAAGCTATAAATTGCGTCTCTAACCGCTTTTAATTGATGATCACGATAACTTGAATCTTCCTCTAGCCGTACTTCATTCTCTAAATCTTCTCTTATTTTGAACCATTGAAAAAAATCGCTGAAGCTAGATTGTCCTGCTGGAAGCGAATGATCGTAAGCAAGAGTTTGAGCTGATCCAGCTTGCTCTTCTAAGAAATTTAGGCTCGATTCTAGTGAAATAGAGGTCACTCCACGACTAACTGGGTAGTAAACGATTAAAGGCAAGTTGGCTCTGTGATTGTTCAACAAATTACGCAGAAAGGAAGAAGCAACCTCTTCTGGCGGAATAGAGCCTTCAGCAGCCGAGAAAGTAGACTCATCCGTAAAGCGATCTCGTGTCGCTATCCAAGTCTGTTCTCCTAGACAATCAACTGACATTTGAAGCGTTGATTGAGTGAATGAATTGATGATGTCAGAATATTGAAACTTTTGAGAAATCTCCATTCCAACCTCGCTTAATTTCTCAACGAATTGAGTGAATGAGATTGCGAGAGCATCTAGAATACTTGACTTGCCAACACCGTTGTTACCAATTAGCACAGTGACATTTGGAGCGAAATCTAGCGTTAAATCGTCGATGCCACGGAACGATCGCAGGGTCAGGCTTTTGACTTTCATGCTGGTTTAGCAGTGGGACAGGCAAACTGCCCATCCCACAGAATAACGGATTAATCGATATCGATCGACGTAGGCGAACCTGATACAGAAGCCGCAAATGGTGAAGACTTGCGGAAATCAGCATAGAGCTTATCGCGCCAAGTGAAGAACGGCTCAAAAGTACCGATATCTGCGATTCCAGAAATGCCTTTGCCTTTGAGCGACTCAGGAATATTTAAATAGGAACCCGTGGGAAATTTGACATACATCGTTAAGCCTGCGACGGCAAAATCTGCCAGTGTGGGGGTGTCTCCGATGAGATAAGGCTGCTCTCTCAGAATAAAGCAAAGGGCGGTTAAATCACGCTTGAGGGCGGCTTGGGCATCTTTAACAGCTTCGGGTCCCATTCCGATTCCCATTCCTAGAAAGCCAAATAGCTCATGAGGAATTGCGCCCACTAGATTCTTGAAAACATCGGGAACAGAGTTGGGAAGTAACGCTGTTCTAAAGGCTTGATTGCTGCCGATCGAGCCAATCAACCCTTTGCGCGCATTGAGTCCGATCGATTCATCTGCCCATTGCTCCATCAATAAACACAACCCTTTTTGCTTGGGGTCAGATGGAATGATCGGCTTGTCGGGATATCTTTTGTCTAAATAGTCCGCGATCGCGGTCGAGTCTGCGATGACCTCACTGCCGTCTTTGAGAACGGGCACCTGACGCTGACCTGACAGTTGATAAAGCTCGATTTGACCCACACCCGGAGTCACTTCGACCTTACGATAGTCCAAGCCTTTGTAGTCTAAAATTAGCCGAATCTTCTCGGCATAGTGAGACATCTCAAATTGATATAACTCCAGCATTGCCAGCCTCCAGTTCACGATCGAGAAAGTAGTGCTAATTCGTTACAGATAAGCGCTTTGGAATCGCCACCAGTATCTCATTAGGGAATATATCTTAGCGCTAAAGTGTTTATTCTGCCTCCAGCTAGAGAGCGAATTTTTAGAATCTATGCGCTTTTTTAAGACTGGGTTGAGATCTCACTTGAGAAAGACTCGCATCAGTTCCTAATGGTAGAGAACGCTCCTCATCTCCTTCCTTAAGCTTAGAAAGTATAGAAGACTACATTCTTAGTTTGTTGGAGCGTTTTTCATGACATCACTCAACCACGATCGTTTAATCAAACAGATGTTTGCCCTTTTAGGCGCAGCCGGGCTAGCTGCCTTCTCTGGCTTACCTGTCTTAGCTCAGACAAATTCTTCTGAGCAAAGTCAGCGATCGGTGAATTGTTCAGCTTATGTGAATGGAGGAATTGGGGGACCGATCGACAATGGGTCTAGCGCTAACAACTCCTCGATGACGGGGCGGTCAAGCCAGTCAAGCTATGACACGGCAACGATTCCTCAAAATCGTTCTTCCTATTCAATGAATCGATCGCGCAACTCAAACGGAATGCGCGTTGATGGTCAGTTTTCGGCTATGAACCCCAACGCCGCAATTCCGTTTCGCACCAACGGGTGCGACCTCTACTTGATTTAGTAGGTCAAGCATGATATCACTGAGTGAGGCAACCAAGAGGTGGTGAGTATGAGCGCTCAATTGCTGAGTCAAGAAGGGACGCAAGTCAGGATAGAAGTGACGATAGACCTGAGTCATTCGCTGCTGACCAGTGAAGAAGCGATTCAGGAAAGCCTCAACGAGGCGGGTCGTATTGCCACTACAGCCGCTCTTGAGTATCTGGACACCG
>NZ_LXYR01000011.1 GCF_001650195.1 Phormidesmis priestleyi BC1401 | reverse complement strand
ACTTTTTGTCGGAGGTCATCGCTGTAGGGGGCTGGCATCGCTCATTTGAGGGTCTCAACTTCTATAGTATGTCCTAACCTAACTGGCAACGGCTATATCTCCTCGACGCAGCAGGCTTTGTAGGTAACCAACGACCACGGTCAGGGGGGTGCGTAACTCATGGGACACGTTGCCAACAAACTGGCGTTGTTGCTCCCACGCACCGGATAACCGAAATAACATTTCATTAAAAGCTTGCGCCAAACCCAAGATTTCATCCGGTGCCCGGTGCAATTGCAGCTTTGCTCCGTTCAAATTATCAACTAAATCATCGGCAGAAACGGCACTAGCAATCTGACTCATTTGCTGTAGCGGCTGCATAGCTTTGCGAATGCGTCTAGAGATTGCAACAATTAAGAGCATAATTGTCAAACAACTGACTAACAACAAGTGCCATAACCCAGCGCTTAACTTCTGCCGATCGGCTGTAATATCTTGATAAAGGTATAGCTTCCCCAACGACTTGCCTTTAAGGGTTAGGGGGCTACCGCACAATACGATATCGCGATTGTCAAAGCGGACGATCATTGGTTTTTTAGGTACTTCAGTCAGATCTGTCACATTGCGGATTGCATCAGAAGCACTATCCAAATTGGGAGAATACGCGACAAGTCTCCCATCCGTGTCTTTTACCCATACTCCTATTCCCGGTGTCGAGACTCGGTTGATGGTGCGCTCTAACCCTGTTTTGCTCCCCCCTGATTCACTGTAAAATTCAAGCTGTTCGGGAAAGCGCATGGCAATATATTCCAGGGTTTGCTTGTGGGCAGCCACGAGATTTTGCTCCATCTGCCAGCCCGCCCAAACTGCGACAATGCTCAGTCCTACAGTCGAGAGTGTGACCAATTCTAGGGTCAAACGGAATTGCAGCGAAGAGGGGGAGATTCGCTTGCCGACTAGATAGTGGATGGCAGCTCGAATCGGACGGTTGAGTTTCATGGGTGCATCAGAGGAAGTGAAGAGGGGATTAAAAGTTTTTTGCCGTATTCTGAATGGGATCAAATTCTAATCGCTGATCGTAATTGGTTTCACCATATAGATTGAAGCTAATAGTCGGTTGATCGCCGATCGCTGCCACCCGGTGAATTACGTCAGGCATTAAGCACAGAATATCGCCCGGAACCAGCAGGCGACCGCCGACGGGTTTGATGCGATCGGGCAAGTCTGCGGTCGGCGATCGCTGCCAAAACGTATTTTTTTCCTGTCCATTCAGTAACGCCACGAGACCCCAACTGGCGTGATTATGAATTGGGGATGCCATTCCCGGTGCCCAGGCAACCAGTTGAACGGTCAAGGGAAAAACGGTTCATCATATAGCATCGTGACCGCCCACCCGGTGTCAGGATCAGGCTGAAGGGGGAGAATTTGCAGCCACTCAGCGCTGTTTAATAGCTGACGAACCAACGGGGCGATCGCTTTGAGTCTTAACTGATCATCCGTAAGCCGCTCCAGGACATCTTCCAAATCAGTCAAGAAGCGGTACAGCCGATAGGGACGGGTCAATTCTTCAGCTTGACTCATCATGTTGCCAGCGTTGCACCTGCCATCGTTGGTTACATGCCAGTCTTGTCCGATCATAGGGGTTCCACTGATTATGTTTATCCTGGGCAATGGGTCGGGATTACGTCCCTTCACTGTATAAGAAGAATCTGGGATAAAGGTGATCCGTCCCTGATGCCAAGATGAATTTTTGCTGAAAATCAGTAGACTGTCCCAAATTCCTATTCTTCATTCAGCCAAATCTTAGGCTTTATCTTGCAGCCATCTGATCTTCATCTGACACTCATTTTTCTGGAATTTAATCTCAATAACAACAGCAAGATCAATGCCAATGTCTGTGCTGCTGGTTTCTGGCTTGAGATCAAAGCCAAATTTTTCGAGTTACTAGACCCATCCAATTCTAAATTTCTTGAGGTTGAATATGCGGAACGATTCGTCATCATTGCTCAGTTTGAGCCTAAGTAGTTTAGCGATCGCAGGCGCGCTGATAGCTGTGATGCCAGTTAAAATGTCTGCTGCACCGCCACAGGCGATCGCGCAGGCAAATCAGCGTGAGAATGTGGGTGGACCTCTAGCCAAACAATTGCAGGGTAAACCCGCAGTAGTTGATATCTATGCCAGTTGGTGTCCTGCCTGTAAAAATGTTGCTCCAACTCTTTCTCAGCTCAAAAAAGAGTATGCCGGAAAAGCGAACTTTGTGGTTTTAGATGTCAGCGATAGAAGCAAAGCTAGCCAAGCGGCGGCTAAAGCGAGACAACTAGGTCTGGGACAATATTTTGATGCGAACAAGTCACAGACTGGCATGATTGCCATTATTGATCCGGCAACTGGCAACATTCTGGCTCAGCATCGCAACAATGCGGACAAGACTGCTTACACATCTGTGCTGAATGCCGCTCTCAAACGCTAATACTCAATTCAAGTCTCGATAGGTTTTCTACAATCGACATTCCCAGAAAACTTGAGGGATCTCATTCTAGGATGATCGATCGCATCAACAGTCACAATTTTTTGAGGAAACCACTTCATGAAGATTCAATATCTCTCCACACTGGCAGTAGTTTCGCTGCTCAGTCTTGGCGCAATTTCAGGTTGTTCTAGTCCCGTCAAAAGCGATACTTCAGCTAGCCCAAACACCACAGTTCAAGTCAGTTCCACAAAAGCCAATCCTTGCGCGTCCAAAGCTAATCCCTGCGCGTCTAAAGCCAAAGCGGTGGGCGGACCACTAGCTCAGCAATTACAGGGAAAACCCGTGTTGGTTGATGTCTACGCCAGTTGGTGCCCTGCGTGTAAAAATATTGCGCCGACCCTGTCTCAGCTAGAGCAGCAATATGTCGGTAAAGTCGAGTTTGTGGTACTTGATGTGACAGACAAAGCTACCACTGCCAAAGCCGAGGCGAAAGCGAAAGAGCTAGGACTCAGCGATTTTCTAGCCGCTAATAAAGCTCAGACGGGCACACTCACGATCGTTGACCCCGCAACGGGTCATATTCTGGCACAACATCGCAACAATGCGAATCTCGCCGATTATACAACCGTTTTGGATAAGGCTCTGAAGCAATAGGTTCAAGTCTTCTGGGATACGCGATCGCCGAGTATCCCCAAAAGCAACCTTCATGCCCTGATCATTCAAGGAAGTTTTTATGTCACTGATACCTGTCTCATCTTCTGAGCCGACCGTTCCACGGCGATCGAAAGTACCCCAAAAATGGCTAATTTACGGTGGGTTAGGATTGCTCTCTTTGATTCTAGTTCTGACCTTGGGTCCGATTATTAGCCGTCCGATCGAACAACTCATTTCCATCGTTGAAAATCGCTATCAACAGTGGTTTTCTCAACAAGATACAGCGAATCCTTTGGTGCTGTTGCCGTTGGCGTTTTTGGGTGGAGTCCTTGCCAGTGTTTCTCCCTGTATTTTGGCACTATTACCCGTCAATCTCAGCTACATTGGCACCCTGAAAATTAACTCTCGCTGGGATGCCTTTACCAAAGCAGGCATGTTTGTTTTAGGAGCCGTCACGATTTTAAGTCTGCTTGGCTTGGCTTCTTCCTTTGCCGGAGCCGTGATGGTGGAATATCGGGGCTATATCAATGTCGTGGTGGGGTTGATTATGACCCTAATGGGGCTGTGGTTAATCGGGGTCATCAAGCTGCCTCTCCCTACGATGAATGTGAATCTGCCCAACGCCGGTCCTTATGGCGTGGGGTTAACCTTTGCCCTAGTGAGTTCTCCCTGTGCTAGCCCAGTGCTGTTTGCTGTGCTGGCTGCTGCTGCTGCAACAGGTTCTCAGCTTTTAGGGACGCTAACGATGGTCAGCTATGCGATCGGATACACCATCCTGATTTTTCTGGCGAGTTTGTTTACGGGACTGGCGAAACAAAGTAAGCAGTTGCTGCAACATTCCGAGGGAATTATTCGCTTTGGTAGCGTGGCGTTGATGATCACGGGTGCCTACTACCTGTTTACGGGCACGCAATGGTTTATGGGAGGCTAGATCAACACCGATCGCAAATCTTGTTATTACTGGCTCTAGTTCATGCACGCCAAAACCACCATTCAACTATAAAACGTTGAGCATGAGGGAGTCGGCAGTGACCTCTTTGGGATCGGCTCCCTTTTGATTCATTCATTGACCCTGTTTACTTGAATGAAGTCGAGCTAGGATAGCTCACCCACGATCGGGACTTTTGCCAAATCTACAAAGTTCACCTCGCGCAGGTGTTTGAGTTCTTGAATGCGTTTCACTTCCGATTGCATTTTCTGTTGATAATGGTGAGCGAGTTCTGGGTTAGTGACGAAATCGGTGGTTTTCCACAGGTCTGAGAAATGGCGGCGACGCTTTTCGCATAGGATTTCTTCAAGCGCGGCGGCGGCAGATCGAATTCCTAACTCAGCCCGGAGGATGTCACGCTCAGTTTTCTCATTGAGTTCAAACAGCGCGTAAACCTGCGTCATCTCTCTCGGAAAGTCGGTGCAGCGATCGCGCAAAAGCGACATCAAATCAAGGTTTTGTTGATCTTGGTTCGATTGTTCGACCTCGACGATTTGCCGCCACAAAAATCGGTGATGAGACAGGCTGAATTCTAGGTCTTGAGCGTCTAACGCCTCAACGATCGCGCCTCGATAGGTCGGGGAATGTAGATAAAGTCTGAGCAGCAGCGCTTCTGATTCTTCTAGAAGGGTGCGCTCTCCAAGTGTTTGCCATTTTTGAGATCGCCCGTGCCAGCGTTGACCCCGCACCTGAAGCCGCAAATCCTCTTCGATTTGTTGCAGCATTCGACTGTTGCCCTGGCTCAAAAGCTCGGCGCAACGGTGAATATAATGAGTGCGAATGGTAGGATTGGGCAGATTGCCTAGCAGCGTCACCATTTCGACGACCACTAGCTGAAACTGGTCTGACTGCTTTAAATCTTTGCCGACGAGCGCTTGCTGAATCTGCCAGTCAACTAACAGCGGTGCGCCATCTAAGAGATCTTGATAACTTGCAGCCGAGTGAGTTTTGAGAAAATCATCGGGATCTTTACCATCGGGAATACTCAAAACCCGCAGTTGCATTTCGCCTTGATAAGCTAGCGATACCACCTTTCCAACAGCTTGTTCAACGGCTTGCACACCCGCACGATCGGCATCCAAGTTAAAGATAACTCGGTTAGAGTCGGTGTATTTAAACAATTGTTTAGCTTGACCAATACTCAAAGCCGTTCCTAACGAAGCGACCGCATTGGTGATTTTGCCCGCGTGCAGGGCAATCACGTCGAAATAGCCCTCTACCACGACGGCTTGATCTTGTTTGGCGATCGTCGATCGTGCCTTATCCAGTCCATACAGCGTGTTGCCTTTGTCAAATAACTCTGTTTCGGGCGAGTTGAGATATTTGGGCTGTTCGTCGCTCAGAGTCCGTCCGCCAAAGGCAATCACCCGTCCTTGCAAATCGAGGATGGGAATCATCAGGCGATCGCGGAAGCGATCGTAATAGCCATCTCCCGTTTTGCGCGGCACAATCAATCCTGCCTTCTCAACCAGCGCTACCGGATAGTGCTTCTGCTCAACCAGATATCCATAGAGCGTTTCCCAGCCGCCGGGAGCGTAGCCAAGTTGAAACTGCTGGATCGTGGCTTGGTCGAGCTTGCGATCGTTCTGCAAATACTCCAGGGCGAATTTTCCGTGACTTTGATTGAGCGCGTGTTCATAAAATCGTGCGGTCAGCGCCAAAATTTCGTAGAGCTGCTCTCTCACCGAGAGTTGACGCTGCAATTCTTGCCGCTGTTCGGGTTCGAGCGTTTGAACCGCAACCTGATAGCGCTTTGCCAAATCGAGCACGATCTCACTAAACGATCGTTTCCCCAACTCCATCAAAAACTTGATCGCGTTGCCGCCTGCCCCACAGCTAAAGCAATAATAAAACTGCTTACTCGGACTGACGCTAAAGCTCGGCGATTTGTCATCATGAAACGGACATAGCCCCGTGAAATCTTTGCCCTGTTTTTTAAGCACGACATGCTCAGAGACAATATCGACGATATCGAGTCGCTGTTTGACCTGTTCGATCGTGTCAGGGTGGAGACGAGGGACGTTCATAATAAAGTCACGGTAAGATAAATCGTTGCAGCGAGGGCTTCACTAAAAATAGTACATATATACTTTGTATCGGACTGGCGGCTAGTCTGCCATTTAGAATAAAGGTTTTTTAGAAATTCAGTCACTAACTTCACAATGGAACCTGATCATACGCGACTGCATCAACAACTTCAGTTCATCGTCGAAATCGACAAGCTCAAGCACGTCTTGAGACAAACCCTGTTAATCGACAAATCTAGGCGAGAGAACGATGCAGAACATTCTTGGCACCTGGCAATGATGGCGATGTTGCTATCCGAATACGCGGAAACCGAGGTGAATTTAGTCCGGGTGCTCAAAATGGTGTTGATTCACGACCTCGTTGAAATCGACGCTGGAGACACCTTCTGCTATGACGAGCAAGCCATCCAAACCCAAGCCGATCGCGAAAAAGCCGCTGCCGATCGCATCTTTGGGCTACTTCCGGCTGATCAAACAAGTCAACTGCGATCGCTCTGGGAAGAATTTGAAGCCAAACACTCTGCTGATGCGCGATTTGCGACTGCCCTCGATCGCTTGCAGCCCATTTTGCACAATTACCACACCCAAGGCGGCACCTGGAAAAAGGCAGGGGTGACGATCGCCAAAGTTCGTCAGCGAATTGCTCCGATCGCCCTTGGCTCACCGCGTCTGGGAGAATTTGCCGAAGCTCTAAT
Organism: Phormidesmis priestleyi BC1401; assembly: GCF_001650195.1. Taxonomy (GTDB): domain Bacteria; phylum Cyanobacteriota; class Cyanobacteriia; order Leptolyngbyales; family Leptolyngbyaceae; genus Phormidesmis_A; species Phormidesmis_A priestleyi_B. The sequence goes on along the minus strand of NZ_LXYR01000011.1, from coordinate 114,421 downwards.
CCAAGACGCTTTAAGACAAGGATTTCTGGCAAACGAAGGATGAACTGAGAAAACCAACCGCTATCACTTCAGATGAATCAGTTTTGAAATATAAGGTTTAAGCAACGAATTTTGAGTTACAAATTCTAAGCGACCTCACTTAATTACGGATATCTGATGGGACGAATCTTTCTTTCAGCCGGACACGGCGATCGCATCAATGGCGTAAGCGAACCCGGAGCCATTGTTGCAGGCACAACCGAAGCCAGAGAAATGATCCTGACGCGCGATCTTGTGGTGGCAGAGTTGCGATCGCGAGGGGCAGAAATCTTGTCAGTGCCCGACGAACTTAGCCCCCGCTCTACCTATGACTGGATTAATACACGAGGGAACCGCAATGATGTCGCGCTAGAAATTCGTGCCAATGCCTTTTCAAATCCCTCGACTCGCGGTGCCACGGTCTACTACATCGCCAACAATAACGAGCGCAAAAGTCACGCCGATCTGGTGCTGCGATCGCTCGTGCGCCGCGTTCCTCAACTGCCGAGCCGAGGCATTCAACCTGACACCGCAACTCCACTCGGCAGTCTAGCGTTTTGTCGGCAAACCGTTCCCCCATCCCTGCTGATGGAAGTGGGGTTTCTCACCAATCCTGACGATCGCTTCATTTTGCAAAACCAGCGTCGCGATCTCGCCGCAGGCATCGCAGATGGTCTGATCGCCTGGAGTCGCACCGTCGCAGGGTTGCCAGTGCCGACTCCAACGCCAACCCCAACGCCAACCCCGACTGACCCCTATGAGCCAATCACCATCAACCTCAACGGTCAGCCCTATGGAGAAAAAGGAATTCTCGTCAGTGGCAATGCTTATATTCCGATCGACCTGGCTGACCAGCTAGGCGTTGATTTATCGACCGACCCAAACATACGCCGCCTCAACTATCGTGGAGTCGTATTTATCAGAGCCGTTGATCTGCGAGACTTTAACATCGTCGTCGGTTGGGATGCTCAAACTCGCACCGTGCTGCTGCGATCGATTCTCAAAATTTGTGCGGGTTCGCTCGATCAAATTACGAGTAGCGGAGTCACTACCGAAGCTAATCTCAACTTATTTCTTAAAAATAACAACGCGGCGGCTCTGACTCAGTTTCCAGACATCGCCAAACTCTATCGAGAAGAAGGCAAAGTTGAAGGCGTAAATTACGATATCGCCTTTTCTCAAATGTGTTTAGAAACAGACTTTCTGCGATTTGGGGGGGTGGTCAAACCGAGTCAAAACAATTTTGCAGGGCTAGGCGATGTCGCAGGCACTCCCGCCGGAGCTTCGTTTCCCAGTGCCCGCATCGGGGTCAGAGCACACATTCAGCTTCTCAAAGCCTATGCCAGTACTGCCCCACTCACTCAAGAGAGTGTGAATCCTCGATTTAATTTTGTGACGCGTGGGGTTGCGCCGCTCATCGATCAGTTGAGTGGACGTTGGGCAGCCGATTTGCAATATGGTGCAAAAATTACAGCAGTTTTGAGACGACTGTATGAGGTGGCACAAGTCTTATAGGTTGGAAAGCGATTCATCAATTCAACGTTCAAAACTCTTTCCCGTTTCCCCTTTTGCTCTAGACTTTGTTACAGCGTTATTGAGAGTCAGAACTCGTGGCAATTATCGAGAGCGTCTTCATTGGCATCATCGGCAGCGCGATCGGCTTGGTCGTGCTGATCCTTTTAGCACTCGAAGCGCAATATCGGCAGCGTCCCGGCAACGATTTAGAACTGACCTCTGGAAAGTGGGAGTTTGACCTCTATGAGCCACAGCGATATTTGCTAGTCGGCAATCTAGAGTTCCGCAACCGCACTCGTCGCCTCGAAGTCATGGTGCCAGAGATTCGAGCGCACGTCACGCTCCTCTCGTCTGGCAGCCTAAAAGGAGTCACCACAGACACTCGCATTACGCCACTCCACCCAGACGCAAACGCTAGAGACGATCGCTACTGGGAAAGTCGGATCGTCACAGTCAGCAACGAAGACCCGATCGAGATCTCGATCGACGTGCAAGGTCAAAACCTCAGCGATCTCAAAGTCGCCTGGGTGCAGATTCACTACGTCACCTATGGACCGCAAGGGCGAATTCCTAAAACTCGGCACATCATCGTGCCTCTCAAGTTTCCTAGCACTGATGACTCTAAACGCTGGCGACCTGCCGCTAACTCAGACGTGTTGCCCATTCGGACTCATCTACTGACCGAGTTAGACGACCCCGTAGAAGTGGTGCGCCGCTATGTTTTGCCCCATGCCCAACCTGGCGACGTGGTGACGATCGGAGAATCGCCCCTCGCCATTATGCAAGGACGCTTTATTCACCCCAGCGAGATTAAACCGGGCTGGTTAGCGACTCGGCTGTGCTATCTATTTTTGCCAGCTTCGAGCCTTGCAACCGCGTGCGGATTGCAGACCTTAATCAACATCGTCGGACCTGTGCGCGTATTTCTGGCGTTTGTCGCAGGCGCGATCGGAAAAGTCTTTGGACAACCAGGCTTCTTTTATCGAGTCGCCGGGGATCAAGCTCGCCTGATTGATGATGTCACCGGAACCCTGCCTCCCTACGACAAATTCATCGTGCTTGGACCTGAGAACGCTCAAGGCATCGTCGATCAAATTCAGCGCGAAACAGGACTATCTGCGGCGATCGTAGACGTGAACGACTTGAAAGCGGTTAAGATATTGGCAGCGACCTCTGATTTGCAGATGAATTTTCTCAAACAGGCGTTAATTACCAATCCTGCTGGAAATGCCGACGAGCAAACCCCTGTGGTGTTAATTCGTCCGACTGAATCGCTGCTCGATCGCACGTCTGCCCAACCTAACGCTGGCACCCTTTAAGGTTTTGTCTAATTCAGCAACGAATCTGCCTTAAGGTTAAAACCAGAATCGCAGCCAAACCCACACCCTGAGGGTGAATAGCCGCCTTAACACTATGATTCGAGCCTTTCCCCAAACCACCAATATTGTGATTCGTCCCATCCAGTATCGCGATCTGGAGTTGGTCGAACAGCTTTGCGCGGAGGCAGAAGACCCCGAAAGCCCCAATTGCTCGATGGTGAGAGAAAAGCCATTAGCCATTCGACGCTGGTATGGCATTCTCAAGGTTTTGAGTCTGTTTCCCAATCCCTTTCAAAACTCTTTCTGCATTCACGTTGCCGAACTTAACCAGCAGATTAAAGGACTCATTCAAGTATCGCCCTTTAACCGCACGGGGACGACTTGGCGCGTCGATCGAGTGGCAGTCGATGCGGTCATGGTTCAAAACGCCGCAGAGCTAGAAGACGCAGAAGACGCAGAACCTTCGACCGCCGCATCGTCTCTCGTGACCTCCAGCGATATTGGCTCGCTGCTGCTGCGCTATTGCCTAGAGAAAATTTGGCAAGCCCGCACTTGGATTTTAGAAATTGACATTAACGACAAGTCAGCCTTGGCGCTCTACCGCAAAAACGGGTTCCAGCGCTTGGCACACATGACCTATTGGGGCATCGCTCCTGAGCGTCTCAAAGAGCTGTCAGAACGAGAGCCAGATTTGCCCAACCTTTTGCCCGTCAGCAATGCCGACGCTCAGTTGCTTTATCAACTTGACACAATGGCAATGCCGCCTCTCGTGCGTCAGGTCTTCGATCGTCACGTTCAAGACTTTAAAACTAGCTTGGTTGGCTCGGTTGCCGAAGGAGTCAGGCAGTTGTTTAGCCGCACTGAATTTGTGAGCGGCTATGTATTTGAGCCACAGCGCAAAGCCGCGATCGGCTATTTTCAGGTGCAACTGTGTCGCGATGGCTCTCAGCCCCACGTCGCCCAACTCACTGTCAATCCTGCCTACACCTGGCTCTACCCCGAACTCATGGCTCAAATGGCACGAGTGACGCAAGAAGTTCCGGCGCAATCGCTTCAACTCTCGTCATCTGACTATCAGCCTGAGCGAGAAGAATATCTAGAGCGAGTTGGAGCCGATCGCATTGCCCACACGTTAGTGATGTCTCGATCGGTCTGGCACAAACTCCGAGAAGCTAAACCTGCCGCAGCGGAAGGGCTACAGCTTTCCGACGTTTTACAAGGGCTTCAGCCGTCTCGCAAACCCGTCCCCGGACGCATCTCACTGCTAGAGTCGGTGAAACGAGAAGAATCTAAACACGATTCACCGTCTAAAAAAGAGCCTCGCGGGGAAGATCCTTGCTGTTAAATTATCTAACCGTCCAGGCATGAGTATGATTTTTATCTCTGCCCTGGGGTTAGATGTGGGTCAAAAGCGCATCGGCGTTGCGGGTTGTGATGGCACAGGGCTAATCGCAACCGGGTTGACGACGATCGAGCGCAAATCTTTTCAGCAGGTCATCGATGAATTGCAGGCGATGATCCACGATCGCCAAGTTCAAATCCTAATTATTGGGTTGCCCTACAACATGGATGGATCATTGGGCTTTCAGGCAAAACAGGTGCAAAAGTTTGCTAGGGCAATTTCTCGTGCGCTCAGTCTTCCGATCGAGTATGTAGACGAACGTTTAACTAGCTATCAAGCCGAACAACTCCTCCACGCTGAAAATATTTCACCCTCTCGCAACAAAGGACTCATCGATCGCAAAGCTGCGTCCCTTATTTTGCAACAATGGTTAGATGAACGGCGACTTCAGAAAAAGATCAGAGATGAGGAACGAAATTGGACTGAATCACTCTAATCGTTACCCTTTATCCGTTTTAATGGTTCCCATTCTGAGGGATACTTTTCTGAGAGCTAAGTGCGATCGCGCCGAGGATCAATAATGCCTAAGTCGAATCAAGATAGAGAGAGTCCAATGGATGAAGATAGCATTGATATGGATGCTCCGACCGTCACCCTGACCGATGAGGCAGGGCTAACCCTTACCTGCTACATCGAGCATTCTCTAGAAGTCGAGGAGCAGGAGTATGTCTTGCTGCTTCCAACGGACTCTCCTGTAGAAATTTTTGCTTGGCAGGAAGACGGAGAGGAAGATGAAGCGGTTTTGGTCGAAGATGAGGAAGAACTCAATCGAGTCTTTCCGACCGCTAGAGCCGTGTTAGAGGAGCAAAACTTGACCCTCAAGCGCACAGCGGTGGTGTTGACGGTTGAAGGCGATTTGCCCGACTTTGTAGACGACGAAGAAGAGTGGGCAGGCGTTGAGCCTGAATCGGATGATGAGCAGGAAGAACTCCAGCTTCTATCTAGCTTTTATTATCAGGAGCAGGAGTATGCCATCTATGCGCCGCTCGACCCCTTCTTTATTTTAGCGAGAATGGACGAAGAGGGTCAACCTCATCTACTCTCTCAAGAAGAATTGGAGAAAATCGAGCCGATGTTGCCCATGATCGAAGACCAACTCTTTGATGAGATGGAGTAACCTACACGGGTGAAAGGTGAAACAATCTCGACTTCTTTCATCTTTCACTCATCAGAACTTCTAATAAATCTTGACTCGTAGCTCTTTAGCGTCGATTATTTGTTCTGACTCAAGCGATCGCTCCGGGTTCAACTTAAATAATTAACATGAAAGCTGTCCAGAGAATTGCAAAATCGTCGTTTTATCTGCTGCTGATCGGGTCGGCGATCGGGCTATCAGCATGGCAGGCAAACGCTTGGTGGAGTTGGGCAAGCGCGCCTACCGTTCAATCTCTGCCTCAGCAGGGTAAACGAGTCATGATTCAAATCCCGCCCGGAACGTCGGCACAGCAGATCGGGCAAGAATTAGAGACGGCAGGGCTGATTAAATCAGCAAGAGCCTGGGATCTGTGGACGCGTTGGCTGATGTGGAAACAGCCCGACGGAGGCTTTCAAGCCGGAAACTATGAGCTATCAACGGCAGAACCGCTGCAAACGATCGCTCAAAAAATTTGGACGGGTGAAGTCGCTCAACGGAGTTTCACCATTCCTGAAGGCTGGTCGCTCAAGCAAATGGCAAGCTATTTTGAGCAGCAGGGCTTCTTTAAGGCACAAGATTTTCTCAATGCCGCCAGTCAACTCCCGACCGGAAAATATCCCTGGTTGCCGACTGGGTTTGCTAGCTTAGAGGGCTTTCTCTACCCAGATACTTACCAGATCTCAGCCGGAACAGAGATTACGCCTGCTGAAGTGATTGCTCAAATGCTCGATCGCTTTGAGCAAGTCGCGTTACCTCTCTACAATCAAGGGCGCGGGCGCACTCAATTCTCATTATCGCAATGGGTGACGCTGGCAAGCATTGTTGAGAAAGAAGCCGTCGTTACGGCAGAACGTCCTCGCATTGCCGGAGTGTTTGTAAATCGTCTGAAACAGAATATTCCATTAGGATCTGACCCAACGGTTGAATATGCGTTGGGCATTCAACAAACCAAAGAGCAGCCGCTTACCTTTGAGCAAGTGAAAGTTGCATCTCCCTACAACACTTATATAAATGTGGGGCTGCCACCCGCCCCGATCGCTAGTCCGGGGATTGCCAGTCTCAAAGCCACTTTAGAACCCGAAGCCACCGATTATCTTTACTTCGTGGCGAAATATGATGGCACTCATGTATTTAGCCGCACTTTAGGTGAGCACGAGTCGGCACAGGGAACGATTCGAGATACGATCAATGCTCAGCAAGCGACCAAATCTCCAGAAAAGTCGCCGCCCAAAAAATCCGGTAATTAATCGGGTTACGATCGGACTTCGACGCAGACTAAAGGGAAAGATTAGATTTCTATTGCAGGGTCTAAAGATTGGAAAGAGGAATCTGTTATCATACGAAGCTCTGCGTTTATTTGCATGGGCGTTTAACAGGGAACCCCTTCATTTACTGAACACTTATTGATTACCGGACTGCATTTTATGTCTTGGGGCAAACTCTTACAACCTGATCTCATCTTAGAAAGCTCTATTCTCAGTTTGACCCCTGAAATCATTCAGCGCTCTGGTCTCAGAGGTCTCGTGCTAGATGTAGATGAGACACTAGTGCCCATCACATCGGCTCACGCGTCTGAGGAACTACGACCGTGGGTTGAAGCGGTGCAGCAGGTGGCAAAGCTCTGGTTGGTCAGCAATAATATCAGTGAGCCTCGAATCAAACGAATTGCTGACCCGTTTGGTTTGCCCTATATTACTGGAGCCGCAAAGCCGTCTCGTCGAAAGTTAAGACGTGCTTTAACTGAGATGAATTTGCCTCCCGAACAGGTCGGAATGGTAGGCGATCGCTTATTTACAGACGTTCTAGCCGGAAATCGCTTGGGGATGTTTACGATTTTGGTGAAGCCGATGGTAGACCCTGCAGAAGCCGTCCGAAGCTACCCGGTCCACACGTTTGAGGTTTGGCTTTCTCAACTGCTAGGCGCTTCGTTGACCCCTCACAAACCCTAAAGTTCTGACTTACAAACTGCGAATTCCTGTGATTAACCCGTGACAAATTTTGGTTAAAAAATCAAGATCAAGCGTTTCTAATCGATCGCTCGATTTGTGATAGTTGGGATTGCGAAGATCTGCTGTATCAGTCACCATGAGCGCACGATCGCCGCGATCCCAAAAAGGGGCGTGATCACTCCGACGCGTTAATGGCAGAATCTTGCCATTATTGGGCACCGGAAGCAATTCGCACTTGACTCCTGCTTGACGAATGTTTCGTCGTAAATGGATCAAATCTGGAATCGATTTTAGGTTACCAATCAATCCAATAAAGTTGCCTTGATTTGGATAGAAATACTTCAATCCGATCGGGTAGATTTGCGAATTGGAACGAGACACGCAGTAGCCCAACATCTCTAAAGAAATCATCAGACGTAGCGGCTCGGTGAGAGAACGTGCGTAATGAGTGCTTCCGGCACGATCGTACGAAGTCTCCTCAAAGTCAAACGCCACAAGTCGAATCGGGTATCGAGCAGGTTGGGCATGAAAAGCCCGTGCCATCTCTAGCAGCACCGCAACTCCTGTCGCATTATCATCAGCACCCGGCGAACCCGGTACCGTATCGTAATGGGCACCGATGACGATCGCAGGTTTGTTGGACTGACTCAACGCAGGCAGATTCAACACCCAATTAAAGTGCGGTTTGGTGCCCACTAAAAATTCGTGAGTCTCAGCCGCTCCCCACTGGCTAAACTCTTGACGAATATATTGCTGAACGTAGAAATGTCCCTCAGTTGCGAGATAAGCATCCCGTTCGCGAACGATTTGCTGAAGGTGCGATCGCAGCCGTTCTTTTAACTCCAACATTCTTTAGCCTTCTCTTAATAAATTAATTAGTCTTCAGATAGATGACGACTTATAGCAGTCGCCAATCAGGTTACAACAAGGGGCTTAAGCCCCTTGTTCAGACGGTGTGTGTTTTACGTGCCGCAATGTCCTAATCCAGTTAGCTAAAGCTATACAACCTGTTTCAAGAGTATTCTCCTTGACAGTTTTTTTCAGTTTGTAGTTAGAAGATTAGCTGACCCATGTGATTAAGCTGCTTTATTTTGAATGCTATTTCATCGGACTTTTCTAATAAGAATGACGACTGTGATAGCTTGACAAATTTTCGTTTTTCACGAGTGAGTAGTGTGAGTGTGTAGCTATGACAATGCAATTAAAAAGTGTCGGAATTGGGCTTACCCTTTTAGGAAGTGGACTGGTTTTATCGCCTGTTGCCCTAGCGGAAGATAGTTCGATTAAAGAAATTTCTACTCAGCCGATTGAGGTGATTGACCAGTCTGCTGTCAACTCTTTAGAGCAGGCAGCTTCAGAAGATCAGGTAACTTCAGTCTCTCAGTTAACCGATGTTCGCCCGACTGACTGGGCATTTCAAGCATTGCAGTCATTAGTTGAGCGCTATGGCTGCATTGCGGGCTATCCTGACAAGACCTATCGGGGCAATCGTGCCATGACTCGCTATGAATTTGCAGCAGGGCTGAATGCGTGTCTCGATCGCGTCAATGAGCTGGTCGCAGCTTCAACGGCTGACCTCGTAAAGAAGGACGATTTGGCAACCCTGCAAAGACTGCAAGCAGAATTTGTCATAGAATTGGCAACGGTGCGCGGTCGAGTGGATGCGCTAGAAGCCCGAACCTCTGCGTTAGAAAAGCAGCAATTCTCCACGACAACAAAGCTTGGAGTTGAACTGGCTAGCTATCTAGCAGATGCCTTTGGAGAAACTGCGAGTGACAGAAACAACGCAAACTTGGGCTATCGGCTGCGGTTAGATTTTGATACCAGTTTTTCGGGCAAAGATCGCTTAAGAGTTCGGCTGCAATCTACTAATTTACGACGGCTCGATACGGCAACCACCTTTCCAGCAGGTCCTCTAGCTGGCGGCACTGATGAGTCTCGCTTCCTCGCAACTAGCGTTTCTCAAAATGGTGAATTTCGGATCAACCGCTTGCAGTATCGCTTTCCGGTTGGAGAAAAAGTCACCCTTTTTCTGGATGCCAACACGGTTGACCCCAGCATTGTCACCGATCCGATCACGCCGTTTAATGATCAAACCCTTGGCTCTCCGTCTAACTTTGCTCAAATTAATCCCATCTTTTTCCCTGTTGGCAACCGCGCTGGACTCGCCGCCAATGTTCATCTCACCCCCGCCATTAGCTGGGATTTTGGCTACTACGGTGAAGATTCGACGATCGGAGGACCGAACTTTACCGACAATAAATCAGGGCTTTTTAACGGTGGTCACAGCGCTTGGACTCAACTAATTTATAGTGCAGGCGCGCTCAAAGCTGGGTTTATATACGTCAATACTTACTCAGTTGTGAATGGGGTCGATTCGCTGGCTGGCAGCAACGCGGCAAAAGTAATTGGCGCAGGTCCGACGATGGGTAACTCCTACGGCTTTCAGTTTGACTATCGCGTTGCGCCCACCTTTGAGCTAGGCGGCTGGGTTGGCTACACGGCGGCTCGGACGTTAGGAGATGGCACAAAAGGCGATGCGTCTATCTGGAACTTCGCCCTCAACGTCGCCTTTCCTGACTTAGGCAAAAAAGGCAACTTGGGCGGCTTTATCTTTGGGATGCAGCCAAAACTCACTTCAACCAGCAACGATGCTGTGGCACAAGCGATCGGACTTCCCGCAGGTCAGCGCAGCGATCGAGACACGGGTTATCACATCGAAGCGTTTTATCGCCATCAACTCACCGATAACCTGTCGATTACGCCTGGTGTAATTTGGTTGACGGCTCCCAATCACGACGGTCGTAATCCTGATGTGGTGATCGGCGTGATTAGGACGACGTTTGTTTTTTAGCAAAACCCTATTGTTCGTATACTAAACATACGAATTTCTAATAAGTAGGTAGGCACAATTAAACTGAAGACCCTCATCCCCTAACCCCTTCTCCCCAAGGAGAAGAGGAACTAGATTCTGGCTCCCTCTCCTGCGGGAGAGGGCTGGGGTGAGGGCATCTCCGGCATTTTATGTTTAATTAAGTCTGTCTACTTAATCGTCAACGACCACAAGATTTAGATCAGCACACATGAGGCATCACAAGTGAAACGCAGAAAACTAATATTATCCGGTTTGTTTGCAGTGTCATTGGCAACTACTACGATCGTCGGTTGCAGCAATCAATCCGCAAGCAATTCAAATGATCCTAATAAGAAATTATTAACGCTAGTGACATCACCCGATTATCCGCCCTACGAGTTTTATGATACGGCGAGCGGCGGTCGGACGATTGTTGGATTTGATATTGATATTGCCAACTACATCGCTAAAGAATTAGGACTTGAGCTAAAAGTTCAAGAATCTGATTTTAATGGTTTGATTCCGGCGATTCAGGCAAATCGGGCAGATTTTGTGATGGCAGGCATGACTCCCACCGACGAGCGCAAAAAGAACGTAGACTTTTCGACCCTCTATTTTCAGGCGCAAGACACGATCGTTGCCCCGGTAGGCAGCAATCTTAAAAAGCCCGAAGATCTTGCAGGCAAGCGAGTCGGCGTGCAATTAGGCTCCATTCAGGAAGGAAACGCAAAGAAAATCGCTGAGAAAGTGAAAGGAATTGAGATTAAACCTCTGAATAAAATTCCTGAGATTGTGCAAGAAGTGAAGGCAAAACGCATTGATGGCGCGATCATCGAAAACACGATCGCGGAAGGATTTCTCAAAGCAAATCCCGATTTAGAGTTCACACTCATTCCCAATGAAGGACCGTCAGGCTCGGCGATCGCGTTTCCTAAAGGGTCGCCTCGCGTGGCTGACTTCAACAAGGTGCTGCAAAAAATGAAAGAAAACGGCGAACTCGATCGGCTAGCGAAGAAGTGGTTTTCTCAAAGCATTCCACCGTCTCCAGCAGCGTCGCCATCGGCTTCTCCGTCTCCCTCACCCAGCAAATAATTCATAGGTCTATCTAGCATTTCCGATTCTAGTGAGGTTGTGAACAAGGGGCTTAAGCCCCTTGTTGAAAGGTATCCGCTCGACTTCTGTTGTCTAGAAATCGCTATAAAAACGTTAGACGATTTGTGCTCTTATCACTTCCACAACCATGAATCTAGATTTCGCTCGCATCCTGCCTGATATTCCTTTCATTCTCAGTGGCGTTCCGCAGACGTTGCTATTCACATTCTCATCTGTGTTTTTTGGACTGCTGCTAGGAATGCTCTTATCACTATTTAAAATTTCTGGCATTAAACCGCTCTATTGGTTTGCAGTTGCCTACACTTCTGTATTTAGAGGCACACCTTTGCTGCTGCAATTGTCGTTAGTCTATTTTGCAACGCCGCAACTAACAGGCTATGACATTTCTGCACTGCAAGCGGGGGTGCTTACCTTTAGTCTCAACTCTGCGGCATATATGTCAGAAACGATTCGTGCTGGAATTCAAGCAGTTGATAAAGGGCAAACCGAAGCCGCGCTCACGCTAGGAGTTCCTTACCCTCAGCTAATGTGGGATATTGTGCTGCCCCAAGCGCTGAAGAATATCCTCCCGGCACTGGTGAATGAAACTATTTCACTGCTCAAAGATTCTTCGCTGGTGTCTACGATCGGAGTCGTTGAAATCCTCCGCAGTGCCCAGATTGTCGGCGCAAACAAATATATCTACTTTGAGCCGTTGATCATAGCAGGATTAATTTATTACATTTTGGTGATGGGGTTGACTTATACGGCATCCATTTTAGAAAAGAGGTTAAGACGCAGTGAATGAAGTTGTGATTCGAGTTGAATTTCTCTGTAAATCTTTCGGCACGCTCAAAGTTCTTGATGACATTTCTACCGAGGTTCATCGGGGCGAAGTGGTGTCGATTTTGGGTCCTTCTGGCTCTGGCAAGTCTACGTTTTTGCGCTGTATGAACTTGTTAGAACGACCCACACGAGGGCGAGTTTATTTCAACGAGCAAGACATCACTGACCCTAAAGTTGACATCTCAAAGGTGCGTCAAAAGTTGGGTATGGTGTTTCAACACTTCAACTTGTTTCCCCATCTAACCACTCTGGCAAATGTGACTTATGCCCCAATTAAGCTCAAAGGCATCAGTCATGAGCAAGCTAAACAGCAAGGCTTAGAGCTACTCGCCAAAGTCGGGTTAGTTGAAAAAGCCGATGTCTATCCCTCCCGATTATCGGGCGGACAAAAACAGCGAGTCGCGATCGCCCGTGCGTTAGCGATGGAACCCGAAGTGATTCTCTTTGACGAGCCGACTTCAGCCCTTGACCCTGAAACCGTGAAAGAAGTGCTGGAAGTCATGAAAGCTCTGGCTAAAACCGGAATCACAATGGCAGTTGTCACGCACGAAATGGGCTTTGCGCGAGAAGTTGCCGATCGGATTCTCTTTCTCGATCAAGGAAAACTAGCTGAAGACAGTTCGCCCGACGAGTTTTTTAGTCATCCTCGCTGCGATCGCGCCAAGCAGTTTCTCGAAAAGATGCTCTAGACAAACTCACCTCGTGCGACCATCACTACATGACCGCCGACTGACACCTCAATATCGGCATCTGTTTTTTGCGCCTTGAGCAACAGCAACGAAGGTCTGCCCATCTCATAGCCTTGCTCAACGCGCACGTCAACTGCGGCATCGCCAAAATAATTATAGTGAGCCAGATATCCGGCGAGGCAACCGTTAGCGCTTCCTGTTGCTGGATCGTCTGGGATGCCCAACCCATCGACAAACACGCGCACACAAAGCTGATTCTCGGCGTGATAGGTTTCAGGGCAAAAGACGAGAATTGCTTTGGCTTCTATAGTTTGAATCAGATCAAACAATCGCTCTTTGTTGATTTTGGACTGCTGGAGCGATCGCTGCTTTTTCAACGGCGCAATGATAAACGGCAATCCGGTTGAGACAGATTGAATGGGATAGCGATCGTCAAATTCATCGACATCGAGATTGAGAATAAGCGCGATCGTGCCCCGATCGAATTGTTGTCCAAACTGGGGCGAATTTTGACGCATCCACAGCAGGTCGATCGCGTTTTGTTGATACGTTAGCGTGACCGGAATCTGTCCCACTTGCAGATTTAGCATCACCGTTTCTACAGCGTTTTGAATCACTTCTTGCTGCAAAATAAATGCGGTTCCTAACGTCGGATGTCCGGCGAACGGCAACTCTTGATGAGGCGTAAAAATCCGAACGCAATAGCCGCCATTCTGCATCGTTTCAGACACGATAAACGTCGTCTCGGAGTAATTCATTTCTTTTGCAATCTGCTGCATCTGCTCAGTAGAGAGCTTTTCCACGCCACGAAACACTGCAAGCTGATTTCCTGCATACTTCTCTTCAGCAAAGACATCGACAATATAAAACAGACGTTTTTCCATCGCTCAAAACTCAAAACTTACTAGAATCTCCCAGCGTAGGGTGGCAAAATAGACGTTACTCTTTTCGTTTGTTGAGAAGCATCATGACGATTCATCCCACGCTACAGAATGCCCTTGATCACGCCCACGCCTTAAAAATCATCAGTGGCTTAAATAACTTTAATGCAGAGCGAGTCGCGGCTGTGGTCAAAGCAGCCGATCGAGGCGGTGCAACCTTTGTCGATATTGCGGCTGACCCCGATTTAGTGCGGATGGCAAAACAACTCACGGACCTGCCCGTCTGCGTGTCTGCCGTCGAGCCAGAACTGTTTGTGACTGCCGTTGATGCAGGTGCAGACCTGATCGAAATCGGCAACTTTGACAGCTTCTATGCTCAAGGTCGTCGGTTTGAAGCCGCAGAAGTCTTGGCGCTGACTCATGCCACTCGCGCTCTGTTGCCGACCATTACTCTGTCGGTTACAGTGCCTCACATTTTGCCTCTCGATCGACAAGTCCAACTGGCAGAAGACTTGATGAAAGCCGGAGCCGATATCATTCAAACCGAGGGCGGCACTAGCAGCGCCCCGGCTCACGCTGGCAGCTTAGGTTTAATGGAGAAAGCAGCCCCAACCCTAGCAGCGGCTTATGAGATTTCTCGTGCGATCGAGATTCCAGTGCTTTGTGCATCGGGGTTATCGAGCGTGACGGTGCCCTTGGCGATCGCGGCGGGTGCATCGGGTGTCGGCATCGGGTCTGCAATTAATCAACTCAACAGCGAAGTGGCAATGGTTGCAGCGGTTCGCAGTTTGGTTGAGGCGTTGGCAACCGTGAGCCGTGCAGCGTCACGCGTTTAGTGTTTCGCCGTGGAAGTAGGCTTTTCTAGGACTTCCAAGTCTACTGTAAAAATGGAGAGAGGAGTCATCTTCTCTCCATTTTGGTGCGCGAATTGAGGTAAAAGATTGCATTGAGAGTAAAGCTGCATCAGAATTCCCTAACAAAGTTGAGAATTTGGGTTGCTCTTCATAAAACCCAAGAAACGTTACAAAACTTTACATCAACGGCTCTTTTCCCCAGGCGTTCCCCACTCATTCCACAGATAATGAATGTCTTTTCCCCAGGTTTTCCCCACCCTTATAAAAGTTTTCCACAGGGGATCGGCTTCTGATCGGCTTGATCGGTTCACCTGTGGATAACTCGATCGTGACCTTAACCTGTAGTGGAAAGCCCCACACTTTGCAAAGTTATGTAACGAAAAAGCGCCTCAAAGCTTGATTCTCTCGTTGGTTGTTTTTTACTCCTCGCCGCATCTTTACACGCCGTGACGTTGTAATTTTGAGGACGATCGCGCAAGATATAGCGACTGACCTGAAGCGCTCAGACCTCAGCGAAACTCACCTCCTGCTAAAGATAAAAACTGTAGGAAATAGAGTTCAGCGGGGTTTGGTCTGCGCGAATTTTTCCAATGCAAATTCGTTCTCAGAAAGCAGTCCCATCACTCATTCACAAAAAGGTTTGTCATGGATAGCAACATCAGCATTTTGGTCGAAATTCCTGAATCTCTGCACCAATCATTTATGACGTTTGTTGAGACGCGCCCCGATTGGGATCAAGACCGCGTGTTTTCGGCAGCCCTCTCGCTGTTTTTGCTGCAAAACCGAACGACGAACGATCGTCAAACTGCTCGCATCTATCTCGACTCCCTTTTCAAACGCACCGTCGAGCCAGTTTAAGTCTCTACTGCTTCATCCCTACCACCTTTGTCACTGCGATTGTTGGGCTATGACCTACCAGATTTCTGCAACCAAACTCCAGGCTTATAATCGATGTCCTTATGCTTACTATCTGCGCTATGAGCGGCGGCTGAGTTCTAACGAGTTCTTTGGCTCTGCGGCGTTGGGTTCTGCACTGCATCAAGCCCTTGCAAAATTTCATCGAGATTGGCACTACAACGACCCTATCCCTGACCTGCGCTGGGCGCAGCGTTGTTGGGATGATTATTCAACCGGGCTGACTGCCAATCAGATTCTCGAAGGCAAAGATATTCTCGAAGGCTATTATCAAAA
The DNA here is from genome assembly GCF_001650195.1 of Phormidesmis priestleyi BC1401. Classification (GTDB taxonomy): domain Bacteria; phylum Cyanobacteriota; class Cyanobacteriia; order Leptolyngbyales; family Leptolyngbyaceae; genus Phormidesmis_A; species Phormidesmis_A priestleyi_B. The sequence goes on along the minus strand of NZ_LXYR01000011.1, from coordinate 98,676 downwards.
GTTTGTCGCTGGCGAGTCATCGCTGAGGCAACCGCTGGCAGTTGAAGGCAAGATTCACGCTTATTTGCAAGTTGAGAATCTAGAATTTTGCGTCACGGGGCGCTATGACAGAATCGACTACTTAAGCGATGGCTTGGAGCTAATTGACTATAAGTCAAGCCGAGAGGTTAAGATGCTTGACCCCAATGAGATGGATCTGCAAATTGGGCTATATTATCTAGCGCTAGAGCAGACTTATCAAAAAAGCCTGAAGTATCTCAGCCTGCTGTTTTTACGAACGGGAGAAATGGTGCGGTTTCGGGCGACTCGGAAGCACAAAAAGCAGGTGCAGAAGGTGATTTCTGATTTGGCAGTGCGACTGCGCGAAGACCACACCTGGGAACCGACTCCTGGAAAACAGTGCGATCGCTGTGCCTATGTCCGCTATTGCCCTGCGATGACTCCCGATCCAACGCCCCTACCCGCGTCTCTCGGTGCCTCTCCTGAATTACAGCTTGCCTTGAGCCTGAAATAAAGGATTTCTACCACTAAGTCCGATCGCCCATCTGAATGCAACCCTGATGAATCGATTTATCCGACTGTCTCAATCTTCTGCTTCTGTGTCATCGCTTCGCGTCTCGTTGTTTGAAGACGATCGAGTCTATGGCGGCTATTCAGCCGTCTGTGTCCATCCGACGCACCGAATTAAAGTTCAGGCTAACTCTTTGATAAATAGCGCAAAACGCGCTCCTCGACCCGTTTGCCGCTGGGGAACTCAATCCCTAGCACTGGGTTAGGAATCTGAGACATGGGCATTTGCAGCACATAGCTATAGCCCTTGTTTTTGAATTCAAAGTAGCGCATTTGGCGAGGGTCATAGTTCGTCGCTTCTAGATTGAGGCTGCTTTTGCGATTGCGGCGATCGCGGCTTCGATAATATCGGGGCTGGGTGCGATCGCGCTTATCGGCACAGATATAAACCAAAAAGCTCTTGGTCTCGGCGTAGGTCATGATGCCCCCGGTGCCCTGACACGTTTTATCTCCCCTTAACTCCTTAAGCGAACCTACTTTGATGGGTTCGTTTTTTTCTTTAAGCAGTGGGGTCAGCGCTTGCTGAGTGATTTCTGGCTGAAGTGCAAACGACACGGGACTTTGATTGGCATATAAAGCGGTTAATGTGCTGATGGCGATCGCGCCTACAATGCCGAGCCGTTTGTCGGGGTAAAAATCCATTGTTGCCTCCTCTCACTTCGTCCTTATATAGGGAGAATCTCGCAAAAGTGGAAACAAATCAACGCCCTAATTTAATGGTGAGTTGGTAGCTGGTCGATTCAGAGGTTTGAGACACGATCGCCAGTTCATAGATGCCTGTTTTGGTGATCTTGCCTGACCACGATAGATCAGAAGAGTTTTGAAACTTGGGCAACTCTGACTCTTGAGAAGGAAACAGGGATAGTCGAATGGCTCGATCAGGCGCTTTGATCGCAACTTGCAGCGTTTGACCCTGACTGACGCGAATGCTATATACCTTTCCCTGTCCGGGTTTTAAGGTGTTTTGCTCATTAAAAGATTGGGTGCTAACGCGACTCAAACCGGACTGGTTGCGAAAAGCACTGACCTGATCACGAGCGATCGCATACCAAACTTGCCCAAACTTGCGAGGGTTCAAGGGTTTGCCCTGCTGATCAGGAAACCAATAGACAAATTGGGCATCGGTTAAGGCAGAGAGCGATCGCCCACTCACATTGAGTTGATTAGCGGCTGTCACCCAGGCGTTATAACTGGCGCGATCGTAGCGACCTAAATTCCTCCGAGTGTCTTGGCTCAGGTTTGCCAACTTTTCCAAAACCGTCTCAGCTAGGGCGTTCCATTCGGCGCGAAATTTGGCGGCTTCGGGTTCTGCGTCTAAGTTGCGGGTTTGCAGTTGAGGATGTTGAGCATAAAACAATTCATCGACTAAATCAGTGAATAGATTGAAAGAAATCCCTAATTGTTTGCGACGATCGCGCAAGGCTTCTTGAGTCTGCTCATCATTTGGGCTAGATTCGGGAGACGTTTGGGACGCGATCGCTCCCAGTGGGTCAGGTTTTAACAGCGATAGAATTCTCCATCCGGCGATCGCGGTTAGCCCGACGAACACAGACACCAAGATCAAAAATGATAAATCTTGCCAGATTGGAGGTTGAGCCGAGATTTTTGGGGTTTGAATCTTAGATGTTTGCGTCAGATCCCTTGATTTTGAGCTTCGGACTTTGGAGTTTAAAGTCTTCTCTTTAACGGTAGTTCTCAATGCCTGTGCCACCTTGCTTGCTGTTGAATATCGCCTATTAGGATTTGATGACAGCATTCGCTCTAAAACTTGGGTAAATTTTGGGCTAACTGCTGCCCATTCTTGCCAAGACCAGCGCTGAGTTTTGTCATCATAAAGTTCTTCTGGCTCTCGCCCCGTCAGCAGCACAACGGCGATCGCTGCCAGCGCATATAAGTCACTATCTCGTGCGACCCGATCGCCCAATCGCTGTTCTAACGGTGCATAGCCCCAATCACCCGCCTTGCCGTAAGGACGAAGCTGCAACGCTAACGACACGTCTCGCACTAACCCAAACTGCATCAAAACAGGCAACCGATTGGACGTTCGCAGCACAACGCTATCGAGATTGAGATTTTGATGAATCAGATCACGATCGTGGAGTTCTCGCAGCACGGGCAATACGTTCTCTAACAGCGTCAACACTTCTGCCTCTGAGAAGACGTAGCCTTGCGCTAATCGTTGGTTGAGCAACGCTCGATAAGTTGAGCTGTCGATATAGTCTCTGACCCAAAACAACCGTCGATCGGACTGGTCAGAATGAATAATCATCACCCGAAATCGCGGAATCTGAGGATGGTGAAACTGCGTTAAGACACTCACCTCTTGTTGAAATTGATCGCGAAGTTCATCAAGGGCATCGGTTTTAAGCGGAATGAATTCTTCTAATACACAGAGTTCGTCCGATCGCTTCAAGTCTTGTGCAACATACGCCCAGCCATAGTCTCCTTGTCTTAGCACCTCAACGATTCGATAGCGATTGTGCAACAGAGTTTCTAATGGAATTGGAGATGGCATATCAGATTCGTAATACTAGATTTGCTCCCAAGCCTGAGTGTTAGATAGGGTAATCGAATAAAATAGAACTTTTGTACTAATTTAACATTAGCAATCAATTTGGAGCTAACTTTTTGAAGAAAATCAATATTTTATGCTGACGGGAATAAAACGAAGCTTGTCGTTATGGACGAAAAATTTGTGAGAATTCTCACATTAGAACTTACGCACGATCGTCTGGCGTTGCTGAATGCAGATATGAAGTGCCCTCCTCACGAAGTGGGGCGAAGCTCTCCCCAACCCTTCTCCCTAAGGAGAGGGGAGTCAGAACTCTTGTCCCCTCTCCTTTTGGGAGAGGGCTAGGGTGAGGGTAAAATCTGTGCCTCATAAATCGATTCAGCAACGCCTCAATTTTCATCAGCTTTCGGTTAAGAAAAAACGTCTTCAATGTGAGCTAGACACGATCGAGCCGCGTCGCGAGCGCATTCAAAAGCGGTTGACATTTTTAGAGAGTCAGGTTGTTGAACTTCAAAAAACCCCACAGCCCACAGAAGAGGCTAGATCGCCCGTGCGATCGAGTGTCTCGACAGCCGCTCCTGATAAAGCTGCTTTCAAGACGATGTTTCTCGAATATCAATTTGACCTGAAACCCAAGAACTTTAGAGGCGCGATCGTGCCTCTATTTTTTTTGAGCAAACAAAGCGGCGATCGCAATTTCTTGAGCTAACTGCATTTGTCCATAGCTAAAAACGTAGGGCACTTCTGACGGCAACAAAGGCAGAAATTGCTCCAACACATAAGGGCTACCGTAAATAATTAACGCTTGTAGTTGCTGGGATTTTAGCAGGAACTCAAACCAATTTTGGGCAGTTTCCGTCAAGCCTGCGCTGCCTCTAAACGGGTTGCCTCGAATAAATAATTGCAGAAGAGTGGGATAAGAACTTGTGAGATTTGAGTCGAGTGAGAGAGTCGGCGTGTAGCGGTCAATCACCTCAACGTGAGTAAACCCAAACTGACTCGGAGCGGCGATCGCGGGTGCAGTTCGTCCTAAAAAGTCACAGTCAATGCCATCGTCAATCAAAATCAGATTTCGTCCCGTATCAGGCAGGCGGTCTAACCGCGAAGGCGTAGGATGATGCACTCGCATTGAGGCTTGCAATATTTCTGTGTTGGTCGCGATCGCGCTGGGTTCTGCCAGTTGAGACATCAGCGATGGGGTTTCTGAAGGTGAACAGACTTTGAGTTTGGCGCGCCAAATCCGTTCGACTGATGCCCGAATTCGTTCAGGTGCAATCCGGTTTGCGGTGACGGCTGCACAAACTGCGTGAATTGCCTTCTCTGCATCAAGGGGCATTAACAAGACATCGGCTCCGGCTTCGACTGCCAAAACTGCCGACTCTTCAACACCGTAACGGTTGGCGATCGCGCCCATTACTAACGCATCGGTAACGATCAAGCCTTGAAAGTTCAATCGTTGTCGCAACTCTTCAGTCAAGACTTTGGGCGACAAGGTTGCAGGATAGCGATCGTCCAACGCAGGAATTTGAAGATGAGCGCTCATCACCGCATCGACTCCGGCTTGAATCGCCGCTTGAAATGGGGGAAGCTCAACTCGTTCGAGTCGTGCCCGATCATGCGACAAAACAGGCAGTTCCAAATGAGAATCGATCGCCGTATCGCCGTGACCTGGAAAATGTTTTGCAGTCGTTAAAACGCGGTAAGACTGTGCGCCTCGAATGAAGGCGGTTGCTAATTTGCTGACGATTTCTGTTGTTTCACCAAACGCCCGCACGTTGATTACCGGATTATCGGGGTTGTTGTTGACATCGACGATCGGAGCCAGCACCCAATTGATGCCGATCGCTACCGCTTCTTGAGCAGTCACGGCTCCCATTTTTTCTGCGTAATCACAGGCGACGGAGAGATTGGTTTGGGCGATCGCATTCAGCGCCATCGGCGGCGGAAACCACGTTGCGCCTGAAAATCGTTGCCCAACGCCTTCTTCAATATCGGCTGAGATCAGAAGCGGAATCTTTGCCTGGTCTTGAAGTTGCTGAGTCCGCAGCGCAATCTCTCCAGCACTTCCACCTAACAAAATCACGCCGCCAACTCCTAAATCTTCGAACAGATAGCGGAGAGTTGCAGCGTTTGCCTCCCAGCTCGGATATTGAATCTGATGGTCAAACAGATAGCCAGAAGTGCGAACGGTGACCATTTGAGCGACTTGCTGGGTCAGAGTCAGTGAGTCGATATCAGGCAAGAAAGACTGCATATAGGAATGGGTGCGCGATCGTCACTCACTATAGGATCGTGGATTAAATAACCTGTCAATCTTGTCATCAAATCTCTTGATTCGTCATGGCTGAGATCTTCGCCCCCAAAATGGAGGATTTAGGGGGCACAAGACGACTCAAACGGAGCCATCAATGAACTTATACATACTCTAGTTGAGGACAAGAAGGTGCACCTTGATAAATCCACGTTCCTATAGCGGTTCTCACCTGTCTAAATCACATTTCTACGGCTATGGTCTATTCCTCAGATGAAACCGATTCTTCAGTCGAAGCGGATTCATCACTGGGATCTTCATCCTTGCGTTCTCGACTTAGACGACTAATCAAATTCAAAATGTTGTCGCCGCGTTCTAGACCGCGATCTTCAACAAAAATGATCTCAGGCGTGCGACGCAGCCGAACTCGACGACCCAACTCGCCCCGAACAAACCCAGTCGCAGATTTTAACCCCGCCATTGTCTCAGCTTTCGCTTCGTCTGAGCCATAAATACTCACAAAGATTTTGGCGTGCTGTAAGTCACCAGACACATCGACATCCGTGACGCTCACCATTCCACCAATGCGATCGTCTTTGATGCCGCTCAACAACATCTGGCTAATTTCGCGTTTAATTTGCTCTGCAACACGAGCCATGCGCCGATCGGTAGCCATTATTTCTCGTCCTTTCTCTGCAACCAAGACTCTTATACTAGCACCGTGGATTTCGTAGACATCAAGCCAAAGGAAGAGGGATCAGATGTGAACTCTATCCCTCTTCTTGGTCTTAGCCTAACGCCAGCATTGCCTTGAGCGTAAAGCTGAGACAGGCAAAGGCAGCTACAAAAAGACCGACGAGCGCGATCGCCGTCACAGGTTTCTTAAACAGAGGGGCAAAGGGCGCAAACGCATTGAAAATTACGCCCAAGATCACGCTGATTAAAAAACGAGGATATTTAGAAACAGTACTCCAAAGGTCTTGCATGGTTTCAATTCGCGGATTCCCTTTTATGATAATTGAATGATCACACAAATTCGTGCCCCAATTTGCCCTCGTCCTTTTCTTAAATGGGCAGGTGGAAAAAACAAACTCATTCAACAATATCTTCCTTATTTTCCAGAAGGTTATCGTCGTTATCACGAACCATTTTTAGGAGGAGGGGCAATTTTTTTCTACTTGCAGCCTTCGCAATCGTTTCTTACCGATATCAACATTGAGCTTGTCAACGTCTATCGGTGTGTGCAAGAACAGGTCGAGGAACTAATCGTTCTTCTTGAAGAACACGCTGCTTTGCACGGTCAAGAACACTTTTATGCGGTGCGATCGCAGCTTACAACGTCTGATGATTGGTTCCTTGATGGCAACAATTTAAAGCGGGCAGCGCGATTTATTTATCTCAACAAAACCTGTTTTAACGGTCTTTATCGAGAGAATTCTAAGGGGCAGTTTAACGTTCCGATCGGAAGCTACGAAAAACCCCTAATCTGTGATCCTGATGCGATTCGAGATGCGTCTTCTGCGCTGCAATCAGCTCAGATCGATCGAAGTTCGTTTGATATTGTGTTAGACCACGCCAAAGATTCGGACGATTTTGTTTACTTCGATCCGCCTTATTATCCCCTTAGCGCAACGAGCAAGTTTACGAACTATAGCCGCTATTCGTTTAACGAGTCTGATCAGATTCGACTTAAAGAGACGTTTGTTGAGTTGAGCAACCGAGGCGTAAAGGTGATGCTTTCTAACTCTGATTGCCCCTTTATTCGAGACTTATTTAAAGATTTTAAGATTCACACTATCTATGCTGCACGCAACATCAACTGCAACACTGAGAAGCGCGGCAAAATCACAGAAGTGTTAGTGACCTCTTATTAAAGCTGCGATCGCACATCTGATTCGGTTACGAACGCCGATAAGTCACGCGAAATCGTCGTGCAGAAGTGCCTGTCTCAAAATAATCCTCAAACTCTACCTCGTCTAAGCCGTTAGCTTGAAATGCGTTTAACTCCTCACGAGTCAACGGAAATGGCACCGTTTCGGCAAGTTCATTTGCGCTGCGTCCTCGACAGATGATCAAGAGAGAACCGTTAGTTTTAACGAGCGCGGCAACTTTGGGAACGGCTCGATCTCGCACCTCTTTCGGCATGGCTTGCAGCGTGTAAGACTCCAATACAAAATCAAACCCGCCCTGCCAAGTCATCGGAGTCTCAAATAAATCGGCGACCTGATAGCTCACCGTTGAGTCAGGAAAGCGAGTTTGACACCACGCGATCGCCGTTGGAGAAATATCAAACGCTGTGACCTCAAACCCCAATTGCGCCAGCGCTTCGGCATCATCTCCCAACCCACAGCCGACGACGATCGCGCGGTTGCCCTCACCTCTTATCCGCTCTCGCTCTAGCCACTCTGCAAGATTGAGATTCACCGTCATATCTGCCCAGGGAACCGCTTTTTCGTCTCCGTTGGCATCGTCATAAAGCCGCTCAAACCAGCCGAACGGATCGCCCTTGTCGATAAATTCTTTGGCAAGCTGCTTGGTTTTATTTCTAATGGGTTCCACGATGCAACTCTCTAAACGGATTTAATGGGAACGATACCCCGATCGAACACCTGACTATCGGTTCCGATGCCCTGAATCTCTAAGCGATCGTCATAGACCTCAACTCCTGAGAAGCCAAATCGCGAGACCGAGTGTTCTGTCCAGGGCGATCGACCGACCGGACGCAAATGGGCACCGCCGATGCCCGTGATCAGATAAGTTGTGCCATCAATGGGACGAGTGCGCTCATAGTTATGCTCGTGACCATTGATATAAAGCTGAACGCCATGCTTTTTAAACAGTGGCGTTAGCATCGAAACCATTTCTGGACTGGTGCCATATTGCCCAGACGAATAGATTGGATGGTGCCCATACACGATTTTCCAGGGTGCGGTGCTGCGGCTCAACTCTTGCTCTAACCAGGCGAGTTGCCCCTTCCAATCGGCATTGGTGTTGGTGTCTAAAACGAAGAACTGCGCCGACTTTTCGCGGTAGGTATAGCGCCGCCCATCCATGTGGTATCCGGCATAGCGCAGTTGCAGCTCGCCGTTTTGATTGCGGATGTCATGGTTGCCGAGACAGGCGTGAAACTTGACTCCCTGTTTAAGCAATGTGGCATAAGGCTGTTCAAACACGGCTCCAATCTTTTCCATCTCGCCATTGGTGTAGATGTTGTCTCCTGCCAGCACCGCCAGCGAATAGGGATTTTGCTGATAGTAGCGAGTCATCGCGTCTGAAACCGCGTTCTGATTGCGATCGCCCGCTCCCACATCTGCCACTGCCACAAATCGCAGCACTAACTCTTTGTTTGTTGGGGGCACGATCGCAGTCGAAGCAACCGCATTGAGTGGATAGGGTGCCGATTGAGATGATTCCATCAAGGTCTTCGCCAAGACGCTCAACCCTAAACCACTCACTCCACCTAAGATCAAAAACTTGCGGCGTTTTAAGCTCATAATTCTAATTTGCGTGAGGAACGAAAGAGAGGGCTAACGTGAAATGGTAAATTGATGCTCGTAGGGTGGCACCCGTAGACGTAACTACGCTGATGTTTGTTTGTGCCGCCGCCAAGGAGATTTGTATGCCGCAAAACGAACCCAACCCGTCAGACGCTTTTGAGGAAACCCCGCCTCGACCCAGTGTGGCACAGCCTCCCACCTCTGAGCAAACGGGCATTCAAATTCTTCCTCTGCTGAGAGGGGTAAGCATTCGAGCGTTGAGAACCACCGTTCGAGGACTTGAAGGTGCCATTAACAAGCTAGAAGCCGACACCTCAACGGGGGCAACGCTGCCCATCTCACCCAAACTGCAAACTCAGATGCGATCGGGCTGGAATCGCGTTGTGCCGTTTTTCAAAAATCTTTGGCAGCGATTTGTGCCGCTTTGGGCGAAACTTGTAACCCAAATTCGGACTCGACTCCCAGAAAATCTGAGCCAGACTCTTAACGATCGCGCTCTTTCTAGCATTGTGGCAAGCGTTCTGATCGTTTTGTTTTGGACAACCTCTAGTTTATTTTCGTCTAAACCTCCTACCAAAGTTGCCGTCGCTCCAGTGCCGACTGAAAGAACGGCTTCTAAAAAAGTTACGCCCGTTTCTAAACCAATCCAACCCGAATTTGGTAGCCCTGCTCCGATCGCCGTTCCAACCGATTTGACCGCTCCCGAACCAGAAAAACCTGCCGTCAGCCCTGAGCCGATCGCAGAAGAACCTTCTGAACCTGTAGTCGTAGAACCTGCTCCCGAAGCTGCACTTCCCGAACCGGAGAAACCTGCGGCTCCGATCGTCCCTTTGACTCCAGAACAAACGTTAATTGCCTCGATTCAAGATCAGGTCGTGACCATCACTGATCCTTATTTAAGTGGGTTAATTGAGTCGATTAAGCCTAGCTTTGGCAAAAGCCGTTTGAGCGTTTTAGTCAACGATGGCTGGTATGGGCTGAATCGATCGCAGCAAGATAAACTCGGCGATGAACTATTGAAGCGATCGCAGGAACTCGATTTCAGCAACTTAGAAATCACCGATGCCAAAGGAACGGTATTGGCGCGTAGCCCAGTGGTTGGCTCGACAATGGTAGTTTTGAAGCGCAAGGCAGACGTTGCTTAAAACTTTGAGTGTAGCGAATCGGTTTGCCTCGCAGACTGAGAGAGAGCTTCTAGGCCATTGACAGCTTCCCTTGTTTTCGGTGCTATAATTTCACAGTGACGAGGGTATGTAGCTCAGTGGATAGAGCATCAGGTTCCGGTCCTGAGGGTCGGGGGTTCGAGTCCCTCCATGCTCGTAAATATTAAAGCCTTGAGGAATGTCGATTTCTTAAGGCTTTTTCTGTTGGGTGAAACAAGTCTTGATCATCAAGTCATTTAGATCTATTAACCCAGCAACGATTGATCGGTCATTGCAGAACTCTTTCGCCCCCAAAATGGGGGATTTAGGGGGCATAAGCCGACTCAAACGAAGTCAGAAAGCCGAGGTGCAATCTCATGTTCTGAGCTTCCAACCAGATCTCCCCACAGCAGCATCGTTTCTGCATCAAGATTTTGAATTCTACCTGCAAAACGATTTGAAAGATCTTGGTGCAGCCAATGGATAAGTGTTGATTTGCGCTGAGATTCTGGCAGTTTACGAATGCCTTTCGCGATTTCACCAATGGTAATAACTGCTAGATAGAGCGTTTCTGAAGGCTGGGCATTAACCCAATCGAGAACAGATTGATTAGGCTGTTTTGCAATTAATTCTGAAACAATGCAGGTGTCGATCAGATATTTCACAGGATGACTCGATCGGGAATAGAACTCTGATCACGGGTGAGATCAATCTGATCAGCAACTTCGCAAAGTGGTGAGTTGCGGAAGAATTCTACCAAGGAGTTTGACTCCGCCTTTTGCATAGGTAAAGTAGGAGGGGTTGATGAATCGATCGTGGGTTCTGTAGTCAAACTTTGAGTGAGAAGCTGAATCAATCGGCACTTTTCAGCAGGATCAAGGCTAAGGAGTTGTTGTTCTAATTCCTGGATAGTCATTATCGATCGCGGCTATCGGCTTTTGTCTAGTCTATCTGATTGGCAAATAACCTAATTCCAAAATCGATTGTGCCGAACGGTGGCACAACGTCGATCGAGCCTGCAAGCGAATATATTGATGGACGGAGCGTTCAAAAACCAATGCCACAAGGGGAGCATAGTGTAATTCGGGGAGAACTTGTACCTGCTATCAATGTAATCGTGAAGCCTCAGCGCATTGCTCGTGCGTTTCCTGAGCTTCGCTGTACGTTTGGTGGGCAATCGATCGTGCCGGATGTTTCTGTATTTGTGTGGAGTCGGATTCCTCGAAAGGAAAATGGTGGGGTGGCTAACGTTTTCTCGATCGCGCCAGATTGGACGGTTGAAATTCTTTCGCCTGACCAAAGCCAAACGAAAGTCACTAAAAACATTTTGCACTGCTTGAAGCACGGAACGCAGATGGGCTGGTTGATTGACCCGTCTGAGCAATGTGTGTTTGTTTATTTGCCCGATCGACCCACAGCATTTTACGATGAGCCGGATGCACGGTTGCCAGTGCCAGAGTTTGCAAGAGAATTTAATCTTACGGTTGAAGGTTTATTTGCTTGGTTGCTTGAGTAAGTGAAAACTTGACGATTATCTATTAAGTAGGTAGGCGCAATTATTTGTAGGACGGGTTAGCATAACCCATCTGGGCGTTGAGTTTTGTGTCTCAACTCAGCCTACAGCTACGTTGGATTTAATTCTACTCACTTGCTCACCTGCTGCTTGTTTTAGCTGAATAAATACGTTACTTATGTTGAGGGAATAATCTCGCTTTATTCCAAAGTTACCTGTGTCGAATCGCTCTAGCGCACCGCCGATCGAGCCACCCCCCGCAACGTCGATCGCCAACCGCAACACCAAAAATTCTTGTAAAACATTCCCGTACTTGATTTTGCATAAGCATTACTTAATTAAAAAATCCCGTACTTGATTTTGCATAAGCGTTGCTTAATTAAAAAATCCCGTACTTGATTGCGGATATTTTTCTAACTTTCAGCATCCGTTTTTTCATGAAAATTAAAAATTTTGGTGATTTCAGCAAAATTACTAAGATTTTTAGCCTTTTAGATCAATAAATCCGTAATTCAACAGACTCTGGGTTGCTGAAGCGGATAGATCGATGGGAACTCTGAGAAAGCAAACCCCTATTTATGGAGGTCACTATGCCTCGTGTTAAGCGAAGCTCAACCATTGTCGAGAAAGCGGGACAGCGGCTTGCTAGCCTACAAGCGATTGATCCTAATCTCGATCTCAATAAAGGACTCACCATTCAAGCCTTTTCAGACTCGATCGAGACTGCCCGCCGCCGAGTTGCTGCTTACAACACTACGCTGTCTCACCTTGATGCCGATCGAGCCGCAATGGTCGAAGCCGAAAAAGCTGTTAGCGCATTTGCAGAAAAAATGCTGATTGGCGTTGCGTTTGAGTATGGCAAAGACAGCCGCGAATATGAAATGGCGGGCGGCACTCGCAAAAGCCAACGCAAACGCCCTGCCAGAAAAGTGAGTGAGCCAGCGCCTGTCTAAGACACGGCAACGATTCGCGATCGACAGACCTCGCTTCGCAAAGTCCTTACTTAACATGAATCACTCTCATCCTCGATTTCCCTCTTGGGAACGTGGATTTATTAAGGTGCCACTTCTCGTCCTTAACTAGAGTGTAGATAAGTTCGTTGATGGCTCCGTTTGAGTTGGCTGGTGTCCCCTAACTCCCCCAATCTGGGGCAGGGCTAGTTTATTGAGGAGAGAAAAAACAGACGGGAATTCTGGCTCAAAATCTCCCATTCATAGGGGATTTAGGGGGCGAATATCTCAGCCATGACGAATCAAGAGATTTGATGACAAGATTGACAGGTTATTTAATCCACGATCCTTAAAGGAGATCAGAGCTAAAGATCTTGTTCCCTCTCCTGCGGGAGAGGGCTAGGGTGAGGGCGAATTCATTGATTCATGCCCAGGTTTAGCAACACCAAAAGTTCATCATTTTGGCTTGATAACCTCTTCAGCAAGTTAGATGCCCAACACAGTTTGATTAAGCTGCAATAGTAGGGTGAGCTAAATCAATACTTCGGACAAAATTTGAGCAGGTTTCAGACCTCAAACCCTGATTCAGCCGTAGGCTTGATCTTTTTTTCAAAGTCAGAGGTGGAGCTAACTTTGAAAAAATAGCTCAGTCCTGAAGCCATAAGCCCTGAAAGCCTTTTGAAACCGTTCAAAAAAATGTCCGGAGTATTGCTAAATAGAACTAACAAAAAAATGACTATTGCATTAAGCATTTTGGCACTGTTTGCGATCGTAACCGCGATCGGAGCCGCCTCTCGTGTGCAGAGACAAATAGCACACCCTCAACCTAGTCGTTCGTCTTTGCAAGAGCCTAGTTTGTCAGCAACGTCTAAAACTCAGTTAGAGCCTGACCGCGACGTAGATCGAGCGATCGACGATTCTCCTAAATCTCAGCCATCTCCTGCTGATCAATGGGGAAATCTTGAGAGGTTACAGTCTAATATTTCGCTTGCCGGATCGCTTTCTGTCTCAGAAGTAATTCACCCCAGTGAAGTTGAGCCGTCAATCTTTGTGAAGACTGCCCATGAGTCGGCGATCGCGGGGCTAAGTTCTCACGATCAAACCACGCAATCTAATAGTCTGCTTCAAGAAGTCGCTGAGTTAGCACCCGGCGGACACAAAACTCAAATTTCTCATCTTGCCCACTATCTAAATCACGCTGACTCAGTGATGCGAGCCGCCGCAGCCTTTGCCCTTGGCGACCTTGCCCCACACTGTCACGGAGAGGATCTCGAAAAAATCTTTTCTATTCTCCAGCAATTTAGTCAAGATGCAAATCCACAGGTGAGATTGCAAGCAGTCACCGCACTAGCAAATCTGAAACCCTCTGACTTATTCTCTGAATAGCTGCACTCAAAAATTCTATTGAATTATGAGCTGAGAATTGCTATACGATCGGGCTGTCGCATATTTACGGGAGCCAGCAATGTCTCAGCGTTCACTTCAGCAACAGCAGGGTCATTATCGCTATGACCCGACTCAACTCAGTCAGGCTGCCCCGGCGCGAATCTTTCCTCACGCTGGAGAGGATGGTGCATTACGATATGTTCTGACTGAGCTACGACACAATTTATTAAAGCAAGGGCAACTGTCTCCGCCGCTCACTTGGGCATTAGAACAGATTGAGTCGAGCGACCATCAGTTGACTGAAACTTGGCTAAAGTTAACGACGCTGTTGGTCGATTTTAAGATTTTTCAGTCCGATTTGTTTAACTTTAATCTGCCGCCAGATGAGCAATTTAACGCGGAGTTTGTGCAGTTGCGGCGACAGATGGGGGAAGCGCTAAACGCCGCAGACAAAAAAGTGAAGACCCTGAATCTCGGTGAAGTTGCTCAGGTTCAACGCCTCCAGTTTTATCAGACCCTAGAAGAACATGGACGATCGCGCCCTAAAATTATTAAAATTCACGAGCGAGATGGCGGACTGAGCGATCGTGAATTTGCCCGTCAGCGTCTCTCAGGACCGAATCCGACTTCGATCAAAAGAGTTTGCGATCGAGAAAATTTATCAGATTGGCAAAGCGATCGAGTGTGTGCGCTTTCAAATGGTGAGACGATTGGTTTAGACACTGCCGCCGATCAAAATCGCCTGTTTTTATTAGACTATCCCTTCTTAAAATTCTCACCCGTTGAGTTGCAAACTGGGCGCTATGTAGGCAGCCCGAAAACGCTATTTTATCGAAGCGAACAGGGATTAGAACCGCTTTTGATTCAATTAGAATTGGGTGGAAAAATCCACGCGCCGACCAGCGATGCCGATGATTGGATGCGATCGAAACTGTTTGTTCAAGTTGCAGATATCACCCAACATGAGTTGTTAACCCACTTGTGTTACACCCATCTCTCAATGGAGGCATTTGCGATCTCCACTCCGCGCAGGTTGCCCGCCAATCACCCCGTTTATCGATTACTCAAACCGCACTTTAGATTTTTGCTTGCCATTAACACGCGCGGCAATGCCATTTTGCTTGGAGAAGGGGCGGCGATCGATAGTCTCATGGCTCCCACGCGTGAAGCGTCGATCGCGGTGATGAATCGGGCATATCGCGATCGCTCGTTTGAGTCTTATGCGCTGCCCACCGATCTCAAGCATCGAGGCGTAGAATCTGAATTTTTGTCAGACTATCCCTATCGAGACGATGCTCAACTGCTGTGGGATGCTATTCATCGCTATGTCACTGCTTATTTGCAGCGCTATTATCTCGATGATTTAACCGTTCAGCAAGACACAAACTTACAATCGTGGGCGGCAGAACTCGGCGCGCCATTAAATACCCGATCGCAAACTGAATTTGCCCAAGCTCCTGACTGGGTTTCTCCCGAAATTGCCGCCGAGGTAGGCTTATCGATCGCGGATCTGCCCAATTATCCGCGTGTTCCAGGGTTTCCTTCCCATCGAAATCCGGGGACGATCGTGACTCTTCAACAGTTAATCGATGCGGCAACGCAAATCATTTTTACGTGCAGTGCTCAACACGCAGCAGTGAATTTTAGCCAATTCGACTATTTTGGCTATCCTCCCAATGCGCCCCTGGCTGCTTACACAAAGCCTGATGCTTCTGCATCGCTGGATGAAATGCTGCCAAAACCCGCTCAAGATCTTGCCCAAATCGAGTTAACCTTCGCCCTCAGCGGCATTCTTTGGAGTCGTTTAGGAAGTGACGACGTGATTCAATTTGTAGATCAGGGTGATCGAGCAGTTTTGCATCAGTTTCAAGCCGACCTTCGCACCATTGAAACTGAGATTCAAACTCGCAATCGAATGCGCGATCGCGACACCGGAATCGATTATCCCTACCTTTTGCCTTCTCAAATTCCTAACAGTATCAACATTTAGCGATTCGGCTTGTATTTGTAGCATCGATTACAAACACAACCCATCAGTCTTGCTAGGAGTGGTATCAAACGTATCGAAACTATCTCATGATCTCAGATGTTACCGAGAAACTTTTGACCGCTAAAAAGGCAAAAGGATTGAGTTTTGCTGATTTAGAAACGACGATCGAACGCGATGAAGTGTGGATCGCCGCTTTGTTTTATCAGCAAGCCAGTGCCTCTGATGACGAAGCCACCAAATTACTAAACGCTTTAGGACTCAGCCTCGATCTTGTTCCCGCTTTAACCGCATTTCCCGTGAAAGGATTGGGTCCGATCGTGCCCACTGATCCCTTAATTTATCGCTTCTATGAGATCATTCAAGTCTACGGGATGCCAATGAAAGAAATTATTCATGAGAAGTTTGGCGATGGCATTATGAGCGCGATCGACTTCACTCTAGATATTGACAAAATAGAAGACCCCAAGGGCGATCGCGTCAAAGTCACGATGAATGGAAAATTCTTAGCTTACAAAAAGTGGTAGGCACGGAGGCAGTCAAACGGGAAACCAAACGAGGATAGTTCAAGTCGAGTAGGATGGGTAGAGCACCTGCGAAACCCATCAAAACCTACACTCGATCGAGCGACCCACTGACCCGATTTCCTCAATTCACTATGCACTCAACAAACTGTGATTGCCATGACATCGATTCTAAAACAAAGCAAAAGCAATTATTGATCGCACTCTTATTAGTGGGCGGTTTTGCGATCGTAGAATTAACCGTAGGGTTAAGCATTCACAGTTTGGCACTGCTTGCAGAATCAGGACATCTTGTATCTGACTGTCTAGCGTTGCTGTTAGCATTATTAGCCACTCGCATTTCTCAATCACCACCAGCGTGGGGGTGGCTAGGAGTAAACCAAGTGGCGATCCAAGAAAACCACTCGATCGAAACGTGGGCAGCTTTGATTAACGGATTGGGATTAGTCGCCGTAGCCCTCGTGATTGGCTGGGAAGCCGTGAGTCGATTTCAAATTGATGCCGTTGAGATCGCCAGCAAACCGATGTTAATCACCGCGATCGTCGGGTTAGTGATCAATGGCATCAACATTTCTCTGCTGCATCAGGGAAGTGATCATGACCTCAATTTGAGAGGCGCTTTTCTGCACGTCGTGGCAGATGCCTTGGGCGCGATCGGGGTGATTGTCGCAGCAATTGCGATCGCGGTTTGGCACTGGTCTTGGGCAGATGGTGCCATTAGTTTAGTGATTTCAGCCCTAATTATTGTGGCGGCGATTCCGTTAATCCGTCAAAGCTGGAGAACATTGCAGACGATCGCGACGTGACATCAAACCCTAGCGTTTTGGATCTGCTGTTGAGCCAATCGAACACGGGCACGAATCGTTAAACTTTCATCGGTTTCAGCCAACTCATCGAGCCTGGTCTGAATTTGAGCCAGCCAATCGGGTCGAGATTTTGACCCCTCGATCGCAAGAGACTGCAAACTCAAAATAGCTGCATAGCGCACAATCCACTCGTGATCTTGAGAGACGTGCAGCAAAGCTTCGAGCGCTTGAAGTTGAGCAGATTGAATCCGATCGTCCTCTAATTTCTGCCAGTGAATGCTGCCTAACCCTTTGGTTGCTGCCCGTCGCACGCTCATCGCAAAATCGTTTTGTGCCGCATGAAGCAAAATCGTCAAACCACGCGGATCACCAATGCCAGCCAGCGCTCGAACTGCCCAAGCTCTCGCCCCATAGTTATAGCCATCTAACTGCTCTAAAAGCGGCAGCACCGACGGCTCCCCAAGACGAATCAGCCCATCGACTGCCGCAACAGCTGCTCCCGGATTGTTGTAGCCAAGGGCAGCAATCAAGCTAGGAATCGCGGCTTGAGTATGGGCGATCGCCAACGCTTGCACCGCTTCTAGGAGATGAGTTGAAGAATCTGCTTCATCAACTGCACGAATCAGAGTTTGAATATCAGTCACAGGATTTTGGAGAAGAGTGAACAAGCTTCAATTCCTATTCTAAAGCTGATCGATCCACCCTTATATCAAGATGAGCAGCGACAGATAATTGCGACCTTACCAAAATCTCGCAACTGTCTCCTTCATCGCCTCGTTATGCAGCCATCCACGGAACCCACCTCAAAAAACATCGATTACCATGCTGCTCTATAACGTCTGCACCCAGCCGATCGTAAAAACTAAGCCCACGAGTATTTCGAGCATCAGCATTCCAAGCAAGATGGCTACAGTCATTTTCCTTAGCAATATGGGCGAGGCGATCCATTAGGGCGGCTCCTGCACCTTGACTTCTCATCTCTTGATCCACGTACAGATCATCAAGCCAGATGCTAGGTTGACCTGCAAATGATGAATACCTGAATCCATATAATGCAAAACCAACCTCATACCCTAAGATCTCCGCGAACAAAACGTAAGCAAAGGGAATAGTTCTGAAAATTGTTTTGTAGATCTTGTCCTCGGATATTTGCAACGCACCAGAGAATGCGCCAATGTCTCTATCAAATTCTGATTTCTTCTGAATGAACGAGAAAATCAGCGACACATCAGTAGGAGTAGCAGATCTGACTTTCATTGACTTACGATCGCTTGAGGATTTCCTTGAGTTTCTAAAGTGTGCGTGAAACCACCGCAAACTCCTTTATCTCTGTGTAGAACACATTCTTCTCTAGCGCAAACATTATTAAAGCAGCGAGTCCATTAAATTCATAATCTTGATGGCTCCGTCAGAAAGACTAGGCAGAGGGATGTCACAAAACTGGTGTTCTAACAACCCTTTGAGCGCAATCAACTTCAGACTATTTTCAGCTAGTGTTTGCGCGATCGCGTCAGCGGCAGGAAGATAGCCGATCGCGCCCAAATCAGCCAGAGCTGATCGCCGCAGTTGCAAATCTTTACCCTTCAGCGCTTTGACCAGCCGATCGCCATATCGACTATCCGCTGTAAGTTGATAAAGCGCACGGGCTGCTGAATATTGCACTCGATCGACCGGATGGTTTAAAAAAGATTTGGCTAAGGGAATAGCTTCAACGGCTCCCAGCGTTCCTAATGCCTCTAAGATCGCATCGTAGGGTTGAGGAAAATCGAGCCGAACGGGTGACGGCTCTGTCCCAGGAATCTCATTCTTGAGTAGCTGAATTAAAACAGGAATGCATCTGCGATCGTCCAACATCTCTAGCGCTTGTGCGGCAGCTTCTCGCACGTAAAAATCCGAACATGAGAGACTCTCGATCAGAGCTGGAACAGCACGACGATCGCCCAGCTTTCCCAACGCTCTCGCTGCATTTCGCCGCAGTGGATAGCCACCCGCTGGGGTGCGATCAGCTTCATCTTCGAGAGCGTGAATCAATCGTTCTACGACTCCGGGCTGATTGACGCGAAACTTTCCTAACCACCAGGCAGCATAGACGCGCAAACCCAAATCAGGCGACTGCAAGGTTTCGATCGCTTGGGACGGAGTTAGTTGTTCACCGTTAAAGCTGTCAGAGACATCAGACATGGGATCTGTGAAAAAAGAGAACTTGATGTTTAGTTTATCTGAGATCTTACACCTGATTAAAACCCCTTATTCAGGGCGAGTTGTCGGGCTGACTGAGAATGCTGCAAGACCTCAGTTAACGCTCGATCGTTGCCCCCATATCGGCAACAAACCGCAGTATTTATGCACACATATCATTAATATATGTTAAGATTATGAATATAAATCAATAATCCCTTCTGTAACAGGCATCCATCATGTCGATTACTGCTCTCTTAACCAAAATTCTCAAGCCCAGCGTCAGCACTGGCTTTTGGACTCAGACTACTTGGGCTATCTTGCGAACCGTTGCGGGCATCATGATGATCCACAATGGGCTAGACAAGCTCGGAGATATCGAAAGCTTCTCTCACGCTTATGTTGAGGTGATTGGCTTACCCTTTCCGATCGTATTTAGCTACCTGGCAGCGTTTACCGAGCTACTAGGTGCGCCCCTTCTGGCAATTGGGCTATTGACTCGTCCAGCAGCGCTAGGGCTATTTAGCACCATGTGCGTTGCGATTTACCATCACCTTCTCGTCGCCGGGCTAAATCTTCCTTATTTAGAACTGTCTGCGGTTTATGCGGCTTGCTTCCTGCTCTTTGCAGTAAATGGGGCGGGTTTATTCTCGACCGATGCGCTGATTGTCAATTGGCTTGATGTTAACGCATTGTCTCTGCAAGCGAAGCAAGTGATGGGTCTAGAAAAGGTTTATCAAGCTTCAAATTCTCAAAAAGAACCTGCTACTTCTGCTGCTGAGTAGTCGCTTTGACTCTCAATAATTGAGTTGCAGGTTCTAGAAATCAGTGAACGTGTGAGCAAGCCCCGGAAGGAATTCTGGGGCTTTTTTTAAACTCATGATCTAACTTGCGGATGAATGCTGAATCTCTCTTTTGGGCGTAGCATCTCCGTAGAATCTCCGATAAAGTTTTGCTTTACTTAACGGAGTAATCTCATGCTAGTGGCAAAATTCCTATCTAGTTATTATGCAAGCGCTTATATCAAAGCATTCCAACTGATGACAACTGCGCGTCTAGACTTGCTTGAACCGATCGAGTATTCAGACGATCGTGCTCATTCTATAGACGCAGATAAAGACTAGATGTTAGGTAAAATGCAAGTGGCACTTGCAGCCCACGCTCGAACTTGATAGCATATAAACAATCAGGGCTTGCGTGGATTACACCGCAACGCTCTGTGAGCTAAAAATCGAGTCTCTAGAACTTTAATGACCTCAAAATCTCTGGAGACTGTTCTTCCTAAGAGCAGTGAGCCACTTGCGATTGATTGGACGACGGTAGCTTTTTTGACGGCAATGCACGGGCTAGCGCTTCTAGCTCCCTGGTTTTTCTCCTGGTCTGCTTTGGGTATAGCTTTATTTCTCCACTGGTTGTTTGGCGGAATCGGCATTTGCTTAGGATATCATCGCCTCTTGAGCCATCGCAGTTTTCAAGTTCCTAAGTGGTTAGAGTATACGATCGCGACGTTGGGTGCGCTTTCCATTCAGGGCAGTCCTCTTTCTTGGGTCGGCGGACATCGTCAGCATCACGCTCACACCGAGGATGTTGATAAAGACCCCTATTCAGCAAGGCGTGGATTTTGGTGGAGTCATATGCTGTGGCTGCTCTATCGTCGCCCTGAATTCTTCGATCGCGAAATCTATTCCAAAAATGCTCCTGATCTGGCGCGCCAACCGTTTTATCGCTGGCTCGATCGCTACTTTTTAGTGTTGCAGATTCCGCTGGCGATTTTGTTATATGGTTTGGGCGGATGGTCGTTTGTGCTATATGGAATTGTGGTGCGATCGGTCTTGCTGTGGCATTCGACTTGGCTAGTCAATTCGGCGGCTCACGCGTGGGGCTATCGCACGTTTGAATCCGATGATGGTGCTCGCAACCTCTGGTGGGTGTCGCTTTTAACCTACGGCGAAGGCTGGCACAACAATCATCATGCTTATCCTCATGTGGCAAAGTCTGGCTGGCGCTGGTGGGAAATTGATACAACCTGGTGGGCGATTCAAGTGCTCAAGAGTTTGGGGTTAGCAAAGAAAATCGTCATGTCTCCAGCAAATTTAAATGTTGAGCGATAAAACGGTTCAGACCGCTCTCGCGCAATCATTTATCTATCAGCCTCCGATGTCTGCTCATAACGCTAAACGTATTCTCGTTAAACCCAATTTGGGCTACCCAGTTGCGGCTCCGGTTACGGTGAGCATGAAGATTTTGGGTCAAGTTTTAACGGCGCTGCGGCAGGCAAGTCCGAGTGCTGAAATCTTGATTGTGGAGGGAGTTTGCTCTCCGGTGAGTTTGGCGGATATCGCAGGACGAAATGGGCTGTATCCTCTGCTAGATGAGGGGATGCAGCTTGTGGATGCCGATACTCTTCCGCTTTTGGAATACCCAAATCTTTCTTCAGTTCCAGTGCGCTTTCAGACGATGTGGGCACCTGCTCTGCTTCAAGAAGTCGATTGTCGGATCACAGTCGGGACGCTGAAGCGAACGATTCTAAAGGATGAACCGCTGATTTCTGCATCTCTAAAGAATCTCTATGGGCTATTTCCACGATCGAAGTATAAAGCCCGTAGCCCAAATTCTCGCGGACAACTGCATCGCCCGTCGGTGCCTCAAGTGTTGCAAGATGTCTACTTTTGCATCGGACATCTGTTTGATGGGGCAGTAGTGGATGCCGATCGCCGACTGATTAGCCGCGACTGGAAGCCCGATAAAGGAGACACGATCGAGTTCGGCAAAGTGTTTTTTGGTGACGATCCAATCTCGGTCGATCGCGCTGCCTGTCAAGCAGCAGGAGAGGCAATTCCTCACTATTTGGACGTGATTGATCAGATTCGATCTCGTCAATCATCATCTGATCAGCGTTTTTAAATCTTCGACAAAACTGGTAAAGAATCCTACCCGATCGACGTGCAGAGCAACCCAGGCGTTCGCAGGTCGCTTGACTCGCTTTCGACGATCAATCAGAGCTTGCCCGCGAGTCCATTCACCTTGGGTTTCAACGTGGACATTAGCTCTGCAAAACGTCAGAGTTTCGGGGTAGAAGAGATACCCGATCGTGGCAGCATCGTGAACCAAAAACCCCTCGATTCCTTCGGTTTCTCGGTAGGTGAGAGCAGTCTGAATCATAAACCCGCAGAGGTTTTGCATGAACTTAGCAACCTCGCCGTCTGAGTTGGTCTGGACGATCGTGTCCGCCATCTCTCTTGTAAAAATCAGATGTCTCGTCACATCTAATGGCATCACTACCAGATCATCTCGGCTGTCAAAAACAGTCTTTGCGGCGGCTGAATTGAACCAAATATTGAATTCTGCATGAGGCGTGACGTTGCCGGGGCAAAGAAATGCGCCTCCCATCACTACAATTTGCTTTGCTTTTTTGAGAATGCCGGGACTCTTCTCTTCTGCGGCTGCCAAATTAGTTAAGGGAGCGATCGCGACCAGAATAATCTCTCCGGGCATCGCATTGAGTTTATCGATAATAATGTCGTCAGAATATCGAGCCGTTTCATAATCATCTAGAGGCTTCGGCAGCGTGGTCGATAAGTTGCCCATTCCATCACTGCCGTGAATGTGTGCCGCATCCTCAGCAGGGTCTCCTTTGATTAAGACTCCTCGCCCAATCTCAACGTCAGGCAATCCTCCTAGTTTGAGAATTTGACTGGCACTCGCAAACGTCTTTTTAGCAGACACGTTGCCTTCGGCAGTCGTTATAGCAACGAGTTCTAAATGCCCCTGCTTGACCAGACTTTGCAACCAAAAAAACGCGAAAATATCATCACCGCCCGGATCGGTGTCGAGAATGATTTTTGAAATGCCAAACAAATCAGACATAGTTGAGTGGGTGGAATCAAATGTAAGATAGACGTAGGTCGGGTTGAAGCATAAAACCCAGTGTCCGTATGGGTTACACTGTCGCTAACCCATTTTACAAGCAAGGGTGCTTCTCTATTTAGCTGACTGGTCATTTATGGCGAAGAGCCGACTCCTCTATGGGTCTCACACCCTATACCCTTCTGAAAAAGCTCTTCAGAGTCCGGTCACGTCTCAAGTAAGTAATGAAACAGGCGGAGTGCAGACCCCAAATTTAGCTGAAGCTATAGCGAAATGCCAACGCCTGATTAAGCTGTTAAGAGCGGGTATGTTTAACTATGCAGACGGTGTGGAATTTCGAGGGGTAGGACTGGGATGAGTAGGGATGTGAACGTTGAGTCAGAATTGCCTGATTTTGAGAAAATTGTAAGCTCGATTCAGAAGCTAGCCGAAGCGTCAAAGGGTGACAGTATAAAGCTTCTTGCCTTGCTCAGGCTTCTAGAAGGATTGCATCGAGACATATGTGAAGGTCTATTTCAGGAGTCATTGCCAGACAATCGACAAGCGCTTTATGCACTCTTGAGAGACATTGAAGCTGAAGGTGGCTGGCCCTACATTCGACGACTGGGGCTGCAATCTCTCATAGTCAATTTGCATTCAGAGCCTTCTAGTGAAGACCCTGAATCCATTACTTCTAAAACAAAATCTGAGACTGAAGCTTCATAATTCGTAATATCTAGCGGCTTTTCTCGTAAAGCAAAGAGGGTACGGAGCGATCGTTCCATACCCTCTTCAAAATAAACTTAACCAGTGGAGATTTGCTGTTATTTGTCTGACTGACGGCTGGCGGTTTGAATATAGAGAATCAGCAAGAACACACTGGGAACTAGCACAAACAAAAGGCTTGCAATAAACCCTAAATCATTAACTTGCATAAAGCCCAGCCCCTATCTAAAATCTCGGCATCGACCCCTTTAGAATACCACTAAGGCTTGGTTTTGACGCTGACTGACCCGTGGACTAATGCTTGGCAAGCCAGTCGATAGGCAGCAGGTTTCTTTTTGAGTTTGCGGGTCTCAAAATCGGTGCGGGGCGAGAGATTATCCATGCCATCTACGATCTCTACAATGCAAGTGCCGCACTGACCATAGCCTCCACAGTTCATCATTTTTCCGCCGAAGGTGTAGATGTCAACCCCGTTCTCGATCGCTTTGATTCTCAGATTTGCTCCGTCAGCCACGATCGCTTCTTTCCCTTCTTTAACAAACGTAATGCTGGCGGATCGAAACAGTGGCTTTGTGGGGTCGCTCACGGTCTCTGGCTTGACTGCGGCTGTTTCATCGGTGCCGATCAATTGAATATCGGTGTCTGCTGGCTGCATGACTTTTACCTCTTAACGGGATTTTTTGTTGACTAGATTGGACTGAAAAACTATCTATTTAACTTGTAACTTAGTTTGTCAATCAATTAAGAATTATTAACGGCTTGGCGATCGATATTTGTCCTTTTCTCACGTATCTACAAATTACTTGCAATAGGCTCTAACACTGGTTACACTTCTTTATACACCTTCATTTTTACAGTAGCGCATCAAACCATCCACGCTCTTCTTTTGAGGGGTCGCGGAGCGCGATCGCAAAGTGAGAAGTCGCCTCTAAATCTGGTAGATTTACAAGTACATGGCACTTTAACAAAATGCTGAAACGAGCGTTGCAGTAGACATAATTTATAGGAGGAGCGTAGTCACATGGGACTACCCTGGTATAGAGTCCATACCGTCTTGGTGAACGATCCAGGTCGGTTAATCGCAACCCACCTAATGCACACTGCCTTAGTGGCAGGTTGGGCGGGTTCAATGGCGCTGTATGAACTAGCGATCTTTGACCCCAGCGATCCAGTCTTAAATCCGATGTGGCGGCAAGGGATGTTTGTGCTGCCGTTCATGACCCGCTTGGGCGTGTCTTCTTCGTGGGCGGGTTGGAGCATCACGGGTGAATCCGGGCTTGATCCTGGTTTCTGGTCATTTGAAGGAGTAGCGATCGCCCACATTGTGCTGTCTGGTCTGCTGTTTTTAGCCGCTTGCTGGCACTGGGTTTATTGGGATTTAGAGCTGTTTAGAGATCCTCGCACGGGCGAACCTGCTCTAGACTTGCCGAAAATGTTCGGGATTCACTTGTTCTTATCTGGCTTACTTTGCTTTGGCTTTGGTGCCTTTCACTTAACCGGGCTGTTTGGTCCTGGAATGTGGGTGTCTGATGCCTATGGAATTACGGGCAGCGTTCAGCCCGTTGCGCCAGAATGGGGTCCGGCAGGATTCAACCCCTTTAATCCGGGTGGAATTGTCGCTCACCACATTGCGGCGGGCATCGTCGGCATTATTGCAGGTCTGTTTCACTTGAGTGTTCGTCCTCCTGAGCGACTTTATAAGGCGCTGCGGATGGGCAACATTGAGACCGTGCTGGCAAGCAGTATTGCGGCAGTGTTTTTTGCAGCGTTTATCGTCGCCGGAACGATGTGGTATGGAAATGCGACAACTCCGATCGAGCTATTTGGTCCGACTCGCTATCAGTGGGATGCGGGCTACTTTAAGCAGGAGATCAATCGGCGCGTTCAGACTAGCATTGCCAATGGCACCAGCCCTGAAGCGGCATGGGGAGAGATTCCTGAGAAGCTGGCGTTCTATGATTATGTCGGCAACAGCCCTGCGAAGGGCGGTTTGTTCCGCACAGGTCAGATGGACAAAGGCGATGGAATTGCCCAAGCTTGGTTAGGGCATCCCGTGTTTAAAGACAGTGACGGTAGAGAACTCTCCGTTCGTCGTTTGCCAAACTTCTTCGAGAACTTCCCGGTCGTGTTGACGGATGCTGATGGTGTCGTTCGCGCCGACATTCCGTTTAGAAAGGCTGAGTCGAGATACAGCTTTGAACAAGCAGGTGTCACGGCAACCTTCTATGGCGGAGTGTTGGGCGGTCAAACCATTTCTGACCCTGCTCAAGTCAAGCGCTATGCGCGTGCGGCTCAATTGGGTGAACCGTTTGAGTTCGATCGGGCAACGCTCAACTCTGATGGGGTGTTCCGCACCAGTCCAAGAGGTTGGTTCACATTTGGTCATGCAGTCTTTGCTCTGCTGTTCTTCTTTGGGCACATCTGGCACGGCTCTCGCACCATCTTCCGAGATGTGTTTGCAGGGGTTGACCCAGATCTGGCAGAAGAGCAGGTTGAGTGGGGCTACTTCCAGAAGTTGGGTGACAAGAGCACCCGCAGACAAACTCAGGTTTAAGGTGGGTTGGCTTGGGTTCAGCCGCTTCTGTTTTGAGGACTGGCTGAACCTGACTGACCGCTGGATAGTCTGAGATACACTCACAACTGAGGATATGGAGATATGGAAAGCGTTGCTTACATTTTGATTATTGCGCTCGCGATCGGCGTGCTGTTTTTTGCGATCGCCTTCCGCGAACCTCCTCGGATTGGCAAATAGCACGAGCGATTCGTGAGCCAACACCTGTCTAGTTCACCTTTGGCTAGGCAGGTATTTTTATGTCAAAAAACACGTTTTGGGTTGCGGCAGATTGTGCTGCTCAACTTAGGATGGTCTGTGTTGCCTTATTCAGTTGGTTGTGAACACTCCTTCTTCACCTCGCGAACAAGATTCTTCAGAGCCGTTATCGAGTTCTCCACGCTTTCTGATCCGATCGGTTGAGCCGCAGGACTTGTCGGAGATTGCTGGAATTTTGGCGGAAAGCTTTCATCTGCAACCAGAGTTTATGCGCTGGCTGATTCCGATTATGCGAGTGGGAATCTATGAAGATTTGCGAAATCGATTAAAGACGGCTCCTTCTCACTATGTCTGTCTGGTTGCGGTCGATAGCGGTGTCTTGGTGGGGACGGTGGAGATTGGGCTGCGATCGTTCAACCCCTGGCAGCCGCGCACGAGTCAATATGCTTATCTGTCAAATTTGGCGGTCAAGCTAGAGTGTCGGCGTAAAGGAGCCGCGATGCAGTTGCTGGAGGCGTGCGATCGAGTCGTTCTCGCGTGGGGATTTGAAGACATTTATCTGCATGTGTTGGAGAATAACCATTCGGCAGAACAACTCTATGCAAAAAGCGGGTATCGTTTGCGAGATACGGATGCTGGATTGATAACCTGGCTGTTGGGTCAACCCCGCCGACTCTTTTTGCACAAACCTTTAGAACCGATTCGCAGAGTGAATGCTTCTACTGACAGTCAACTGAGTTGAAATCAGGGGCGGGTTAAGCTTTTTTGGGTGAGGGTTACTGGTAAGTTAGGACTGAACTCCGATCGCACTGGCTCACTGCTCCTATGCTGTTTGACTCTCATCGCTACTGGCTCAGAAATGCCCACGTTCCTCCGTCGTTGATTGTGAGTGGAACGAAGTGGACTAACAAAAAATCGTCTGGTGACTCGCTTCTCGCCGTTGATCTAGAAATTGTAGATGGCACGATCGCCTCGATCGTGGCTGCCGGAACGTGTAGCACCTACAACGATCCCTCAGTCGATTTGAAGGGTAGCATGGTGTGGGCGTGTTTTGTAGATATGCACACTCATCTCGACAAAGGGCACATTTGGAACCGTGCCCCAAACTCTGACGGTACGTTTAACACTGCTCTGACGACGGTTAAAGCAGACGCGGCTAAAAACTGGGACGAGAACGATGTCTATCGCCGCATGGAGTTTGGACTCAAATGCAGCTACGCCCACGGCACAAAAGCCATTCGGACTCATATTGACTCCTTTGGCGAGCAGGGAGACATTGGCTTTCGGGTTTTTAAAGCGTTGCGCGATCGCTGGGCAGAGAAGCTGATCCTTCAAGCCGTCTCGCTGGTGACGCTAGACTACTTTCTGACCCCCGAAGGAGAGAAATTAGCTGATTTAGTCGCTGATGTTGGGGGAGTATTAGGCGGTGTTGCCTACATGAACCCAGACATTGATGCCCAACTCGATCGAGTCTTCGCTCTCGCCCAGGAACGCAAGCTAAATTTAGACTTCCACACCGACGAAAATGACGATCCTGGCTCGATCACTCTGAGGCGTGTTGCAGAAGCCGCAATTCGACACAAATTTAAAGGAAAAATTGTCTGCGGACATTGCTGTAGTTTGGCAGTGCAAGAGGAAGCCGAGGCAACTAAAACGATTCGTCTCGTCAAAAAGGCGGGAGTCGGAGTCGTGAGTCTGCCGATGTGCAATCTTTATCTGCAAGGTCGCACGGCGGGACAGACTCCCCGATGGCGTGGGGTGACGTTGTTGCACGAAATAAAGCAGCAAGGCGTATCAGTCGCGATCGCCAGTGATAATTGTCGCGATCCATTCTTTGCGTTTGGCGATCACGATGCTCTGGAAGTGTTTAATCTCTCCGTTCGCATTGCCCATCTCGATCGCCCTTACACCGATTGGGCAAACGCGATCACCCTGACTCCGTCAGATTTGATGGGTCTTCCTCAAGTCGGCAGAATTGGAGCCGGACTTCCCGCCGACCTCGTTTTATTTAAGGCGCGCAGCTACAGCGAATTGCTGTCTCGCTCACAGCACGATCGGATTGTGCTACGAGACGGCAAATCGATTGATACAACTCTGCCCGATTATGCAGAGTTAGACGATCTCTTTCACTCTTCTCAGTAGCGGTCGATCGTCACCCACGATCGTGCCGCTTAGAATTGAGTCATTCCCGTACACTAGGTTAACTCGATAGGCTTGGTAGCCCCGATCTTTCAAGTCGGGGTGGAAAAGCCAACGCGCAGTTTTAACTGCCGTGATAAGATTGAAGCGTGATTAAGGAAACACTCCTACGTGACGAAGCAACTCCAGTACGGTGAAATTCCGGCATCCTCGGAATCGCATTGCGACGATCTCCCCGGAAGGCAAGCAAGGCGGATTGTGGAGCGTACCGAATTGGCTGAGTGGAGAATCCCGGAAAGCATTCAACAATTGAAAAGTAGCTGCAAGGTTCATGGCTCTCGTGGTCAGTGAGTTCGAGCAGGTAGGGGGACTTTTGACTGTCCCTTCCAAGTGCGGCTTGGAGAATCCCCGTCTCTTTAGAGCGGGGAGTGTCAAAGTCCTGTATTCGCCATGCAAGTCAAAGATTTGACGACAGAAGAACTCAAAGCCCTGATCCGCGAAACTGTTATGGCAGTTTTAGAAGAAGTTTTGGACGATTTTATAGTGATAAGCGACAAAAGAATATAGAGTAAACGGCAAGCGCTTTCTCAGAGTGGCGAGTGTAGATCGCAGATCAAGTAACGACTGGTATATTGCCCACAGCCCAAATATATCCGTTGCCCCTGTTTCCGATAGACAAAAGTGCTACCTAATCGATCCTCAAGTTTTAATCCGTGACCTTCTAGAATGTGCTGAAGCTCTGTCAGGTCGCGAACTAGATAGCGTTGTCCACTAGCATCGATGGCGGTCGCTCCTTTCGATTCTAGTTGTAACCTTGCCGCTGCCCACAAAATTGCAACGGTGTCTTTCTATTGCCCTAAAGCTGACCCAAACCAGAAGAAGAAGCCGACCGCGCTAAGTGAGAGACTCAGTAGGAAGATGGTTAGGAAATTTTTGTAATCAGTAATCATTGATGATTTGGGGTGGTGATCGTAGCGTCTGTTCCTCGATCGTCTAGAAAGTTTGGATACCAATTTCTCTTCAGAATCGATTTAAGATGCAGAAGAACTGTTCATACAGAACGTCCGATGACTTCGACAAAAACTAGCCCCATCCACCTAAATTCCCTGATTGCTGACCTCGCCGGACTCGACATTGTTACCGATGCCAACCAGATTTTCAAACTCTCGCAAGATTATTACACCTTTAGCCCAGTGCTACAGCCTCTGTTGGGAGACAAAACAGGTGATTTAGTGGTGCGTCCCGCTAACGAAGCTGACGTTCTCAAAGTGGCAGCGGCGTGCGTGAAATTCAAAGTGCCGCTCACCGTGCGCGGAGCCGGAACCGGAAACTATGGGCAGTGCGTTCCCCTCAAGGGTGGCGTGATTCTCGATATGACGCGGATGACTGCCATTCACTGGGTCAAACCCGGATTCGCTTGTGTCGAACCAGGGCTAAAAATGGCGGCAATGGACAAGCAAACCCGCGAGAGTGGCTGGGAAGTCCGCATGGCTCCCTCGACTTATCGCACTGCCACGATCGGAGGGTTTATTGGCGGCGGCAGTGGGGGCATTGGTTCGGTGACCTATGGGCAACTGCGCGATCGCGGCAACCTCAATGCGGTTCGCGTCGTGACGATGGAAGATCAGCCTCGCGTGATTGAGCTTCGAGGAGACGATGTTTATAAAGTCGCTCACGCCTATGGCACTAACGGCATTATTACTCAGCTAGAGATTCCCCTCGCTCCTGCTTATCCCTGGGCAGAAGTGATTGTTAACTTCTCAGATTTCATGTCTGCCGCCAGATTTGGGCAAGCGCTCACTAATTCTGATGGCTTGATTAAAAAACTGGTCTGCGTCTGTGCAGCACCGATTCCCACCTATTTTGCGGCTCTCCGCAGCTACATTCCTGATGGCACTCACTGCGCTCTAATCATGATAGCTGAGAGTTGTTTAGAGCCGTTGGGTGAATTGGTTGAGGAATTTGGGGGCACGATCGGCTATCAAAAAACCGCCCAAGAAGCCAGCAAAGGCATTACGCTCGGAGAATATTCCTGGAATCACACCACGCTTCACGCCCGCAGTGTCGATTCATCGCTGACTTATCTGCAAACGATGCTGCCAGACGACAATCTCGCCTTGCTTGAGCACCTCTATCACCATTTTGGCGATGAAGTCATGCTGCACCTAGAATTTTTGCGCGTCGGTGGATCTGCCCGTCCGGCGGCGCTGCAAGTCGTCCGCTATACGACAGAAGACCGTCTCAATGAGATCATCGCTTACCACGAGTCTAAAGGCGCGTTTATCTTCAATCCGCACACCTACATTCTGGAAGATGGCGGCATGAAAACGGTGGATGTTGAGCAACTCAAGTTCAAAGAAATGGTCGATCCCTACGGACTACTCAATCCTGGTAAAATGCGTGCCTGGGCAGAGCGATAAAGGCGATATCTTCATATCGCGTGAACAACACTTCATAGTCAGGCATTCGATCGCACAAAAGGGTATAAAACTAAGGAACCGTTCTCAAATTATGTCCAGCGAATTTGGCAGAGGCTTGATGAGGATTGCTTAAACGGTGCTGATCTTGAGCAACAACCTCTGTAGTGAGCAATGAACGCATAAATTAGGGAGTGAATTCCAGAGTGATGTTTGATTGTATTGTCGTAGGTGCCGGACCCGCCGGAGGAACTGCTGCTTATCATTTAGCAAAACGTGGGCGATCAGTATTGGTGTTAGAACGAGAAGCGCTGCCTCGATATAAACCCTGTAGCGGTGGCGTGTCGCCTGCGATCGCCCAATGGTTTGACTTTGACTTCTCACCCGCAATTTCGCTCAAGGTCGATGCAATCCGCTACACCTGGAAGCACGGTGACCCTGTTGAGGCAACGCTCAACACACCAGAGCCGATGTGGATGGTTAAACGCGACGTATTTGACCACTTCCTGATTCAGCAGGCACAGCAAAAAGGGGCAGAACTGCGCGATCGCACCACCGTCACTGGAATCGAATTTAAGGGCGATCGTTGGATCGTCAACACTTCCAGCGGGGCGTTAGAAGCCCGCTATTTGATTGCCGCAGATGGATCAAAAGGTTCGATGGCAAAATGGCTGGGCTTTAAAGAACGCAAAACCCGCATGGGTGCTGTGATGGAAGCACCGCGATCGACCGATGACGGTCGCGCCCAATTCGACTTTGGCATCGTCAAAAACGGCTTTATCTGGAATCTTCCCAAAGCGGATGGTGTCTCGATCGGAACCAGCACCTTCCGAGGCGGCGACTCTGAAGATCTGAGGGCTGACCTCGCTGAATATGCTGCTCTTGCTGGAATCGATGCCAAAAGCAGCCAAGTCCATCTTCACCCAATTTGCACCTGGGACGGCGACCAGAAGCTGCACGCCCAAAATGCAATTCTCGCGGGTGAAACGGCGGGTGTCGTTGACCCATTTACTGGGGAGGGCATTCGTCCCTCTATCTTTAGCGGCGTGAAAGCAGCCGAAGCGATCGACCGGGCGCTGTCGGGCGATCGCACGGCACTAGAAAACTACACCTCCGTGATTCAAAAAGAATGGGGCGTAGATATGGTCTGGGCGCAGCGACTCGCGGGTGTGTTTTATCGCATTCCTGGCATCGGCTATAAAGTCGGGGTGAAGCGACCTACCGCCACCGATCGCCTGGGTAAAATTATGTGTGGCGAGATGCGCTATGCTGATGTTGCGACCCGTGCGCTAAAACGTCTCAGCGGAAGTCTGATTCCTGGCATGGGCGGCTGAATTACTGAAATTTACTTACAAGTAAGGCGATCCGAATGGTTGGATCGCCTCTGTCAATCGAAAGCAGTGAGACGTTCCGGTGGAACGTCTCACTGCGTTGGGTAAATTCGGTGTTGATCGCGTTTGTGGATAAATTTGGTATCACGATCGATCTCTTAGACGGTCAAAATGTCTTTTTCTTTCCCTGATAGAACTCTGTCTACTTCGGCAACATATTTATCCGTCAGCTTTTGAATTTTGTCCTGAACATCTTTTGATTCGTCTTCAGAGACTTCTTTTGCTTTCTCTTGCTTCTTCACCGCATCGATCGCGTCTCGACGAATATTCCGCACAGAGACTTTGCCCTCTTCAGAATATTTGGTCGCAAGTTTCACGAGTTCTTTGCGGCGATCGCTGGTCAACGGGGGAATATTTAACCGAATCGCTGACCCGTCGTTGTTTGGCATCAACCCCAAATCAGACATCGAAATCGCTTTTTCAATAATCGCCAGACTGCCGCGATCGTAAGGCTGAATCTGAATCGTGCTCGAATCAGGCGTACTGATGTTCGCCAAAGCCTTGAGAGACGTAGGAGTCCCATAATATTCGACCGACACTTTATCTAAGAGACTGGTGCTGGCTCGACCCGTCCGAATGGTATTAAAAGACCGTTGAGTGGCTTCGATCGCCTTCTTCATGTGGTCCTCGACATCAGCAAACTTCACAGAAACCTCCGACAATCGTTCCGATAGATTCTCCCATCACTGCACGGCGCACATTTCCGGCAACCGATAAGTCAAAGACAATGATGGGGATATTGTTATCTTTACACAATGAGATGGCGGTGCTGTCCATCACTTTGAGATCGTGAGTCAACACATGAGAGTAGGTCAGACTCTTAAAGCGCTTTGCGTCGGGGTTGTGCGTAGGATCGGCATCATAAACTCCATCAACTTTTGTGGCTTTAAACAGCACATCTGCCCCAATCTCAGCCGCTCTCAGAGCAGCCGTGGTGTCTGTGGTGAAGAATGGATTGCCCGATCCCGCTCCAAATACGACGACGCGACCTTTTTCGAGATGACGCATGGCGCGCCGACGAATGTAGGGTTCGGCAACTTCTTGCATGGCGATCGCTGTTTGCACCCGTGTGGGCACTCCAAGGTGCTCTAGGGCATCTTGTAAAGTCATGGCATTCATGACAGTGGCAATCATGCCGATATAATCTGCGGTGGCTCGATCCATTCCGGCTGCTGCGCCTTTGACGCCCCGAAAGATGTTGCCGCCGCCAACGACGATCGCAATCTGCACTCCGGTGGCGGCGATTTCCGCAACTTCTTCGGCAATCCCGTTGACTACGGCAGGATCGATCCCGTAGGACAGATCGCCCATCAGGGCTTCGCCACTCAGCTTCAGCAGAATCCGCCGATATGTTATTCCCATGTGACGATGACTTGCGTGACTTTAATTGCTTTCACTTAAGATAGCAGCAGATCAGACGCTTTTATCATTTCTAGCTGTTGCGCCATTTAACAGAACAGCCGACTGGGTCAGTCGAGGTGGGAACGATCGTTTCTCCAGTTAGAACTTTAGCGATCGCGTCTCTTAAATAATTTGTTTTGACCGATCTGGAGTCTTGGGGGTTGTCATCGATCGCGCCTTTATAGCAAAGCACGCCTTGCTGATTAAGCAAAAACACATGAGGCGTTTTCGTTGCCCCAAACGTGTAGGCGACTTCTTGAGTCACATCTCGAATGTAGGGAAAATTTACCTGATTATCGGCGGTAAACCGCTTCATTTTTTCAAAGCTGTCTTCAGGAAACTGCTCTGCATCGTTGGGGTTAATGCCGATTAGCGTCAAGTCCTGTGGGTTAAAGTCGCTCTGAATCTGCTTCAGCCGCTCTAGATACATCTTCACGTAGGGGCAGTGATTGCACATAAACACGACTGCCACTGCACGAGATTGTTCAAGGTAGTGAGCGAGATGATGCACCGTGCCGTCGGTTCCCGGCAGTTCAAAATCTGGGGCGTAACCGCCAATCTGAGTTCCGATCGGGTCCATAGAGTCAGCCTTGAAAGATGAAGAGTACAGAACTTTAATAGTAGTCGTATCCGATCGTGACACCAAGATCAATCAGATCTGACTCGCAGCCGTTAAAATGGACTACATAAAAGTTCACAACCGTCTCATTAAACTTGTCTTTAACCTATATGGTAGCTTCTACTTCTCTCGCAATCGACACTAAAATCTGGATGTGGAAAGGCTTTAAAGTTGCCTATCAAGCTCAGGGCAGTGACGGACCTGCGGTCGTTTTGATTCATGGGTTTGGAGCGTCGTTTTATCATTGGCGCAAAAATACGCCAGAGTTAGCAAAGACGTGTCGGGTTTATGCAGTGGATTTAATTGGGTTTGGTAAATCAGAAAAGCCCATTCCGATCGAGCAAATTGACTACACGTTTGAGACGTGGGCGCAGCAGATCGCCGATTTTTGTCGTGAAGTGGTGGGCGAATCGGCGTTTTTGGTCGGCAACTCGATCGGCTGTATTGTCGCGATGCAAGCTGCTGTCGATTGTCCAGAAATTGCGCGGGGATTGGCGTTGATCAACTGTTCGTTAAGGTTGCTGCACGATCGTAAACGCATCGGGCAACCCTGGATTAAGCGCGTCGGTGCGCCCGTTTTACAAGGAATTCTCAAGCGAAAATGGGTCGGCAATCTGTTTTTTAAGCAACTCGCACAGCCGAAGACCGTTCGGAACATTTTGCTCAAGGCGTATGCCCGATCGGAAGCTGTCACCGATGAGTTAGTCGATCTGCTGATGGAAGCCGCCAGCGATCAGGGTGCGGCAGCGGTGTTTATCGCGTTTACAGGCTACTCTCAAGGACCCTTACCCGAAGACTTATTCCCGAAATTGCCATGTCCGACGATTATTTTGTGGGGCGCTCAAGATCCGTGGGAACCGATCAAGCTTGGCAAAGCGTTTGCAAACTATCCTCAGGTCGAAAAGTTCATCCCGTTAGAAGGGGTGGGTCACTGCCCCCAAGACGAAGCTCCTGAACTCGTGAATCCCATCTTAGAAGAGTGGATTTTGTCGCACTCAAGTTAAGCGTGGAGTTCCTGCCAGCATTTTTGCAGGTCTTGAATGGTGAAAACGGCTTGAAACTTTAACCCTGCTTTCTCGTAAAATTCTGCGCCGCCCTGCTGTCGATCGACCAGCGTAATCACTTCTTCAACCTGATACCCTGCTTCTCGCAAGCGATCAACTGCTTTCATCGCTGATTGTCCTGTTGTCACCACATCTTCTAACACCACAACTGGACTGCCCTCTGGTAGCGTCGGACCTTCGATATAAGCCTGAGTGCCGTGTCCTTTGGGTTCTTTGCGGACAATTAAAGCGGCAAGCGATCGTCCTTCATAGGCGGCAACGACACTCACTGCGGTGACGATCGGGTCTGCTCCCAGCGTCAAGCCTGCCACCGCTACCGTTTCAGATGCGATGGTGGGTAACAAAATTCGTCCCACGGCTAAACCGCCTTGGGGGTGCAGCGTCACCTGTTTACTATTGATGTAATAGGTGCTTTTCTGACCGGAAGAGAGCAAGAAATCGCCTTCTCTATAGGCGACTTCACAAAACAACTTCAGCAAGGCTTGACGAAGAGCAGGCAACTCTGCGATCGACCACGGGAAATTTGCTGAAGATTGAGACAGATTTGTCATAGGTAGGGCAGACTAGAGTTATTAATTACTAAGAAGATAGCGTTGTAAACCAGTTTAAAAGCCTGGTTTTAACCATCAATCCAAAGTTAAACTTTAGCGGAATAGTGGAGACAAATTCTATGGGCGTGAGGTTAAAGAGTGTGTTGAGCTTGATGGCTCTGGTGGCTGCGTCTACGGTTTCAACAGCAGTGACTGCTCAAGAAAGACCTGCAGCGTTTAAGCCTCGTGAGACGATTCCCAATGCGGTTGATCGGGCATTCTTTGGGTCGAGCGAAGGGTTTCAGGATTTCAAACGTCCGATCGAGGCATTGATTGGGATTCCTAGATTTCCAGAGAATGGAATTGCTCGTGATGGCGATCGCCTCGATCGCATCTACCGCGATTTGTTGATTCAGCAAGCGGCTAATGACCCACTTATTCGCACACCAGATTTGCCAAATCCTTACAACACATCAATTTTGACGCTTCCTAGTGCTAGCGTCAGCAATCGATTAGTCGGCAGTGAGCTAGTGTTTGAGCGCTAGATTTCAGAGGTTGGGCAATGCGCCGTGCTGGAATCGAACCAGCCTGAAGGCGAATTATGAGTTCGCTACCTCCCCAATCGGTCAACGGCGCGGGTCAGTTCTGTGTAACATTTTAGCCTGAGTTTCGCGGTTGTCAGTCAGCCGCGATATTTTTTTTAATAGAGGTGTTCTCAACCCCGTTTAGCGAATACAATTCAGGTCACCTGCGTTCACTTAATACTTGATCACGATCGATGCGAATTAATTCTACGGTTGCCCTCACGTTTATTTTGCTCACCTTGATGTTTGGCGCAGGCATTGTAACGGGAGCGTGGGGGTTTGCGATCGGACGAGAAGCCCTGAAGGGAATTACGCAGCCCGATGCCCGCCCGACTAATAAGGTCAGCAAGAAAAGTGGCTCGGCGCGCGCGACAGACGAGCTAGTGGTATTGCAAGAAGCAGACATCATTAAGACGGTGAAAGCCCGCTTAGATGGAAACGCAAAATCGGCTTCTGCGAGCACGTCTCAGCCAGAGCCAGAAAAGACAGCAGCGGCTCCGGCTAAGTTTCCGATCATTAGTCAAGACAAGGGTGTAACCGTGGAAGTGAGCGGAGTGCGGCAGCGGAAAGACTCTGTGGTCTTTGATGTCTCAATGCGAAACGAGGGCACTCGATCGGTGAAGTTCCTCTACAGCTTTTTGAATATCACCGACGAGCAGGGACGGGTGCTGAGTGCAGACACTGACGGCTTGCCGACCGAGTTGCCGCCTAATAATCAAAAATTTGCTGGCACGGTTTCGCTTTCGACGACCTTGCTCGACAAGGCGAAAAAGATTTCGATTCAGCTCACCGATTATCCCGATCAAAAGCTCCAACTGCGGATGGCTGACATTCCAGTTAAGTAAGAGCAAACTGGGACGTAATGTCGCGTTTCTGATCATCTACGACGGTGCATTGTTCATTGGTTTTCTTCGCAAATGATTGCCCCTTTTGCGGTTGGTTTAGCGCCGATTGCCCTTCAAAGTCTTAGCTGGACGGATGTGGCGCTGAGGTTTTTGTCGGTTTTGCTGCTGATTACGATCAACGCGTTTTTTGTGACCACAGAGTTTGCGATCGTCTCGGTGCGGCGATCGCGAATCAATCAACTGGTTGACGCAGGTGACATTCAAGCTCGCACGGTGCAGAATTTGCAGCGCAGCATCGATCGCCTGCTGTCTACGACTCAGTTGGGCATTACGCTGTCGAGTCTGGCACTGGGCTGGATTGGTGAAAGCACGATGGCAGTCGTCGTTGCAAGCTGGATTGCTCATCTGCCGTTTCCACCGACGATCGTACAAACGCTATCGCACTCGCTGTCGGTTCCTCTGGCGTTTTTGCTGATTGTCTATTTGCAAATCGTGTTGGGAGAGTTGTGTCCTAAATCGGTGGCGATGCGCTACGCCGAGGAGATTGCGCGATTTTTGGGTCCGTTTAGTTTGGCGATCGCTCGATTTTTTAACCCATTTATTTGGGTTCTCAATCAGTCTACGCGCTTGCTGCTGCGGCTGATCGGGGTTCAATACACGGGGCAAGGCTGGTATAACCAAGTGACTCCTGAAGAGTTGCAGCTCATTATCTCGACCTCTAGCGAATCGACCGGGCTAGAAGCTGAAGAACGCGAGATTTTGAGCAATGTCTTTGAGTTTAGCGACGTTCCGGCGACCGAAGTGATGATCCAGCGTCCGAGTATGACGACGCTGTGGGTTGATGCCACCGTTCGAGATTTGCTCGAAGAAGTGGCGCATTCGGGGCATTCTCGCTATCCGGTGATTGGCGACTCGCTGGATGATATTTGCGGCATGATTCACTTCAAGGAGCTTGCAGAGCCGCTGGTGCAGGGGACATTGACCCTCGATAGTCCCATTAAATCCTGGATTCACCCGGCTCAATTTGTTCCTGAATACACGCCATTAGGCGAATTGCTGACCTTGATGCAGCGATCGCGAACGCATATGGTGGTCGTAGTCGATGAGTTTGGCGGCACCGCCGGGTTAGTCACAATTCAGGACATTATTAGTCAGATTATTGGCGATAGCTCTGAGCCACAGGGCGATGAAGAACATTCGATTCAGATTTTGGATGAGAACACTTTCCTGATCCAGGCACAGATGAATTTAGAGGAAGTCAATGAAGAATTGAGTCTAGACTTTCCCCTGGCGGAGGAGTATCAGACATTAGGGGGTTTTTTGTTTTACCAGTGGCAAAAAATTCCGGCTCCGGGTGAGACGCTGCAATATGGTGACTGTGAGCTAACGGTGATTTCAGCCGAAGGTCCGCGATTGCATCAGATTCAAGTGCGGCGAATTGAACCCTCGGACGGGACTCGATCGTCCGATCATGCTGTAAATCGGGAGAGGACGATCGGGGGGGAATCGTGGATGGGGGATTGATCGGGTTACCCGATGGTTTGCGGGAGACGTTCCACCGAAGAAGACGTTCCACCGAAACGTCTCTACGGGCGTTCAAACCATCCGACTACGGCAAATAGTAGAAATAGGATGCCGCCCAACTGGGTGACGGTTCGCTCTGAGATGCGTCCGGCGATCAGTTTGCCACCGACAACCGCGATCGCGGTACAGATTGTATGTCCGGCAATTGCGCCCAATGTCACCCCGACAGGATTGTTGGCAGCCGCCAGAGCGATCGTGGCAAATTGAGTCCGATCGCCCCACTCACCCGCAAAAACCAGCACAAAGGCTTCTAAACAAATCGCGAAGGGCGTTTTTTGTTTGAGGTTCGCTTCGGCTTGAGTGACGGCAGCGATCGCGTCTCGCTCTGCTTCAGAAGCACATTCAACACAATCATCTTCGCCTGCTAATGTGTGATCGCGACATTCAGGTGACATTTGATGGGCATCGTAGAGCAGCTTGATGCCAAACGCGACAAACAGCAAAATCGATGCGTAATGCGTTAGGTCTTTGGGCAACAGTGACACCACCCGTCCCAAACAAACCGACAGAATGGTCATGGCAGCGAGTGCGACCACGCTTCCGGTAAACACATAGCGGCGACGATGGCGCATTGCCAAACACATTGCAATGAAAAACGTCTTGTCGCCCAATTCAGAAACGGTGATCAATAATAGACCCGCAGTAAACGCAGTTAACACGCTCTCAAGCTCCTCAGAATCAACAGTGTAGAGATTTTCTGAGTGGGCTTGATGAGGGTGCAACGACTCCACCAAGCTCACATCAGATGTGAACTCAGTGAAGGTCTCGCTTACAAGTTGGGGTTCAAGTTTTGGGTCTCAGAAAGAGTAAGTTTTTCTACTCGATTCTCTGAATCCTTAATCTCCGACCTCTGCTTATCACTTGAACCAGGCTCATCACCAGTATGTTGATTCAAGTGGGCTGGTGTTGAGACCAGCAGCTACTCCCCTTCAAACTACGGTTATTATACCTGTCTTTGGAGAGAGGCGATCGAGAGTTTAATTTTTATGGGACGATCGTGTCAAAAAATGAGCGCAGCAGGCAAAGGATGAGCGATCGCTGTCAGCTGTACTGAATTCTGCAAATAGGCGGAACCTTTCCGCGTATCCATCCGCATGAGCATACTATGCAGAAAGATTCTATCTATCTATCTATCTATCTACCTGATTTGGAGTGTTATGCGGAAACCATCTGCTTATCTACCCGTTTTGGCATGATATGGAGAAAGTTTCTCCCTAAAAAGAAGTTAGGCAGCTTAAGTCCTTGGCAAAGATAGTGATTGAAGATGGTCTATGAGATGATTAATAGCTGTAGGTTGTAAATTTCTTTATCTACGGTAGGAACAGTTATACTCATAACAGCAAACTTAGCCGCTTTGAGGACAACAGATGGACTTGAATCCATTCACAAAACTAGAAATTCGAGATCTCTTCTACTTAATTTCATTACTCATATCCGCAATCTCTCTATTTATATCTGGTTATTGGAACAGCCTAAGGGGGGCAAAATTTATGACCATAGCTCCTCGTTTTATTATCTATATCTACGCTGTAGAGAAACAAGATTTTCTTATTTTGCCAATAACAATCGCGAATATTGGCGCTCAAATTGGGGTTGTTGACTCTCTATACCTCAGAATAACTAAGTCAGCTTACAACAATGGTTCGGACTATTGTTACAAGAATGATTCAACTTTCTATGCTATCTCAGACGGGGAAGGGCTTGAGGAATTTTTTAAGCATATTCCACTAACAGATATACCGTATGCGATACCGTTCACTGAACCTAGTCTGGGAGATTTACCTCGTCCGTTTGTGCTTAAGCCAGGAGAAAGCCAAACGAAATACTTATCTTTTATCGCTCCTATAGATTGGGACTTATCTTTGTCCATCAGAAAAATTACTGTTTACGGCAATATTAGCGGTAGGAAAAAACCACAAAAGGTTTTAGAGCAGGATTTCAAAATTCAAAATCTCCCAACTATAACAAGTTATGCTCAAGGCTTCAATCTTGTGCCAAACCAAACTCTAGTATTAGGTAACTTTCCATAACTGAACAGCTAGCGATTAGTCATCAAGATCACTAGCTACAAGTTCACATTGCCTAACAACGCCCATGCACACCGACCGCCAAAAGTTGATTGGTTATTATGCAGAGGTAATTTGCGGCGGGTGATGGGCAACGTTAGTTCGTTAAAATCGATCGCCAACATCAAGATTTAGATGTACTTGCTAATTTCTCTTAATTGGCGCGTCTCATTAGCAAGACGGCAGCGATCGCGCCCATCAAAATTCCCAAAATTTGGTTGACTTCTCGAATGTAGTACTCGATCGCGTCAATATGAACCGTTTTTCCTCAACAATTCCAAATTCAAAAGTTCTTGATCTTTTTCGAGCTAGGCACTATTGATTTGTCGTGATGGATCAGTACCTAAATAAATGTTATCCGTCAGCCTTGAAGGTTTTTGGGCTACCTTGAAAACATAGTTGGTGAAGTCGTTCTACTATGAGCATTACAATTTCAGACGAGATCCTGCAAGCATCTCAGCTTACTCCAAGCGAGTTTCGCCAAGAAATTGCATTACACCTTTTTCAAACAGGTCGGTTGACGCTGGGTTACGCGAGCAAATTAGCGGAGATGCCCCTTAGTGCGTTTCGCCAACTCCTCAAACAACGGAGCATTCCCCTCTATGTTTACGACGTTGAAGACTTTGAATTAGATTTGAAAAACTTACAGGCATTGGGGCGATTGTGATTGTCATTAGCGATACATCAGCAATCACAAATCTAGCAGCCATTCAACACTTACAACTCTTGCCTCAACTCTACAAGCAAGTCACTATTCCCGAAGCGGTGTATCGTGAACTTGCAGAAATTGATCCTCCGGTTCCAGGAAGTCTCGAAGTTCAAACTGCTCCTTGGCTTGAAGTGAGACAAGTTCTCGACCGCACGGCTGTTGAGCGTCTTCAGATCGAAGTGCGATTAGACCCTGGCGAATCTGAGGCGATCGCTCTTGCCTTGGAACTCAACGCAGATTTGCTTTTGATTGATGAGCGTCGTGGCAGAGCAGAGGCTAATCGCTTGGGGGTAAGGATTACTGGATTGCTTGGTATCTTAGTTGAGGCAAAGCAGAAAAATCTAATTGTTGCCGTTAAGCCACTGATGGATTCTCTGATCACCACGTCAGATTTTAGAGTATCTTCAGCTTTGTACAACCAGATTCTAGATATCGTTGATGAGATGTAGTTGCTAAAGAGGTTTTGGCTTGCCAATTTCTCTCAAGCGGTGCGTTTCGTTAGCAAGACGGGAGCGATCGCGCCCATCAAAATTCCCAAAATCTGATTGACCTCTCGGATGTAGTATTCGATCGAGTCAATGTGAACCGTTTTTCCTTCTAGGGTTATAAACCGCCAAAGGGTGCCACTGGTCGTCGCACCATAGATAACAGAAATTTCATTTCCTGCCTTTTGGTTAAACCGTTGAGCCGCAATCATCGAAGCTACACATTGTCCTAAACCCGCTTTGATGTTTTCATTCTTTGCTTCTGTGATTAGCACAACGGGCGCAGCTATAAAGAACTGTTCTCTTGAGCCACTGATGATAAAGTCGCAAAAACCAGCGAGTCCTTGTTCGGGTTCGACATTAAATTCGGTTCCTGAAAACAGGCTGATTTGGCTTTCTAACTGTCGTCTGACTTCAAGTAAAATTGGCGCGATCATCATCTCAGAACGAGCCTTTTCAGTATTGATTGCAGTGGCTAATGGAATGTAATCTTCTAGGATTTGTTTGAGCAGATCAGAAGGTTCTACGCTCTCAATTTCAGCAAAAAGATTCTGCCTTTCTTCGAGGGTTAAGTCAAAGTCTTGCTGAACTTTGGCGAGAGTGAAGTCACTGTAAGCCATAAGAGAAGGTTGCCTTTATTAATATTTTCGTTCTTGTGGCTCAAACATATTGACGACGACGGGCATATAGTCGAGATCGATTCCAGCCGGAGAGTAGTAGGTGAGGGTATGCTTCAAGAAGTTTTGATCGTCCCTTTGTGAAAAGTCTTCGCGGAAATGAGAGCCTCGGCTCTCTTGTCGATTAAGGGCGGATGTAAGAATCATGTCGCCCACGATCAAAAGGCTTCTTAGCTCCAAGGCTTCTGTGATTTCCGTGTTCCAGAGTTTGCCTTTGTCGTCGAGGCGAATCTGAGTATATTTCTGCTGAATTTCTTTGAGCTTCGCCAGTCCTTCTCGCATCACGGCTTCGGTTCTAAACACGCCGCAGTGATCGGTCATGCAGTCTTGATAAGCTTGACGAATTTCGGCGATGCGATATTGTCCCGGTTGGTCGAGGAGCGCCTGAATTTGGGTTTCAGTTTCGGTGATGTAGCAAT
This sequence comes from Phormidesmis priestleyi BC1401, assembly GCF_001650195.1. Classification (GTDB taxonomy): domain Bacteria; phylum Cyanobacteriota; class Cyanobacteriia; order Leptolyngbyales; family Leptolyngbyaceae; genus Phormidesmis_A; species Phormidesmis_A priestleyi_B. The sequence goes on along the minus strand of NZ_LXYR01000011.1, from coordinate 55,088 downwards.
CGCCATTCACCTCTGGCAGTTTTCGGGTTTGGACATATTGGGCGATCGCGGCTCCCGTTCTGCGCCCATAGACGACGCATTCCAACAGAGAATTGCTGCCCAGCCGATTGGCTCCATGCACCGACACACACGCCGCTTCTCCGGCTGCAAAGAATCCTTCGACGAGATCGTTTGCGCCGCTTCTCACCCGTCCGTCGGTGTTGACCGGGATGCCACCCATTGAGTAGTGAACCGTCGGACGAATTGCCATCGGCTGCGTCACGGCATCAATGCCTAAAAAACGATGGGCTTCTTCCCAGCAGAAGGGCAGCTTGCTCATGATCTTTTCTTTCCCCAGGTGGCGCAAGTCTAGATAGACAAACGAGCCGCCTTTCGTGCTGTCGAGATTGACTCCTCGCCCCGCCCGAACTTCGTAGGTGATGGCGCGAGAGGTGATGTCGCGGGGGGCAAGCTCCATGCGAGACGGGGCGTAGGATGCCATGAAGCGATCGCCCTCGCTGTTGATCAAATACGCCCCTTCTCCGCGCACGGCTTCAGAGATCAAGACTCCGACGGGCAACCCGGTGGGGTGAAACTGCACAAACTCCATGTCTTCGAGGGGCAAACCTGCCATTGCGGTCATAGCTAACCCGTCACCCGTCGAGGCGTAATCATTGGAGGTGGTACTATAGACGCGACCATAGCCGCCCGTCGCAAACATCACGGCTTTTGCTCTGACGACTTCCAGAGTCCCGTCTTGAATGTTTCGCATGACGATGCCTTTTGCCTGCCCGTCTTCGAGAATCAAGCGGGTGACATACCATTCTTCGTAGACCTTAACGCCGTGTTTCATCAAGTTGCAGATTAACTCGTGCAAAATGGCGTGTCCGGTTTTGTCGGCGGCATAGCAGGTGCGGTTGTGGGAGTGCCCACCGAAGGCACGTTGAGCGATTCTGCCGTCTGGGAGGCGAGAGAACAAAACCCCCATGTGTTCTAAATCGATCACGACATCGGCGGCTTCTTGAGTCAAAATCGCAACCGCATCTTGGTCTGCTAGATAGTCTGACCCCTTGACCGTATCGAAGGCGTGAGCTTCCCAAGTGTCGGTGGCATCGACATTCTTTAAGGTGGCAGCCATTCCGCCCTGTGCCGCGACTGAGTGAGATCGAATCGGGTGAGTTTTTGCGACTAAGCCGACGCTAAGACTGGGATTTGTGCGGACAATTTCTAGAGCCGCACGAGATCCTGCCAATCCGCCGCCAACGATAATTACGTCATGATTGATCATGGTGAAGGGTAAAGGGTGAAACGCTAGAAATCAAATTTTGTGAAGGTAGATTTCAAACTTACCCTTATATTCAAACAGATTTTGTTCAGATTCTTTGAGACCGATCGTGCAAAACCCAGCACATCGTCAAAAATATCCCTGTATTGCCCAACACTGTCCTACTTATGCAGAGAACTCTCTCTTTGTGTAGATAAAGACACCCCTCTCTCTCCCATACTCTGCTTTGATGATCGGTGTTTGAAGGGTTGCTTTGCAATTCGGCGTTGCTGAATGCAGATATGAGATGCCTTCCTCATGAAGTGGGGCAAGCCCTCGCCAACTCTTCTCCCCAAGCAGAAGGGAGTCAAGAACTCTTGTCCCCTCTCCTTTTGGGAGAGGGCTAGGGTGAGGGCAAAATCTGTGCTTCATCGATTGATTCAGCAATGCCTGCAGTTCTAAACATGTTTGATTTTGCCAAAAGATAAAATGTCTTCTGAAGAAGTTAGCGCTATGCTCCCTGATCAATCCTTAGAGCAAGACACCGATAGCAGTGAGCAGTTAGAGGAACGAAATGAAGCGTTAGCCACCGTCAGCGAAGAGTTGCAGCTTACCTATGAGGAACTGAAGGCGGCGGAAGAAGAACTGCACGAGCAAAATCGCAAACTGGTAGCCGAACGGCAGCGCTATCAAGACCTGTTTAATTTTGCGTCTGACGGCTATTTAGTGACCGATGAGGCTGGGGTGATTCAAGAAGCCAATCACGCGATCGTCAACTTGCTCTCCCTAGACTTAAAGGTTTTAGTCAAAAAACCCCTGATTGTTTTTACTGCTCCTTCAGAGCGACGGGCTTTTTATCGCCGCCTCAGTCGCTTGCCAGCGCTTGAGCAGATCCAAAACTGGGAGTTGCTATTGAAGCCTCTACGGAGTGACACGATTCCGGTTGAGGTGACAGTAACTTGCATTCGAGGCGCTTTTGGCAAGCCTGAGGGTCTGCGCTGGCTGATTCGTGATATTCGCGATCGCAAGCAAACAGAGGCACGTCTTCTAGAAAAAGAGTCTTTTTCCGAGCAGCACGAGACGCTGAGAACGCCAATCGTCTCAAAGATGAGTTTTTGGCGGTGCTTTCTCATGAATTACGCTCACCCCTCAACCCAATTTTGGGCTGGGTCAGGCTTCTGCAAACTCGCACATTTGATCAGGCAAAAACCGCCGAGGCACTCGCCACGATCGAGCGTAATGCCAAACTACAAGCAAAGCTGATTGAAGATCTGCTAGATGTCTCACGAATCTTGCGTAATAAACTCACGCTCAAGATGATCCCAATTAATTTAGAATACTGCATTTCTGGGGCGCTTGACACGGTTCGGTTAGCGGCGCAGGCAAAAGAGATTGATATTCAAACCGTGTTTGATCCGACGGTGGAAGTGATGGGAGATCCCACACGCTTGCAGCAGGTGATTTGGAATCTGCTGTCCAATGCGGTCAAGTTTACCTCCGAAGGAGGGCGAGTTGAGATTCGGCTCAGGTGCATCGATGCTCATGCCCAAATTCAGGTGATTGACACAGGGAAGGGCATTGGCGCAGACTTTTTGCCCAACGTATTTGACTATTTTTGTCAGGAAGATGGCTCGACAACCCGCAGCTTTGGCGGACTGGGGTTAGGACTGGCGATCGTGCGTCAAATTGTTGACCTACACGGGGGCACAGTTGAGGCAGATAGCCCCGGCGAAGGGCAAGGGGCGACGTTCACCGTTTATCTACCGCTCACCGCAGAGTCTGCACCTCCGGTTGAGGGGCTGCAACCTACTGCTGCTTTGAGCCTGGAGGGAACGAATATCTTAGTCGTCGATGATGACGCAGACTCCCGCGAGTTAATCACTTTTGTGCTAGAGCAGGCAGGAGTCAGCGTCACCAGCGTCACCTCGGCTGAAGAAGTGCTGCAAACGCTAGCGCAGACTCCTCTCGATGTGCTGGTGAGCGATGTCGGGATGCCAGAGATGGATGGCTATGAGCTAATGCGACAAGTGCGAACCCTGCCACCTCAACATGGGGGAGAGATTCCGGCGATCGCTGTGACTGCTTATGCTGGAGACATCAATCAGCAGCAGGCTTTGTTGGTTGGGTTTCAAGGGCACTTATCTAAACCCATTGACCCAGACGAACTGATAGCGGCTGTGGCGAGGCTGGGCAAACCCGAAATATCCGGCGATCGTTCCCAGTCCTTTAGGACTGGGAACGATCGCTACACGAGACCTCTTGCAAGAGTCCCTGCCCTCACCCTAAATTCCTCTCCCACATGTGGGAGAAGGACTTTGAAATCTGGCTCCCCTTCTCCCAAGCTTGGGAGAAGGGCTGGGGATGAGGGCATCTTCGGACTTTTGCGAGAAGTTTACGCTACTTCCGTTTGGTCAGCCAAACCACGACTCCTAGCAGGGCAGCGATCGCGACTCCAGGCACGAGCCAGCGGGTTGCACTAGCTGTCTCAGTTGCCGTCGGAGCTTGGGCAAGAGGTGAGGGAACGATCGACGGCTGCGCCGCTTCACCCGACTGAACAGTGACATTATAAGACAGTTCAAACGGCTGAAAACTTTGCCCATCTTTGGCAGTGCCACTGAGTTCTAACTCGTAGATCCCCGCCTTCGGAAAGATAATCTCTGCACCCGGAACGCCCTGATATTGCTCGGTAGAAATCGCTTTGAGCGGTGGTTTTAACAGCGGTTCTGAGCCTTCTTGATGGGGTTCTTGATGAACTTCTAGCTTACAGTCACATTTTTCTAACGGAATTAGCTCTCCGCCCTTTTTAGTTAAAGCAAACCAGGCGCGAGAAGCCTGTCCCGCTTTGGGATTGTGGTCTGGCTCAATGTGAAACAGGGCTGCCACATCGCCAGAGGTTTTAACGTTGTGCGCCTGAGCAGCCAGGATAGGCAACAGGCAAGCCGCGATCGACACCCCGGCAGAAATGATCAGTCTTTTACTTGCGGGACGGTGCGACATAAAATTTTTCGAGCGATAAGAGTGACCAAACGAAGCGCGATCGAGCCAAGAACACGCCGATCACAGACACGCTTAACAAAATTACCCTTAGCCAGTGAGCGCTGGTGAGCTGCAGTTCTCCCAGATAGCTAGAACCCACCAATCCCGTGTGAATGGCGACCAAAAGCAGCGCAGGCAGACTCAACAGGTGAATTTTGCGCCACACATCACCCAGTTTTGTCATTAACCCATCAAAGCTGGTGAGCGCCGCCGGAACCATCAGCAGCAAGGCGAGAATGCCTGCCCACATTCCCCACTGTTGCCGAGGCAGCATGAAGAAAATTGCCTGAAGATTCCAGTTAAAGGCGTGATCGACAAAGTGCGAAACGTGCGCCAGCGACAGCACGAATGCGCCGACTCCCAACGCCCGACGATAGCGTAAGGGTGCAGACCACAGACGGCTAATTGGTCGGGCAATCAGTGCCAGCATCAGCATTATCAAGGCAGCGTGTCCGGTGTAATCGACCATATCACCACTTCGCAGCAGCAGCAAAAGACCGATCGTCAAACTGACCCAGCCCCCCAGCCGAAACAGTTGGCTGCGACGATCGGCACTTACCAGCGCAGTCGAAACGCCGACCCCCAACATCATCGGCGTGGTTCCCAACCCAAACGCCAGCATCGTCACGGCACCCATCCACAAACTGCCAGTCTCAGCCGCTTTAATTTGCGCCGCATAGAGAAACCCACACGGAATCAAGCCCCACACCATGCCTAACAGCGCGGGGGTCCACCAGCGATCGGACTGGGAGAGGTGGATCATGGCGCGACTGAGACGATCGTGCAGCTTCCCCGCAACTGGATGCAGCACGGGCACATGAGGCAAAAATTTGGGATTGATATTCGAGAGTCCAAACCAGATCAGCAGCAGTCCTGTAAAAATCGCCAACCCGCGCCGCAAACTGCTATCGATTCCCGCGAGTTGTCCTCCCGCGATCAGGACAGAGCCTAACGCCCCGATCGCTGCCCCAACTAGCGCATAGCTGACCACTCGCCCCAAGTTGAGCAGCAGATTAAAGGTGATCTGACGCTGCCACGACGAAGCAGCAGACTGCCCAGACAGAGAAAAAGCGGCAGTCAAAGGACCACACATTCCTAAACAGTGCCCAAAGCTTCCGAGAAACCCCAGGGTCGTGATGAGCAGCAGATCGAGCATTTTACGCTGAGAGTGGAAGTTCTTTCATCGTCGCACACTCGATCGCTATGCCACCCCCACCGTGAAGTGGAACTCACTGCCCAGATTTTTGCCCATTGACTCTGCCCAGATCGTGCCGTTCATTGCCTCGATCGTGCGTCGACAAATCGCTAATCCCAATCCAGTCCCGCCAACGGTGCGCTGCAAAAAGCCTTCTTCTTGAGAGAAGCGATCGAACACGGCTTCTAAGCGGCTCGACTCGATGCCCCGTCCCGTGTCGGCAATCACAACTTCTAATTTAGAATCTGCCAGATCGGGTTCTGGAATCCGGGCACTGATCATAATTTTTCCGTCCGCAGGGGTAAACTTGCAGGCATTGTCGAGGAGTTTGCTCAACACTTCGATCAAGCCATCCCCATCGACTAAAACGAGAGGTAGCTGTGACGGGATGTCTAACCCAATGTGCGGTTGATCTGAGCTAGAGGCATAACGGCTCAACACTAAATCGAGACATTCCTGAAAGGAGATCGGCTCGACAAACCAGCGAGTTGCTCCACTCTCTAGTCGCGACAGCGTGAGAAAATCTTGCACCAGTTTTCGGAGCCGTTCGGAGTCTTCTAGCGCCGTTTCGAGCATGATTTGCTGAAAGTTGAGCGGCATATCTGGCTCGGTTGCCAAACTCTCTAGGCAAACCTGAATCGTCGAGAGAGGGGTTCGCAATTCATGACCGACGATCGCGATCAGGTTGCTCTGAGTTCTTTCTAAATCGGCAAGCTGATGATTCAAAACTTCCAGACGGCTATAAGCCTGAGCCTGCATCAGCGCCACCGCTACCTGAGCCGAAATTGTCTCGACGAGTGCCACCTCATCGGCTTTCCAGATATGAGCGTCGGGCTGATGCAGTTCTAATAGCCCCAGCAAATTGCTTCGATAGCGAATCGGCACCATTAAGCAAGACCCAATCTGATAACGCTGAAGCTGTGCTTTGAGATCTGCGTCAGACTGAATGCCTAAATCTTGACTGACATCGGCGATCGCGATCGTGCGTTCTGAGTCAGAGGTTTCAACTTGGGGTTGCTCTAATGTCTTCTGAAACAGAGGATGCGATGCTAATGACCAAACCTGCCCCCGCAGAGACTCTAACCCAGGGGCAACCGACTCATATTCGACCTCTGGACAGTCTGATTGGTCGCGATGCAGCAGACACCGCCCCAGTCTAAAGACCTGCCCCAACTCGCTGACAGTGACGCTGAGAATCTGTTCGGGGTTGAGAGAGCGACGAATTGCCGTGGCGATCGAGTTGACCAGCCGCTCTTTTTGCTCTTGACTGGCGATCGTGCGATAAGCGTTGAGCAAGCGATATTGGCTGGCTTGCAGATAGTTGACCATGCGATCGACAAAGAGATTTGGATCAATCTCGCTGGATGTCTGAGTCGGCAAACTTGACTGGGTTAGTCCATATTCTTGCTCTGCCAACCGAACTTTGGGTGCCAATTCTGGTCGATAGTCAACGATGCGCTCTAGCAGCAGCCGAGCCGCCTGCACCGTGATTTCAGGGTCAAACGTCCAAAATCCTTGAAACTGCCTGACTTCATCTAGAGAAGGGGTGCTAATCGGTGCCGCGTGTTCTCGACACACCAAACACGCTGAATAGTGATGCCCCACAATCACCAAATGCCACTCTTGAGCGAGTTGGTCATCGGGGGACAGAGCAACTGTCATGTAAGAGACAGAGCCTTCGTTAAAAGCGGTTTCTGGAGCTGCCAATACATAGACCTGATCGGTGATCTCACCAATCTTTTGATAGCGCGGGGCTTCTTGACGATAAAAGCGCTCTTGTTGAAAATTGGCGATTACCAGGGGCTTGTCAGTCCCAGACAGCACCAGGTCTTCCATCGCGTGAGAGAGCGCTGTTAAAGACGCTTTGAAATAAATTTGCGATCGTAGCTGCGGTAAAGCTTGGCGCAAGTCTTGCAATAAAGAATTTTGAGTCCTCATCACCAGTGATGTATGCATTTAAAGGGGGCAATCGTTCTATTACCGTTGCGGGGTCAGATCGGCGGTTGAGAAAATGGCATCCGTCAACGTCGCTCGACGCAGATCAGTTTGGGTGAGATCAACTCCTGTCAGATTGGCTGAAAGAAGAGTTGTTCGGGTCAATATCGCTCTATCAATACAGGCACCCGTTAAGTTTGCCTTGCTGAGATTTGCGCCTGTCAAGTCTGCCCTGCTGAGATTTGCGCCCGATAGGTTTGCGCCAAACAAATTGGCATAGCGCAAGTCGGCTCCGGTGAGGTTTGCGCCCGTGAGGTCAGCATACCGAAGGTCGGATAATCGTAAATCAGTTTTGATCAGAGACGCTTTTAGAAGGGTCGCATGACTGACTCTGGCTCGAATTAGGTTCGATCGGTTCAACGTTGCCCAAGTTAGCGTTGCCCCTTGAAGGTCAGTTCTCCAGAGGCTAGCGGCAGTCAGGTTTGCTTCGCTCAAGTTGGCTTGGCGCAAAATGGCTTGAGACAAAATGGCGTTGGCAAGATCCGATCGAGCCAAATTGATGTTTGCTAGACAAACCTCGCTCAAACTCGCGGTGTGCAGGTTTGCTTGAGAAAATTCGCGTTCCCCAGTTGCATAGCGCTCTAGAAGTTGATCAGCGTTCATAACAGTTTTTGATAGTTGATAGGTCACAGAATTTTCTAGTAAGCGAGTTAAAGCAGGGAACGGATAGGAAGTTTCTGATCTTTATGTAAACTAATTTAAACAACTTGTTACAAATTAGCAAGTAGTTTCAAAGAGAAGAAGCCTATTCCTCGATTGATGCAGATAGAGTCACTGAAACGAATCTAAACTACGATGCAAACTATTAAGCAATATGAAGGGTTTTTAAACAGATTTATCATTTCTGAGAAGATGCTCCGATGAGGCGACACAAAAAAGGCGGACCCATTGCCCGCCTCGTAGAATGTAAAGAAATTGATTTAGAAAACTCTAAACTGCCATCGCTGGAGCGTCTAGCTCAACCACGTTGCTTTCTCTCGGCGATTGCCAAGCCTTTCCATCTAGCGCCATCTGCTCAATCAGGCTAGCTAGACGCAGCGCTTTCAGGGCTTGCTCACCGCCCACCGACGGCTGATTGCCTCCGCGCACACATCCTACAAAATGTTCTAACTCGGCGTGAAGTGGCTCGATATTGCTGGTGTAGACTTTTTCGATCAGCCCGTCTTGGCGATATAAGACTTGACCATATTCAGCCATATAGTTCGCCGTGGTTTGACGGTGAATCAAAATCTCATTGTTGAGAAAATCAGCTTCGGTCAGCGAGTTTTTGCAGTGAGCCGCAATGCGACGAATTTTGCGATGGGTGACTTTGCTAGACGTTAGAGTCGCCACGATGCCGTTGGCAAACCCTAGGGTTGCTGTCACATAATCTAAATAGCCCGAATCAGAGGCGCGACTGCCGCTTGCGGTCAGCTTCACCACTTGTGATCCTGCCAGTTCTAACATCAGGTCGATGTCGTGGATCATCAGATCTAAAACGACCGAAACATCGTTGGCTCGATCGGAATAGGGACTCATGCGATGAGCCTCGATCGCCAGCAGTTCTTCTGTCTTCAAGACTTTGCTCAGTTCTTGAAAGGCGGGGTTAAATCGCTCGATGTGCCCAACCTGCAAAATGCACTGACATTCGGCGGCAGCGTTGACCAGCGACTCGGCTTCGCTGATGCTAGCCGCGATCGGTTTCTCGATCAGCACATGCACCCCTGCTCTCAAGGCTGCCATGCCAACGGCGTGATGCAATCGGGTTGGCACCGCGATACAGACGGCATCGACATGACTGATTAGGTCGTGATAATCTTCAAAAAATCGGACACGATATTTACTAGCCGTGTCCAATCCTCGTTCTACATTAGTGTCTGAAACCCCAACCAGTTCAACGTCTTTGAGCATACTCAAGACTCTGGTGTGATGCTGACCCATGTTGCCCACCCCGATCACCCCAATGCGAATGGGTTCTAGGTGACTTCGCTGTAGATATAGACTCGAATACCCGATCGGTATACTATCTTTCACTCTTACTCCTCCTCCACCACCGAAAGTATGCTGATAAACAGCCGTAACGTCTCCTCAAACATCCAGATACTAGCACAGCAACAATAAGTATGAAGAATTTCAAAGATTCAGCGAAGTTCCCATGAATCTTATGTTTCTCAGTTTCAGGTTTTTATGCCTCAAGAAGAAACACCTCTACTTAGAAGGAACGACGCTATGCGTTCTTTTGTTCCCCAATAGTTCAATAATCTCGAACGACTGAACTAGCGAGGGCTGTATGGCATAATGCAGGTATGAGATTGTTTTATCACCCGGAGATCACAAAAGTCTCGCTAGCAGGGGTTTTGTATGCGCTAGGCGACCCGGTGCGGTTAGAAATTGTGAAGCGATTGGCAGATCAGGAAGAATTGCCCTGTGCAGCGCTGTGTATTCCGATCGCCAAATCCACCCTGTCCCATCACTTCAAAATTTTGCGCGATGCTGGCGTTTTGCACTGCCGCAAAGAAGGGACGCAGCACATCAATTCACTGCGCCGTCAAGAATTAGACGATCGGTTTCCTGGCTTGCTCGATGCCGTCTTAGAATGCTCTGAAGCTGATGAATCAGACTGCTAAAAAGCGCTGAACGACTTCGTTGCTTAACTCGCTGGTAGATCCTGATGCCACAATGCCGCCTTTTTGCATGGCGTAATACCAGTCTGCCTGACGGACGAAATGCAGATGTTGCTCGACGAGTAAGACTGAGATGCCTGTGGTCGCGACGATACGACGGACTGCCACCTCAATTTCGAGAATAATCGAGGGCTGAATGCCTTCTGTAGGTTCATCGAGCACGAGCAGACGGGGACGACCCATCAACGCACGAGCGATCGCGAGTTGCTGCTGTTGTCCGCCGCTTAAGTCACCGCCTAATCGCCACAGCATCGTCTTGAGTACGGGGAATAATTCAAAAATCTCATCGGGGATATCTTGAGTTTTGGACTTGCGAGTGCGAAGCAATGTTCTTTCAGAAACGGGCAGTGCCTCCATTCCCAAAATCAGGTTTTCTTTAACCGTCAATCGCGGAATCACTTCGCGTCCTTGAGGCACATAGCCGATGCCCGATCGGGCGCGTTGATCGGTCGGTTTGCCAAGAATCGGGATTCCGGCTAGCTCGATTGAGCCACTGCGCGGTTTCAGCAAGCCCATAATGCTTTTGAGCAGAGTCGTTTTGCCCACGCCGTTGCGTCCAATTAAGCAGACCATCTTGCCGGGATGCACCGTCAGATCGACGTTTCGCAGAATGTGACTCTCGCCGTAATAAACGTTGAGATCCGAGACTTGCAGCATGGGAGTTGCGGTGGTCGAATCGGTGAAAGATGCGGTTGCGCCGTTTGTCAAACTCATATCGTTTGGGATTTTAGAGTGCCAGTAATTCAACTCAAATGGTTAGGCTGCTTCGTCTTCGTCTTGATGTCCCAAATAGACTTCGATGACGCGGGGGTCGTTTTGCACCTCGTCCATCGTGCCCTCACACAAGACAGTGCCCTCACACAAGACAGTGACTTGCCGGGCGATTTGACGGACAAATTCCATGTCGTGTTCGATCACAATAATCGAGTGACTTTCGGCAAGTGCCATCAGCAAATCACCGACTTTTTCAGTTTCTTCATCGGTGAGACCTGCGACGGGTTCATCGACGAGCAGCAGATCGGGAGACTGGGCAACCAGCATTCCGATTTCTAATCGCTGCTTTTCACCGTGGGATAAGAGCGCGGCTTGAATGTCAGCTTTGTGGGTTAGCCCGATCGTCTCTAGCAGTCCGCCGACAGTGCGCCGTTCAGCCGTGGTGGGTTTGCCAAACACGGCTCCAATAATGTTTTTGCGTCGATTGCACGATAGCTCTAAATTCTCGCGGGGCGTGAGGTTTAAATAGACACGAGGCGTTTGAAACTTGCGACCGATGCCCATGCGCGCAATTTGGTATTCTTTAAGTCCGCGCAGGTCACGACCTTTGAAAATAACTCGTCCGATCGTCGGCTGAGTTTTGCCTGTGATCGTGTCGAGAAAGGTGGTTTTGCCTGCGCCGTTGGGTCCGATGATCACCCGCAATTCGCCTGGATCGAGGCTGAAATTGAGATTTTTGATCGCTTTGAAGCCATCAAAACTAACCGTCAGATTTTCGATTTGTAAGATCTTGTCGCTCATATTCCACATCCGGATCTTCTTCAAGACTTGGGTAGGTTGTCACTCGCTGTTTGCCTCTGAGGAGCGTTCGTGAGTAGTCGAGTCCCTGCGATCGCACCCAGCCGACCAATCCACCCGGCAAAACCGTAACCACAATCAGGAACAATGCCCCTTGAAAAAACAGCCAGACTTCGGGAAACTTCTCGCTCAAAAAGCTTTTGGCAAAGTTGACGATCAGGGTTCCTAAAATCGCACCGATGAGGCTAGCGCGTCCGCCGACTGCAACCCAGATCACCATCTCGATCGAGAAGGCGATATCCATTGCTTTAGGGGTGATGATGCCAGACTGCACGGTGTAGAGCGCACCCGACATTCCAGCTAACCCGGCTGATGCAGCAAACACCAACACTTTGAATGCCGTGGGGTCATAGCCCGTAAACCGAACTCGCGGCTCATCATCCCGAATCGCAATTAACAGCCGCCCCAATCGCCCACTGGTAAGCCATCGACACAGCGCATATGCTACTGCCAGCAGCACTACTGTCAGCATATAGAACGACCACTGCACGGTAGACGATCCGACCGTTTGACCAAAGATCGTCGCGGTGTCGGTCTTGAGACCGTTGGTGCCGTTAATTAGTTTTTGCTGACCGTTAAAGAAGTTGAAAAAGACGATCAAAGCCGCCTGTGTCAAGATGGCGAAATAAACGCCTCGAATGCGGTTGCGAAACACGAGATATCCCAAGACAGCCGCCACGACGGTTGGGATGATAATCGCCGCAAAAATTGTAAAGGGCAACGAGCTAAACGGCTGCCAAAAGATAGGTAACGATTCCACTCCGTAGAGCGAAAAGAAATCGGGCAACTGTCCGTCTGGCTGCAACTGGAGATACATCGCGAGGGCATAGCCGCCGAGGGCAAAGAACAGCCCATGACCCAGGCTGAGAATGCCCGTGTAGCCCCAGATGATATCAATGCCGAGTGCCACGATCGCCAGTGCCAGATATCGCCCTAGCAGATTGACGCGAAACGCTTGACCAATGCTGACCAGAAACGGTGGAATCACAAAAATCAACAGCAAAATGATCGCTAGCACGATCGCGCCTTCGATTAGCAAGAATCGTCGTTTACGCCAATCAAACCCTGGTTTTGTCGCGGTTATGTCCACTGCGATCTCCCTTTACAATGTTTCAGTTCGGGTTTTGACTTTAGATCAGACAGCATTTAGCCTCTGAAATCCTACATTAAACTTCTCGTAGAAGCCTGAAGATGCCCTCATCCCCCAACCCCTTCTCCCAAACTTGGGAGAAGGGGAGCAAGATTTCAAAGTCCCTCTCCCAAACTTGGGAGAGGGATTTAGGGTGAGGGCAGCGACGTTTGCAAGAGGTCTATTCATCATGCGTCAACGGTGCGTCCCTTCTGCGGAAATAATCCTGCGGGACGAAACTGTAGAAACACGACAATCAACGCAAATACCATCACTTTTGCCATGCTGGTGGTGGCAAAAAAAGTAAAGAAATCTGCAAGTGGTTTGACAGGTTCTAGCAAGTTAGCTAAGGTTCCAGATCCCACCAGATAAGTAGCCGTGCCAATCACCATTGCCGCCACGATGCTGCCCACCAGTTTGCCAACGCCGCCCACGACGACCACCATAAAGGTGTCAACGATGTAGTTCTGTCCGGTGTTGGGTCCGACCGAGCCGAGCAAACTTACCGCACATCCTGCGATGCCTGCGAGACCCGAACCGAGGGCAAAGGTCAGCGCATCTACTTTTTGAGTCGGAATGCCTAGACAGGCGCTCATGCTGCGATTTTGAGTCACCGATCGGATTCGCAACCCCCACGCCGATCGATTCAGAAACAGATAGACCGCAACGACGCAGGTGATCGTCAGCACAATAATAAAGATCCGAGCGTAGGAGAGTTGAAAGTCTCCGACCGGAAGCCCCCCGCGTAACCATCTGGGCGCAGTCACATCGACATTTTGGGCACCAAACCAGGGTTTAGTTGCAGCAAGTTTATAGGTCTGTCCGATTACAATTCCGGTCACGATCGCGATCGCTGCTGACAATGGCAGCATGATTGTAATCACCCAATTGCGAATGCGATCAAAATCAGGACGACGCGACAAAAATTTTAATGCACCAAAGAATAGGAGACAAAATAAAACAATTCCAATCACTAAAACCCAGCTAACGCTGCGCACAAACTGCTGCAAAATTAGACTTACGCCCCACGTTGCCAGCAATGTTTCGAGCGGTCTGCCATAGAGATAGCGAATCACACCCCGCTCTAACACTAAGCCAAACAGAGCTGTGACAATAAAGGCAGCGATTAGCGCAAAGAAAATGTAGAGATCAAACCACACACCGCCAAATCCTTTAAACACGTTCTGAACCACAAACGTCGTGTAGGCTCCGAGCATCATTATCTCACCGTGCGCCATGTTGATCACACCCATGAGTCCGAAGACGATCGCGAGTCCCAACGCGGCTAGCAGCAAAACGGAACCGATGCTGATTCCGCTAAAGATACCGTCTAATAATCCTGATAGCATTTAAATTTCGAGTAATGGGTTACGCGAACGGAATCTAGAATCCCACAGCGCAAATTTGAAAAGTGTGCTGTGAGATGCAAAGTGAATCTGAGCAGAATGTCTAGGCAATCACTGTAGGGTACGGTTCAAGAACGGGACTGCTTAACTTAGGTGTTAGAAGATTCTTCCTAGAAGTGGGCACGATCGTCCGTTGCAAAGGCGTGAACTGTGTACGTTTCGCTCAACCTAAATCAGAGGGTTTGGGAGTTGAGTTTAAGTAAGAAAGCACGACTATTGATCAATAGAATGCGACAGATAAAGGATCTATCGCATTCAAAAATCAGTAAGCTCTAATCAACTCAGAGTTAAGTCGTCTTATATTTGCCGCCTTTTGCAGGATCAGACCAATCGCAGGCATAGCCTTTGGTGTCGGTCACAAACTGGTTCCAAGGAATGGGCTTCACCGCGTCTTTGGTTGCGTAGACGATCTTAAATAAGCCATCATCTGCGACTTGACCAATCCGCACAAACTTAGACAGGTGATGGTTCGTGTTCATTGTCACCACACCTTCAGGGGCATCAAAGGTCTGTCCATAAGCTGCCATCTTCACCTTGTCGAGATCGTCTGCTGTTTTCGCTTTCTCGACCGCTTGCTTCCACAGATAGACCATGATGTAAGACGCTTCCATCGGGTCATTGACAACCCGATCGGCACCATACTTCGCTTTGAATGCATCGACAAACTTCTTACTCGCAGGAGTATCCACTGTTTGGAAGTAGTTCCACGCTGCGTAGTGACCTTTGAGATATTCCACCCCGATCGCTTTGACTTCTTCTTCGGCAATGCTCACCGACATCGACGGATATTTGTCAGGACCCATCCCAGACGCTTGCAGTTCTTTAAAGAAGGCAACGTTGCTGTCTCCGTTCAAACTGTTGTAAATCACGCCACCGTTAGGAAGCGCTTGCTTGATTTTGGCGATGACTGCCTTTACTTCAGTGCTGCCGAGAGGGATGTAGTCTTCACCCAGGGTTTTGCCGCCCTTTGCTGCGAGTTGGGCTTTGATAATCGTGTTTGCCGTTCGAGGGAACACATAGTCTGACCCGACGAGGAAGAAGTCTTTGCCTTTGTTGTCGAGCAACCACTGCACCGAAGGCTCGATTTGCTGGTTAGGCGCAGCTCCCGTGTAGAAGACGTTGTTAGAACATTCTTGCCCTTCATACTGCACCGGATACCAGAGCAAGCTCTTCTTCGACTCAAACACGGGCAACACGGCTTTGCGGCTGGCAGAAGTCCAGCAGCCAAAGACGGTTGCCACCTTATCTTGGTCAATTAACTTCTTGGCTTTCTCAGCAAAGGTAGGCCAATCAGAGTTGCCATCTTCGACGATCGCTTCAATCTGTTTGCCTAAAACACCGCCTGATTTGTTGATTTCTTCGATCGCCAGTTGTTCAGCATCGACGACGCTCTTTTCAGAGATTGCCATCGTGCCACTCAGCGAGTGCAAAATGCCCACTTTAATGGTGTTGCCTGATGCGGCAGACGTGGCGGCGGTGGTTGCTGCCGGAGATGTCGAACTGCCTGCGATCGGAGGTGCACTAGAACACGCCTTTAATAAGATACTGCCCGTTGCAGCCGAGCCAAAAATCAGGAATTCACGCCGACGAAATCGCTTTGTCATATTCAGCTACTTTGCTCCCCACGAGCGAATCGAAACAATGAGGTCAAACCAAGTCTAAAGTCACTGTGGTCTAGAGATTCAGGTCATAAACCTCTAGGGTCTATCGTCTAAAATCCATTGTTCAAACGACTAGACTCACAGACTCAGCCGTGACTTTGTGATATTAAGACTGGCTTTGAGGAGTAATTGTATAGCAGATTACAAAAAATGGACTAAGTTGTTACGTCTGTCTCCAAAGTCAGCCCTGCGCGGGATTGAATGAAGTCTACGATCGCTCCTAATCCGTCTTGAGTTTTGAGATTCGTGAACACAAATGGCTTTTGTCCTCGCATTTTTTGGGCATCTCGCTCCATCACGCCCAAATCTGCTCCAACGTAAGGAGCGAGGTCGATTTTATTAATGATCAGTAGATCAGATTTTGTGATGCCCGGTCCGCCTTTACGCGGGATTTTGTCACCTCCTGCTACGTCAATGACATAGACATTTAAATCCACAAGTTCGGGGCTAAAGGTCGCCGCTAAATTGTCACCGCCACTCTCGACAAAAATCAGATTCAAGTTGAGAAAGCGCTGTTCGAGTTCTTCGATCGCCGCCAAATTCATCGAGGCATCTTCGCGAATTGCTGTATGTGGACAGCCGCCCGTCTCGACACCGAGGATGCGATCGCGCTCTAGTGCCTGACTTCGCACCAAAAACTGGGCATCTTCTTGGGTATAAATATCATTCGTCACGACCGCAATATTGAACGTCTGCCGCATTGCTTTGCAGAGCGCATCAACTAACGCGGTTTTACCTGACCCCACTGGACCCGCAATCCCGACTCGAAAAGCATTCATATAATCTCACTCAATATTCAGTATTGTTTAACTGCGAAACAGGCGACTATAAAGCGTTTCGTGTGCCATGCTTGCCAATGATAAACCCCAGCCGCAGCTACTCAAATCGTCATCTTGCAACGTTAGAATCTCCTGAGTTGCCCGATCGAGTTCCTCATCCAGTTCTAAAAGCAGCCGTTGCCCTGCCGTTTGCCCTAGCGGAATCAGCTTGATGCCTGCACCAATTAGATTGGTTGCCCAACTGTGAAGATAGCCGATAGTGGCAGATTGTTCGTCGATTTGCCATCGAGCCGCGACGGTGCCAAAGGCGATCGCAAAGTTGCAGTCTTGCTTTAAAAGTAGCGTTGTAATCTCGTTCTCCTGTAAGTCCTGAATGAGTCGCAGCAGCGATCGCCCCATTTGCCAGCTTTGCGATCGTAGCTCCTCAGTTTCTCGCGTGGCAGACAGCCAGCGATTCCAATCAGTCAATGCCAAAAAATCTTGGGCGAGGCTCGATCTATAGGCGCGAATCATCACCGCCGCTTCTAATCTGACAGCTCCATAGCGCAATTCTTGCCGCAGCCAATGGTCGAGACTGGCCGCACTCGTGATTTTGTCTGCCAGCGCTTCGAGTCCCTCAGAATAGCTGTAGGCACCAACGGGCAGAGTCGGACTGGCAAGCTGTAGCAAACTTCGCAACGCAGAATTAGTGGGCATGGTGTCCATAGGCTCCGGTTTCTGGCTGAAACGGGGCGATTTCTTCGACCACGGTCAACCCGCGATGGTTGAGCAAATCTTGCAGCACCGGATCGGGCGAAAGGCGCAAGTAAGTCTCGGTGATTTCGAGCGAAACGTGACGATTGCCCAGATGATAAGCCGCTTGCAGCAAGTCGATCGTTCTCTCCGCCGTGACAGTGAGTACAGGTTCGGGGCTGGCACGCACTTGAGCGAGTTCCCCCGATTCGGCTTGAAGCCAATCGCCTTCTCGCAGCGTCGTGCCTCTGGGAAGATGTAAATAAACCGCTTCCCCAGCGTCAGTTTGAACGGGATGACGCGATCGCGATCGTTCTTCTGCATTCAGGGATAAAACGTGGTGAACAGAGCCACGATCAACTGCCGACAGACGTTGAGTAAATGTCAGAGTCATTGCCAAACTCCCGAAAAAATGCTTCTTACGGCGGCAGCGATGCGATCGAGGTCTTCATCCAACAACGGCGGACAGTCAGAATTCTGTTTGAGTCCGGCTTCAAAGAGTCGTCTGCCTTCACTGGCGATCAGATAGAGCGCGTAGGAGAGGTCACGATCGAGCGTCGTCTCTCCTTTTAATGCCTCGAACAAAACTTTGAGCGACAGCAAAATCGACGTGACCTGACCTGGAATCGGCGGTTGCCCTTGCCGCAATCGCACGACAAAGCCATCAGAACCCAGGTTTTCGCTGCTTTGATCGATCAATAAGCGACGAGCCGTTTCATAATCCACGATCGAGACGCTCTCAAACTATCAACTGTTAGACTTTAGCCTACTCTTTTAACGGGTTGCGGTATTTTTTTCAAAAAAGAAGGGAGAGAACTGAATGTGTTCTCTCCCTGTTTGACTTCAGGCTCAAAGCCTTCTTGGAGCTTTTTGCGAAGCATTTGAGTCTGTTTTTTGAGCTGTCTTTGACGAGCAGAGCCGCCTTTGCCTTTGTGGTTGCGTCCCTCACGGCGAGGAGACTCCCAGCGTTTGAGCAGTCGAGCCATAGTAACCTTCCTTAATTGAGATGGGCGGAGGGAGAATCGAACTCCCATACCTTTCGGTGCCACATTTTGAGTGTGGTGCGTCTACCAGTTTCGCCATCCGCCCTTAGATTTCGCTTCACTATCATAGCCTATTGTCTGCTTTTGCAGCAAGGATTGATAACTTTGGCTGCTTGCCCAGCGATCGATTTCTCGCGCCCGCAAAACGGGCACTGGGTGAGTCAGTTGAGACGTTTGCATTTGTTTGAGCAGTTGACCGATCTCGGTTTTGTCTACGTCGTCATACGCCCGTGCCTGAGCAATGAAGGCATCCAGATTAAGCTGACTTGCGAGAGATGGTGAGCCTCCGGTAAGCTTCATCATCACAGACATGATGGTTTTGGGGTCTTGAGTGGCAAGTAGGGCGGCGCGATCGCACGTAAATTCCGCACAGCGAACCCATTCTAAAATCTGAGCCTGTAGCCCTTGTGTAATCACGCCTCCGAGGGGAAGCTGCCCAGCGGCTAACACGATAATATTTGCCAGAGTCAGGTAAACCCCGTGATCACATTTGAGGTGCCCCAACTCATGGGCAATGACCGCCTGAATCTCTTCGGGTGTCAGCAACTCAATCAGCGACGTGTGCATCACAATAAACGGCTGCTTACCGCGCATTGCAAACGTGTAGGCATTGGGAACCGGATTTTGCCGCACATAAAGCTGGGGTGGCTCAACATCTAGCACTCGACAGGCTTCTAGCAGCAGATCATAGATTTGAGGCAACTGCTGTTCACCGACGAGAATGCTCGACGCAATATTCTCTAAATAAAAAAACTGTTCCGCAACGGGTCCCAGCAGATTGCGGATCAGCAAATCGAGTCCGGGTAGCTGCTTGAGAGAATTGGTGGCTTCTAAATCAAGAGGGTGACGGAACTGGTCAGCTTTTAAGCCAACAAGGAGCGACTTTGAGAAAGACATGAAGGGTAGTCAAAAGGGCATCTCAAAGACAGTATAACGAGAAGAACGAAAGGAAGGATGAAGGCAGAGAAGACTGTCATCCTTCCTCGGGTTTTAAGTGGACGATCGGACAGACGTTGGCGCGATCTCGATCGTGCTTGGTTCTAGGTCAGAGGGTTCTTGAACGCGATGAAGTTTGGCTCCGAGATTCTTCAGTTTTTGCTCTAAGTTCTCATAGCCTCGATCGAGGTGATGCAGCCCTTGAATTGTGGTTTTGCCTTCTGCCGCGAGCGCCGCGACGACCAGAGCCGCCGAAGCCCGCAGATCCGTTGCAACCACAGGCGCACCTGAGAGCAGTGGTACCCCGCGAATGATGGCGTGATTGCCTTTGACGCGGATGTCTGCGCCCATGCGATTCAGTTCGGGCACATGACCCAGACGATTCTCAAACACCGTTTCGCTAATCACGCTATCGCCTTGAGCAAGCGTCAGCAGCGACATAAAAGGCGCTTGCATATCCGTTGGAAAACCCGGATAGGGAAGGGTTTCGATGTCGGTTGAGCGATAGTTTTGACTGGGCAAAACTCGCATTTGCTTGGGGCTGTCCATCACGACCCGGATGCCCATGTCGCGCATTTTGGCGAGAACGGCAGTCAAGTGGTCAGGAATAATTGGGGATAGAGTAATCTCCGATCGGGTCATCGCCCCCGCTAGCAAAAAGGTGCCTGCCTCAATGCGATCGGGGATGATGCTGTAATCGACCGAGTGCAGACTGGGAACGCCAGAAATGACGATCGTGTTCGTGCCCGCCCCGCGAATCTTGGCACCCATTGCTCGACAGAAATTTGCTAAATCTGCGACTTCGGGTTCTTGAGCGGCATTCTCGATCGTCGTCTCACCCTCGGCTAGAGTCGCCGCCATCATCAGAGTTTCAGTCGCTCCGACGCTGGGGTAGTCGAGGTAAATCTTGGCACCCTGAAGGCGTTTGTTTGCACCCGTCACATAGGCGTGAACGATGCCGTGATCGATGTGAACGTTTGCGCCCATTGCCTGTAACCCGCGCACATGCAGATCGACAGGACGAGCACCGATCGAGCATCCTCCGGGCAGTGGCACCCTCGCCACACCCATTCTGGCAAGCAGAGGACCGATCACGAAAAAGCTTGCCCGCAGTTGGCTGACCAACTCATAAGGCGCTTTTGTATGACTGATATGAGAGGCATCAATATCGAGGACATCCCCATTTTGAGTCAGCTTGACTCCCAGCGCTGCTAAAATCTCGCCCATTCGGGTGACATCGGCTAACAAGGGAACATTCCGAATTCGGCAATCTTGTGAACATAACAACGCGCCGACGATGATCACCAGCGCCGAGTTTTTTGCGCCACTGATCTTGACGTGTCCACTGAGAGGGGTTTTTCCCCAGATTTCAAGCACTGAATTAGTTTCTTCGGGTGAAGACTGAGAGTTGGGCAGGCTGAGAGCGGAAGTAATGGGTTTGTCCTCCTGAGTTAGCATTTTTACAACAACTTCAAAGTTGGTTTTGATTCTACTGGAAAGATCACAGATGTCCAGACTTTGAAGTCACAGCAACTAAAAGTCAACCGTGTCAGTGTAATCTCGATCGCTGAATAAATTTCAAAAATCATTGACAGGTGGATCACTCTACTGCATAGTTGGAGATCGTGACGCTCAAAACGTCTCATGCGGGACTGGCGGAATTGGTAGACGCGCTAGATTCAGGTTCTAGTGTTCGCAAGGACTTCCGGGTTCAAGTCCCGGGTTCCGCATCGTTGGAAGAGCCATGCCTTCCCAAGGGTTATCGACTGTCTGATAAACCGATCGGCACGATAAACCCTCTGATCACTGCAATTCTGCTTATGGATGGTTAAAGTTTTGTAACGAAATCTTAATCACTTCCGCAACCAGTGTTCTGACATTCTCAATATTCTTTAGCGCAATGTTGACAAGTCTCCAAAACTCTTTGGTCAAGCAATTGCGGAGGTTGCATCGCGCCAAAGACCGACGAGAACAGCAGCTTTTTTTGCTAGAAGGAACACACTTGCTGGAAGAAGCCTGTGCCGTTCAAGCTCCATTAGAGGTTGTCTGCTACACCGAAGCGTGGCGATCGCGACACGAGGCGCTGTGGCTGCGTCTGTCAGAAGTTGCCCAACGAATTGAGTTGGTCAGCCCCGACGTTTTGAAAGCGATCGCAACCACCGTTGAACCTGATGGCGTTGTGGCAACAGCAGAGCGAATTCATACGCAGTCGCTGCACTTTGCTCAGTTGGGGTTGGTTCTAGAAACGATTCAAGACCCAGGCAATTTAGGAACGATTATTCGCACAGCGGCGGCAGCCGGAGCAGATGGCTTGCTGGTGAGCGATAACAGCGTTGATTTAGATCATCCCAAAGTGCTGCGATCGTCCGCAGGGCAGTGGTTTAGACTGCCGATGGCAGTGAGTGCTGATCTCAGGACCGATATTCTCAAGTGCAAAGCGGAGGGAATGCAGGTCATATCGACCGTTCCTACGGCATCTCAGACATATTGGGAAGTCGATTTTTGTCTGCCGAGTCTGATTTTGTTGGGCAACGAAGGCGCAGGGCTATCTCAAGAGTTAAATGACCTCGCGGATCAGCAAGTGACAATCCCGTTGAGTCCGGGTGTGGAATCATTAAATGTGGCAATCTCAGCCGCGTTGATTTTGTATGAGGTCAAGCGGCAAAGGGTCTAGAATTCGCGAATGGAAACCGACATTACTTCGGCACTCGATGCCAAGATTCAGGGATCTGCGCCAACGTCCAAACAGACCCCAGCTTGTGGTCATGAGTGAGCGTTTCTTCAGATGAGGATAGGCTTTTAACATCTGACCCAGAAAAATCTCGGTTCAAGACTTCGTGGCTGACTAGAGTATGGTCAAGCCAATGATCTCGATCGGGTTCTAAGCCAATCACAGCGTCTGACTGCTTTAACTGTTGGTAAAACTGCGAGTCTAAAACGGAGGCAAATTGTGATCGCCTTCCATAAGAGCGAGTTGCCTGAGACTCTGAAGACAAAGACAGGTCAGATATAATCTGAGTAGAGGCAACTTCGATCGCGACTAGCGCTCCCATTGAGGCGACCCAACTGCCCAAGGCAGCGATCGTGAGCCATTTTTCAAATTTTTCGTTCATCTCTAGACTCCACAGGCTGCATTGTGCAGTGGTTTCTTTCGAGGTTTCTAGATTCCCTGGGGCGTTGGGGTTTGCAGACACGACTTGAAAATTAAAAGAAGAAGCGATTTCTTTGAGGCTGGTCTAAATCTATAGCCTTTCTAGTAAGACGGCAAGGGTATTTATGGTGTAATGTCAACGGTCAATTGACGCAATTACACACGAAGTTTTGCTGAAGCAGTGGTTCTCTCTGTAAAAGTGAAGTTGTTCATCGAGCTGCTGATTAAGATTAACCCTAGTCGTAAGGGAACGTCACTCTATCAGACTGTTTTAGAGACGCATTAACGGTAAGCTATGTTCCAAAAATGGCTCTAATCTGAATAGGTGAGCAGTTTATCTCTACTAGATTAAGGCTTGATAAAATGACGACTTTAAAGCAGATGAAGGCGCATCTCTCTGTAGCTAGAGGTGCATTTGCCGCCCTCGTTTTGACAGCGATTGTCTTTAGCAGCAACGTGTTCAGCAGCAGTGCTCAACCTGCTCTTAATACTCAACTTCAGTGGTATGGACAGTCTGCCTTTAAACTGACAACGCCTTCGGGCAAAGTTTTGTTGATTGATCCCTGGCTCACAAACCCAGTCAACCCGACCGGAAAAGCAGATTTGGCGAAGCTCGATCGAGTCGATTTGATTCTGATCACTCACGGACATTTTGATCATGTGGGAGATGCAGCCACGATCGCTCAAAAAACAAAAGCGAAACTTGTTAGCACGGCTGATCTCGGTCAAGCTCTGGTAAATTACGGAGGCTATCCAAAAGACCTCGTAGGGTTAGAGACTCAAGGCAACTTTGGAGGAGAGCTTACCCTGCTCAATGGAGACGTAAAAGTAGCCTTCATTCCTGCGATTCATAGCTCGGCGGTGGCATCAGATGGTAGCCCTGCTCACTTTGCGGGCAACCCTGGCGGATTTTTGATCAGCGTCAAAAATGGACCTGTAATTTATCACACGGGCGACACAGACTTGTTTCAGGACATGACGCTGATCCCCCAGTTTCACAAAGTCAATCTAATGCTCGCTTGCATCGGGGATCACTTCACAATGGGACCGACGCGAGCAGCCGAGGCGGTTAAATTGGTGAATCCCACGATCGTAGTGCCTATGCACTTTGGGACTTTTCCAGCCTTGACAGGAACCCCAGACGCGTTTTCTCAGGCTCTCAGACAGCAAGGAGCCAAGAGTCAACTGCGAGTGATGAAAGTTGGGGAAACGCTGAAAATTTGAGGGTTGAAAGCTCTCATATAGAGAGATAAAGAGCGATATGCGACTTTCCTGAAACACCTGCGAAAACTACCCTCACCCTAGCCCTCTCCCGTAGGAGAGGGAACCGGAACGGTCCGAGAGCCTTTCTCCTTGGGGAGAAGGGTTGCGAGGGCTTTGCTCCACTGCGTGAGGAGGGCAATTAGTTGCCCATCGTGTAGACTGAAGAGCGATCGTATCCCTTAAATTCAACCCTCAAAGATCACCACCCAGCCCTTTCTCCAGTAAGATAGGAAGTTCGGCGGCACAGTTGACAACAGGAAACATTATGGCGAAGCGCATTCAGTTAGTCCTCAATAAGGACGTTAGCAAGCTCGGTAAATCGGGTGATTTGGTCGAAGTGGCTCCCGGTTACGCCAGAAATTATTTGATTCCGCAGGGTATGGGGCAGAACGTGACTCCTGGGCTGCTTAAGCAAGTTGAGCGACGCAAAGAAAAAGAGCGTCAGCGTCTCGCAGAGCTGAAGGAAGTCTCGATGACCCAAAAAGCAGCGCTTGAAAAAGCAGGTCGCTTGACGATCGCCAAGCAAATCGGTGAAAACGATGCCATCTTTGGAACGGTCACCAACCAAGATGTGGCAGATGTGATCAAGCAAGTCACAGGTCAAGACATCGATCGGCGGGGGATCACCGTTCCCGATGTTCACAAGATTGGTGACTATAAAGCTGAGATCAAGCTGCATCCTGAAGTGACTGCGACGGTGATGATTCAGGTCGTTGCAAGTTAGGGTTAAGAGTCGAGGGTTGCATCAGGTCTTCTGATGACAATCCTCAACTCTTAGTACAAGGCTACTATTCTTTGCTAAACTATCGTTGTATAGTGATGGGGTCGAGTGGAGCATTTGAGGCGGTGGCTCACCCCTAAAAATGCCCTTAATCTGCGGTAGCCGCCTGATCATGGCTCAAGAACAACTTAGCTTTCAACCATTTCAAGATCGAGTCCCCCCCCAGAACATTGATGCAGAAGAAGCGATTCTGGGAGGCATCTTGCTCGACCCCGAAGCGCTGACTCGCATTCTCGATCTGATTGCTCCAGATGCGTTTTATCTCAGCGCCCACAAAGAAATTTTTAGGGCAGCGATCGCCCTTCAAAGTCAGGGCAGTGCGACCGATTTGATGAGTGTCACCACTTGGCTTCAAGATCGCGGCTTGCTCGATAAAGTAGGTGGGCAAAATAAATTAGTGCAGTTAGTCGATCGCACGGTGAGCGCGGTCAACATCGACCAATATGCGCAGCTTGTCACCGACAAACATCTGCGTCGTAAATTGATCAAAGTTGGGCAGCAAATTTCTCAGCTAGGGCACGAAACGGCTGAAGATTTAGAAACGGTCTTAGACGACGCAGAGCAGAAGATCTTTAATGTCACTCAGGCACGCCCCCAGCAGGGACTCGTCGCTGCCGCCGATGTTCTCACTCAAACATTCTCTGAGATCGAACGTCTCTCAACCGGGATGGCAACCCCCGGTCTGTCTTGCGGATTTTATGATCTAGACGCAATGACCCAGGGATTTCAACGATCGGATCTGGTGATCGTCGCGGGTCGTCCATCCATGGGGAAAACCAGCTTTGTGCTGAATATCGCTCGTAACATTGCGGCTTATCACAAACTTCCGATTGCCATCTTTAGCTTAGAGATGTCAAAAGACCAGCTTGTGCAGCGTCTCTTAGCCAGCGAAGTGCGAATCGAGAGCGGACGACTGCGAGCCGGACGCATCAGTCAAAATGAATGGGAGCCGTTAGGACACGCGATCAGCACTCTATCGCAGTTACCAATTTTTATTGACGACACGCCCAACCTGGGAGCCAACGAGATGCGATCGCAGGCTCGACGACTGCAAGCAGAGCAAGGCGGCGCTTTGGGACTCGTGCTCATCGACTATTTGCAGTTGATGGAAGGCAGCGGCAGCGAAAATCGAGTTCAGGTATTGTCACGAATTACGCGATCGCTCAAAGGTCTGGCGCGTGAGTTAAACGTTCCGGTGATTGCGCTGTCTCAACTCAGCCGAGGCGTAGAATCGAGAACCGAAAAGCGCCCGATGATGTCTGACCTTCGCGAATCGGGATCGATCGAGCAAGACGCTGACCTCGTGATGATGTTATACCGCGATGAATATTACAACAAAGACACGCCCGATCGTGGCATCGCAGAAGTAATCATCAGCAAACACCGCAATGGACCCACAGGCACCGTGAAACTTTTGTTTGAGCCACAGTTTACGCAGTTTCGGAATCTCGCCTCCCCTAACCGAAGTTAGCGACGATCGAGCCAAAACCCTTCCTTAGACACTATCGTTTGGTTTAGGCAATCCTTAATATGGGACTGAATCCAACTCAGCAATCCCAATGATGCTGGTATTATAAATAGTAGTAATCTTACTAATTCATTCGGCAGCCCGTTATGTTGGCGCTTAGCAGGGTGAGAGAATTGAATGCCTCCTTCAGTCAGTCACCGTTAAATTATCTTACTGATTAGCAATCGCCGCAATAGATACAAATGGCTGAGTCTACACTGATCACGGGTCAGCTTACGGCGCTCCCCGGCTACAGAGTTCGGGAGAGCTTGAAGGCAAAACACGTTAGCCTGAGAATGACCGTCCAAGGCGGGCTAGAAGTCATCGTTCCGAAAGGGTTTGATCAGAGTCGCATTCCTGAGATCTTGCACACCAAGCAAAGTTGGATTGCTAAGACAACCGATCGACTCGAAGAACAACGTCAACAACTATCGCTTGAAGCATCTCATGAGTTGCCCGATCGGTTGCAGCTTAGAGCGATCGACCAACGCTGGCAAGTCGAATATCAACCCACTCAGTCTAATCGCGTCACCCTGACCGAAAAAGACAAATCACGGCTGATTTTGCGAGGCTGCACCCAAAACGAAGATGCCTGTAAATCGTTGTTGCAGCAATGGCTTAGCCACAAAGCCTATCAGCGTTTGGTGCCGTGGTTGTGGTTAGTCAGCCAAGAATTAAATCTTCCCTTTAATAAAGCGTCGGTGAGAGGGCAAAAGACCCTCTGGGCAAGCTGTTCTCAGCAGAAAAACATCAGTCTTAACTACAAACTCTTATTTCTGCCGACTCATCTAGTCCGCTATGTGCTGATTCACGAACTTTGTCACACCATTCATCTCAATCATTCATCGCAATTTTGGGGGCTAGTCTTCGAGAAAGAATCGGACTATAAAGCGCTCGATCGAGAACTCCGTAAGTCGAGTCACTATGTTCCT
This sequence comes from Phormidesmis priestleyi BC1401, assembly GCF_001650195.1. Classification (GTDB taxonomy): domain Bacteria; phylum Cyanobacteriota; class Cyanobacteriia; order Leptolyngbyales; family Leptolyngbyaceae; genus Phormidesmis_A; species Phormidesmis_A priestleyi_B. The sequence goes on along the minus strand of NZ_LXYR01000011.1, from coordinate 28,064 downwards.
AGCTGGTTAGAGCCTTCGATATTAGACAAGAACGAAGATCAGATCTAGCGATCGACTTCTGTGATAAATTCCTCCTATAGATAGGCGTTGTCAGCACGATCGTCTCTCTAAGCTTGGGCAAGCTGTCATTGAGAGAATTTGCTATGAGCACTGAGCCGACCGAAAGACTTCCCGACCTAGACAGTGACGATGCAGAAGAGCGGAAAGCGAAGACCGTTAACCCAATGGATCTCGTGTATTCAGGGGGTTATGTAGGTGACCCTAGAGAACTGGTTGAAAATCCGGCGGTGACTCCAGAGATGCTAAACGAGCCGGGAGATTTACGGGCAGATGAAATCGATGGAGATTAATAGTCTGAGATCGCGAGTATCTAATCTTGCACAAGCCTACTGACTCATGTCATTAGACATACAGAAGGCAGTGAGATAGATACTTCGATCGGATGATGATAAGTTCTTCTCACAAAATTAGAGTGTTGCGGTAAATGATCGTCTAGAAGAATTAACCGTCGTCAGCTTCGTGCCGTTTGTTTTACCTGTTTATAACGCTTTAACTGTAAATTATTCTTCAAAGATTGGCTCCAAGACTATTGCCTTTACTCAGCGTGCAGTCATGAAAGTTGCCCTCGTCCATGACTATTTGACGCAGCGGGGTGGAGCAGAGCGAGTCTTTGAGTTGCTCTGCAAACATTACCCTGATGCAGATATTTTCACCTCTCTCTATGATCCCCAGCATTCGATCGACTTTGGCGATCGCCAAGTATACACCACTTATTTGCAGCGAATTCCTTCTGCGGCTAAACACTTCAAACTGTTAGCCCCTTTCTATTATTCGGCGTTCCGTGCCCTTGATTTGAGTGACTATGATTTGATTATTAGCAGCAGCACAACGTTTGCAAAAGGGGTAAAAAAGCGTCCTGATGCAAAGCACGTTTGCTTTTGTCATAATGTCACTCGCTTTTTGTGGGACACCAAAACCTATCTGCGAGAATATTCTGCATATCGACGGTTTTATCCTTTAATCGAGTCGCTGTTTCAACAAATGCGAAAGGCAGATTTGGCGTTTTCTCAAGAGCCAAGTTTGTATATCGCAAACTCTAGCGTTGTGGCACGGCGGATTCAAGAGATCTATAAAAAACCCGCTTTGGTCGTTAATTATCCGATCGACAGCGCTCAGTTCACGTTCTCAGACCAAAAAGAGGACTTCTATCTAGCGTCAGCTCGGTTACTCAGCTATAAACGGATCGATGTCATTGTCGAAGCGTTTAACTGGTTGGGATGGAAGCTCGTGATCACCGGAGATGGACCAGAACGAGAAAACTTGCAGGCTCGTGCTTTAAAGAACATTCAGTTTCTAGGTCACGTCAGCGATGTCGATCGTAAGCATCTACTGGCAAAGTCTCGATCGGTGATTGTGACGGCACTCGAAGATTATGGTTTGGTTCCGATCGAGGCAAACGCCAGTGGAACGCCCGTGATTGCCTATGGTATGGGAGGAGTGTTAGACACTCAAGTTCCTGGCAAGACAGGCGTGTTTTTCAAGTCACAAACGCCAGAATCACTGCACAATGCCTTGCTCGACGCAAGCGAGATACCCTGGGACTACCGCACCATTCGTCACCATGCCCTCAGCCATTTCTCAGAAAGCGTCTTTTTCGACTCAGTAGATCGGGTGGTTAAAGAGGTCTGTCTGGCATAGCAACGGTGGCTTTAACAACTCAACGTTCTTTCAGTTAAGGAGTTCCGATCGTGGCTCAGAGCAATCTAAATTTAATCACGGTTGCCGACCCTGATCCGGGATATGGACAACTGCTGTCGGTGCTGATGCGGCGGCGGCTGTGGCTGATTGGCGGGTTGGGGCTATCGCTGTTGGCAGCGGCGGCGTTGACGCTATTTTCTAAACCGACTTATCGTAGCTCAATGCAACTGCTGAGTGAGTCTAATTATCGCAGTCGCAAAACAGACGCAACGGTCAACACCCCATCATTTGCAGACTCGAATGTTGAGATTGACAATGCCACGCAGTTAAATTTGATGCGATCGTCGCAGCTTCTGCAACGTGCGGTGGATCAGTTGAAAATCAGCGATCCCGACCTGACGGTAGGGGATCTGCAAAAAGGACTCACCGTTAGCCAAGTGATGGAGCAACGAGGCAATGACAAGATCAACACCAGCATCTTTGATGTTGTTTACGTTGACCACGATCGTCAAAAGACCCAAGCCGTTTTGCAGGCGCTTCAGCAGGTTTATCAGCAGTATAACCTTGAGCAGCAAAAGTCGAGATTGACCAAGGGCTTAAGGTTTATTGACGAACAGATCCCCATAGTTGAGGCGCGAGTCAATCAGGCAGAAGCCGCACTAGAGCAGTTTCGCAAAACTCAAGATTTGATTGATCCCGAACTTCAGTCAAAGGCAACGGTCGATTCTCTCGCGGCAGTGCAGAGAGACCAGCGGACAAACCGGACTGAGTTGCAGGATCTGAAAGCTCGCAATGGGGCACTTCAGCAGCAGCTAGGGCGATCGCCTCAACAGGCTGCGATAGCGGCGCGATTGAGCCAATCATCTCGCTATCAGGCGTTGCTTAACGAGATTCAAAAGACCGAGGTGGCGACCGTCCAGCAGCAGTTGCGGTTTAAAAAGGGTCCGTTTATCGATCAGCTTCGCGAACAGCGACAGAGACAGCAAGCCCTTTTGCAGCAAGAGGTGCAGCGCATTTTAGGAGCGCAAGCAGGAGCGATTGCTCAGTCGGGTGATAGTTTGATCTCGATCGGGCAGCTTGGAGAAAACGATCTCAAATTTGCCGGCTCACTGGTGGAGTCTCAAGTCAACTTAGTGGCGGCTCAAGCGCGCGATCGCAGCCTCACCAATAATGAGCTACAGCTTCGGGCTGAGCTAAAGCGATTTCCGAGTCTGCTGGCTGAATACAATCGCCTTCAGCCCAATGTGCAGGTGAATCGCGACACCCTACAGCAGTTGCTCAAAGCCAGACAAGATCTAGGGCTAGAAATTGCCCGTGGCGGGTTTGATTGGCAGGTGGTTGAGCAGCCAAAAGTTGGGCGACAAACGGGTCCAAGCTGGCTGCGAAATTTGCTGCTAGGAGCCGTGGGTGGCTTGATGTTAGGAGGGGTTGCTGCCTTTTTGCGAGAAGCTGCCGATGATGCGGTTCGCACCTCTGAAGATTTCAGGAAGCAAGTTTCGCTCCCGCTGTTAGGCATGGTGCCGGATGTACCATTAGGAGAGATCAATCCCCGATCGATGATGCCTTTCCAGAGAACCGAAACTCTGGCTCCTTCAATGATGCAGGTGATTCACTGGGCACCGTTTCGAGAGTCGCTAGATCTGATTTACAAAAACATCCAGCTATTGACGGCGGCGAATCCGCTGCGATCGCTAGTGGTCACGTCTGCGTTAGCCGGGGAGGGAAAATCGACGATCGCGCTAGGGTTAGCGATTAGTGCGGCGCGACTGCATCAGCGAGTATTGGTTATTGACGCTGATCTGCGTCGTCCGGGGCTGCACAAACAGCTTGAATTGCCGAACGAGCAAGGATTGTCGAATCTGCTGTCGAGCGATCGGATGCCTAGCCAAAGTGTGATTCAGCCAGCAGGCAACTACAGCGATCTGTCGATTTCGGTGTTGACAGCGGGTCCGGCTCCGAGCGATCCCGTTAAGCTGCTCAGTTCTCGGCGCATGAAGGAACTGATGGCAGTGTTTGAGCAAACCTACGATTTAGTGATTGTCGATGTGCCCCCGGTCTTAGGAATCGTTGATGCAATGCTGGCAGCTTCGTTTTGTGATGGAACGTTGATGGTCGGCAAAATTGGGCAGGTGACGCGCCAAGAAGTGACGCAAGCCGTGACAGCGATGAATCGGTTAAATTTGATTGGCATGATTGCTAATGGCGCGACTCTTCCTAGCAATCAGTATTATCGGAACGTGCCAGCTTATTAGAGATAGCTGCAAGGATTTGAAGTCCTCTAGTTTAGGATCGTGGATTAAATAAGAGCCGGATTTGCCCTCACCCCAGCCCTCTTCCTAAGGAGAGGGAGCAAACGTCTAGTTCCCTTTCTCCCTGGGGAGAAGGGGTTAGGGGAGGGCTTGCCCCACTTCGTGAGGAGGGTAACCCCGTTTTGCAATGACTGACCTCATTTAATTCATGATCCTTGACTTTCTGATGCGATCGGATCTCAGAAACTAGATGAAAAAACACGATCGTAGTTTCAAAATCTTTTAAAGGATCGGTGAAACACTCACACGATTGTTCTCGACTGAACGAGCTTCAATAGAGTTTGTGTCGATGAATTTATGAGTGCGATCACCTCTCGCAAAGTGAGGGATCAAGAGTTGGACGTCCCTTGCGGGAGATATGAACTTCTGTTAGAAGAAACTATATTACTGGGATCACAGATTAGGCTTTCAAGAATTCTACATTTTTTGTATAGAAGCCTACTTTCTTGTGCAAGAGGTGATCAACAGACGTTAATTACTTCTTAATTGATAGTGTGTATCCTTTATTACTTAAAAAATTATCCTGCCTTTTCTTTACTTACATGACTCAAGTTCCATGAACAAAGACCTATGCGAGATTTCACTTCTAGACTCAAAATCAGAGACTCTGTATCTAACCTGATGTAGATTCTTTTTCTCGCTCACTCATTAACATTTGGGTTATTCAATACTTCATGTAGATGAAGAGGATTTAGGAATTTATCTGGACTGAACTGCCAATAGACAAAGCAGTTGTATTGATTCGCTCATCTCAATTTGTGCCTCTTGTTGTAATCCCAGCCAAACTCCTATGACGACTTTTAATCCTTCAACTTTGCAGGAAAGCCGTTCTTTAATCAGGGAACGATCGAGTGTTGAATCTCCTGGATGTGTGCTTAAATGGCGGCAAAAACAGTTGCTCGTCTTGCAATCTCCTCAGCAGACTCCTCCCCATCTCCCCCCTCTGACTAACGAACAGTGGCTGATCGACTGTCTCAACCACTCGCCGATTCGCTTAGTGAGAATTGATCCAGGCGTGGGCGAAACCGGACTAAGATTTTGGGCAAATGCCTGTAAGCGATCGGGCAAGATGCTCTATTTGAGATTGCCCAATACTTCCCGGCTTCCCAATCGCGTCAGCGTTTCTTGGGGATGTAAGCGCCTGTTAGACTTGAGTCTAGCGTCGTTGATGCTGTTGCTGTTGAGTCCGTTGATGGTGGCGATCGCGGTATTAATCAAGCTTCATACACCGGGTCCGATCATGTTTCAGCAGTGGCGAGTTGGGCAGCGAGGCAAACTATTCAAGGTGTTCAAGTTTCGCACGATGACTGTTAATGCTGAACGAGAGCATCATCAAGTGATGGCAGGACAGGTGTCAACAAACTTGCACAAACGGGAGGACGATCCCCGCATCACCTCCTTGGGCAAATGGCTGCGAAAATATAGCCTGGATGAGTTGCCTCAACTGTTCAACGTGCTGCGAGGTGAAATGAGCCTCGTCGGACCGCGACCCTGGGCAATTTATGATGCAGTTCGCGTTCGTCCAGATAGGTTGCAGCGGCTAAATGCACTGCCCGGAATCACAGGCGCATGGCAAATTGAATCTCGATCGCACCTCCTCGACATTGACACGGTGAACGATCGTGACTTGGAATATCTGCGAAACTGGTCTTTGACAGAAGATTTAAAAATTCTGTTGAGAACAGTGCCCAAAGTGCTATCAGGATTTGGGGCGTGTTGAGCTAAACCAAGAAAACTTTTAATGAATATCCATGCGATTTAAGTGTCTCAACGGTGTGCGGAGAGGAGTCAAAGCTACGCGATTTTGGCGAGACAACTCCTTGATTTTGAGAGAATTTCGATTCTTCCCGTGGGTTGCGATCGCGGCGATTTTCTTTGCGCTGTGTGCTGCCTCCTTTGAAGGGTTTGGGTTTGGCTTTCTCTTAGCGTTTCTGCAAAGCCTCGTCAGCCCAACGGCTACCCCCTTTAAAACCGGGGTCAACTGGTTTGACCTCTGGGTTTTGGGGATCAACACATCCACGACGAGCCGCCTCTATCGAGTGTCGGGTTTGATTCTCGCCTCCACCTGGATTCGAGCCGGATTTAACTACTTGACTCAGGTTTACACTGAGTTGACTCAGCAAAAGCTCGTCGATCGACTCCGCAAACAGATTTTTGAACAACTGCAATCCGTCAGCCTCAGCTATTTTGGCAAGACTCATTCGGGGCAGTTGATCAACACCCTGACTGGTGAATTGGGTCGATTGCAGTCAGCCTTTTCGCTGATCGCTTTCATGATTTCTAAGGGATTAACGCTGATCGTCTATGCCGTGTTGATGTTTACAATCTCCTGGCAGTTGACGGCGATTTCTTTAATGTTGTTCACACTGTTAGCTGTCGGGTTGTCAACGCTGAACGCACGAGTGCGTGAAAGCAGTTTTGCCGTCTCGACTGCATCAGGGGCGTTTGCAACCATTTCGCTAGAGTTTATTAATGGAATTCGCACGGTGCAAGCCTCAGCGACTCAGGATTATGAGCGCAAACGCTTTTATCAATCTAGTCACGAGATGCTGAGAAGCAGCATGAAGGCGACCACTCACAGCGCGATCGTGCGACCCATAGCAGAAGGGTTAGCCACGACCGTTTTGATCAGCATGATTATTGTGGCGATCACCATCTTTGTCGCGAACGGAACGCTACAAACCGCGTCGCTGTTAACGTTTCTGTTTATTTTGTTTCGGCTCGTTCCGGCGGTGCATGAGTTGAACGGCAACCGGGCACAGTTGAGCGGCTATGGAGGCACGATCGCCAATATTACCGAGGTGCTGCGAAGTGACAACAAGCCCTATCTACTTGATGGAACCAGTCAGTTTTCAGGATTAGAGAGAGCGATCGAGTTCATCGCCGTTGATTTTGGTTACGATCCCGCGTCTCCAGTGCTGAAAGACATTACGCTCACCATTCCTCGCGGCAAAATGACGGCACTGATCGGCGCATCGGGTGCCGGAAAAACGACGCTGGTAGATTTGATTCCTCGATTCTACGATCCGATCCGGGGACAAATTTTGCTGGATGGTAAGGATCTGCGATCGTTCTCCACCAAATCTCTGCGACACAAGATGGCAATCGTCAGTCAAGAGACATTTGTCTTCAATGCGTCGGTGCGGTATAACATCGCCTATGGTTTAGAGAATGTGACTGACGCTGAAGTCTGGACTGCCGCGAGACAGGCAAACGCGCTGGATTTCATTCTAGAAATGCCTCAGCAGTTTGAGACGACTTTGGGCGATCGAGGGGTGCGGCTCTCAGGTGGACAACGGCAGCGACTCGCGATCGCCCGTGCCCTTTTGCGAAATCCTGAAATTCTGATTCTTGACGAAGCCACCAGCGCTTTAGATTCTGTCTCAGAGCGATTGATTCAAGAATCGCTAGAGCAACTGTCAGAAGGTCGCACCGTGATCGCGATCGCGCACCGATTATCGACAATTTCGCGTGCCGACAAAGTTGTGGTGTTAGAACAAGGGCAAATCGTTGAGCAGGGCACTTATCAAGAGTTGCTCAACCTGCGCGGCAAACTGTGGAACTATCACCAAATTCAGCATGACGTGAACGTGAAGACAGACGGATAACTTAATGTGGAGGAGAGGGAACCCGATGCACTTAATTGCTCTAGAGCGAGTGCCGTCTTCAGATCGAGGCGGACAGGAAAAAAACCTATTAGAAATCTGTCGAGATTTAGTCAATCGGGGTCACAAGGTCACCCTTCTTTACGAACGGGAAGGCAATTCTCTCGACCAGTACCGCGAGTTTTGTGAATCTGTCTGGCACGTTGATGCCTACGGGTTTGATCGGCGGAGACCCAAAACTGTTTTGCAGTTTTTTCGCAATGTTGCTGGAATGGGCAAAATCCCGGTTTATAAAGACAGCATTGTGTTTAGCAACACCTGCCACACGGTCACCTTTGGATATGCCTTATCGCGGTTTAGACGGCTACCCTTTGTTTGCTATTTTCAGACTCCCTTCTCTTCTGACCTAAATCGACAAAATCAGTTTGCGCTAGCTCATACCGATCGCTATATTGCCGTTTCTCACCAAACCAAACAGACTTGGGTCGAGTTTGGTCTGCCTGACTCAAAAATCGAGGTGGTTCACAACGGTACTGATCTGCGTCAGTTCAAATCTCCCCAAGATTTTTTAGCGACTCGCCAACAGTGGGGGATTTCTGAACACGCGAAAGTAGTTAGCTATGCGGGGCGCATCGATCCCGAAAAAGGAATTGAATATCTGATCAAAGCAGTGGCACTTTTAGCAACTCAAGAGCCAGACATTAAGCTCATGATCGCAGGAAGACCTGTCGTCCATATCAATGCGGTGAAGGGCACCGAATGCGAAGACAAAGGGATGAACTATCAGCGATCGCTAGAGCAGTTAGCAAAAGATTTAGGCATCGGCGATCGAGTCCAATTTGTAGGTCATTTATCTGACCCGGCTTCTCTCTATCAGATTAGCGATGTCAGCGTCTTACCGAGCATTTGGGCTGAGCCGTTTGGTCGCTCAATTATTGAATCTCTCGCTTGCGGAACGCCCGTTGTTGCCAGTCGTGCTGGAGGAATTCCTGAGATTTTGACGGGAGAGCTTGCCGCTAATCTAGTGCCAGCTAGAGACGAAAAAGCCTTAGCTAAAAGACTTTCTGAAATCATTCACTGGCGAGAGACTGACCCGGGACTTGGGCAGCGATGCTCTGATCATGTGGTCAATCACTTCAGCTTAGAAAGCATGATTAGTGGAGTCGAAAAAACGTTGTTGAGCGCTGCAAAAACGTAACTCCTATCTTCCATAACCTATGAACACTCCTAGAATTTTGTCAGTCACTGAAAGCTTTCTCGGACATCTCACTTATGGGCGTTTGATGCGAGACCATTTAAGTCAATCTTGCCCGATCGACGCTTATTGGCACAACGACGATCGAGAACTGCGAACTCGGATTGCGATCCGGGTGTTTGGGTATTACCGCATCCCGCCGACTCGCTGGACATCGGAACAAAATGCTGACTTTTATCTGTTTCGGTCTCAGATGTGTCTAAGTTATTTTGCGCGGCGAGTGATAGCGAGAAAAATGGCAAAAACTCACTATTCAGCCCTCCATTTTCATACTCAGCCGCTTGCCTATCTGTGCCTCGATCTGATGAAAAAAATGCCGACCGTGGTGAGTCTCGATCGGACTGCCGCTCAAGCCTCTAGAGACTCCACAAAGCCAAGTATGAGATGGACGTTTGCACCCAATCTTCATCTCGATAAAAAAGTCTTTGACGCTGCAAAAACCATCGTCAGCTTCTCAGAAGTCGCCCGACGATCGGTGATTGAAGATTTTGACATTTCACCTCAAAAAGTCGTTGTTGTTTATCCCGGAGTCGATATCGATAAAATCCCCTTAGCTGAGTCGCGAGACAAATCCCGTGAGAAACGCCTGAACATCCTGTTTATCGGCGGCGATTTTGAGCGGAAAGGCGGTCATGATCTGTTGAACGTGTTTTTAGAAAACTTTGCCGATCGAGCCGACCTTCACCTCGTCACCCAAGTCCCGATTACGGTTGATCATCCCCACGTTCATATTCACAGAACGATCAAAGCCTACACACCCGAATGGTTGGCGCTTTATCATCAGGCAGATGTTTTTGTCATGCCCACCTATTCAGAGCCGTTTGGCTGGGTGTTTATCGAAGCAATGGCTGCCGGATTGCCGATCGTCGCCACCAACATCACTGCCATTCCTGAGATGGTGACATCGGGTGAGAACGGATTTTTGATTGAACCCGGCGATCGCATTGCGCTTTCTCAAAGCATTGATCAGTTGATTAACGACCCTGAGTTAAGAAAAACAATGGGCGATCGAGGGCGCGATCTCGTTGAACATAAATTTAATGCTCAAACCCATTTTGAAAAGTTAGAACATCTATTTCATGAGGCGATCGCGGCACGATGAAAACGTTATTCACTTGTCATTATCCGTTTGATGTCAATGCAGGTGCGGCTGGCGTTACTTGGCGGCTTGGTCAAGAATATCAAAAGCTAGGACATGACGTTAATTATTATTCGCTTGATGATGTGCCACCCATTCATAAACTGGCAAGATTTTCGGCGTTTCCGATTTTTGTTGCTCGTCAGATTTCTCAACTGCTAGACCAGCAAGCCGTCGATGTTGTCGATGCTTCCACAGGTGATGCTTGGATGTGGGCAACGCTGTTCAGCAAATTTCGCAAACGTCGTCCTTTATTAGTGGCACGGTGCCACGGCTTAGAGCACATTGAGCACCTCGAATATTTGGAGGAAGCGCAACGCGGCAATCTGCGCCTGAGTTGGAAATATCCGCTCTACCGCGGTAGCATTCGCCTCTGGGAAGCCGCCACTTCTATGCGCTACGCCGATGTGGTTTTGTTGCTCAATCAGCGCGATCGCCAGTATGTGATTGATCATTTAGGGGTTCATCCCGATCGTGCTCACATCGTCCCTAACGGTATCTCTGATGCTTATCTCAATCTCCCGTTTGAGCCGACTCCTGCTCAGGGTGAGCCGTTACGCATTGCTCAGGTTAGTAGCTACATTGTCCGCAAAGGCATCCAATACGGTACACCTGCACTCAATCGCATTCTTCAACGCCACCTTCATGTTGAGGTTAGTATGCTGGGCACCGAACGTCCGATCGAAGAAGTCTACGCAGAGTTTGATCCGGCTGTGCGAGATCGGGTCAAGGTCGTTCCCTACTATGCCAATAACACGCTGCCAACCTTGCTGAAAGGGCATCATATTAAACTCTTCCCCACCATCTCAGAAGGGTTTGGCGTTGCACTCGTCGAGGCGATGGCGTGTGGACTAGCACCCATTACTACTGCCACTCCGGGTCCGCTAGAAATCGTGCAAGATGGCAAAGACGCGATCGTGATTCCCTGCCGAGATAGTGACGCGATCGAGCAGGCGTTAGACCGATTGATTGGCGATCGTGAACGCCTCGATCGACTTCGCCGCAATGCCTACAGCACGGCTCAAACCTATAGCTGGTCACGGGTCGCCCAAGACAATCTTCGCTGCTACGAAAAAGCCCTTTCCCCATGACTTCTTCCTCCCGTCTTCTCTATCCTGCCCCCGCCTGGATTGCGATTCTCAGCCTGGTTCTGTTTTCAGCGCTCTGTCTGGCTGTCCATGCTGGCGGACTGTTGCGCTATGCCTTCCCAGCAGGCTCTTTGGCGGTCGGGGCGTTTCTCTATTGGCGCTATCCGCTCCTCTATATCGGGTTTACGTGGTGGATCTGGTTTTTAGTGGCATTTGTGCGGCGATTGGTAGATGTGCAAGCGGGATGGGCTGATCCCAATCCGGTGCTGTTGGCTCCGTTTTTGGTGACGATCGTCTCTCTAATCACCTTTGCCAAAGAGTTGCCCAAAGCCTTGAATGGAGGAGGTTTACCCTTTGTGCTTTGCATGATGGGAGTGCTATATGGTTTTTTGGTTGGGCTGATTAACAATTCGCCGCAGACCACGATCGTCCCGTTGCTAAACTGGTTAGCGCCCGTTGCGTTTGGCTATCATCTTTATTCTAATTGGCATATCTATCCTGATTTGCGCCAGAGTTTTCAGCGCGTTTTTATGGCAGGTGTGTTGGTGATGGGAGCCTATGGCGTAGTGCAATTCTTAATCGCACCCGGATGGGATCGGTTTTGGCTTCAAAATCAAACCACTCAAGTGTTTGGAACACCAAACCCACTGGGAATCAGAGTGTTTAGCACGATGCAATCACCGCAGCCGTTTGCCTGTGTGATGGTTGCCGGATTATTTTTGCTGCTTGCGAGTCGAAACCCACTGCGATTTTTGGCATCGGGTGTGGGTTATCTATCATTGTTATTGTCGTTGGCTCGATCGGCGTGGCTGAGTTGGGTCGTTGCATTGGTCGTGTTTTTGCCATCGCTGAAACCAAAGCTACAAATGCAGCTTCTCTTAACGCTGTTAGTCATGATGATTGTCGTGTTACCGTTGACGACTATTGAGCCGTTTGCGTCGGTAATCAGCGCTCGCTTTCAAAGTGTGTTTGCGGGACAAAATGATGTGAGTTACGCAGATCGATCGCAGGGTTACAGCACGATTCTCACCGACGCTGTAACTAATGTTCCGGGTTTAGGAATGGGATTTGTGCTCCAAGACTCTAGCATTGGCGGCAATGATAGTGGAGTCATTACGCTGCTGTTAACGCTTGGATGGCTCGGACTGTTGCCCTACTTAGGAGGGTTGCTGTTACTGATTGCGAGTTTGATTCAAAGTCGCGAGGCGATGAATGACTCGTTCATGAGTGCAGCACGAGCGATCGCTATCGCCACCTTTTCTCAAATTGGGTTGAATAATGTGATGTTAAGTTCGTTTGGTATGGTGCTATGGAGTTTTATTGGCATTACGATCGCTGCCCGTCAATATTATGCAAAGTCAGCGTTAATAAGCAACGTTTAGAATCAACTCGTTTGGAGTAATTACTGTGACTCAAGCAAACAAATGGCTCAAACCCGTCAACATTTATTGGATTCTAGGGTTCTTAATCATTGGTTACGGCATTTTTGCCTTAAATGGCTATGGAAATGATGACGACACCTATCGAATGTTAAATACTTGGAAAACGCTCATCAGCGAGGGTCGATATGTCCCGTCTAGATTTCAAGGTTATTTGATTCCAGAATTGTCGATCGGGCTAGCGTCTGAAATTGGAGGATTTTATCTCGCAAACTTTGTTTCAGTTGTGCTTTCTGTCTCTAGTCTGTTTATTTTCTATGTACTGCTATTAAGAGTTACAACTTCTTTAATCGCAGCTTTATCGGTGTTGGCGATTGCGTCAAATCCCTTTTGGATCATTGCATCTACCACATCAATGGACTACGTTTATGGGGCGTTTTTCTTTATTTTAGGACTCTTTCTTCTAATTAAAGAAAAGCCGAGATGGGCTGGTGTGCTATTTGCAGCATCGGTTTGCTCTCGGTTGACCTATGGACCGATGGGCGCGATCGCGTTTCTACTCTACTTTCCTTATGTTCGGGAGAACCTCAAGCTCAGAAATTCACTGATTCAAGGCTTTCTAGTTTTTTTGGTGACGACTGGCGTATTTTATTTGCCTGTCTTTTTCGCCTCTGGAATGTCCCTCTCATTTTTAGCAGTTGGACCGGATGCCTCTGGTGGGTTTATTGGCATTATTGCCAGATTTATCTACAAGAATGTCTACTTTTGGGGACTTCCCGCGTTTGTCTTATTGGTCATCTTCTTCATTCAAGGCGAAAGCATCTATCAAAAAATTGCGACGAATCCTTTTCAAAAGGTTCGGGTTAAGAAACTGCTATTTCATGGAGCTTTATGGTGCATTATTTATAACGAAATCATGTTTTTCAAGCTTCCTCATGAGTATGCCTATTTGTTGCCACTCTTATTTAGTGTCGCTTACCTGATTGCAACTTCCGATCGCGTTAAAAAAACTAGATATTTGAGTTTTCTGATCGGGCTACAGCTTTTATATGGGCTAATTTTTAATCTCGACGTTCTTCAGACTTATCAAAAAGATCCCGTTGCCAAGACGATTCACTCAGACTCTGCAAAAATTCACGTTTCAATCAAAGAAGGAGTTTTAATCAGAGAACTGGATTGGCGATCGACCTATCAGGCTTATCAGTTGGGCGAGTTCAACAAAAAGTGGCATCAGTAACGCACTACGAAGACTAGAAAACGGATAGGGGCGTTGCTGAATGCAGTGAAGTGCCCTCCTCACGAAGTGGGGCAAGCCCTCGTCAGCCTTTCTCCCTGGGGAGAAGGGAGCCGGAACTCTTGTCCCCTCTCCATTAGGGAGAGGGCTAGGGTGAGGGTAAAATCTGTGCTTCATAGATCGATTCAGCAACGCCCGGATAGTCTGATCACAGGGATAGTTTTGCGATGATCTTCCCTAAGAGTGAGCAATTTTATGCCCTTTGCTGAGTAGACTGTTTTGCGATGAGCGCCATTTCGTCTGCCCCCACCTTAGAGGATATTGAGATTCAGTTGCTTTTAGACGGTATCTATCGCTACTATGGTCACGATTTTCGCAACTATGCTGCCGACTCGATTAAGAGACGCATTCGTCGCTTTTTGAGTCTAGAAGGAGTTGAAACCGTTTCGGCACTTCAAGCGCAAATTTTGCACGATCGCGCCTGTCTTAAGCGATTTTTACTCAATCTGACCGTCAACGTGACATCAATGTTTCGCGATCCTAGCTTCTTTCTCGCCTTTAGAACGCTCGTCGTGCCCCTCCTGCGAACCTACCCTTTCATTCGCATCTGGCACGCTGGTTGCTCGACTGGGCAGGAAGTGTATTCAATCGCGATCGTGCTACACGAAGAAGGACTCTATCATCGCTGTCGCATCTATGCGACTGACACCAATGAAGTGGTCTTGCAAAAAGCAAAGCAGGGCATTTTTTCGCTAGAGTCGATGCAAGAATATACGCAGCTTTATTTAAAGGCAGGTGGCAAACACAGCTTCTCAGAGTACTATACGGCTGCATATGACGGTGCAATCCTTCGCTCATCGCTGCGAGAAAACATTGTCTTCTCACAGCATAATCTTGCTACCGACTCATCATTTAATGAATTTAACGTGATTATTTGCCGCAACGTGTTGATTTACTTTAACCACATCCTCCAAGATCAAGTATGCAATCTGTTTCACAATAGTTTGTGTCCGTTTGGCATTCTTGGTTTGGGGCGACAAGAATCGCTCAAATTCACGTCTTACGAAAAGCAATATGAAGAAATCGCGGCGAGTGAAAAGCTCTATCGGAGACTGAGCTAGTGACATTAGCATGTCCCCTCTTTCCCAGCTAACTCTTATCTTTCTTTACTCCCAAGAGCGTATGCAGTCTGACACAAAAATCAATATTCTGCTGGTAGACGATCAGCCAGAAAACCTGCTGGCACTAGAGGCAGTTTTGGGTGATTTAGGTGAGAATCTGGTCAGAGCTAACTCAGGGCAAGAAGCGTTAAGACATCTGCTCAGTCGAGATTTTGCCGTCATTCTGATGGACGTGCAAATGCCCGGAATGGATGGATTTGAAACCGCCACATTAATTCGTAGTCGCGCCCGATCGCGTCACGCTCCAATCATTTTTCTCACTGCCTTTAGCGCCAGCGATCAGTTGATGTTTAAAGGCTATGCTCTGGGTGCTGTTGATTATCTGTTCAAACCCATTGAGTCCAGCATTCTTATTTCTAAAGTAACTGTATTCGTCGATCTGTTTAAGAAATCTGAATCGGTGCAGCGACAGGCAGCCCAACTGGTCGCGATGAATGGAGAACTGCGGCAGAGCGAAGAACGATTTCGATCGCTGAGTGCCTGCTCTCCGGTCGGCGTATTTGTGATCGACTCGGCAGGACATTGCACCTACGCAAATCCTCGGTTTCAGGCGATCTGTGGTTTAACCGAGGCTCAAAGTTTAGCCGCAGGCTGGTTTCCATCGGTCTATGCAGCCGATCAAGATCGCGCGATCGCTCAGTGGATGGCTTACGTGCAGAGCAGTGGCGACTATTCTGAAGAAGTGCGCTTTGAAAGTGTCGATTACACTCTGCGCTGGATGCACGTCCGCTCTAGCCCGATGCTGTCGGCTCAAGGCGATCTCTTAGGATATGTGGGCACGATCGAAGACATTACCGAGCGCAAACAAGCCGAAGAAACCCATGCTGAAATGGTGCGCGAACAAATTGCCCGACAAGAAGCCGAAGCCATGAGCCGCATGAAAGACGAGTTTTTGGCAGTGCTTTCTCACGAGCTGCGCACGCCCCTTAACTCGATGCTGGGCTGGGCGAGACTGCTGCAATCGAAGAAAATGGATGAGACGAGCGTGGCGCGTGCGTTAGCGACGATCGAGCGCAATGCCGAAGCGCAATCGCGACTAATCGAAGACATTTTAGATATGTCTAAAATCATTCGTGGCAAGCTTCAGCTTAATTGTTGTGCGGTGAATCTGATTCAGGTAGTTGAGATTGCTCTCGATTCGGTACGTCTGCAAGCCGATGCTAAAGCGATTCAGATCACGGCGACGATCGATCGCTCCATTGGCAAAGTCTGGAGTGACCCGGTGCGGTTGCAGCAGGTGATTCTCAATCTGTTGACCAACGCGATTAAATTTACGCCCGACAAAGGAACGGTTGAGGTGCGGCTAGAGTGGGAGAACGATGAGGAAGTCGTGCGGCTGCAAGTCGTTGATACAGGAATTGGCATTCACGCTGACTTTTTGCCGAGAGTCTTCGATCGGTTTCGACAAGCCGATAGCAGCACGACTCGATCGTTTGGGGGTTTGGGTTTGGGGTTAGCGATCGTGCGTCATTTAGTCGAGCTGACGGGGGGCACGATTCGAGCAGAAAGCCCCGGCGAAGGGAAAGGATCGACGTTTACGATCGTTCTTCCACTCTGGCAGGGCAGCGATCCGCTGCTCAATCATTCAGTGTCAGAAGATTTAGAAGGCGCAAATGTCTCGTAAATCGCCTATTAAACGTGTATTGGTGATCGACAACGAATCCTATATTCAAGAAATCACGAAAATTTGTTTAGAGACGGTTACAGATTGGCAGGTGATTACGGCAAGTTCGGGGAGAGAAGGCATCGTCAAAGCCGAAACCGAACAACCCGACGCGATTTTGTTGGATGTGATGATGCCTGACATGGACGGGCTGACGACTTTCGCTAACCTTCACGCCAACGCTTTGACTCATGACATCCCAGTGATTTTGTTGTCTGCTGAGATTCAAACCGCCGATCGTCGTTACTATTCTGAGATGGGCATTAAGGCAGCGATCGCCAAACCGTTTGAGCCGTTAGACCTTGCTCATCAAATTGCGAATGCCTTAAATTGGGAAGTCTGATTTAGGGGTAGTGAATCAAAGCTTATGAACTGCTAAGGATCGTGGATTTAATGAATGCCGGAAATTTGCCCTCATCCCCAACCCTTCTCCCAGCAGGAGAAGGGAGTTAGAAATCTTGTCCCCTCTCCTGCTGGGAGAGGGCTAGGGTGAGGGTAAATCCGGGTCTTATTTAATCCACATTCCTAAGAGACTGGTTCTCTCTCCGTCAACATGAATCAACTGAGAATATCGCTCAACAGTGAGACACAATGCTGCCCTTGAGCTACCTACGATCGTGGATACTTCATCTAGCAGACTCACATTCAGATTGTTAAACTACGACTGTCTAGAATCAAGCCTTAAGCCCCCAAAATCTTATGTCAAACTCGCTTGAACAGTACGTTCGCTATTCAGATGACGTTGAAGTAAAACAACCCGATGAGGATAGGCTCATTGATGACACCCTCGCCTCGGTAGCTCGGATGGGGCAAAAGGTGTTTGACAAACATCGTTATGCCATGCGAGTTGCCCACGCTAAGGGGCATGGCGGGCTGAAGGGAGAACTAAAAATTTATGATAACCTGCCGACATCGCTCGCCCAAGGGCTGTTTCGCGAACCCCGAACGTATCCGGTGATGATTCGCTTCTCAACGGCTCCGGGTGACATTATGCCCGATGGGATGTCTGCGTTTCGGGGCATGGCGATCAAGGTGATTGGAGTGGAAGGGTCTAAACTGTTTAGCCCTGAGCCAGATGCCTTGACCCAAGATTTTTTGATGATCAACCGTCCGGTTTTTCCGGCAGGAAACGTTACGCGCTATCTTAACGAACAACTCCTCCAAGAAAAGGTTGTGGTCAGCGCTCCTGAAGAAGCACAGCAACTACTGACCACTGTCCTACGCACTGTGAGTGCGGTGACTGAGAAGGTGGGAGTAGACCTGTATCCGACGGCGTTAGGCATCACGCTGCCAGAAACGCACATTCTGGGAGAAACCTATTACACGACTGCCGCTCTGCGGTATGGAGACTATATTGCCAAAGTCAGCGCGATTCCTGTATCCGACAGCCTTCAGCCGTTTGTGGGCAAACTGGTTAAAACAGATGACCCGTCGGCTTTGTGGGATCTGGTTGTTGAGTTCTTTCGTCAGCAGGCTGCTGAATATGAACTGCGGGTTCAGCTCTGCACGAATTTAGAGACGATGCCGATCGAAGATGCCTCGATTCAGTGGTCGGAGCAAGAAAGTCCTTACCGGGCGATCGCTAAGATTACGATTCCGGTGCAGGAAGCCTATAGTCCAGCCCGTCGGGTTTATGTCGATGAAGTGCTGTCGTTCAACGCTTGGCACTGTATTGCAGAACATCGACCGCTTGGCTCTATTCAGCGCGTCCGGCGGCAGGTTTACGAAGCTTCTAGCCGCTACCGCCACGAGATGAATCAGCAGCCCAAGGGTGAGCCGCGCAGTATTGAGGAAATGCCCGATTAGAAATAGAGCGACGTTGACCCGTGTCAGTCAACAGATGAAGGCATTATTCGTCGAAATTCAAACCCGAAATCGATGACAAAACTCTGCCATTCGATAGACCGCTTTCAGGCTCACAGCTTACTAAAGCAAGAGGAAAGCCCACTCCTAAAGGTCTAATGTTCAGTCATTCATCCGATTATAGGAATGTTATGACTGACACTATCGCAAAAAAAGTTGATGCTGCCTCTTCATCTCACGGCGACATGGGTCAAACCTATTTAGCATCGGGCAAACAAGTCTCCATGCGACTCTGGGAAAATGAGCAGCCTCGCGAGGCAAAGCCCCACACTCAACGAGACTATGAAACAGTAGGGTATGTGATTCAAGGTCGAGCAGAGCTGCATCTCGAAGGGCAGATGGTTTTGCTAGAACCCGGTAGCTCTTGGGTGGTTCCTCAAGGCGCATCTCACACCTACAAAATCTTAGAATCGTTTACGGCAGTTGAGGCAACGGCTCCTCCCGCACAGGTGTAGGGATTCAGAGATTGAGCTTCCAGTGATGAAGAGGTGAATAGAGCGATCGGTAGCGGTGCCAAGCGGCTTCTAGATCTGGGGTGGGCGGATTGGGATTGATGACTCGATCGCGGTTCATCTCCTCGATCGGCACTGCGGTAATGCTGCGATACACTCCTGTTCCTAACCCTGCTAAAATCGCCGCTCCTCGACCTGAAGCCGCTGCTACTGTCGAACAGTAGAGAGGGACTTGCAGTACATCTGCAAGAAGCTGTTGCCACGCAGGTTCGATCGTGCCTCCTCCCGCTAATCTCAAGGATGGCACCCTGATCCCGGTCGCTGTCATTGCCTCCAATCCCTGCTTGAGCGAAAACGCAACGCCTTCTAGCGCTGATCGCATCAGGTGCGATCGTGAATGATGCAATCCCAAACCTACCCACGCGCCTTGTGCATTGGGGTCAAGATGAGGCGTGCGTTCCCCGGTCAGGTAGGGTAAAAATGTCAGTCCTTCACAGCCCGCAGGAATGGCGAACGCTTGGGTATAAACCTGTTGCCACGTTAGCCCCAGCATATCGCGCACCCATTCCAACGCCAGTCCCGCATTTTGCATCGCAGCCAGGGTATACCACTGCTGAGGCAACGCAGACCGATATAAATGAGTGCGGTTTTGAGGATCGGCGATCGGCTGATCGCGAAGGCTGACGATTTGGGCACCTGTTCCGATCGTCAGTTGCACTACATCGGGAGCCACAACGCCCGTTCCGATTAGAGCGGCGGCGGTGTCGGCGGCTCCTGCTACCACGGGCAAACCGGGCGGCAAGTCTAGATGTTCTGACGCTTCGGGAGTTAGATATCCCGCAATGCTGCTCGATGGAATCAGTTTTGGGAGCCAATCCGATCGTAGATTCAGTGCGTCGATAACGGTGAATGACCAGCGATCTCTGACCGCGTTATAAAGCAGGGTGCCCGATGCGTCAGAGGGTTCTGTCGCGACCTCTCCGGTTAGGCGAAATCGCAGCCAATCTTTCGGCTGAAGTGCCCATCGAGCGATCGCATAAATATCCCGTTCATGTTTACGGAGCCACAGCAAGCTCGTTCCCGCCATCCCAGTTGTGATCGGGTTGGCAAGTTTGGCGTGTAAATCTGCCCCGATCGCGTGATAGGCATAGAGCATTTCGCTCGATCGCGTGTCTGCCCAAAGAATCGCCGGATAAAGCGGCTGGGCGTTGGCATCGGTTAAGACAACTCCGTGCATCTGCCCCGAAAGCCCGATCGCGGTCACCTGGTTTCGGCGATCTTGAACCGCAGATTTAACGGCGATCGCGACCGCCATCCACCACTCCAGGGGGTTAATCTCTGCCCACCCCGGCTGAGGTGTTTGTACCCAATAAGCGATCGACGATTCAGCAATCATTGTGCCATCATTGCCCAACAGCACCGCCTTTACCGAACTGGTTCCTAAATCAACGCCTAGCAGCATAATCTGGTTTAAATTTTGGACGGGACGCACGGATTTCCGTAAATGATCTAACCTTGACTCTAGATCTGAATTAAAATCCTATGTCTCTTCCTCATGTGGTTGTTTTTGGCAGCATTAACATGGATCTGGTGGCAAAGACCCCTCACCTTCCCGCGCCCGGAGAGACGTTAATCGGTCATCGGTTCTCAACGGTTCCAGGTGGAAAGGGAGCCAATCAGGCAGTCGCGATCGCCCGTCTCAACCTCCCAACGGTGATGATTGGACGAGTCGGAAACGATCGCTTTGGACAAGAGCTTTTACAAAGTCTGCAATCTGCAAAAGTTGAAACTAAAGACATCTTAATAGATGACTCAATTAGCTCTGGCGTTGCGCTCATTGCAGTCGAGGATCAGGGTGAAAACACTATTATCGTGATTCCCGGTGCTAATGGACAGATGAATGAATCTGATATCGAACGATTGTCATCTTATTTAGCGGGAGCCGATTCACTATTATTACAGTTAGAGATTCCGATCGCAGCCGTCAAAGCTGCCGCTCAAGCGGCTCAGAAATTGGGAGTTCGGGTGATTCTCGATCCGGCTCCGGCACAGTCAGAGTTGCCGATCGAACTCTATCCGCTAATTGATATCTTGACTCCTAACGAGGTCGAAGCCGCACACCTGGTTGGGTTTCCGATCGAGAGTCCGGCTTTGGTCGCAGAGGCAGCCACTGTTTTGCAGCAGCGTGGAGTCAATACTGTCGTAATCAAATTGGGGGCAAAAGGCGGATTCTGCGCCACGCCCGACGAAGCGTTCTTTTTTCCCGCCTTCCGAGTCGATGCGATCGACACCGTAGCCGCCGGAGATGCCTTTAATGGGGGACTTGCTGCCGCCCTCGCAGAAGGAAAATCGCTTCGAGAAGCTGTGACTTGGGGATCTGCTGCCGGGGCACTCGCGACTACGAAATCAGGGGCGCAGGCTTCACTGCCCGATCGAGCTACGCTGATCACGTTTCTTCAACAAACCGATCGATAAGCCTGCGGGCAATGCTCAATTTGGGCGGAATGTTGGGCAGGTCGTGTTTATGAAACCAAGCGGCTTCGGCGATTTCTGCTGGCTCGATCGTGATCTCTCCCCCCGCATAAACTGCCGTAAACCCAATCATCAACGAGTTGGGAAACGCCCAGGGCTGAGAGCCAAAATAACGGATGTCTTTGACCTCAATGCCCACCTCTTCACGCACTTCACGAATCAGCGTTTCTTCGAGCGATTCTCCTGGCTCCACAAAACCTGCCAACACGCTAAACATCAACGACGGAAACCGAGGCGATCGCGCTAACAAAATGTCTTCGCCACGAGAAATCAATACAATAATCGCAGGCGACAGCCGGGGATAGTTAACCAACCCACAGTTAGGACAGCGTTTGGCTCTGTCTCCGACTATCTGAGTCATCAGAGTTGCACAGTATCCACAATATTGATGAGTCCGATCCCACTCTTTAATCTGAACGGCGCGACCACTCAATGCGAACAGGTCATCGTCTAGAATGGGGCTTTTCGCAAGTGGTTGTTGATACAGATTTACACGCTTGAGCTTCTGAACCCGAAGTTTGCAGTTCTGAGGTTGGAGTGTCGGGTTCCAGGCTTGACATTCCGGGTTCTGAGGTCGGAGTTTCAGGCTTTGAGGCTGATGTGTCGGGTTCTGAGGTCAAAGTTCCGGGTTCCGATGTCGGAGTTTCAGGCGTTGAGGTCGGAGTTATGGGTTCAAAGGTTGAAGCTCCGTGTTCAGAGGTTGAGTGGTGAGGAGTGGGGTGGAGGGCGATCACAGCTCCAAAACTTCCCTGGCTCAGAATTCCTATTCCAGATACACTAAGGCTCGAAATTGTTCATCATCTCGAATACCGTCAAAATCTGGGTTGTGCTTTGCCGAACTTCGGCTATGGCGAGGTGCAATCTCAAGCGCTTTTATTAAATTATCGATTACCTGTTCAATCTCACCTTGCAGGGCGTAGTAGCAGGCTTTGGCGTAATAGCCGCTCTCATGTTTGGGGTCTTGCTTTACCGCTTGCTCACACGCAGCGAGAGCTTCAGCATATCGACCCGCCCTTGCCAGAACAATACCGCGATTTGCTGTAAACAACACTTCTTCAGGCTTTAATTTGATTGCTTTGTCAATTGCTACAATCGCTTTCTCAAACTCTTTGAGGAAGCTCAAGGTTAACGCTTGAGAATTCAGTGCATTAGAACTTTCAGGATCAATCTCAAGCGCTCGATCGCAAGCGGCAATCGCTTCACCATACTGCTTCAGTTCGCATAGTGCATCCCCCCGATTTATCCAAGCATTAACATCTTTAGGGTCAAGGTCAATTGCTTTTTGATAGCTCTCCAGTGCTTCCTCATGCCGCTCTTGATTAAAGAGTGCATCCCCTCGATTTATCCAAGCATTAACATCTTTAGGGTCAAGGTCAATTGCTTTTTGATAGCTCTCCAGTGCTTCCTCATGCCGCTCTTGATTAAAGAGTGCATCCCCTCGATTTATCCAAGCATTAACATCTTTAGGGTCAAGGTCAATTGCTTTTTGATAGCTCTCCAGTGCTTCCTCATACCGCTTGAGATTAAAGAGTGCATCCCCTCGATTTATCCAAGCATTAACATCTTTAGGGTCAAGGTCAATTGCTTTTTGATAGCTCTCCAGTGCTTCCTCATGCCGCTCTAGCCTGCCGAGTGCAGCCCCTCGATTTATCCAAGCATTAACATCTTTAGGGTCAAGGTCAATTGCTTTTTGATAGCTCTCCAGTGCTTCCTCATACCGCTCTAGCCTGCCGAGTGCAGCCCCTCGATTTATCCAAGCATTAACATCTTTAGGGTCAAGGTCAATTGCTTTTTGATAGCTCTCCAGTGCTTCCTCATAGCGCTTGAGATTAAAGAGTACATGCCCCTTTCTTGAAAAAGTAAGTGCACTACCTTCCCACAACTCTAGGGCTTTCTCACAACAATCCAGGGCATCTTGATAACGTTCTATGTCGTTCAGCAAGCTCCCAAGATTTGAAAAAAGACTATGCAGTAGTTTTGGGCGGCAGCGCGTCATTGGCAGTTCTGCCTGATGCTTCGCTTGCAAAAGTGAGTCAATTATGTACCTGGATCGATTGCAGTGTAAAGACTTATACATTAGCCCTACACCCTTACTAAAGCTATCCTGCAAGTTGCCTACCTGCTCCAGCAAAACTTGCAAAGAATTCTCAACCTTTTGCAAGCGTGCCTCAATCTCCTCTTCTGATAAATTGTCCTCACCTTCAAATTCAAGCTTGTAACTTTTTAGAGGTTTACCTAGAAAAACCCAACCGAATCTGAGAGCTATTGCAGAATCTTGAAAAAGTTTGCCTGTTGCTTTAGGAAGCAAATTTTGGTTCTCTTCATTCATCTCTGCACGAATAAAAGCGAAGGGAGCGATAAAGACACTCGGCTCTCGCAAATAAGCTGCAATAAAAACCTGTTCTATATATTGCTGGAGTCCCTCCCTTCCCTTACCAAAAAGACTGTAATAGACAGACTCGGCGATCAGTTTCCGCCACTCCTCATCCTCATACGGATCGGGTAAAAGACTTGAAGGCTCAAAGAGTTCATTTGCCTGTTGTTTGAAATAGTCCGCGAGTAGGGAATGGGTTTTACGAAACTGATTCTGTCCATCCTGAAAATAGGACTGCCGAAAGACATCCCGTGCCACGTCGTCTAGGCGATAGTGCCCTTTGCTAAACTCAACGAAGTCTGAGCGCTTTAACCATTCAAAATAACTCTCTGCACTATCAGCATCTTGTTGCAAGTTCAAGCCATTTCTCCCCAACAGATACCGCATCATTGCCAGATCAAACCAGCGGCAACAAGCCACTACCTGCAAAATCTTGCGCTGCTGGGAATCAATGCCCTGCAAAAGGAGTTCAGCGATCGCCTGATTCCCTTTAGAAAAGTCAGGTTCTTTGCCGCCCTCTCGTTGCTTTCGTACCCAATCCAGATAATAGGGTAATCCCTGGGTGACTTTGTAGATTTTGGCGCGTGTACCCCCACTTTGAATACCAATCTGCTGAAGATAGTCCTCAGTTTTCTTTCTGTCAAATTTCTTGAGTGATGTCTCATGCAGCAACCTCCGATCTTGATTGAGCTTGCGCCACCCTTCATCGGCTTGCAGCGATCGCCGCCCGACCACCACCAGTCGCACTGGGGAAGAAGCAAGCGGAGTGTCTTCGACCAAATACTGCCATAGCCATTGATTGAGGTAAGCCTGCGCTTTCTCGTAGGTATCTAAAATCAGCACGAGCGATCGTTCCCTGCGTTGGGCAACGTGCATTAAACTCTCGGCAAAGGCTTGCGTCAGCTTAGAAACAGGTTCTAACATGAGTGCCTGTAGCTCAGGCCGATCTTTCGTCGCAGGGTGATTCCGCACTCGCTGCTGAATCCATTCTTTCAACCCCTCGGCATCCTCACCAATTGCCCCTAACGGCGCAAATCCCGAACCTGAAGTTTCATAGGATTTCGGTTGATTTGACATAGAGGCAAAGCTGGCTGTCCCTAACCAGATAAATCGTTCAAACCAGCTAGTAATCTTTCTTGCGTCTTCACTACTAGTTTCTGTGCCATCTATCGATCGCTGACTCAACTCAAAAAGGGTTGTTGTAAACTCCTGCTCTCGCTGTGCAAATGCATCGGTACTTATTTCGGAGCCTGAAAGGTCTCTTGCCTGCTGATGCAACTTCCGCATTAGTTTTAGCGGAGTTTCGATATCAGCCGTTTTAGCAAAACAAACTCCTAAAAAATTAACTTCTGTATGAGCTTCCTGCAAACGCCCCAACAAGGTTGTCTTGCCAACTCCGCCAATGCCGCAAATATTAAACAATAAGGGTTGTCCCTCTGGTTTCTGAAGTGCACGTTCAAAGCTTTCTAAGAACCTTTTCGCCTCATCTCGCTCGATGTAATGCTCGTTTTGCACTCGCGATCGCATTGGAGATGGGCGATTCAAACCTGACTGAGCAGCTTGTTGAGTTTCTTTTTTTTCTGATGGCACTGTTGCCTTAGTTAAACGAGCCTCAAGCTCAGCAACTTCCTTGCGTTTCTCCTCCAAATCTACCTCTAGATTGGGGGGCATTGAGAGGAATGTATGACCAGCTTTTTGTTGTTCTAGCTTCGCAAGCGTCTGCTTTGCAATGGCTAAAGTTTTTTCCAAATTGGCACAATCATCCATTGGATTCCCCATCCCTCAATCTTGCTTCCAATTCTGCCACTTCCCGCCGTTTTTCCTCTAGGTCAATCCGCAGATGGGTAGGTATTTGCAGCTTGCCATAACCAGCGGCTTGCTCTTCTAGAATAGCCAATGATCTCCGTGCCATTACTAATGCCGGAAGCACTACCTCCTGATTTGCATTTTCTCTGTGTAATTCTGGATTTGGGGTAGCCTTCGTTGTCTTGCCTCGCCGTTGCTGCCAATTGATTGCTGCCAATTGCAGTGCCTCCAGCACAAAAGCAGCGGCATTCTGAGCAGCGGTTTGCTGACGAGCATCTTTATCTTGAGCTTTGTTGCCATCCGCCCAATCACAAATCGCCTTGACCAGAATCCAATCCACTTTCTTATCCTGACAGGCGACATACAAACCACCTCCTTCCATCTCACCACCAATAGCTTCTGGCTCAAAGCTCCGCAGTTGCTCCCGAAAGTCTATATTATCCACTAGCTTTTCGCCAGTCAAAACCACACCAAAGCTAACCCTGGCACCATCCCACAGCAGATCAGCACTCTTGAAGTGATTAATGAGCCAGGGCGAAGCATGGGGTTTATCACCTCGTAAAATAATTTGCGGTTGGACATCCTGTGTACCCATCCGTTGTAAGTCGTATAACCTGAGCTGTTCCGTCACCAGAATCTCGCCGATGGCTTGCTTTTGATCATTGATGCCAAAGGCAATCCCCGCCATAATGACAGCCGTAGGTGAAAGTGAATCAATCCCCTTGCGAACCGTAAGCAACGACGCATCTAGTCCGCCACTGCCCATCTCAGATTGTGTTAGAAAAACTTTCGCGCCGTTGACTTCCCCCAGATTAAAGTACAGACGATTGTCAATTGATTGCGCTGTTGTCCGACGACCAGTAGTTTGCTCAAACGTTTGCAACACCGCATGACTTTCGATCTTAGTCACAGTGACGATTAGCACATCAGCTTCAGATGTCCCTTGCGCCTCATCCCGTTTGATATAGTACTCATCTGGTACCCGCCCGCTCAAAGAAGACTGACGCATTAATTCCCTCGATTGAGTGACTTGCCTTCTTTCTTTTTCCTGCTGAATTTTACTGACAGCTATACGGATACCCCTCGCAACTAGTACCAAAGCTTCATCCCGATTGTCCCATTTAGTAATCGGTTTGCTTGGCTCTGGTAATCCTTGTAAAGTTTGTAGCGGAGTGCCCTCCAGTGCTTCAAGATCGAGCGGTCTTAGAAAAATAGGAATGATGCAAGCTTCTCCAGCATCATGACGTTTTCTAGCCTGTTCCAGTTCAGTGCAATAGCAAAAATCTGAATGGACAAAGCTTGGGCTGACAAGCAGCAAAATAATGTCTGCCGAGTTTAGCTGCCTGTCAAGCTCTTCACGCCAATCTGTGCCGGGGTCAATCTTACGATCGTGCCACGCTTCAATCTTATTTTGACGTTCTAGCGGCTTTAAGTGTTTTGCTAACTCATCACGCAAGCTTTCGTCTTCGTGAGAGTAAGAGAAAAATACCTTGACTTTGACATCAGTCATCTAGCAAGTAACCCAGAATCTTTGACACCGTAGCCTCTATTTTGAATCATTTTATTTATTGACACCACCATATCTCCATAGTGCCCATCCTTTCGTACAAATGTTTCTACTGATTCAAGGCTTAAATTAGGGCGATTGCCCCTTCCCTAGTTGCCATCCTCCCCGCTTCTCTAGTGCTTCCTGTTACATTACCAATGCAATTTAATACTTAATCAATGCGACCCGATCCTTTTCAAATGTAACCCTTTACAAATTAAATGTGTCTCGATGCAAGCCGAATGTAACCCGATACATTAACGTTGCGATCGCCTACAAAGGGAATGCAGCCTGGTACATTTCCATTTCAGCCTAAAATTTCCCATGCCTGTTCAACTCAGTGTGACTTTAGGCACTCTAAAGAAGTCAACTACTATTTAGGAGTGCATCATGCCCTCTGCTAACACAAACCGTCGCCTGTCTCCCCCAATCCTGAATCAAGATACCGACTCCCTCAACGGCTTGAACACGATCCAGGGTTACAGCACCCAACGCCAAGAAGCCACCCCCGAAGCCGTGCACCAAGCCTATCAAACCATGCTGGCAAAACAACAGGCTGAAACCGAAAAACTTGCCCTCTACCGTGCCGCCTCCGACGCTGCCCGTTTAGCAGAATGGGAATTCCACAACGCAGTTCTAGCAATGAAAGAAGTTGTGCGAGGACAATTCGGTGCCGACAGTAATGAAGCCCAGTCCGTTGGCTTGAAGAAAAAATCAGACCGCAAGCGCCCTTCCCGTCAAAAACTCGCTGCCGCCAGTTAGCAAATTGGGATTACCGGATAACAAAGCGATCTCACCCACTGATTAACCGATTAAACAGAGGGGCGATCGCTCTTCTCATCGCTTACCGGAATGGAGGGCTGGGGAACCCTTAAAGCCCCTGTCTTTTAAGCATGGGGATGTAAAAGGGGTTCCCGCGTGGCGGTCACGCCACAGAGTCT
>NZ_LXYR01000010.1 GCF_001650195.1 Phormidesmis priestleyi BC1401 | reverse complement strand
GGTCTTGACCTCAACGCGTTGGGATCAATTCTGGAACAAACTGAATCAATACGGCTTTTCCGTTGCCCTCTAATAGTATCAAATAGAGGTCGCACCCCTCTAAGGCACCTCAATATCACGTACTCTGCCGCACAAATGGCAATTGGCTTGAAAACGACTAAGTAGGTAGGCACAATTAAACTGAAGACCCTCATCCCCTAACCCCTTCTCCCCAAGGAGAAGAGGAACTAGATTCTGGCTCCCTCTCCTGCGGGAGAGGGCTGGGGTGAGGGCATCTCCCGCATTTTATGTTTAATTAAGTCTGTCTACTTATGAGATTTCTTAAGGTTTCTACTCAGCAATCGTCTGGACAGTTTTTGACAAAAAGGCTTCCCACCCGTTAAGGTGCAAATAAGAATAAAAGCACCGGAATAGCTACATGGAAGCCATTGCACAAATCCTACTGTCTAAAGTGGACGATTTCGCAAACCGCAAACGCAGCTCTTAGTCACGGTGTTCTCAAGGATTGTGATTGTCTGTGGCAAGGTCAATTTCACGAGCCTGAGCCGATAGAGTGACTTCAATGAGCGCACGTATCGACGACCCTTTAAGCAGGAGTTTGAGTTCGCTTCGTTCGATCGAGAACGGGTGCAAACGGCAGGTGGGGAAGGAGCAGAACTGATGGGAGTGATGGACTGCTCATCTCTTGCCAAGAGCGGAAAGGCAACATTTGGACGAGATGCGTTTTGGAATGGCTGTGCCCCCAGAGCCGAGTGTGATTAAATCCCATCCCAACTTCTCAACCCTTTGTGATTACGGTCTGATCGCTGCTTGAATTTGTCCAGACTATTGTTTAAGTAGACAGGCTCAATTAAAGTCAGCCTGTGTAGGTAGGTTTCGGCTCCGCTTAACCCGCTAAACATTCTGTGGGCGTTAAGCGGAGCCAAAACGCATCTTACAGCTAGTTCTGTCTATCTAACTACAGAGCTTTATTGATCGTCAGGCTGCGAGGTTGAAGGGTGATGGTGCGAGTCTTTGCATTAGTGAGCGGCGATCGGGGGCACTTTGCAGAACTGGTGACGGTTCTGATTATTTTGCTGCTGGTGGCAACGATCGTCGCGCTGTTGTCGCGTCGGCTCCGGGTGCCTTATGTTTCGGGGCTGGTTTTAGCGGGGTTGGCGATCGCTGAACTTTTGCCGCGTCGTATCGGACTAGATTCTTCGCTGATCATTAATTTGTTCCTGCCGATCCTGTTGTTTGAGGCGGCAATCAATACCGATATCAGCCGATTACGAAGCACGCTCAAGCCAATTCTGCTGTTGGCGGGACCTGGAGTTGTGATTTCGTGTGGCGTGACGGCGGTCGGGCTGAAGTTTGGGCTGAGTCTCGACTGGGTGTCCGCTTTATTGGTCGGCGTGATTCTGGCGATCACAGACACGGTTTCGGTTATTGCAGTGTTTAAAGAAGTGTCGGTGCCATCGCGACTGATCACGATCGTCGAGGGAGAAAGCCTTTTTAACGACGGAATCGCGCTGGTTCTGTTCAGTCTGGTGCTGAAGTTTTACAGCACGGGATCGATCACAGTGGGCGGTGGTTTAAAGGAACTATTTGTCGTGATTGTGGGCGGTCTAACTGTGGGATTGGTGCTGGGATATTTGGGGATCGGGCTGTATGTGCGCTCAGAAGATGACCCCCTCAGCAGTATTTTATTAACCGTCGCGATCGCTCTAAGTGCCTTTCAGATTGGTCAATTTTTGAGCGTCTCAGGAGTCGTTGCTGTTGTGGTTGCGGGATTAGTCGTCGGCAACTTAGAACTCTCTCGCAGTGTTTCCGCATCTAGTCGCATCACAGTTCTGAGCTTTTGGGAATATGCGGGCTTTGGCGTAAACACGTTTATTTTTTTGCTAATCGGGCTAGAAATTGATCTGCCGACGCTGGGTAAGACTCTGCCTGCCGTGATTTTGGCAGTGCTTGCCTATCAAACGGGGCGGTTTCTCTCGGTTTATCCGCTGCTGGCGATCGTGGGCAAGTTCGATCGCTCAATTCCTTTTCGGTGGCAGCACGTTCTCTTTCTCGGCAACATTAAGGGATCGCTGTCGATGGCGCTGGCGTTGAGTTTGCCTCCGAGTCTTGCAGGACGCGAGGGACTAATCGCCTTAGTGTTTGGAACCGTGCTGATCTCACTGGTCGGGCAGGGAGTCAGCCTCCCCTGGTTGGTCAGACGGTTAAAGCTGTCTCACACATCTGAGTCGCAGCAGTGGATTGAGGGATTGCAGTCTCAACTAATGACCGCAAAAGCGGCACAAGACGAACTCGATACCCTGCTAAAAGGAGGAGTCGTGCCCAAATCGATTTATGAGGAGATGCGATCGAGCTATCAAATTCGAGTGGCGGCGGCGGAGCGATCGCTGCGAGACTTTTATAATCGCAGATCGGACAAGCAAACCAGTATCCATCATTCTCACTTTGAAGCGGTGCGTCGGCGATTGCTGTTAGCTGAAAAAAATGCCCTCAACGATGCACTCCGCAAGCGCATTCTGTCTGAGGAAGTAGTCCGGTCACGGTTGAAAGCGATCGACGAGCAGATTCTAGGATTAGAAGACGATTAGGCGTTGCTGAATACAACTATGAATTGCCCTCCTTACGAAGTGGGGCAAGCCCTCGCCAACCCTTCTCCCTGGGGAGAAAGGAGCCAGAATTCTGGTTCCCTTTCCTTTTGGGAGAGGGCTAGGGTGAGGATAAAACCTGTGCTTCATAGACAAATTCAGCAAAGCCAATGATTAAACGCACTTTTGAATGAAATTAATCATTTGATGCATCACCCCTGGTTTTGTGGCAATCAGCACGGTTGATTCGGGTTCTAAAACGGTGCTGCCGTTGGGGATCGTCAGATCCATGTGAGCGTGAGGCTGATAGCCGATAATCAGAGAACCCGTCGGAAACTTAGGATCTTGAGCAACTTCTGCGACACTGCGCCCCACCACGTTGCAGTGGGCAGAAATCGCCAACTTAACGACTTCAATTTGACCTTGCTCAAAGTGCATCGTCGATTCCACTTCAGGATATTCAATCACATTGACCATTGTGGAGACGGCAAGCTCGATCGCGTTAATCACATGAGTCGCCCCCGCAAATCGGTAGGGTTCAGCGAAATCTCGATGCCGCATCCGCACCACGATGTGAGGCACCCCGTAATGGTTTGCGAGTGTCACCATTGCTAGATTCAGCGCGTCGTCTCGCAAAACCGCAGCCATCGCATCTGCTTTGCGAATTCCAGCTTCGATGAGAATTTCGGTGCTGACGGCACTGCCCTCAAAGGCAATCACTCCCAACTGCTCACGGGCATAGCGGCAGGCGGCAGGGTTGATGTCGATGATCGCCACAGTGTGCCCCAAATCGACGAGCCGCTGCGCCAGATTGAGTCCAATGAGTCCCGCGCCCCCAATCAATACATACATGACAGATTCTCTCTAGTTCAACTTGAGGGCGCTGGCAGGAACGTCTTCCCAGGAATTGACAGTGCGGATGCGCGCAACCCAGCCTTCTGATTTTTGAGTAGCGGTGAGATTTTCTTCAAAGGCGACGTGACATTCTTGCGCCTGAGTTTCGTCACAGCACGCAATGCAGGCATAGAGAAGCCCAGACGGATCGACTTGTTCGTTTACCCAGATAGCCACGATCGTTGCCTCACTTTCCAACTAGATCTCCTGTTTTACAGGTTTGAGGGCACTCTCCCAAAATTAGCCGTAGTGTTTTAATTATTCTGGCTTTGCTGTGCCATTGCGGTCAAAGCATCACCCGTGACGCGACAGGTTTGCCAATCGGGAAGAACGGTAGCTCCCATACGTTTGTAGAATCCGATCGCGGGTTCATTCCAGTCTAAGACACTCCACTCTAGGCGACCACAGCCGCGATCGACCGCAAGTTGAGCCAGATAAGTCAGCAAAGCTTTGCCGATGCGCTGCCCCCGATAGTCAGGCAACACAAATAAGTCTTCTAGATAAATTCCTGGCTTGGTCAGAAAAGTTGAGTAGCTATAGAAGAAAAGCGCGAATCCAACAACCTGTCCGGCGTGGTCTGCGGCGATCGCTTCGATATAAGGTCGATCGCCAAATAAATGCTCTTCAAGCTGATCTGGGCTGCCCGTAACGGCATCCGATAGTTTCTCGTAGTCTGCTAACGCCTGAATCAAAGAAAACAGCGTCGGGACATCAGCATGAGTGACAGACCGAATGGTGAA
This sequence comes from Phormidesmis priestleyi BC1401, assembly GCF_001650195.1. Classification (GTDB taxonomy): domain Bacteria; phylum Cyanobacteriota; class Cyanobacteriia; order Leptolyngbyales; family Leptolyngbyaceae; genus Phormidesmis_A; species Phormidesmis_A priestleyi_B. The sequence goes on along the minus strand of NZ_LXYR01000010.1, from coordinate 120,441 downwards.
TGGATTCATAGTAAAAGTTGGACTCCAGACTTTAGATTCTAGATTGAACTGCAATCCAAACCCCAAAATCTGAAATCCAAAATGGTTGAACTGCGAGGTTTTGTCTATCCCAACCAGCCCTTCAGCCGTTCTGCAATTTGAGGTCTCCGCAGCTTCCGCATCGCTTTGCTTTGAATCTGCCGCACGCGTTCGCGCGATAGATTGAAGATTCCTCCAACCTCTTCTAGCGTGCAGGGCTTGCTGGTGGTCAGACCGTAGCGCAAAGAAATAATGTCTTTCTCACGCTGAGTCAGCACATTGCCCAAGACCTCCCAGATCTCTTGACGCAGCATAGTTTCGCTCATTTGCGATTCGGGCGATTGGGTGTCGCCGTCTTCTAGCAAGTCCATTAGTTCGGTGTCTTCACCCTTGCCGACTCGGTGATTGAGCGAAAGAGACTGGCGACGCACCTGTTGAAGATGCTGTAACTGCTCAACGTTCAGTTCTAGCGACTCGGCGAGTTCTGCCTCAGTGGGATTGCGGTTGAGGTCTCGCTTGAGATCGCGGTGTGCCTTTTTGAGCTTGTTAAGCTTTTCGACAATATGAATCGGGAGGCGAATGGTGCGGGCATCGTTGGCGATCGTCCGCGTGATCCCCTGTCGAATCCACCAATAGGCATAAGTCGAAAACTTATATCCTTTATCAGGGTCAAACTTCTCAGTCGCTCGGTTTAGCCCTAGCGCCCCTTCTTGAATCAAATCTAGAAACGGAACGCCGCGATTGAGATATCGTTTGGCGATCGACACCACAAGCCGCAGGTTCGATCGAATCATCTTCCGCTTGGCGACTCGACTGCGATGTAATCGATGCTCTAGCTGACGCTCATTGAGTCCGATTTTTGCAGCCAGCTCAACTTTCGTTGGAACGCGCCCTAGTTCTTGGTAAACCTGGCGATTGAGTTCCTCCATCTCAACTAGATACTGCACTCGTCGAGCGAGTTCTACCTCTTCATCGGGCTTGAGGAGCGGATAGCGCGCCATTTCTTTAAAGAATGCCCCGACCGCATCATCGGCGATCGTTTTGCTATATCCTGCTGATCTCGCTGTAGCAATCTGATCGACTTCAGCCTCCTCAGTAGACTGATCGACATCCGCCATTTCGGCAGCGACATCTTCTAAGCCTTCGAGATCAGGTTCTTCTATTTCAACGATGGGGGCACCCTCAAGGTCAATGTCGGGGGCTAGTTGCAGAGAGTCAACTGACTCTAAATCAGCCACGTCTATTGCAAAGTTCAGTTCACGATCGGCGAGAATTCCTATGTTAGAACTGTTGCTTTGTTCGTTCATATCAATACTATATCGAGGTAGTTTTACTCAACGCGTCTGAAGCAGAAAGGTTCGATGAAAACCACAGAGTTTCTATGATCTTCAGGGAAGGAATCAGTAGCAGATACAAGCCCCAAAGCCGTTTAGTAAAAGACTTCTAGGTTTAATTAACTTGTAGTTTATAAACTTGAGACTGTCATGTGAAGTGAGACCATGAATGAAGAAATATTCTGATTTAGACTCTGAAGTCTGTGTTCGATGCCCTCCTCAAATCGGGTGGTTTTAGTGAGTTTTATGGATAACTGTATTGAACATCGACCAGGCTACTGGAGATCAATAACCTCATTCAAATTGAAGAATTCTGCTGTTAGCAAATCTTCGATAGTTCTGATCGGTGAACGCGGCTCCGTTTGGCTCTAGTTTGGTTAGCTCCTAACGGTGGTAACAAAACTTTCCGTAAGCTTTAAAACAAAATGCATCGGAAAATAACTCTGTGACCCTTGGACTGCATCTACAGACTCCCACACCCGATCGGATTTGCATCTCTATCGTTAGTGAGAAAGTTGACCGCGTTTTTCTGCATTTGTCTGGTAATCTTATTCATCCCCTCAATACAGGGCTTCCCGTCTGCTTCAGTCTCAGGCTAAGATCGATGAAATAGTTCAATTGAACTAGCTGAAAATTGAGGCTGTGTCCTGAGCTACCAGGCTCTGAGAATTGCGGTGAGAGCCGCGATCGCCCTTCAGAATTTCTACCGCTGCTAATCCACCCAGGTTCTTGCGCCCAAAGCATTTTGATATGTTTGAGTCTCTGTCTAGCACCGTCGTTACTTCCGTCGCTGAACCGCAGGTAAGGTATGCGATCGAGCCGCCACGAAATCGCTGGGTTGAGGTGCTAGTTGACTGTCCGGGTGCTCAAGGGTTTTATACTTATAGGCTGCCGATCGACCTGCCAGTTCAGACGGGTGACATCTTAAGTGTGCCGTTTGGCGCACAGCAAGTCGGCGCGATCGCGATTCGTCTGCTCACGGTTGCGCCGCTTGACCTTGACTCTGCTCACATTCGAGAAGTTGAAGCGGTCGTCAGTGCTGGGTTTTTCCCTCCGTCTTATTGGGCTTTGTTGAGTCGCGTCGCTCGCTACTACCACACGTCTTTGATGCAAGTGGTTAAAGTCGCACTGCCACCAGGGTTATTGACGCGATCACAGCGTCGCATTCGGAAAATTAACCAGGAGAGCCGTCCTGATCTAGTTCTCACCTCGTCGGCTCAACACATTCTTGAGGTGCTTAAAGCCAGTAAAACGGGCGATTATTCCTGGCAGTTTGTGCAGCGACAGGTGCAAAACGCCAATCGAGGGCTGCAAGAACTGTTGAAATGGCAGCTTGTCGAAAGCTATTTAGAACCTCCAGCAACGGTTCGCCCCAAGGCAAAACAGGCTGTGACGCTGGTGGCGACTGAATTTTTGGCAGATTTAACCGATCGGCAGCGCGAAATTTTAGACGTTCTCAAGCGACAGGGCGGCGAGGCATGGCTTAATGAATTGCTGCAAATGTGCCACACCAGTTCATCGACGCTCAAAAAGTTAGAGGGCAAAGGCTATGTGGTGATTCAGCCTAGAGAAGTGCTGCGGGCAGAGCAGGGCGGCACGATCGAGACCGATATCTCTCGCACATTAACGCCTGAGCAAGCCGATGCGTTGATTCAAATTCAACAGCAGTCCGGGTTTACTCAAGTGCTGCTGCATGGCGTGACCGGATCGGGCAAAACTGAAGTTTATCTGCAAGCGATCGCCCCGATTTTAGAGCGCGGTCAATCTGCTTTAGTCCTTGTACCGGAGATTGGGCTGACTCCTCAACTCACCGATCGCTTTCGGGCGCGGTTTGGCGACCAAGTTTGCGTCTATCACAGTGCCCTCTCAGAAGGAGAACGCTATGACACCTGGCGGCAGATGTTGAGCGGCAGCCCCCAAGTCGCGATCGGAACTCGTTCTGCAATTTTTGCTCCTCTGCCTCATCTGGGTCTAATTGTTTTGGATGAAGAACACGATTCCAGCTTCAAGCAAGATCAGCCTGCTCCCTGCTATCATGCCCGAACGGTTGCTCAGTGGCGCGCCGAGCTAGAAAACTGTCCTCTGATTTTAGGGTCAGCCACGCCCTCTTTAGAATCCTGGATAGATGCAAAGGATGGACGAGACACGCATCCCTCTCTCTATTTGCCTCTTCCTAAACGGGTCTACGATCGCCCGATGCCGACGATCGAAGTCGTCGATATGCGGCAAGAACTGCGAGAGCGAAATGGCTCGATTTTTAGTCGATCGCTCCAAGATTCTCTGCGGCAGCTAAAAGAGCGAGGGCAGCAAGGCTTATTATTCATTCATCGACGCGGACACAGCACCTTTGTCTCCTGTCGAAGCTGTGGCTATGTGATGGAGTGCCCTCACTGTGATGTGTCGCTGTCTTATCACCACACTCACGCGGATGCAACGCCGCTTTTACGCTGTCACTATTGCAATCACGCTCAGTCTCAGCCGTCTCACTGCCCCTCGTGTGAGTCTCCTTATTTTAAGCATTTTGGCAGTGGCACTCAGAGAGTCACCGAAGAACTTGCCCGACACTTTCCCGATTTGAGCGTGATTCGGTTTGATAGCGATACGACTCGTGCGAAGGGGGCACACCGATCGCTGCTAACCAATTTTGCTCAAGGCGGTGCAGATTTGCTAGTCGGCACTCAAATGCTCACCAAAGGCATTGATTTGCCTCAAGTCACGCTGGTTGGCATTATTGCCGCCGACGGGCTATTGAATTTGCAAGACTTTCGAGCCAGTGAACGCGCCTTTCAGACCCTCGTGCAGGTAGCAGGGCGGGCAGGGCGAGGCGACGAACCCGGACGAGTGGTTTTGCAAACTTATGCGCCAGAACATCCGGTGATTGAGGCGGTCAAACGTCACGCATATGAGCCGTTTGTGGCGATCGAGCTTGAGCAGCGAAAAGCGCTAAACTTTCCACCCTATGGACGCTTGATTTTGCTGCGTCTTAGTGGGGTGAACCCGATCGCGGTGCAAAAAGCGGCAGAGCGAGTGGGAGAGTTCCTAGAGCGATCGCATCCTGAATATCAACTGCTTGGACCTGCGCCTGCCTCGATTTTGCGGGTCGCGCGTCGCTATCGGTGGCAAATTTTGTTAAAAGTCCCGTCTCAGATTGAGACTAATCTCCCCGACTGGGAGGCACTGCGATCGCACTGTGGATCGATGGTGAGTTTAGCGATCGACATTGACCCCATGAATCTCATGTAGTTTAGTTTCGATTTTGGATTAGCTGCTCCACGATTCCAGTCAATCGTGAAACTACGTCAGACTGCTGTCTTGTAATGTCAGCGTTTTCGCGAATCATCGCTTTAATTTCTGCTAAATCTTGTCTAAAAAGAATACTCGCCTGTTCTTGTTGTTCTCCTTGACGAGCGATTTGCTCTCCTTGACGAGCGATTTGCTCTCCTTGACGAGTAATCTGATCGCTGAGGCGATCAATCGCGGCTGTCTGCTGTTCGCCTTGTCGTCGAACGGTTTCAGCAAATTCACGGTTCGCTAAAAATTGCTGACGGATCATGTCTTTAATCTCCGCCATATCTGCTCGGAACTCAGTCAATCCTTCCGTGAGTCTTCCGACGTGGACGGTCAAAATCTCCAGGTTTTGCTCGATCCGGTTTAGCGTTTGGTCGGTGGTCATGGTGATACTGATTTTTCTGTTTGATGAGATTGAATTGTACTCTACACACGATCGCTGCCATCTTTGAGCAAACTGATTCTCGCTTCTGGCAAAATAAGCATGGCATCCCCAAATGAGTAGAAGCGATAGTGCTGCTCGATCGCGTCTTGATACAACAGCATCAGGCGTTCTCGCCCGATCAAGGCACTCACTAACATCAACAGGCTAGATTTGGGCAGGTGGAAATTGGTGATCAATCCGTCAACCACACGCCACTGATAGCCAGGGTAAATGAAGAGAGTCGTCTTGCCATAATAAGATTGAATTTCACCGCTTTGGGCTGCCCCTTCTAGCGATCGAACACTCGTGGTTCCAACGGCAATAATGCGTCCGCCCTTCGCTTTGGTTTGCCGAATTTGTTCAACGGTTTCAGGCGGCACCTCAATCCATTCGCCGTGCATATGGTGTTGAGTAATCTCTTCTGCTTCCACCGGACGGAACGTTCCTATGCCGACATGAAGCGTCACAAATGCCCGATCGATGCCCTTTTGTTGGAGGCGATCGAGCAACTCTGGCGTGAAGTGCAGTCCAGCAGTCGGAGCGGCGACGGCTCCTAGACGATCGGCGTAAATTGTCTGATATTGCTCTGGCTGAGAATCGGTTTCGGTAATGTAAGGCGGCAGGGGGAGTTGCCCAAACTGATCTAAGACTTCGAGCAGAGATTGACCGTTCGAGATCTCAAACTGGAGGATTCTGCCCCGCGTTGCCTGATCGCTGTCAACCACGATCGCGCTCAAACTTACAGAGTGGTTTGGATCTAGGGCAGTAAACAGAATTTTGCTGCCAGGTTTTAGTCGTTTACCCGGTTTAACCAGCGCTAGCCACTGATTCCGCTGTTGTTCTTCTAATAGCAGTACCTCTACGGCAGTGCCTTCTGGTTTTTGTCCATAAAGTCTGGCTGGCAGCACCCGTGTATTGTTGAGAATCAGTAAATCTCCAGACTCTAGAAAATCAGGTAACTCTTGAAAAATATGGTGATGGTGAGTCTGATCAGTGACAACCAGCAATCGAGCGTGATCTCTAGGTGTCGCCGGAGTTTGAGCAATCTGCTCTTCTGGTAATTGATAATCGTAGGCGGAAAGTAAAAGGTCGGGGTTCACACGATCGAGCCTGGATGAGAGCAGCTAACCTCCTTATTAAATCACGATAGCGATTCGCTCTCTACGTGCTCCGTCTTTAGAATTGGGTGAATCCACGTATACGACTTCGGGTGTATTCACCCTACTCGATCCGAGCATTTACAGGGATTATGAAGAAGTAGCGCCTTCTCGATCAAATAAAGTCTATGGAATATCTCTACTACCTTGCAAATGCCAGTCTCACTCTGAGAATCGTCGAGTATCTCCACTCCATGAGTCAACTGCCCGTTGGCTTCATGACGGTGATTCATCAGATTGATGGCTGGGTAGTCAAGGTGAAAATGAGTCACGCCCTTCCGCCTCAGCAGGATGGCGACTTGCGAGCATTTTTGAATGAGTTGGGCATCTCCTACCAGCCTGGGATTCGAGTGCAGATGGCACTCTGGGGGCTAGAAACTGGACAGTCACCGATCGATATCATGCAGCGCTATCAGGTCGCGGTCGTGTCTCACGGTACGCCTGATCGTAAAGAAATCGAAGAATTTCGTAAGCAATTTGTTCAAGGCTTGGGCTATTGCCCCGAAACCCTTGCCTAGATCCCTAAAGAGTAAACGCTTCATGAATGTAGTCGTGGAGCGTTAGCTGATAGCCTGCGATCGTTCGAGTCACGAGTTGAGTCGGATGGGGTGTGGAAAACAATTCGGACTTCTGTAGCAACGGAGAGCCAAGGTTTAAATCTTGCGCTCTTTTTCTTGGGGCGGGTTGACACCGCACAAGCGCCACATCAAATCGACAGGGCAAGTCTGCAAAATTGGGGTAATCCATCAAAAATAACTGAGCTGTTTGCCACAGTTTTTTCTGCTTGCTGGAAGTAACGGCTAACAATCCATCGCTATCCCAATTGCCTTTGCTGCGAGTTTTGACTTCCACAAACGCCAGTTGCAGCGTTGGAGATTGAGCGATTACGTCGATTTCTCCTAGACGACAGTGCCAGCGGTGATGCAAAATCTGCCAGCGTTGCGATCGTAACCAATCTGCTACAAATTCCTCTCCTAAGATGCCAATGGTCGCCCTGGCGTTTTTAGCCGAGCCGGGAGATGCAGGTGGGTTCACAGAATTCAGGTAATATCAAGGTGGACAATTTGAGGCAAAAGTCGTCTCGTAGGACGAGTTTGGTTCATTAAACTTCCTGCAAAAGTCTGAAGATGCTCTCCTTCCCCAACCCAAACTTGGGAGAAGGGGAGCCAGATTTCAAAGTCCCTCTCCCACATGTGGGAGAGGGATTTGGGGTGAGGGCAGGGACTTTTGCAAGAGGTCTATTCTCAAAGTGCCCGAATTATTTGCTGCTATAAACTGTCAGACCCACGGATAAACAATGAGCTGTCGATCGTCCAACGTTCTATCTATCCCATTGATGCAGGTTTGCTGGACTGCTGCGCTGCGTCAAGCGTCGAAAAAAGTTGTCTTGATTTTGGTATCTTGGCTGTGGATTTGGGGCACGATCGCCGCTCCTGCTCTCGCCGAGGACTATGACAAAGATTTTTTGGTTCGTGCTGACTTCTCCAATCGAGTGTTGACTGACTCAAGCTTCACAAAAGCAAATCTGCGAGAAATCAATCTCAGCAACAGCGATCTGCAAGGAGTGAGCTTGTTTGGTGCCAATTTAGAGAGCGCTAATTTGCAAGGAGCAAACCTCAGAAACACCACGTTAGATACGGCTCGATTTGTGAATGCAAACTTGACCAATGCCATTTTAGAAGGGGCGTTTGCCTTTAACGCAAAATTTGAGGGAGCCACGATCGAGGGAGCCGACTTTACAGGGGTTGACTTTCGAGCCGATGCTCAAAAGCTTCTCTGCAAGTCTGCCAGCGGAACGAACCCTGTGACAGGACGCGAGACGCGAGACACCCTTGACTGCGATTAGAAAAAGGCTACTCATTCATAGTCTTGTAAGTTGCGACTGCTGACGGTGAGATTCGATTGAGATAGCGGAAGATCCAATATTTGAAAATCGTGTCTAAAATCACGGGGAACGTGGCAATAAACAGAAAGATAAAATCGTGACTGGCAGGAAGCCCAAAATGCTTTGCGACTCCTTCTAGTAAAACCTCCCACCCGTGGGGCGAGTGAAACCCTACAAATATATCTGTAAATAAAATAATGATGAATGCCTTGGCACTATCGCTCAAGCCATAGACAATTTCATCCATAAAAGATTTGAGAACTGCAATCTCTCGCTTGGCTCTGACCAGCACGATCGTAAACGCGATCGTTGCCAAAATGTCGGCAATCCAGTTCTTAATTGCATCTGCACTTTGGTAAGCAAATGTCTCAGCAATCTCTCCAGCTTTTGCTTTTACTTTAGCTTCAATTTCTTCACCAATGATCGGAGCGCGCCCGATCGTTTCACCAATTAAGTTTTCAAACTTGAGCCGTTCTTCATATCGCTGTAGTTCTGTAAGAGCCTCTTCTGCCATTTCAGAATTGATAAAGATACTCCCTTGGTTTTCAGCTTTAAACCGTTCAGAAATCACTGCCCCAAAAGTAAAATTGTTGGACAGCAAGATATTTCTAGAAACCTGCTGAATGAGCAGCGGGACTAAGATCAAAATCAAGATGAATCTTAACGCAAAAACCGTCTTGACTTTAGAGCTACGGAAGGTTTGAACAACTTCTTGTTCAGATTTTGGGTCTAGATCTCGCTTGAGACGGTTTAAAGTTCCTAAAATAGATCGAGGCAATAAACCTGTTTTATCGGATACCGTTTCAAAATCAGCAGTGCGATCGGGGCTAGGTGAATAGGAAGCCGCATTAATCTGGTCAGTATTAACGCTTACCGCTCCGTTACCGTTATTTTCAACTGGAACCAACGCCGTTGAAGAGATCGTCAACAGATTTTCTGTATGATATCTGGCTAACACTTCATCGATAAATCTCAGCTTCTCTAACAGAATGGCGGGTCGATCTTTCGCCGTTGACACGAATCGAGAAGACCCAAATTCTGAAGTTTCGATCGTTCTTAAGGGGCGATCAGACACATCAGGATTCGTGAGATTCAACGTCGATCGGCTGAGTTTAAATTCTGCAAGCCCGATGCGAACAATCTTGAGATATTTCTTCAGATCCGTTTCAAAAAAAGCGAATACATTCGGACTCATCTTGGTTGATTCAGGAGCAACCTTTTTGCTGTCGAAGTGTTCATCCTCGATCGCTTTAATTTTTAATGCAGCGTCATACGCGTGATCTAAGGCACGATCGGGGGTTTCTAGATACCACCGTTCAGCGCGGTTCAAATAGCCCTTAAATCTTGAAAAGATTGATGTTTTCATAGCGCAAACTTAAAATCGCTTTCCCTCGGCTGTAGTGATTTGACCCTGGCTGGTCAGACACAGGATCTGACGATCGTCGCAACAATTTATTGTAAGACTGCTTTTTGTAAAGATCTACGATAGAGAGAGTCTTGGCATCTGCGAATGTGAGCGTCAAACGTTGGAGTGCTAAGTATCCTAACAAATTCATCTAGGGCTAATTTGTGCTTTCACAATCTATTTGGATCATTGGTGCAACTCGCAGCGGCAAAACGACGCGATTAGTCCGTCAGTTTTGCGATTGGGTTCGCCCTGCGATCGAGTCAAAATCGACTCAGACAGATGCCCGTGTGCTCGTGCTGTCGGCGATCGGAGACAACCGCCTCGATTTAGTCGATCGCTTAACGGCAGCGACTCAAGGCAAGTGTCCTTTTAGAGCAACGACCCCTTTGGGGTTTTTTGAAGATGAGGTGATGCTGTTCTGGTCGCTGCTGATTCAAAACTTGGGGCTAAAAGCACAGTTTCCGGTGAGACTTCGCCCCGAAAACGAGCAAGAACTCGCGACTCGTCTGTGGAGAGTCGAACTAGATGACGCGATCGGGCGATCGGGCATCTCAGAAGCGCGACTCGTACGACGAATTCTAGATTTGATGCAGTTGGCGACCTTGAGCGGGATGACGATCGAAGACATTCCGACTCTTCTAGAGCAGGGCTTGCCCAGGCAAACCGATGGAGAGGGGAGCGAACTGCCTTTGCCCTACGAAACGGTCTGTGAGATGCTTCAGCGCTGGCGTACCTGGTGTCTGCAACGGGGATTGTTGACCTATAGCCTGATCGCCGAGCTGTATGGGCGCTATTTGCTGACTGACCCGACCTACCAGCAACATCTGACTCAGCGCTATCGGGCAGTCTTAGCCGATGATGTCGATGAATATCCGGCGATCGTGCGTCATTTGTTTGAGGTTTTGCTCGATCGCGGCGTGGTTGGAGCCTTTAGCTTTAACCCAGATGGAGCCGTGCGACAAGGGTTAGGAGCCGACCCCGGCTATTTGCAAGGATTGGCTCTGCGGTGTCAGCAGGAAATTTTGAGCGATCGCCCTGCCCCTTGTCTAGCCAATGATTTGAGTGAGTCTATCGTCGAATTAGTCACCGATCCCATTTTCTTCGCCACGCTCCCGGAATCTGTCCAAGCGATTCAAACGACGACTCAAGCTCAACTCCTTCGGCAAACGGGAGATGTGATTATCAAAGCCATTCAGTCAGGACAGGTTGAGCCGAGAGAGATTGCCCTGATTGGTCCGGGTATCGATCCGATCTCTCGCTATGCCCTTGCCGCCATTCTCACCCGCCGAGGGATTCCGGTCGAAACGCTCAATGATCAGCGTCCTTTGGCGAGTAGCCCCATTATTCGAGCGCTGTTGACTCTTCTCACGCTTGTTTACCCAGGGTTAGGGCGACTGGTCGATCGAGACACGATCGCTGAAATGCTCGTCGTCTTAAGCCAGAAATCGAGGATTCAAATTCCCTCCGATCGTGACCCCAACGAGCCTCCACTCACGCTTCACGCTTCACCCTTTCTGATTGATCCGGTTCGCGCCGGACTGATTGCCGATCACTGTTTTGAGCCTCACCCCGATCGTCCCTGCTTGCTGCCTGCCGCAACGTTTCCGCGCTGGGATCGGCTGGGATATCAAACCACCAAAGCCTATGAGGAGATTGTCCAGTGGGTAGACGGGCAGCGATCGCAGTTATCGCAGCGATTGATTGCGAGTCCGGTAGTGTTGCTCGATCGAGCCATCCAGCGATTCTTTTTAGGCGGAAGTCATTTGCCGTTTGACCAACTCGCCGCTTTGAGAGAACTGATTGAAACCGCCCAGCACTATTGGGAGGTGGATGCTCGACTGAAACAGATCGACAAAACTGATGCGCCTCCTTCGATGACGGTGAACCGATTTGTCCAACTGCTCAGACAAGGGACGGTGACTGCCAATCCGTTTCCGGTTAGACCGATCGGACCGTCGAGCAATGCCGTCACCTTAGCCACCGTGTTTCAATATCGATCGAGTCGGCGTTCTCATCGCTGGCAGTTTTGGCTAGATGCCGGGTCAACTCGCTGGCTGAGTGGCGTAGACTCGCTGTTTGCGGCTCCTTTATTTTTGCAAGACTGGTCAGGCAAAACCTGGACAGCCGACGATACGCAAACTTCAAACGAGCAGCGACTGAGACGAATTTTGCTCGATCTACTCGGTCGCGCCGAAGAACGAGTGTTTCTCTGCTACGGCGACTTAGCCACCAATGGACAGGAACAAACTGGAATTTTGACGACGTTGGTGAATGCAGCGATTCCGATCGGGCTGCCCTCGCTAGAAGAGACCCCAACTGAACCGTCGCTCACCTAATCGATCGCCGCCAACAACTGCGCCTCAATCTCTCGCGGATACAGCAGCCAAACTTTTTGTACGGGCTGAGTCAGGGTTTTGACGAGCGGTGATAGCTCACTGATTTCCTGTAAACCCGTAGATGTTTGCAGATTGATGCCTCGCTGATAGAGCGTATAGCCTCGATTGATAAAGGTTCTCAGCCCTGCATAATAGCGAGGGACAAATCCGGCTTCTGTTAATAAGTAGTGAACTTTGTCGAGAAGCATTTGGCGATCGCTCTCTCCTAAATGACTGACATCCAAGGCTTTGAGCAAGTCTCGATCTAAAAAACGCCGACACAAATCAGCGAGAACGGGGTCAGACTGATGTTGCCAACGCTGCAAATGGTAGACAAACACGCCATCGTCGGCAGACAAATATTGCTCTAAAGTGAGCCGATTACAGTCTTCACTCAACCAGGCAGTGACGGTTTCATCGGCGGTTAACTGCCCCGCCTGAAGCTGAGTACGGGCACGATCGAAGGCTTGATTTAACACCCAAGTCGCCGCAATATTTTTGGGGTGATTATAAATCTGGGCATACATAAAATAGCGAACGATCAGGTAATGCTCGATCGCGGCGATTCCCTTTTGTGCAACGACTAACTGCTGACTCACGGGGTCATATCTCAGCGCCATGAGAATGCGATCGAGGTCAATCTTGCCGTAAGATGCCCCGGTGAAGTAACTATCGCGCATCAAATAATCGAGGCGATCGCAGTCAAGCTGACTCGACACCAACTGCGACACTAACGGCACCGGATATTTTTTTAAGTAAGTTTGTTCAATCTGATCCAACAGGTTTGGGTGAAAGCGATCGAGCAATTCACAAATCGGCTGATATTCTCGCAAGATCCGCCGAGTCCAGTGTTCATGGTCACAGCCAAACATTTCTTCAGCCGTGTGGCTAAACGCGCCATGCCCAACGTCGTGCAGCAGCGCAGCACACAGCACCACGGGTCGATGAACTTGTAGCTGAGGATAAGACTTGGCAAGGCGATCGAACGCTCGCCGAGCCACCGCCATTACGCCCAGTGAATGCGTGAACCGTGAACCCTCTGCCCCGTGAAATGTCAGACTCGCTGGACCCAACTGCCGAATTCGTCGCAATCTCTGAAACGCAGGTGTGTCAATCAAGCGAATCAGCAGCGCTTCGGTCGAGTCGCTGCTGTTGAGAGCGATCGCACCATGCAGAGGATCGTGATAAGTTCGCTCAGAGTTGGGCAGCAAAAGAATGAACAGTAAAGGACAGTTCGAGGGCTTCCGATCTAACTCGCGCCTGCAACCAACGCATCGGATGAGATCGCGTCGATCGCGGCTTGATATTGACGATCGCTCGGCGTTCCAATCTGGTCGAGGGTGATCGGGTCAAGAGGAACCACCTGATCTGGGACAATTCCTAATTTGTTGATATCTTTGTGGCTCGGAGTTTCATATTTGGCAACGGTGACAGCCAGTCCCGCCCCATCTGACAGGTCAAACAGAGACTGAATCAACCCCTTGCCAAAGGTTTTCTCGCCCAGAATAATCGCCCGTCCGTTGTCTTTCAAAGCACCTGCTAAAATCTCGCTGGCGCTGGCAGTGCCCTGATTGACCAAGACGACGAGGGGATCTTTAGTCAGAGCATCTCCCATCGCTTCAAAGCTGCCCATCGTCCCTTGACGGTTTACGGTGTAGACGATCGTGCCTTCATCAACCCACAGCTTCGCGATGTCTATCCCCGCTTGCAGCAACCCACCGGGATTGTTTCGCAAATCTAGAATATAGCTGTCGGCTCCCTGGTTTTCGAGTCGAGCGATCGCGTGAGCCATCTCAGCCGTCGCGTTGGCGTTAAACTGACTCAGCCGCAAGTAGGCAATTTTTTTGCCGTTCGATTGAGGACGCAACTCGGCATAGACGGGGTTTAACTCAATGCGATCGCGAACCAGATCAATTTCTAAGACTTTTTCCCCTGCTCGCTCAATGGTTAGCGTAACTCGACTGCCCATTTGACCTCGCATCCGTTCAGCCGCATCATCTAGTGATAGCCCTACGGTCGAGACTCCATCAATCATCAAAATGCTGTCTGCGGGTCGAATGCCCGACTTGGCAGCAGGAGATCCTTCAACAGGCGCAATCACCCTCAGCCGCTTCGTCTCTGGATCTAAAGAAATCTGTAACCCTACCCCCGTCAGTTCTCCAGACGTGCTGGTTTGCAGGCTGCGATATTGGTCGGGCTTGAGCAACCGGGTAAACGGGTCATCTAACCCCGCTATCATCTGCTGAATCGCGGTGTAGCTTGCCTCACGATTCGGCAACGGTTGTTTGAGATACTTCTCTCGAATCGCCCACCAATTTTGATGGTTAAAACTGGAATCGACATAAGAGCGATCGACAATTCGCCAAACTTCATTGACCAGCCGTTGCTCTTCAGTCAGAGCGTGGGCAGAAGGAGCCAAAACGCTCCAGGTGACTGCGATCGCCAACACAAACCCGGACAGTGAACGAACCCAAGAAAATCGTCTTTCCATAGTGATAGATCCTAACTGGAAATGTCCTTAAATTCCCACGCACTCAAAAAATGTGGACTCTGCTGGTCAAATTTTTCAAAAATAAAACTTTTCTTTACAAATAGTTAAACGCGATCAGCCACTGCAAGTAAACCCTAAAAGCAGCCAAACTTTGATGAATTGCCGCTTCCCAGACGGCTGTCGACCATTGGGCTGTGTTACATTTTTTATGAACAGCAATCATTGTTAGGAACGCTTGCTCTATGGCAAATGTGTACGACTGGTTTGAGGAGCGCCTCGAAATCCAGGCGCTAGCCGAGGACGTAACCAGCAAATACGTGCCGCCTCATGTCAATATTTTCTACTGCTTGGGTGGAATTACGTTAACTTGCTTCCTGATCCAGTTTGCGACTGGGTTTGCGATGACTTTTTATTACAAACCAACTGTCGCTGAGGCATTTTCCTCAGTGCAGTATTTGATGAACGACGTTAACTTCGGTTGGCTAATTCGTTCCGTCCATCGCTGGTCTGCCAGCATGATGGTGCTGATGATGATTTTGCACACCTTCCGCGTCTATCTGACGGGTGGCTTTAAAAAGCCCCGCGAGTTGACCTGGGTCACGGGTGTAATTTTAGCGGTGATTACCGTTTCCTTTGGGGTGACGGGTTATTCTCTGCCTTGGGATCAGGTGGGCTATTGGGCAGTCAAAATCGTCTCAGGCGTGCCTGAAGCGATTCCTGTCGTGGGCACCTTGATTGCTGATTTGCTGCGCGGTGGCGCGAGTGTGGGTCAATCGACTCTAACTCGTTACTACAGTGCTCATACGTTTGTGTTGCCCTGGCTGATCGCCGTGTTCATGCTGGCGCACTTCTTGATGATTCGCAAACAGGGTATCTCTGGTCCCTTGTAGTCGATTTTAAGGTTCAGATTTTGGATGATGAATTCAAAATCGCGAATCCGAAATTTGTTTGCTGTTTCCTTATCTGCTGATTTCCCTCTTAAGGAGAGCCTTTTTCAACTATGGCAACTGTTAAGAAGCCGGATCTAAGCGATCCTCAATTGCGTGCCAAGTTGGCGAAAGGTATGGGTCACAACTATTACGGTGAACCTGCCTGGCCCAACGACTTACTTTACATTTTCCCAGTGGTGATTTTGGGAACGATCGCTCTTTGCGTCGGTTTAGCCGTGCTTGACCCCGCCTCGATCGGTGAACCCGCCAACCCCTTTGCAACCCCTCTAGAAATCCTGCCAGAGTGGTATCTCTATCCCGTGTTCAACATCCTTCGAGTTGCACCTAACAAACTGTTGGGTGTCGTTCTAATGGGTTCTGTTCCCTTAGGTTTGCTGATTGTTCCATTCATTGAAAATGTGAACAAGTTTCAAAACCCGTTCCGTCGTCCGGTTGCTACCACAGTTTTTCTGTTTGGTACGGCTGTAACTCTGTGGTTGGGAATTGGAGCCGCCTTCCCAGTGAGCCAAGCGCTGACTTTGGGTCTGTTCTGAAAAGATTTTGGGCTTTAAACTTGGTGTCTGCGATTCTCCCGAGTAATTTTGGGGCTTGGTAGGCACCACTTTTTGTAAGCTATTAAAATTACGACGTTAGCCAGTGTCCTGGAGAGTAATCTCTCGCTCAAACCATTTAAGCTCAAGAACAGCTTTCGCCTCACGAATCCGCGAGTGATCATTCAGGTGCTGTCAGATTTGACGGAGGCTGATGGCACGAATACGTTTAGGCTCTATCAGACGATTCCAACCTTTCAAGAGTACACTCTGATCAACCCAGCTAAAGTTGAAACTGACCCCTTCTTCAAAACTGGAGCCAAGCGCTGGTTGCCGTACGAATATGATCACGAAGATGCTGAATTGTCTCTAAAAACAAAATTCTTTTTGAAGAGATACTAGAAGGTCAGCAGTTTCAAACTTACTCTAAACTTGACACCTACTCTAAATTTTGATTCCATGTCACCCCGCCTTTCGCTGATCACTTCAGGGCTAAAAATGCTGACGTTTCACGGAGTGGCAGTGAGTGATGGACAGTTAATTGTTGCTACTCTAGAAGGTGATTTGCTCAAGATTAGTCTAGATGGAACTGTGACGAAATGGGTAAGTCTGGTTCGCTATGGCATTCCAGCCGGAGTGGTGAACCTGCAGGGCACGATCGCGGTCACGCTCTCAGCCCAAGAGTCAGGGCATTTCTTGATGCAGGTGTCGCCAGAGGGAAAAATTACCGAGACCGCAGACTTATCCCAGTTAGCAGGAGAGTTTGGTGCCCCCTTTGGGATTGCGGCTCATGGGGGCTACTATCCTTACTATTTAGTAGCGATCGTGACCGATGTGACGGGTTCAGGAGGACTGATCGTGCGGGTCACGCCGTCTGGAAAAGTTTCTCAGCTAGTCCAGCTACCCAGTTCACCATTTGGCATTGCGGCGGCTGGCGATCGCATCTTTGTAACACAAGAAGATGGAAATATTTTGCAAATTTCGCCGACGGGTCAAGTGGAGCCGATCGCAAATCTAATTGAGGCTGGGTTAGGAATACCGTTAGCAATTACTCATTCAATTCCTGATTCTCAAGGCGCTTGCTTGGTGACTACGAGTATGGGCTGGTTAGTCCAAATTCTTTCAGACGGCACGCTGTCTCCGCTGGTCAATGTTCAAGAGACTGGGTTTGGGCTACCCACCACGCTGACTGCAATCAATGATAGCTATGCTGTGGCAACGATCGCAGGAAACTTGCTTCGAGTTGATTAACCGAATCCAATAGGTTCTCAAAGCTTTCTCCTGACAGGCTTTTGCAGAACATGACAAAGCAATAAGAATCGTTGCGATCGTTCCACTCCACTCTCCAGGTCAAAATCTCTACAGCCCCTACCGGATATACCTTACATCGATTTTTTCTCTTCAAAGTATCGATCCAACTGGACTGAGCGATCGCCCACGATTCCACCATCTTTGAGACAATCAGAAAGCGATAAGCCTCGGCGATGATCGGGGACAAGACGATAGGGGCAATCCTTTCTACACCCCACGCCACAGAATTCAGATCAGATAAGGGAGACACCGTATGAAATTGGCTTACTGGATGTATGCAGGTCCGGCTCACATTGGCACTCTTCGCATTTCCAGTTCTTTTAAAAACGTCCATGCCATCATGCACGCTCCGATCGGTGATGATTATTTCAACGTCATGCGATCAATGTTAGAGCGCGATCGTAACTTCACTCCGGTGACGATTAGCTCGGTTGATCGCAACGTGTTGGCTCGTGGCTCTCAAGAGAAAGTGGTGGATAACATCACCCGCAAAGATGCAGAAGAAACACCAGATCTGATTGTGTTGACTCCAACCTGCACCTCCAGCATTTTGCAAGAAGATCTGGCAAACTTTGTGCAACGAGCGCAAATCGATACGAAGTGTGATGTGCTGCTGGCAGACGTGAATCACTATCGGTTTACGGAACTGCAAGCTGCCGATCGAACGCTTCAGCAGATCGTCCAATATTACATTGCGAAGGCGAAAAAGAAAGGACAACTGCCCGAAGGCAAGACCGAAAAGCCCTCGGTCAATATCATCGGCATCTCGTCTCTGGGATTTCACAATCAGCACGACTGCATTGAATTAAAGCGCTTGATGGCAGACATCGGCGTTGAAGTCAATGCGGTGATTCCTGAAGGGGCTTCGGTTCTGGAACTCAAGAATCTGCCAAAAGCCTGGTTTAACCTGGTGCCCTATCGGGAAATTGGCTTGATGACCGCAGAATTCTTGAAAGAAGAATTTGGGATGCCGTATGTGGACATCACGCCGATGGGTGTGGTTGAGACAGCGCGCTGCATTCGCAAAATTCAAGACGTGGTGAATGCTCAGGGTGGCGATGTAAACTACGAAGATTTCATCGAAAACCAAACCCTGTATGTGTCTCAGGCAGCTTGGTTCTCACGATCGATTGACTGCCAAAACCTCACAGGCAAGAAAGCAGTAGTCTTTGGTGACAACACTCACGCGGCGGCAATGACCAAGATTTTGTCACGCGAGATGGGCATTCACGTCGTCATGGCAGGAACGTATTGCAAAGCCGATGAGAAATGGTTTCGCGAACAGGTGAGTGAATATTGCGATGAAGTGATGATCAGTGACGATAATGGCGCAATTGCAGACGCGATCGCCCGCATCGAACCTTCGGCAATCTTCGGAACTCAAATGGAACGCCACGTCGGGAAGCGACTGCGAATTCCGTGCGGGGTGATTTCGGCTCCGATTCACGTTCAAGATTTCCCGATCGGATATAAGCCATTCCTAGGCTATGAGGGCACTAATCAGGTGGCTGATTTGGTCTACAACTCTTTCACCTTGGGCATGGAAGATCACCTGCTGGAAATCTTTGGCGGACACGACACCAAAGAAGTGATCACGCGAGGAATGTCTGCCGATTCTGATATGAATTGGACGAAAGAGGCGCAACTAGAATTAAACAAAATTCCTGGGTTTGTGCGCGGCAAAATCAAGCGAAACACCGAGAAGTTTGCGCGCGATCGCAACCTATCCGAAATCACGGTCGAAGCAATGTACGCCGCCAAAGAATCGGTCGGAGCGTAGTCAGACCTTGCGTTATTTTAGGGGGTGCTCAACTTGGGTGCCCCTTTTTTATTGGGCTAATAGAATGCGATCGACAAACTTTTCGATCAGTTGATTGGCGATCGGGGTGTCTTGCAAACTGTTGAGGATGCGATCGAGCAAATCCCGATCGTCTAAATATCGGTCTTGATAGCGGCTAATGCGAACGGCTAAATCTTTGGCATCGACTTCGGGGTGAAACTGGAAGCCGTAGAAAGGCTTGTTGGCAATTTTGAAGGCATGGTAGGGGCACAGATCAGAATACGCTAACAAGATTGCATCTTTTGGCATCGAAACAGCGCGTTCTTTATGCCCAGAGATCGCTAAAAAGCCATTCGGGACATCGTGAAAGAGCAAATCACTCGCGGCATTCTCGGTGAGCCAGAGAGGATAGGTGCCCATCTCCATGTTGGGTTTATCAACGATGATGCTGCCGCCCAACGCTTCGATCGCCGCCTGAAACCCGAAGCAAGAGGCGAAGACGGGGATGCTTTCGTTGAGACAGTGAATAATGAGCTTTTTAGTCGGCTCGACAAAGGGATATAGCTCTGGCTGAGTGACCGACGCATCACTAGAACCGCCGATAAATAGAGCGTCATAGCCCTCAATCTGAGTGGGGCTAAAGTCGGGCGTGGCAAAGACATCCAAGACTGAAAACTGATGTGCCTCTAAGCGACCATAGCGGACGAATTCGTCTAGCTCTTCTAAGCGTGTGATCGCGTCATTGCGGATTTGTAGAAGCAGAATTTTGAGATCTGATCGGTGCTTTGCCATGAAACTATAAAGACTCAAACTGCGCGGTAAATCCCTCAAGCATCATGCACTCGTCTTGAAACGATTCGGCATCATTCACATCGTCTATTTGAAATTCCATAATCCGCCGCTCATCGTCTTTCATCTTCTTGCTAGAGAGCAGCTTGTTGGGATATTTGGCGGTGATTTCCTTAAAAGCAATCGCATGAGCTTGCCAGCTATCAGCAGAACAGTAAACGGTCACACGCCACATGAGGGTCGAGGCTCCGATCGAGAGGGACGGGTTCATTGTCGCATTGGATGGGACGTGTTTCGGCAATCGTGGAGGATTCGGAAGCGCTGATTTGATTCGGAAGCGATGAGTTGAGCAGCGATGACTGTAACGACAAAATGTAATTACAATAAGGGCAATCCAGCGATCGTCGAGTGATGGAGTTTGAATGGGATGAAGAAAAGCGTCTTGCTAATTTTCACAAGCACGGAATTGATTTTGTTGACGTTTACGCCATGTTCGACGGAGATACCGTAACCGTTGAAGACGATCGCTACCGCTACGGAGAACAGCGTTTTGTAACGTTCGGTTTGTTGCAAGGGCGAGTAGTCGCTGTTGTCCATACTGAACGAGGTAAGATGACCCGCGTTATTTCTGCGAGAAAGGCGACCAACTATGAGCAACGAACCTATTTCGAGCAACTCTCAAACTGATTGGCAACGACTAGATACGATGAGTGACGAAGACATCGATTTATCAGATTGCCCAGAAATTACTCCTGAACTGTTTGCTAAAGCTACGGTTCAACGGGGTGGTTTACCTACGGAAAAAAACAAAGCACAGGTGACGTTACGGATTGATAGCGAGGTTTTAGAGTGGTTCAAATCTCAAGGACAAGGTTATCAAACCCAAATCAACACCTTGCTAAGAGCGTATATGGAAGCACACCGATCATGATATTTGAAGCGTTGCAAGCATTATGACCAGAGAATCATAACTACTAAAATTCAGTCCAGTCGTTGTGCTGACACAGCATCATTAAGTTCTTGATATAAGTTCTTGACATATTCTACTGAGCGTCAAAGTATAGTCCGGTTAAATTTGAGGGTTCCATGCTCATCCTCAAAGGTCATCGAATGGGTTGAAGATATCCATCACTGGGCGATCGCGCTCAGGCAACTCTGACGGAGGACGATCGTTGCTCCATGCCCACCAGACTTGACCACACGGGCATTGATAAAACTCTTGCCACTTTTTGCGATAGTCATTTGAGAAGACGGGCGCTCGGCGATTAACCCAAACGTGGGTTGCCTCAATGCAAGACTTGTGACAGTTGGGGCAGTGAAACTCGTGAGCGTGAATGGCAGGCTCAGTCCAGGTCGGAGCGGTTGGATTAAAAGCGTCCATGAAGCAACGAATGAAGGCGACTCTGCCTATTATGACCTGCTAAAGTGGCGACTTACCAATTTTGGGCGATGGCGATCGCGAGAATTATTTGCGCCGATCGAGCCTTTTTTAGGTATCGTCTTAGTGACGTTCGATCATCTACCTCAAGCGTAGTCCTAAAAACGTTTCGCCCTCGCTCAAGGATTCAGCCCTATGAGTCTGCTCAATCTCGTCTCGTTCCTTGGCATCTTTGGTCTGTGCGCGATCGCGTGGCTCTTCTCTGAAAACCGTAGCCCTAGAGTGTTTCCCTGGCGAGTGGTCAGTATGGGCATCCTAATGCAGCTTGTGCTGGGAGCGCTAGTTTTTTGGCTGCCCTTCACGAGAGAGTCGCTGCAAGTTTTTAGCAACTTGCTGGATGGAGTGTTTCTTGCCGCAGACACCGGAGCCAGTTTTGTGTTCGGCAAAAACATTGTCCCGTTGCCAACTCGACCTGCTGATATCAATCTCGGCTATATTTTTGCGTTTCGAGCGCTGCCGACTGTGATCTTTTTCTCTGGATTGATGGCATTGCTCTACAACATCGGAGTGATTCAGGTTGCCACCAATCTGTTTGCGAAAGCATTCTATACGACGATGCGATTGAGTGGAGCTGAGGCGTTGAGCGGGGCGGCGAATATTTTTGTGGGCATTGAGGCGGCGATCGTCGTCAAGCCCTTTCTCGCGAAGATGACCCGCAGTGAGCTGTGTGCGATTTTGTCTTGCTGCTTTGGGACGGCGGCTTCATCGACGTTGGCAATTTACGTCAGCTTTTTGCGTCCCGTCTTTCCCAACATTTTGGGGCATTTAGTTTCAGCTTCGGTGATTGCGATTCCGGCTTGTTTTGTGTTGTCTAAGATTTTGGTGCCCGAAACTGAGATTCCGTTAACAGCAGGAGGCATTCCGGTTGAGGCGAGCAGTGATGAAGATCCATCTAGAGATATCGGAGGCGAACCGATCGAGCGAGTTAGCCCCCTTGATGCCGCGATCGTCGGGGCATTAGATGGGGTAAAAATGTCGGTGTCGATCGCCGCCGTCCTGATTCTAATTTTGGGCTTAGTCTCTCTCGTCAATCAAATCTTTGCAAGCTTGGCGGGAATTCCCGGTGTGATTGGTCAGTTTTTTAGCATTGTCACATTGGCAAATATTGAGGGTGCGTTGTTCTTGCCGTTGACGTTTTTGACGGGGGTATCTCTAGAGTGGAATGAGTTGTGGGAGTCATCGGTGATTATCGGACGGAGACTGCTCGAAACTGCGATTCCGCCTTATCAGGCATTGGCGATCGCTGCCGCTCGTCCGGTAAATCCTCTCAGCGATCGGGCGGTGTTAATCGTCAGCTATGCGCTGTCTGGGTTTGCTCATCTGGCATCGGTCGGCATTTTTGTAGGTGGCACGATCGCGTTAATTCCGTCTCGTCGCAAAGACATTTCAGAACTGGGGTGGAAAGCGCTTTTTGTGGGCACGTTGGCGACGATGATGATTGCCTGTATCGCAGGATTTTATGACACAGGTAGCGCCAGTATTTTAGGCAATAAGTCAACACCCGCGATCATTGCTCCAAGTGTTGCCCCTTCGATTCCACCGTCACCTGCGGCGATTCCTGCCAAAGTATCTACGCCAAAACCGCTTCCGGTGCCTTCCGCTCCTGTCGTGCCTAATAAGACCGCTAAACCTGCAAAGTCTCCGGCTTCTAAAGCCCCTTAACCGTTCGACTAGAAACCTGTATAGTATTTTGAATCTATTGCTTCTACCAATCTTTTATGGATGAATATGCGTTCTTATCTCATTCTAGGTAAGCATCAATTAGGCTTGCAGCGGGCGATTCTACTCGCGTTAATTTTCTTTACGGGTGTTTTGGCGATCGGGCTGCACCGCTATTTCACCTTCTATGCCTCCTACGATCAGGGATTGTTTAATCAGCTTTTTTGGAATACCTTACGGGGTAGTTGGTTTCAGAGTTCTCTCACGTCTGCAAACTCGATTGCCTCTCTAGCTGACGGTGTGATTCCTACCGTTTCTTTTTTGCATTTGGGTCAGCATCTTGTCTTAGATTTCCTGTTGTGGATGCCGCTCTATGCGCTGTTTCCCCATCCAGCGATGTTAATTGTGTTGCAGGTGGCGTTAATGACGCTGGGTGGACTGGTGTTATATGCTCTGGCTCGACACTATCTCTCGTCGCAGCTATCGCTGTGGATTGTAGGCAGCTATTATGGCGCGATCGCGGTGATTGCTCCAACGTTGGCTAACTTTTATGAGCAGTGTCAAATTCCTTTGTTTACGTTTGGTTGCCTACTGGCGTTAGAAAAACAGCGCTGGGGATGGTTTTGGCTGTGTGTGCTGCTAGTGTTGGGGCTGCGAGAAGATGCAGGAATTATCTTGTTTGGGATTGGGGTTTACCTAATTCTCAGTCGGCGGCACCCTTGGGTTGGGTTAGCAGTGTGTCTAATCAGCTTTAGCTATGTGGCATTTGTCACAAACGCAATTTTGCCGCGCATCTCTGAAGACAGTTCGCGATTGTATCTGGCAAATCGGTTTGGACAGTTTGTAGACAGTCCAAATCCGACCTCAATGCAAGTGCTGTGGGGAATGATGACCAAGCCGATCGTGCTGCTGTCTAGCTTGTTTTTGCCGCTCGATCGTCGTTTCAGCTACCTCGCAGCACACTGGTTGCCGCTGGCGTTTGTGTCTGCCCTCTCAGCGTCTGCGTGGACGATCGCCGGATTTCCTCTACTCGCGCTGCTGGCACAGTCGGGCAAGTCAGCGCTGGCGATCAATCTGCGATATGCGGTAGCGGTTGTTCCCGGTGTGTTTTATGGAACCATTCTTTGGTGGTCCCATCATCCAAATGCTTTTAAGCCCAAGTTGCGCCGCTTTTGGGGTATTTGCATTGCGCTATCTCTAGTGTTTACGGTGATTAATAATCCCAATCGATCGCTGTCTTTTATCATTCCCGATTCCATTCGTCCGTGGGTGTTTGTGCCGATTACCCGCCAGTGGGAGCATGCGAATCAGATTCGTCAGGTGATTCGTAATGTTCCTGATGGTGCTAGTGTTTCAACAACCACTTATCTCATCCCTCACTTGTCGAGTCGTCGAGCGATCGTGCGGCTGCCGACTCTGCAAATTCGAGACGATCGCAAGGAGATCATCACCGTCGATTATGCCGTGGCTGATTTGTGGCAGATGCAGGAATATCAGAAAGCATTTGCGGATAGTAGGGACAGTTTGCGAGCAACGCTCCCCGTCCTAGAAAAAATTTCGGCGGACGGAACCTATGGAGTTCTTCAAGTTCAAGATGGAGTGGTGTTGATGCAAAAGGGCGTTTCGTCAAACCCTGAAGCGATTGCCGCTTGGCAAACCCTTCAGGCAAGGATGAACTCAAGTGTCAAATCAGCACCCAACTAAACTCTCAACTGTAAATGTTCTGCAAGACTTGATCCGAATGTTGATAGACTTGCTAAACATCAGATTCAATGACCTTTTGAGTCGATATTCATAATGACCTGGTTAAATCTTTTGTCTTTTGTCGGCATTTTTGCACTCTGTGGCATCGCCTGGTTAGGGTCAGAAAACCGTCGCATCATTCCCTGGAAGGTGATCATCTGGGGCATTGGCTTACAGCTTGTGTTAGGTCTACTCGTCTTCTCTTTCCCAGGCACCCGGACGTTTATTCAAGTATTGAGCGATGGCGTAAACGCAATCTTAGATGCCACCGAAACAGGAGCGCGGTTTATCTTTGGGTCTCTGCTCGTGCCCGAACCCAATCGAGTGCCCGGTCCCATTTTGGCAGGGCGCTGGATTGCGAGAGCCGTTACTCCTGCTTATGTGCCTGTGGCGGGCGATCGTCTCAGCCCTGATAATCTCAACTTGGGCTATGTCTTCGCATTTCGGGCGCTGCCGTCGGTGATCTTCTTCTCGGCGTTGATGTCGCTGTTTTATTATTTGCGGTTGATTCAGCCGATCGTAAACATCTTTGCCAAACTATTTCGCCGCACAATGGGCTTGAGCGGGGCAGAAGCGTTGAGTGGCGCAACCAACATTTTTGTCGGCATCGAATCGGCTTTGGTTGTCCGTCCTTTTTTAGCAGACATGACTCGCAGCGAGTTGTGCGCCGTTCTCACCGCTTGCTATGGCAGCATTGCTTCTACCGTTTTAGCGCTTTACGCACAGCTACTTCGTCCCGTTTTTCCCAATATTACCGGACATTTAATTTCGGCTTCGATCATGGCGATTCCGGCGTGCTTTGTGGTGTCTAAACTGCTGGTGCCAGAAACCGAGATTCCTAAAACGTTGGGGGGTTTGCCAGAAGAGTCACTCGAAGATGCCAACCCCGAAACAAACGCGATGGAAAGCATCATCACGGGCGCAATGGATGGGGTGAAACTCGCGATCGCGATCGCCGCTCTCTTGATCGCTGTTTTAGGATTAGTTGCCCTCGTCAATCTGTTCTTTGGCAATCTCGCTTCGTTGGCGCAGAGCAACAATTTATTCGTTCGTCGGCTCGGTCTAATTTTTGAAGTCGTGACCCTGCAAAACATCGTCGGAGCACTCTTTTTGCCGTTGACATTTTTAACGGGCATTTCGCTCAACTGGCAAGAGCTTTGGCAATCGTCTGTGTTGATTGGGCGCAGATTGCTCGAAACCGAAGTTCCAGTTTATCAGCAGCTAGCGGTTTTAGCCGACAAGGGAGCGATCAGCGATCGTGCCCTCTTAATCATCAGCTATGCCCTCTGTGGCTTCGCTCACCTCCCTGCTGTCGGCATCTTTGTCGGGGGATTTGTGAGTCTGATTCCTACTCGTCGCAAAGACATTTCAGAACTGGGGTGGAAAGCACTGTGGGCGGCGACGTTGGCAACGTTGATGATCGGCTGTGTCGCAGGTGTGTTTGCGTCGAACAATCCGACAATTTTAGGCAGATAATAAGCGATAAGCGTCGATCGGACACTAAGAACAATGAGATTAAATCGAAACGGGTTGATTGGGATAGCATTCGCAGCATTTATCGGCTTCACCACCGTTGGAGAAATCACTGGGCATTTAGCTCCGACCGTGGCACAGGCAGAACCGCCGATCGTAACTCCCAGTGCGCTCCCTGTGTCTCCGGCAACTCCGCCTACTGCGACTCCTAGCGTTCGTCCAACGGTGAGCGCGTCTCCAACGCCCTTAACCACGATCGTTCCCGCGATTCCCACGGTGCCGCTTGCGCCTATTTCCCCAGTTCCCGTGGTTCCGATCGTGCCTGCGTCAATCGCGCCTCCGTTGCCTGTGAGCGGTGACTATAAAGACCCTAACGGACGGTTTAAAGTTGCCATTCTCAAAGACTACGCCGTGAGTCCACTGGCGGGTTCGATGTTGATTGAGTCGAAAGACGGGAGTCTAGCCTACACCGTTTTGGTGCGATCGCAGGGTGAACTCGCGCTTCAAAATGGCAACGCAACCTTTATCAATGATGCCTTGGCGAAGATTGCTCAAACTGCCTTTCAGCAAGGAGAAGGGTTTCAGGTAGGGCAGTGGCAAGCCATTCCCAATGGCATCAAACTCGATTGGACGGGCAGCTTGACGATCGCCGGAAAGAGCCAGCCAGTCAGCGGAATAATTTTGGTGCGTCAGCTCCCGAAAGATGTGGCAATGATTCTGATTGCTGCGACAGAAACCGCTACAGGGCAAGTGCCAGGAGTGATTTCGGCATTGGTCGATAGTTTGCAGCCGCTTTGAAGTGAGATCAAAAATCTATTCAGGCTGCCAGAGAGACCGATCGGCAGAAGTCGGAACCAGCACCCACAAACTTTTAGGCACGACTCGAAACGTCATCGGAGTCATCCCCAAATAGTCGCCATCGACTTGCACGGGCAACACGGTTCGTCCCAAAACCTGCACCTGTCGCGCCCGATAATAGTCCACTTTGGGGTCACGATCGTAGTGCCGCAGCAGAATCGACAACAGCCGCAAGGGTGCCCACATCATGCTGCTGCCCTTAATCACGCACACATCTAGCAAGCCATCGTTGAGAACTGCGTGAGCCGTCAGTTTGACTACGCCGCCATAGAGTTGGCTGTTGCCAATCACAACCATCAAAATCCGTCCACGAATTCGTTTGCCATCAACGCGAATGTGAGCGCGAGTGCCCTTAAATTTTTGGGCAAGTTGAAGCGCTTGAAACACATACGCGATCGCGCCCAGCCGCTTTTTCTCGCCCGATCGAACCGCTGCCGTCACCGCCGCATCAAATCCGATCCCTGCCATGAGCAGAAAATAGCGATCGCCGACTTGACCGACATCGATTTGCTTAAGCTGTGCTTGTAGAAATGCCGTTGTCGATCGCGGCAAATCCATTGGCAATCCCATTTCTCGTGCCCAAATATTTACCGTGCCGATCGGCAACACGGCTAGAGCGGTTTGAGTCCCGACTAAACCATTGATGACTTCATTGACGGTGCCATCTCCCCCAGCCGCAACGACAATGTTGTAGCCTTGGGCAGCAGCTTCTCGCGCCAAGCGTGTCGCATCTCCTGCGCTGCGAGTTGGACGGAGATCGACCAACCAGCCGCTGTTTCGCCAGCGATCGGCGGCGCTTTCTAACGCTGAAATCAAGGTTTGGGCTTGTCCTGCTGTAGGGTTAAACAGAATCAAAACACGCGGCTGCGGCGGAAGCGACATACTCATGAGCCAAAGAGCCTTACAAATCAGTTCACGGTCAGGTTCTCTTTGAGAAGTTGACGGCATTCCTCGATCGGTTTGCGCTCCTCCATTGCCGTCACTAATGCCTCGTAAGCCTCCTGATTTTGTTCTAGCAAATTTTTTGCCTGAAGCGATGCCCACCGCTCTTTTTGCTGAATTTCAGCATTGGGTAACCGCAACTGCGCCAACGTCATACGAAGTTTTTGCACATCATCCGCGCCGCCCTCTGCTGAATCGTATGCCAACGTCTCGGCAACGCCACCCGCCATCCAGACGGCACAGTAGCGATCGACCCACTGCACCGAGAGTTTGCCTGTTTGCAACTGAGTGTCTAATTCTTGCGTGTCAAACTGCACGCCACCCTGCCCAACTTGCCCTTGCCGAAACGCTTCCCAGGCTGTGAGCGTATAGCTCGTCACCGGAATTCCTAATTGTTGGGCAACTAGAAAATGACCTGCCTCATGTCTCGCTACCCGCACCCGATGAGCCGGAGAAAAATTTGCCAGCCAATCCAACAAGATTGTGCCGCCTCTCCCTTGCCAGGTAAAGGTGTCGATCGTCGCGATGCCCAACACCGCAAACGTCGCGATCGCTGGAACTGCCGGAGACAGATGAATCAACGGACCTAATATCGTCGTCACGGTCATCGCAAAAATTGAAATGGCGATCAGATTGAGAGCGATTTGGTTCATCAAAAAAGAGTGAAACAGGATGTATCCTTCACTTTATCGTTTGTTGCCCTTTTGCAGAATTACTGCTTGCCTCTCGCCTTGTAAAAGGTTTCTAAACTTTGACGATCGCCCACAAATCTCCAGTGCCAGGGTTCATAGCTCACGCCCTGCGGATTGTTTTTAGGAAACGAGATCTCAAAGTTAAAGCGGACTGCATTCTGTTTGAGCCAGTTGAAGGCAGCCGTTTGATCAAAGCTGGGGCTGAGATTGGTCGCCGGGACGTTGCCATCTCCAATATCGATCGCGTAGCCCGTGTGATGTTCGCTATAGCCGGGAGGGGCGCTGACCTCGGCTCGCTGGTTAGGAGTCTGCGATCGCTCTGCTTTGACTTCAAAAAAGACGTGCTGTTGATCACTGAGCGATCGAAATGCCGACAGCGGGGCGAGAATAACTCCTTCTGCTTGAGCCGCGCTAGACATCTGCCTAAATGCCTCTGCCGCTGATTTGCGAAGCTTGATTCCACCATCGCCACTAATGGCTTGCAGTTCGGCTTGGGGCGCTTCGGCGTAGGCAAAATGTCCCAGCAGGGTATTGGGAGCCGGACTCGCACTCGGAGATGCCGCGATCGAGCCACTTGGCGCAGGAGGACTCGCAGCCGGAATGACAGAACTTGCCTGACGCACACTGTAAGCAAACCAACCGCCCGCACCGAGCGCGATCGCCGCCAAGCCGATGCTTAGCCCGACTCGACTGACGCGAGGCTGCGGCTTGGGTTCGCTCGTCTCTCGCAGAGCTTCTGGAATGTCGTCCATTGAGGATGCAGCCTGATGATTGGGGGGTTTCCCAGGTGAACCAGCGTTATTCAAAGAAAGAATTCCTACACTTCTTTTGCAATCGGCGTGAACGATTCAGAGACGCTACCCTATCGAAAGGATCACGGCAAGGTGGTCTCGATCGTTAAAGCTTACCAAACAATTTTCTGATCTCAGGGGTTTTTAAGCTACCCCTAAAGATACCGATTCTCTGTTCAGGAATGCAAATTTCGTCCCAAATTCATGCCCAATCTTGCGATTCAACTGGTTCATCTCTATCTGCCGCTCATCGGATGGACGCTCCTCGGCTGGTTAATGGGGCGTTATTTACCCAAAACAACCTCGACTTATTTAGGTCGGTTTTTATTTTGGATCGGAGTTCCCATCAGCATTTTGGCATTTTTGCGGGGGGCTGACTTGTCAGGGCAGGTCTGGATCGCTCCGATCGTTGCCTGGGTCGCGATCCTATTAGGTGCAGGATTTGCTTGGCTGTGGATCAAACATCAACCGACTTGGAGCAAGCCCACTCAAGGCAGCTTTCTACTTGCCTCAATGGTGGGCAACACTGGCTATCTAGGCTTCCCGGTGGCGTTGGCTCTGGGGGGACAAAACCTTTTTGCCTGGGCGCTTTTTTACGATATGCTGGGCACCACTTGGGGCGCTTACGGCTTAGGCGTTGTATTAGCGAGTCGATTTGGGCTGGGCATCGAGCGTCGATCGCAGCTCACCCTCGCCCTGCTCAAAAATCCGGCACTTTGGAGCTTTGGACTGGGACTTGCTGGACGCAATGTGCCCTTACCAGGATGGTTAGAGACTAGCTTGCATCAAGCGGGCTGGGGCGCGATCGTTCTGGCTCTCGCGTTAATCGGGATGCGCCTCAGTCAGCTACCGTCACTTTCTCGCCTCAGTTCCGCGACGGTCAGCTTGACGATCAAAATGCTGTTGGTGCCTCTGACGGTAAGTTTGAGCCTCCCTTTTTTGCCCATCCCTGAAGCGACTAAACACACGATCGTCCTGCAAATGGCAATGCCACCTGCTTTTGCAACGCTAGTGCTGGCAGAAACCTATGGGCTAGACAAAAATCTTGCCGTGACCTCTCTCGCACTCGGCTCGATCGGGCTACTCTTCACTTTACCGATTTGGCTTTGGCTGTTTAGCGTCTAGCCTGCCCAACTCACCCCATCATCAGAAAGCACCGAAGGAAGAGGCTTGCGCTCATTGGGCAGCAGGTCAGAAGATTTTGCGGCAATTGCAGGGGGAACCTGTCTGGCAATCGCAGGGCTTAACGACCCGTTAGAGATGGAGGGATTTTGCTGAGAGGGCTTTGCCGCTCGTTGTTCGGGTTCAACGACTTTTTTAATTAGATAATCTAAAGTCTGTTGCTTAACCCAGCCCCGCGCCACTAACACTTCACCAAATCGCATATTATCCATGATCTTTTGATCATTCAGCGCTACGGCAACTTGGGCAGGTGTGATCAAGCCTGCCTCAACTAAATAGCTGCCAATATATTTCGCTCTGGGAGAAGCCAGTGAAACAGACGGAAATTGAACACGATCGCTTCTATCTCGCATTTTCACTCAATAGAGAAATTTTGTTTGTAGTGATGGAACCGACACACCCTTCTTAAATCCAAGCCTACCCAGATTGCTGAAATCACGGGCGGTCACTTTACATTAAGTTCTTCAAACTACCGTGACTTGTAGAGTTATTGCAAAGTTCCCGACAATTCTTCTCAGTATATCAGCCAAAATCAGAAGAAGTGGTTACATAGATCGCCCTATTGCTCAAAACAGCCTTCGGTGAAATCACGCGTTTGATTTATCTCAGAGCGGCTGAAACTCTCCCATCATTTTGACTTCTGGCTCTAAAAAGAGTGCCCACTGCTGCTGCACCTGCTGCTGCACAAACCGAATTAGTTGAAAAATGTCGCTTGCTGTTGCCCCACCGCAGTTGAGAATAAAATTTGCATGACGCTGTGCAACCTGAGCACCGCCGATCTGATGCCCCTTTAGCCCGGTCTGCTCAATTAACCAACCTGCTTTATAAGCGTCAGGGTTGCGAAACACACTGCCACAGCTTGGCATATCGTAAGGCTGAGTGGTCAGTCTCTGGTGCTTGTGGTGCTCAGTCGTGACTAAAACTTGAGCGGGGTTAGCGCCTGGTCGAAGTTGAAACGTTGCCTGAGTCACCAGCCGTCGCCGCGAAGCCATTTTTCCATCAGAATAACCGCCCTGTAAATCAGACGTGCGATAGCGATAATTTAACGCTTGGGGCGTGAGAATCTCAATCTGCCCACTAGGGAGCAGCACCTGCGCCTCAACCAAAACGTCTGCGATCGCTTCTCCATGTGCGCCTGCGTTCATCACCACCGCTCCGCCTACCGTGCCCGGAATGCCGACTGCCCACTCAAACCCTTGCCAGCCGCGATCGGCAAGCTGCCATGCTAAACGGGGCAACGGCTCCCCGGCTCCGACCGTCACTTGCCCAGTGGCGTGATCAAAGTGGTTATGCCGCAGATGGCGCGTAGAGATCACCAGACCTGGAAGACCTCGATCGCTGATCAGCAAATTTGACCCGGCCCCCAGCGTGGTTACGGGCAGCCCTTGAAACTGTGCCCACTCAAGGCTTGCCTGAAGCTCTTCAAGTCGGCGCGGCGCAATATACCACTCTGCTGGACCTCCAACCCGAAAGGACGTTAGCGTTGCTAAGGGAACATTGGCTTTTAGTAAGCTGTCAGTGCCGGGAAGCGGGATCGTCTGAACGTCACTTGTGATGGCAAGTGTTCTCGATAATGGGGTGTACGTTGAAAAGTCAGGTGTGTGAGAAGTGCAGGAAGTCCGGGGATCACTTGAAAGAGTCATGGTTATATTAGGTGTTTGAATGCTCCAACTGGAGACCCTGATGGATCTCGTGCACAGAATCTAAAATGGTTGTGCCATAGCCTAAGCGCGCCTGCACCATTCTGAAGACGAGTTTTGTTCAACACCCTGCTGATGCGCCATCACATGGGGAATGATTTGATTTAAGCTTCCTGCCCCCAAGAAAAGCGTCAAATCTCCAGGAGCCAACGTTTTATCTAAAAAGCGAGTGATTGCCTGTAGCGAAGGCTGGTAATAAACATTCGCGTGATGCTTTGCGATCGAGTCTGCAACCTGCTGACCGTTGATTTGTCCCAAATCGGGTTCTCCAGCGCTGTAGATATCGCTGACAATGACGACATCCGCGTCGCGAAACGATTCGGCAAACTCGGTGAGAAACGTGAGAATTCGACTGTAGCGATGGGGCTGAAAAACTGCGACAACCCGACGTTTACGAGTCGTTAACCCAGCATGAATTTGGGCGGA
Source organism: Phormidesmis priestleyi BC1401 (assembly GCF_001650195.1). GTDB lineage: Bacteria > Cyanobacteriota > Cyanobacteriia > Leptolyngbyales > Leptolyngbyaceae > Phormidesmis_A > Phormidesmis_A priestleyi_B. Next base: position 87,797 of record NZ_LXYR01000010.1, on the reverse strand, counting down.
TGAGAGTGTGGCTCGAATCTCACTCGGATGGTGAGCATAGTCATCAATAAATAGAATGTCATTGAATGCGCCCCGATGCTCAAATCGCCGCCTCGCTCCTTCACAGTCAGCGATCGCCGCCGCAATTACCGCAAACTCTAATCCCAACAGCCGCCCCACCGCCACGGCTGCCAGTGCGTTACTCAAATTGTGCTCACCCAAAAGCCTAATGCTCAACTGCCCTAACACCTGCCCTCGCTCCCAGACGCAGGCGATCGTGCCCTCTGGGTGATAGTCAATCTGATCGACGGTATAATCGGCTCCAGATTCGAGGTGAAGACTATAGCTGATGCTGGGTTTGAGGCGATCGCGCACCGTCATACAGTCAATGCTGCCGATCACCGTATGACAACGGCTCGAAAACGTCTGAAACGTCTCTACAACCTGTTCTAAGCTGCTGTAGTGGTCAGGATGGTCAAGTTCAATATTCGTGATGATGCCAATATCAGGAGAAAACTTCACCAGCGACCCGTCTGACTCGTCGGCTTCTGCAACCAAATAATTGCTTTGCCCCTGACGGGCGTTGCCTTCCCAAGCGGGAACTTCACCGCCGATAATGATCGTGGGGTCAAGCCCAGCCATCAGCAGCATGTAGCTAATCAGGCTGCTAGTCGTGGTTTTGCCGTGAGTTCCGGCAACGGCGATGCTTTGATAATCTGCAATCAAAGCGGCGAGAATGTCCGATCGGTGAAAAATAGGACAGCCTAGCTCGATCGCTGCCCGATATTCAGGATTCGCAGCATTGATCGCCGTAGAGCAAACAACCTGGGGCAAAGCCGAAGTCGATTCGGTTTTCGACGATCGACTTTTCACAGATGACTCAACTGTTGCAACGGCTGTAGAAGCTAGATTGACCGCAACGGTCGGGAGCAAATCAGCCTGAGACTTAAAGAACTCAAGATTGGACGCATCTTGACGACTAAAAATATGGGCACCTAATGTTTCGAGGCGCTCGGTAATATGGCTTAAGCGAACATCAGAACCGGAAACAGGCAGTCTACGCTTCGTTAAAACATAAGCGAGAGCCGACATTCCAATCCCACCAATTCCAATAAAATGAAACGGTCTGCCGCTGAAATCAACGGAATTCAGCATCTTAGCTCCTCACACACCACACCAATAACACGCGCTATCATATCAAGAATTGCTTTTTCACGGTATAGATAAACGAGAATTTCCTTCTCTTCAATTCAAAACCGCGATGTTGGCTTTTGCCTGACATAGCAAGAGGCTTGATTTCTCCCAACTCCTTTGACTGATCCATCATCAGTCGCACCCCTAGCTAAATTACTACACGATTAAGTGAGTCAATTCCTGATGAAAATTCATCAGTATTTAGGGGGTCTTCAGAGTTGAAATGAGTTGCCATCTAAAATAACCCGAATTCCTCAAATCAGCACATGGATTAAAAAATTAGCGTTGCTCAATCGATCTATGAAGCACAGATTGTCCCCTCACCCTAGCCCTCTCCCTAATGGAGAGGGGACAAGAGTTTTGGCTTCCTTCCCTCTGGGGAGAAAGGTTGGGCAAAGCTCTCGCCCCACCTCGTGAGGCAGGCATTTCATGTCTGCATTCACCAACGCCAAAAAATTGACAGCAGATTGAGTTTTGTCCAAAACCAACGTGGTCAGCTATGTCTTGACGATGCAAAAGCTGGCAGTGTTGGGAAGGGACGTTTAACCCAATTCGTCAGGAGCACATGCTGATTGCTGAGACGGCTCTAAGCCAGTTGGCGCTCGATCGAGTCGGTTGGTGCCGAGTCGCATATCGCTTTATCAGTCCCGGTTGCTCTTTAGACGTGAACCCCGATTGCATAGGATTCAGTGGGCGATCGCCTTTCTGTCAATAGTCAAGCTTTTTCTCAATTTTTGACCTTTGATCCCCACTCCCCGATCCCGCTCTTTCACTGCCTGTTTTCCTCTAATAATTTCTTTACCTTTTACGATATGATGTGTCTCATCAATAGGTATTTATCTACAGAGGGCGAGCGCAGTCATGAGAGTAGCGATCAACGGCTTTGGACGCATTGGGCGAAACTTCATGCGTTGCTGGGCGGGCAGGGAAAGCAGTCAGATAGAAGTAGTCGCTATCAATGATACGTCTGACCCCAAGACAAACGCTCACCTGCTGACCTACGACACGATGTTAGGTAAGTTTAAAGCCGATGTGAGCGCCGATGAAAACACGATCACGGTCAACGGTCATGTGATTAAATGCACGAGCGATCGCAACCCAGAAAACTTGCCCTGGAAGGATTGGGGAATTGATTTAATCATTGAATCAACCGGAGTGTTCATCAGCAAAGAAGGCGCATCCAAGCACATCAACGCTGGCGCTAAAAAGGTGTTGATTACGGCTCCGGGTAAGGGTGAGGATGGCACGTTTGTGGTGGGTGTCAATCATCAAGATTACGATCATTACAAGCACAACATTATTAGTAACGCAAGCTGCACTACTAATTGTCTTGCCCCCGTTGCCAAAGTCATTCACGAAAATTTTGGCATCATCAAAGGCACGATGACTACGACTCACAGCTACACAGGCGATCAACGTCTGCTAGATGCGAGTCACCGCGATCCGCGTCGGGCACGGGCTGCTGCGATGAACATTGTTCCGACTTCGACGGGTGCTGCAAAAGCCGTAGCTCTGGTGCTGCCCGAACTGGCAGGCAAGCTGAACGGGATTGCAATGCGGGTTCCGACTCCTAACGTGTCGGTGGTTGATTTGGTGGTTCAGGTTGAGAAAGCGACGATCGCCGAGCAGGTTAATGAGGTGCTAAGAGCCGCTGCTGAAGGTCAGATGAAAGGAATTATCAAGTACTGCGATTTACCTCTAGTGTCGAGCGACCACGCAGGAACCGATGAGTCTTCGATTATTGATGCGGCTCTGACGATGGTGATGGGCGGCGATATGGTGAAGGTGATCGCTTGGTATGACAACGAGTGGGGCTATAGCCAACGCGTTGTTGACCTGGCTGAAATCGTGGCTCAAAAGTGGGTTGCCTAAGACTCAATTAGTCGTTTGCTTGAATGCCCTCAGTTCCTCGATCGGAGTTGGGGGTTCCTTGTATAGTCGAAGTAGTCATTGTCAAATAGCTGGTGTTTGCCATGAGTACACTGAACGAGATCAAAGAGGCTGTTAGTCGCTTTTCATCAGAGGATCTTGCTGCTTTTCGCGCCTGGTTTGTGGAATTGGATACGGATACATGGGAGCAGAAGATTGAAGAGCATAAGAAGGCAGGTCGGTTAAGTCCAAGGCATCTAGAACTTCTCAAAGCTTTACGAGATGTGGAAGGTCAGAGCAAAAGATGGCTAGAAGAATATCGGACGGACGGGATTGACTTAAAATCTCAAGGAATTGATCAAGCGCAGGCTCAGGTTCTACGATCTAGCCTCGCCACTTTCTTAGAAGATTGGGACAGTCCTGAAATGAGCATCTATGACAACTACGACGCAGCTAAAGCCAGTGTTCAAGCGAGGTGATGTAGCGCTGGTACTTTTTCCCAATTCCGATCTGATTTCTTTTAAGACGCGCCCTGCCCTAATCGTTCAAGCGGACGGCTTGCAGACTGAACTGCCACAGATCATTATTGCGATGGTGACAAGCAAAATGTCTCGATCGGGGCATCCCAGTCGCGTTACAATTTTGCTAAATTCATCAGAAGGGCAACGATCAGGTCTGCTAAAAGACTCAGTGGTGATGACTGATAACTTAGCCACGATCGTGCTTTCAGCCGTTCATCGAGTGATTGGCTCATTACCGACAGAAGACATCGATAAAGCGCTGAAACATACGCTTGGGCTGTAGCAAAAGTCTTTGACCTAAACTACTTAAGACTCGTTTCGACATTCGCTAATAGTTGTTGTAGTTGCTGCCTCTGCTGATCGAGCCAAGCTTTTTCTGCTGCGCGCTGTTCGGGTGCCTCTTGTTGATAGCGTTTTTGCAGGCTGAGGAAATGATTGTAGAAGGTGAGTGTCCATTTCACTACTTTCTGGAGTATTGCGAGGCGATCGTTGATCACAAGCTCAACTCGCCCCTCGATTTTTGCAAATCCTTTATCTCTGAATTTGTCTACTTCGTCCCATGAGATGTTACCAAATCGGCTCTGCCACTCTTTGACTTTAGAATTAGTGTCATGAGATAAATCAAGAGTATGACTATTAGACAGCGTGCCTAGCTTCCGATAGAATTTATCTTCTAGCTCTGCCAGCAAGCTTTCTTTTTCTTGCGTGATGCTAGATTTCAATTCTGGATCGAGCAGATCTGTGAACGTTTGTGCTGAGTCTAAGTGCTTAATGTCGAGTTTTTGGAAAAGTTCATCTAGCGTTTCTTTAACTGCCTTGTCTAAGCTCTCAGAGATATGACTGATCTTACCTGGCAGTTCTCGCGTAAACCCATCTTTGTCAGCCCAGCCAATCACTGCGCGTTGCTGACTTTTTGAATCAAAAAAGAATTTCTTCTTTAACTCCTCAATCTGATTAAGCCAGTTCTGGTTAGCTTGCTCAATAATTTTCGCCTTTTCTTCGGCTGCAAATTGCTGAAGGTGGTTCCACCATCCGCTAATTTCGCCGACTTTCTCCAAAATCACAGAGTCCGAAACTGCGATGACCTGCTGCTTGCTGTGCCAGACGGCTTCTGACTGCTCTAGAGTTTTCATGCAGCCTATCAGGTTTCTTCCGAATTGAACTTGTGCCTGTAGAAGATCATCTAAACAAGGCTGGATCGAGCTACGCAACGTTGTAGCGGATTGTTTGATCTCCAAGGATTCCACCGAGTGATATTGACCCGCTAACAGTTCTGTTGAAGATTGGGCGATCGCTCTCAAAGACGTGAAATATTCTTTCATCAACTACCTTCCACAAGCAAAACAGTAAATTTACTGAGGCTGAATCGGCTAATTAGCTAATTTATTCACTACATCATACTTAATCAGAAAGTTTGCGAATAGACTGGTGGCATCTCTATCGAAATTATACCTATCGCCCTATGTCACTTGCATTTAGTCTTCTCGGAGAAGCTCTTCTAAAATCCGGCAAACTCCAGTACATGATGTCTAAAACAGGAGAAGTGCTTCCTATGCTAGTAGACGTTGATACGGGCAAGATTTTTGAGATTGGGAGAGTCGTTGCAGGAGGTTTTAATCCTGTAGTTGCACCATTTAAACTCATAATGGATGGTGCTCAAATGGTTCAGACTCATCGTGGGTTTCAAAAAACCTACCAAATGATCGGAACGCTTCAGCAAAGTTTGGGAGTCTTGCAAACGACAACCGCCATTATTGGGGCAGGGGTTGCAGTCACCGGAGTTTTAACAGCAGTAAACCTCTATCAAACGCTGCAACTGAGAGAAGACGTAAAGCAACTGCGAAAAGAATTAAACAATGGCTTTCTGGATATCAAACAAGTTCTGACCTCGCAACACACAGAGATTTTGCAACGCATTGATCAGCAGACATTTGACGATCACCGACGAGAATTAGAACGCGCCTACGCTCGGTTTGCAGAAGCGACGAAATTAGTCAGGTTAGGGCTGGAGTGCCAAAACGTAAATGCTAGAGACAATTATTTAGCGAACGCAGTGCAAACCATGAGTGAGTCACTGGCAATTTATAACGACCCCAGGTTATTGCCAGAAATGAATGCGGCTGGAAAACTGCGTCGATTTGAGTGCGCTTGGACGATCGAGCAAACGATCGCCCTAGTCTTTCAATTACACAATGAGCCGATCGCTGCCAGTAAATGTATTTCTGATTTGCAAAACAACATCAAACAGAATACTCTCTCGGTTGTCGCTACTTGCCAATCTCAAGCCGAATTAGACTTCATCTTTCCCGAAATCACTCGCATTCATCACCAAGATTTGCAGGTTTTAGAATCGTGGCAAACTCAAATTGATGTGATGCAAGCCCTTTCACCCAGGGAATTACAGCAGCTTCCTGATCTGAGCCTTGAAGATTTTGACAAGATCGAGCCTGAGATTTTACAAATTCCTCTAGAAGAGGCGCTGTATGAAACGCTGCGACTGCAAACTGACTTTGAGGGATTACGGGATCAACTGCGCTTTATGATCAAACCGGAGTCGCGGCAAGAATATGAAGTGGCGATCGATACCCTAGCTCCTAAAGCGGGTTACTCTGCGCTTGTGCCGTCAAATTGGCAAGATGCCTCAGATTTAACAGTTGCTAATCTCTACTGGTATTTCAACAATCTTAAAAGCGTCTAGCTCGATCGGAGTTGGCGGCTTTTTGTATAGTTGAGTTGGCAGAGTGGAAAAGGTTGATGATTGTAAATACGCTGAACGAAATTGAACAAGCGGTTCGTTAGCTTTCACCGGAGGAGTTTGCAGCGTTTCGGGTTTGGTTTGCAGAATTCAACGACTTAGAATCGCAGGGTATTGATAAAGAGCAAGCTCATATTAGACCTCCTGCACGAATACTTCGCCCTCACCCTAAGGAGAGGGGACAAGAGGCTCTAGCTCCCTTCTCCCTGGGGAGAAGGGTTGGCGAGGGCTTGCCACACTGCGTGAGGAGGGCTATCTAGATTCACGCAGGAGGTCTATTCTTCGATCGAGTCTCGCCACCTTCTCAAACGATGATTAATTCAGGATCACCTCGACACTATCTAATAGTTGTTGTAGTTGTTGCCTCTGCCGATCGAACCAAGCTTTTTCTGCCAACCGCTGTTTGGGTGTCTCTTGTTGATAGCGCTTTTGCAGACTGAGGAAATGATTGTAGAAGGTGAGTGTCCATTTCATCAGTGTAGAAGTATGTCACTTGACTTTAGACGTTTCTTCGAGCTTGAGAAACGCTCCGCCTCGCTGCACACCCGATCGACTGCCGTAGCTGCTAATCGTGAACGATCGCAGGTGATCAAAGAAAGGCTGACCCGCAAATTCCAACACTTTGAGGACTGGGAATCGGCTCTCTAAGATCGGTTGAGCCGTTTGCCAATCGAGATAGAGATAGCCGTTGTTTGGCGTTGAGAGCGGAGCGATCGCCTGCTCAAATCCTTTGGTTTGCGAGATCGGATTTTTGGTTGCCTTCAGCACATCATCCATTGCCTCAACGGAGGTTGTAAAGATCTCATAGTTGCCCACAGACGCATGAACTCCGGCAACTTGGGCTTGCACATCAACCGTTTTTTGGCTGCGTTTTTCTGCGTCCCCAGCTACCAATAGGCGAGTCCAGACGTTGACCGTTTGATCAGAGAGTTGCAGAGAGCCGATGCTGATGCCCTGCGCTTTTGCGATGTCGTCGAGATGCTCGATCGCGCTTTGTGCAGTCTGGTCAGTAGATTTATCTGCCACAAACACCCAGTCGCTCACAGTTTTCTCCTGAGTTCCTTCTGGTCGCGGCACTAACCCCAGCGCATAGTCGCCTTTGACCCAGCTAAAAATATCCTGTGGTAAGTCTAACTTCCAGCGATCGTTGAGCGCTTCGACAGGGCGATTCACCAAATCGGCGACGCTGCGATAGCCAGACACGCCTTGAGAAAGACTTGCCCAGGCTCGATCGAGATCGACTCCTGATGCCGAGAGCGGACTGCTAGCAGGAATATATTTGAGCGCTCCTACAGGTTTAGACGTTGACGGAGTTGAAGCAATATCGACTGCGGGAGCCAAAAGCGCCGTCTCTGCGGTCAAGCCTTGACGATCGAGTCCGAGGGCGATCGCCAAGCCCTGATAAGCTGCCGAGACTTCTTCAGAGTTTGTAACCGCTACAGACTCTTCTCCAGTTAATGCAGCAAGTTGCGGCAAGTTTAGAAACACCATGCCGATGCGTCCTTGAGTCAGATTGGCGATCGCGCTCTGATAGTTCGTCGAATTCTCTAACCCCAATTCTTCTGCCTGAACCGTATTGATTGCATCTCGCAGCACTTTGGGACTGTTGGCAAACAAGACAAACCGATCGCCAATGACTGCACTAGCCAACAAAAGTGGGGAGTTTGGCTTTCTTGTCTGACTGTCTTTTAACTCGCTTCCGTAGATTAATTTAGTGCCTTTGTAGGGTTCAAAGATCAGGTCAGTGCCCGCGATCGCTTGTTTTTGCCAAAACACTTGCAGAAATTCTCGCGATCGCTGTGGGTCTTTGGTAGTCAATGCCATCAAATAACCCGGTTGTTGCCCGTTTTCAGAGTCGCGATCGATATCAAGAGTTGTCACCGCCAAAGTGATTTCGTCGCCCAGCCAGGGCTGCAAATCGCGCTGATAATCTAGCCCAGTCGCGCCGATAAGCCCCTGTTTGAACTGATCTAGTTCTGCCCGTGCTTGTTTGCGCTTTCCGGGTTTGACCACGATTTGACGTAGAGCAGTCAATCGATCGGGGTTGACCATCAGCGATGCCATCACAGGAGCCTGTTTAGAAATAAACATCGCTGCTGAGGGTTCGTCTCTGCTGCCGTTGAGCAACCCTAACGGACTTTGAGCAAACAGCCAGAGAAACGCGATCGTGCCTGTTAAAAAAAGCCCCGTCGCGATCGTTGCCGAAAGATAAAAAAATGAGCGCAGCTTCATGGATCAGCCCAGACGAAGGAGTAATCAAGGATAGCGACAAACCTGTCTTTCCTCAAAATCATTATTTCAGCACAATGCCCTCGCTACACATTAAGATGTCCGTAAGCAAAGACAAAATCAAAAATTAGGCAATTCTGCTGCCATCAGAACCTCAGAATCATCGTGTTTCAGATTGTGGAAACGAGAGCACCTTTGGGACAAGGAGACTCATCCCGCGAGGCACCTTGAGCCTCATGTCAAGAAAATTGCTATGACTCAGCCTAAACCGTTCTCTGAATCTCAAGAGCAGCCCCCGATCGCGTCGCTTCCCGCCATGACTCTCGAAGAATGGCTCGAAAAACTTCGGCGCTCAGATCGCGCGTTCTATAACATCATGGCGATAGAAGTTTGGTCGATCGCCAAGACAATGGACAGCCTGACTCCTGGCTTTTGGAGTCGCTTTATGACCAATCGCCGCCTAGCAATGAAACAGTTTGTCGAGCATCGAAGGGTACAGCATTCAGCCTCTCAACCGCCTCCGCCATCCTCCGAATCTTCACGCAACTTGTAGGTATCTAAAAAGAACGAAAGTGTCTTCTAGAGTGCTTGTAGTCAATGCTTTCGTACAGTACGATCGCTGAAGGGTTTGGAGTCACCATTCGCCGTTTGCCTTCGGTTTAATTTAGTCAACTGCTTGCATCACTCTAGCCTGCACTCGTTCCACCTTAGGTAGATTATGAAAGCTCTCAACGTCAGTCTTTCTGTTTGGCAACAGCTAAAAAATCGTGAGCTAACTTGCGAACAAGCCCTGCATCTGCTTATCGACCCCGACGGCAACGTCACGTTAGAATTGCTCGATCGCGAAGTCAGCAATCGCTTCTTAAAAGAGTTTCCCGATCGCAACTCGCTGCCTCCTCTGATTCCGCTGCTGCTGTGGCGCAACTGCTTTTATCTCGGTAGCCCTGCCGCACTCTCAGACGCGATGATTCAGAGCTTGAGCGATCGCACCTTCACCGATGTCAAGATTATTCCGGTTTCTGACAAAAGCTATCGCGCCTGGTATCACGTTTCAAATCTAGACCACACTCAAATCAGTGCCTCTCCTCTAGTCAATCCGCTCACGGGTGAACTGGAGCAAGAAAACATCGGAGAAGTTACCGAGCTTTATCTGTCAAAAGCAGCCGACCAAATCGGACGCATTAGAACCATTATTTCGGGTGCGCTGCGAAACCGTGCCAGCGACATCCACCTAGAGCCAACGCCTGACGGGCTGCGAGTCCGCTATCGAATTGATGGCATCTTGCGAGATATTACAACGCTGCCGATCGAGGTGAGTCGTCGCGCGATCGTTGCCCTAAAAGTCATGTCTAACATGGACATTGCCGAAAGCCGTCGCCCTCAAGATGCCCGCATTGGTGAGATCTACGCCTCTGGTCAAGAAACCGATCTGGGATTGGATTTGCGCGTCAGCACTTTGCCCTGTGTGGGCGGCGAGAAGGCAGTCATCCGGTTATTGCCGCGTCAAAACCCGTTTAACGACATCCACGAGTTAGGGTTCTCAAGTGCGGCTCTAGAGATTTATCAAGGCTGGCTCCAGCAACCCCAAGGAATGGTGATCTTCACAGGTCCGACGGGTTCTGGCAAAACGAGTACGCTCTATACCAGTCTGCAAACGATCGCCACTGAGTATGTCAATGTTATCACCGTCGAAGATCCGGTGGAATATGTGCTGCCTCGCATCACCCAAACCCAAGTGCATGAAGCGGCTGGAATGACTTTTGCGGCTGGCTTACGCGCTATTCTGCGTCAAGATCCAGACATCATCATGTTGGGCGAAATTCGAGATAGCGAAACTGCCGAAACTGCCATTCGTGCTGCACTCACGGGACACCTCGTGCTCACAACTCTTCACACCAACGATGCCGTCAGCGCGATTCCTCGTCTCAAGGATATTGGTCCTGATCCCGGTTTAATCAGCGACGCGTTGTTAGGAGTCGTGGCTCAACGGCTGGTGAGAAGAAATTGTCCTCACTGTTCTGAGCCTTATCAACCGACCGATCGAGATCTCAAGGCGTTGGGCATCGATCGGGATCATGCCCATCTTGATCAGTGGCGTAAAGGCAAAGGATGCAATCGCTGCTATAACTCTGGCTATTTGGGGCGCGAAGCGATTATTGAGTTGTTAAACGTCGATGATGCGATTCGTCAACTCATTTATGAAGGCACCATGACGCAGCTAAACCGCTATTTAATCGATGGCAATTTTGAATCGTTTCGATCGGCAGCCATTTCCAAAGTCACGCAGGGCATCACCACAATTCAAGAGATTTTGCGCGTCTTGCCCCACAGTTCTCTCTATCGCAAGACGGTCGGCGAAGTCAAAGTCACGCATTCCAAAAAAGCTCTGCTGAGTGTTACGGGCGGATGATGCGAGTACAACAATTTCACTCAATCGGTCTTTAAACAGCGACGATGACCTCAAACAGCGAACAGTTCGACTTCCCCATCCAACGACAGTTAAGGCAACTGACTGATCAAATCGATCGCTTCACCGAAGGCTTAACCGAACTCAGATTCTTGATGCAGGAGCAAACCGAAAATGCTCGTCAGCAAACAGAGTCCATTCGTGAAATGAGAGAGGAGTTTAGAAACAGTAGAGAAGAGTTCAAAAATAGTAGGGAGGAGATGAGAGAAATTAGAGAAGAGTTGCGAGAAGTTAAAGAGACTACTAAGCGACAAGCAGCCGTCGCCCAACAGCAAGCAGAAAGCATTACTCAGTTGATCGCGCTTTATGGACAAAATCGTTCAGCCGCTCAGTAACTGATCGCTCGTGAGGAATCGCTTAAGCTGGTTTTATCGTACGATCGTCCCATGACTCACTCATCTTTTCGTCAACCCCTGCCCGAAATCACAGTTAGAGAGCTTGCCCAAACGCTGACAGACCCTCCAGAAGCCGTGCAACTCATCGACGTGCGGGAGCCGTGGGAGCTTGAAACTGCTAGTCTACCCGACTTTATAAATCTGCCTCTCAGCGAGTTTGCCGAATGGTCTGAAGCCATCCAAACTCGGCTTGATTCTGAGAAAGAAACATTCGTTTTGTGTCATCACGGGATGCGCTCTGCTCAGATGTGCCAGTGGTTGATCAATCAGGGCTTTACTGACGTTAAGAATATTGCGGGGGGCATTGATGCCTACTCGATCGTCGTTGATTCTAGCGTTCCCCGATATTAAGCTCGGCTTTATCCGGTTGAAACCATTGCGAGATCGAAATCATCACCATCGGCTAAAGGGGTGGTTGACCAGATTGGAATTGTAGTAACGCGCATCGTGAGAAACGTCTTCACCAATCCAGTCGGGGTGATCGATCGCTTGGTCGGCACTTTCTAGCTCAACTTCTGCGATGACTAGCCCCTGGTTTTCGCCTAAAAATTCGTCAACCTCCCAGGTCAGCCCGCTGATGTCAATCTTGCGGCGATATTTCTCAATCAGAGGCGACGCGCAAAGACTGTCTAGTAGTTCATTTGCATCCTCGATCGGAATTGGGTATTCAAACTCCGATCGGGCGATTCCCTCAGAGGCTCCTTTAATGGTAATAAACGCCTGATCGCCTGCAACTCTCACACGCACCGTTCGCCCCGGCTGAGTAGGGATATAGCCCTGACGATACAGCGCTCCGGGGGCAAGGTCACGCCAGCGATCGCTGGTGACTAAAAACTTGCGTTCGATTTCGACTCCCATTGTTACCCGCCTTGCTGCTGCAAATAGAGAAAAGCATCCACCTCGGCGGCGATCGGTTGGGCATCGATCGCGCCGAGTCTCAAAGTAGTCAACGCCCCGGCTGCACTGGCGTAGCTGGCAACCCGTTTAGCCACATCGGGATTCGTCAATCCTTGAATGCCCTGTTGACAGAGTTGATGGACAAACCCTGCTACAAAGCTGTCTCCGGCTCCAGTTGTGTCTTCAACATCTACCTTAAAGGCTGGCACTTTCCCTTCGTTTTCTCCCAGACAATAAGCGCACCCTTTTTCGCCTGCGGTCACGATGACTCCTTCTAAGGTGCCGAGACGATGCGCGATCGCGCCGGGGTCAGTCGTGCCAAACAGCCAGTCTGCTTCTTCTTCTGCTAGTTTGAGAAAATCGACTCGTTTGATTAGATTGTGAATCATTGGCGACGCGGCGTTAGAATCTGCCCAGAAAACGGGTCGCCAGTTAACATCCAACACGATTTTGACGAAAAACTGCTCACATAAATCGAGCGCACGAGCGATCGCGCCTCGACTGTCCAAATAAGCCAGTTCTAAAGTACCCAACACCAAAAAATCGGCTGACTCAAATAGAGCCGGAGAAAGCTGCGCCGCTTGCAGATGCGTGTCGGCAAATTCCGAAGAGGGACGATTGCCGCCAAATGCCACAAAGCTACGATCGCCCGTCTCTGATCTCAACACCATCACCGTGCGCGTCGGAGCCGTCGGATGAGATTGAATGCCAGTCGTGTCAACCCCCACAGTTTGCAGCACCTCGACGAGCGATCGTCCGGGATCGTCTTGCCCGACGCAGCCCACAAACGCTGCCGGAGTGCCAAGCTTTGTCAACGCACACGCCACATTTGCCGGAGCGCCACCGGGGTAGGATGTCCACGACTCGACTGCTTCGAGCGATCGACCCGGTTGGTCAGCGATGCAGTCAAATAAGATTTCGCCCAGACAAATGACGCGAGGATGAGTCACGGTGAGGTTCCTTAGATTTGCCACTCTTAGTGTAGGAGAAGCCGCGCCGTGTAACGTTTAAGAATCAAATCTGTCCGTCTCGACGACCTAATTCATAAATTCCACAGCCCATGCAGGCAAGAATGCCGACGCTGATTGCCCAACTTTTGCCCAGACTCACCTCGACTCCATAGCTGCACAGAGCGCCCACTGCCAAAAATGGAATGATGCTGAAGACAGACGCATAAAAAGCGTTTTGGGCTTCTCTCGCGGGTCGAGTCTTCTCAAATTCTTCTTCTGAGAGATAGAGCGATCGCTCTGCAAAGTTAAACCAGCGATTGAGCTGCTCGATCACCCACTCTCCGATCGGGGAAAACCCTAAATAAAGTGCCAGCGACCACAAGCCTACCCCTGCAATCACAGTGGCATCAATCGGAAATCTGAAAGGACCAAGTTCGATCGACATGGATTGCAGGGTGAAGAGTGAAAACTGTGAATAACGATTTCTTAAACTATGTATCGGTTATTCTACAGAAAAGCAGCGCTCCACGAAAGTAGCAAAGCCCATTTCTATCCCTCGCAATGGTTACGACTTAGGCACTTAAGGGGACAGCCGATCGAGCATCCATTTCCCATTTTTCAACTGATAGCGGAGTCGATCATGCAATCGACTCGATCGACCCTGCCAAAACTCAATGGCGATCGGCTTGACTCGAAACCCACCCCAGTGTGGCGGACGGGGAATCTCTTGATGCTCATATTGGGCTTTTAGGTCGGTGAGCCGTTGTTCTAAAACATCGCGGTTGGCAATCACCTGGCTTTGCTCAGATGTCCAAGCACCGAGGCGGCTTCCGATCGGGCGACTATAAAAATAAGCATCAGATTCATCAGCGGAAACTTTTTCGACACTGCCCACAATGCGGATTTGTCGCTCTAACTCCGTCCATAAAAACACGAGAGCCGCATGAGGATTGTCGATCAGTTCTTGGGCTTTATGGCTGTTGTAGTTGGTGTAAAAAACAAAGCCTCGATCGTCAAAGCCTTTCAGCAACACAATTCTCGCAGACGGAATGCCCTCTTTGGTCGCCGTTGCGACGGTCATCGCGTTGGGTTCGGGAAGCTGTGCCTCGACGGCTTGATCAAACCAGCGCTGAAACTGCACAAACGGATTCGGGTCAACCTCCGTTTCGTTGAGTTCTTGAAGGGTGTAGTCTTTTCTGAGGTCAGCGATCGATGAATTCATCTCATCCAAATTCTAGGGTTTCTTGCATTGTATTGGAGTCTTTCGTTAAATCGCGATCGGTTCACGGGCAGTCTCAGACTTGGGACGGGCGACCAATCCGGGATATGGCTCTGGGGCAAATGCTCGATCTGGGTCACTTAGCAGAGCGTGATCGCAGACTGCAAATAGTTCAGCTTCAGTCTGGGCAAGCCGCATAGCTCGCAAGAAAGTGCCCGCTGAGTCTACACTTTGAGCAATGTAGTTGAGATACATTTTGAGATAGCTAACCCGCGCTCGTTCGGGCACCGCTAGCGCTGTGGTCGTTTGTCGTAATCGCTCAATATAGTCATGCACATCAGCTAGAGTGACGATCTCAACAGGTTGACCGCTTAAAGATTGGCGAATTTGCTTAAAAATCCAGGGATTGCGGATGGCAGCGCGACCAATCATCACCCCTGCGGCTCCTGTCTGCGATAAGACCTCCAGGGCTGAGGCGGCAGATGTGACATTTCCATTTGCTAAAACGGGGCAATTCACTCGTTGAACGGCGCGAGCAATCAGATCATAATGCACGTCGCTGTGATACATCTCTTTGACGGTGCGACCGTGCAGACTCAGCAAATCGATGTCGTGGTGACTGATCAGGTCAAGAATGCGATCGAAGTGATCTGTGTCTTCAAAGCCGATTCTCATCTTGACCGTTAAGAGTCCGTTCACCGATCCTCGAAGCTCTCCTAAAATTCGATTTATCTTGTCAGGATCGCGCAGCAGCCCACCTCCCACATTTTTGCGATAAATTCTGGGGGCAGGACATCCCATATTGAGGTCGATGCCCGCAACTGGATAGTGGCTCAACTCTTGAGCAATGCGAATCAAGTCGGGAATGCTTTCGCCAATGAGTTGAGCAAAAATGGGGCGATCGGTAGAATTTTCAGTAATCGATCGCAGCGTCTTTTTATCTAAACCCGAATTTGCATAGACGCGAAAATATTCAGTAAAGAAATAATCGGGACTGCCATAGTGGGCAATCACATTCATGAAGTGTAGATCGGTCACATCTTGCATGGGTGCAAGCGCGGTTAGGGCAAGCCCTGGATGGAGAGCGGAAGGCAAGCGATCGAGGTGTGACATTGGCGCAGTCAGAGGGAGTGCCTAGAAATACAGTGAGTCTGCACATCAGGCTATCTGACTGATCCTATCAGAAATTGCGCCATGCCATTGAGGTTCTGTTCAAATTAGATGACAGAATTGGAGTGCTTAGGGACGCTCCGTGGAACGTCCGCATCATCAGGTTAAGATTGCCAAACTGAACGTCATTATCGCGCTACTGAGTTCGCAAGTACCAACGTTGCCAGCACACCCAAGATATGACCAAAACTCATTGAAGCCAGAAATCCTGCAACGCTGATGTCGTTAAACAGCGATTTGGAAAAAGGCAGCGGCATCTTGGCTCCTGCGTTAGGATATTTAATGGTTCGACTAGCGATAATTAAGACGAGTAGACACGATCCGATGATTACCGGGGTTCCTTCCCAGTTCCAAAGCTCGGTGCCAGGAATTGCGAATTGAGCGATAAAGGAAGAGAGCATCATAGAAGTTTTCTCCTAAATGGGCATCTGTAGATTTTATAGTCTCAATCATTCTTCCGCGATCGCTCAGGTTCAACATCTCTCTGTTGTAAGATTCTGGCTCTACCTATTGGAAGATATTCTGATTTTATTTTTGAGCAAAGCTTCTGCCCATTTATAGTCGCTATACTGCCCACAGAACCTTAGTTTTGTGTCAGAGACTACTGTGAATACTTTGAGAGGCTTTGCTATGACATCGATCGACACCAAAACCCTTAATTCATTGGCGACTCGCTTTAAGCAATTGCTCGTTGATGACCAAATCGCTGCACTAGGCTACCTTTATCAAGAACTGGGTAGCTCACTTCCATCGATCGCCACTCCTGATAAGGTGAATGACCTGCTGAATATGATGGGCGATATGCGCGAGGGCAGCCAGATCGAGTTTATGCAAGATGTGCTGAACGATCAAACTACTAAAACCGATGAGGTTTCCCTTGATCCTCATCCTACAAAGGCATTGCTTGAGCTAATTCCGGGCGATAATGTTGAGCCACCTCTGACTCAATATCACAAATTCAGCCCCACCGAACGGCTATCGTTTTGGTCGCAGTTAGCCAGCAAAATGGGCGATGAAGTGATTGCACTGCCGTCTGACTATTCTCTATCGCCTGAGGCAACAGAACTATTGAACTCGCTCAAATCGTTGGACACTGATCAGACAGTAGATTTCTTGAGCCAGATTGTCTAGCACGATTCTGACCGGACTGTAGGAACGCTACTCGCGATAGTCCTACAGTCCCCAACTCCAGTTTTTTTAAGCCCTATTCGATCGCAGAGCTTGCCCGATCGCGGCGTTTCAACAGCAGCCCACTCAATAGCCCGATCGCCACGGTTCCAACAACGGCTTCTGACTCTGGGATTTTGATTGCCGTGTAGGTGATTCCGATCGGGCGCTTTAACGCTTTGTTGGTCGGCACATAAATCGCACTCGAATTGCCAGCAGACGGCAGGGGTGCCCCGCTAAACCCGTCATAGCGAAGAATTGCACCTTGGTTAGTAGTTTGGTCAAAGCCCACACTATAAAGCGTTCCGTTTGGGTCAAACGTCAGGTTGCCAATAAAGCTTGTGCTCGGCACAACCCCAGTGTAATTTGTTGAAATGGTCTGTTTAGCGGCTCCGCTAGAGAGGTCATAGCGGCGAATGTCGTTGGCAAAGTCACTGGCAAACAAGTCACCCTGAGGATTTGTGGCTAACCCCAAAAAGCTCACAAAGCCAAAGCTGTCAGGAGAAGGCGTTGGTTGGTCAACAAAAACAGATGACTGCCCGGTGCTGAGGTCATAGCTCAAAATTTGGCTAGCAAACCCGCCGCTAAAGTCTGCTTTAAATGAACCCGGTTTCGTCGGATCAGCGATCGCGACACTTCCTTGAGTGGTCACTAACAGGCGACCATCGCCCGTAAACAGCAGATCATTGGGTCCGTTGAGTTGTCCCGACTTGCGATCGGATGAGGGAATCTCTTTTGCAGAAGCAAAAACATCAAGAAATGCACCCGTTTTGCCATCAAATCGCAAAATCTGATCGGTCAGAAAGCTGCTGACATACAGTTTGCCGTCTGGTCCAAACGCACTTCCATAAGGACGAATTAAGCCACCTGTCGCAAACATATCAATAAAAGCGCCTGTCTTGCCGTTGTAGCGCAAAATCTCGCCTGATGACCCACTGCCACTGCTGACGTAGAGATTGCCATCCGGTCCAAACGTGAGATCATCGGGGTCGAGCAGACCACCAGCCCCAGGTGCGATAAAATCACCTCTAAAGTTTCCGGCATCGTCGTAGATCACCACGTTGTCGCCTCTGGTGTTGCCTACTAAGAGCGCTGCGTCTGCCTTGGGGATGCTAAAACTTATCGAACCAATGCTGACACTAAGCGCGATCGTAGAAGTTAGGAGAGATAGCCGACTATTCATAAAACCTTGACTTTGTGGGTAGATGTCCCTATTTTTCATAGGTTTTGAGTTGTGAAGTGTCTTTTCAACTACCAAATCTGGTTAAATTCTTTCATAGTGACAAAATTCAGCGATGAGTTCTCTTTCTTCAAAAAACTTGGCGGCTTGGACTCTGCGCGATCGCCCCTTTCAGTGGGGGCAACAAACCTACTTGATGGGTGTGTTAAACGTCACGCCCGACAGTTTTAGCGATGGCGGACAGTTTAACAGTTTAGAATCCGCCCTCAATCAGGCGCAAAAAATGGTGACGAGTGGAGCCGACATTCTAGACATTGGCGGACAATCAACTCGACCTAATGCAGAAGAAGTGACGTTAGCAGAAGAACTCGATCGAGTCATCCCCGTTATTCAAGCGCTGCGACAAAATCCAGACTTTTCACAGGTGCCGATCTCGATCGACACCACACGGGCAACGGTGGCAAACGCCGCGATCGTCGCAGGTGCCGACTTGATTAACGATGTTTCTAGCGGGACGTTTGACGCAGAAATGTTTCCCATAGTGGCAAAATTGGGCGTGCCGATCGCGTTGATGCACAGTCGCGGCACTCCCAAAACGATGCAGACTCTCACCGATTATCAAGACTTGATTCGGGAGATTGTCGAATTTTTAGAGTTGCGAATTCGAGGTGCAATCGCGGCGGGTATCGATCGCCATCAGATCATCATCGACCCTGGCATCGGGTTCGCCAAAAAACAAGCGCAGAACTTAGAAATTCTGCACCAGCTTCCTGCGTTTCAGGGTTTAGGATGTCCAATTTTAGTGGGCGTGTCTCGCAAGAGTTTTATCGGTCACATCATCAGCCAGCCCGATCCGCAGAAAAGAGGATGGGGAACAGCGGCAGCGTGTGTGAGCGCGATCGTCGGAGGCACTGATATTTTGCGCGTTCATGATGTCTCAGAGATGCACGACGTTTGCCGCGTTGCCGATGCTATTTGGCGCTCTTAGTTTGTGGTGTTTCCTTCTGAAGAATTGTTCGTTCCTTGTTCAAATTCATTCGGTCTGATCAAGTCGGTAATGGCTTCATTCAAGGCTCTAGGGTCCATGAAGACGATTTTAGAGTTATCGCTCTTGCCAATCTCTAAATTGGCGTTGACATAATCTTTGGCGACCAAATAGCGCAATACTTCTTGGGCATTCGGTTGAGCCTGTAGTGCTCGTGCGAGTTCTTCGATCGACTGCACCGTTGCCTCTGTTCTCGAAAGTGCTACCTTCTTTTGACTTTTGGCAATCTGCTCTTGCTCTAGAGAATCTCTTAAAGCCGATGACAAGTTGATGGCTTGCACCTCGACTCGAATTACCTCAATTCCCCATTTGCGCGCCGCTTCATCGAGGGGTTTGCGAAGTTCACTATTGATTCGATTGGTCGATGAAACCGCTTCTTCAAGCGTCAGGCGACCAATTTCGCCCCGCAGACTGGTAATCACCAGTTGTTTTAGCGCTTCTTCTAAATCTTCAACTGCGTAATAGGCTTTTTGGAGTTCTACAATTCGCCAAAAAATGATGGCATCAATCTCGATCGGAACGTTATCTTTAGTCAGCGCTTGTTGCGGGTCAATATCTAAAAGCTGTTCTCGAACAGTTTCGACTAAAACCGTATCTATGAACGGGATCACAAAATTTAGCCCTGGCTTTAAGGTGCGTTTATACTGCCCTAATCTCTGAACTAGGGCTTCGTCACCCTGGTCAATGATCCTGACAGAACCAATCATGTATCCCAGAATAATCAGTGTGAATGCACCAAGTAGAGACTCAATCATAAATGTGCTCCCATTGAGCTTAATTAGAAATTAACCAGTGACTCGCTTTATAGAAGTAGTCCAGCATCAAAGATAGCTTTTTTAATGATGCAACGGTCTAACGTGCATTCTACAGACATTTTCACAGTTCAAACCTTAAACCGAGCTACCTTCTACTATCTTGCCAAGCATTCCCAATTCCTTTAACAATTCCGCGACCGATTAGCCCCAATCCTCTCCCAATCACGTCTGTAAGAAGGTAGACGATTCCACTGCCTAGAAATGCGATCGCTGATCTCAATCGGGGCGAAATTGCATCTCGTGTCTCTAATGCCAATGTCACGGCTAATCGCACCCCTGCAAGTTGCTCAAGCTCATGGCGACGTGGAGCGTAGATAAAAATTCGCACGATGCCCTGATGGGTGAACACAAATAATGAATATCGACTCTCAAAAATAGCGGTCGGTTCAGAAACATAGCGATCGACGCGATATTTCCAAGATAGGTCATTGCGAAAGCGCTCAATGTCGCGGGTAGAGAGAAGGCGACGATCGTAAAAGCTTTGTTTGATGGCTTCTAAGTCTGAAAAGCGATTGAGCAACGGTTGTACAACGGCATTTGCAAGCTGAATGGTGAGATTTTCTAACAGATCGGTGGCACGAGCGATCGCGTCAGCAGATCCGATCAAATAATCGGTATTGTCGATCGTGAGTGCAGTCCGAAATAGCAGGTGAGCATACAACTCTATCACCGCAGGAATTTTGTCTAGAATTGCTGTCTGAACCGTTTTCTCGTCTTGAAGTAATGCTGTCACAACTTCAATGTCTTGGTTTCTGACGCGCAACGTGTAGTATCTGCCAAAAAAATCCAGGCTGACCGATTGCCACAAGTCTCGCAAGATCACAGACTGTTTTTCGACAAGCTGATGGGGCTGAATTTGAGAAAACCGCAACTCTTCTAAACTCGCTTCAATCTGCCGCAAAATGATGTAAAAAAGTTCTCGCTTTCGCTCTGCTCGAAAAATGTCGATTTCTAACGGCGAATTAGTCAGGTTTTCCAAACTCGATTGCAGTTTGGCAGAAATGCCGTCAAACAAGATTGCTTGAAGATCTTTAGCGGTCATTTCTGGAGGCGGATCAGGGACGAGTTGAGAACTAGACGGCAGCGATCGTAGTTCGCTTAAAGGAGGTAAAATTTTCGCAGGTTCTGGCGCTAAATCTGAGCTAGAAAAGATTCGCTTCACCACCCATTGAGCGGCTTTAAGCTCTCGACGCTGCCCGGTGAGAATGGCTTTGTCGAGTAATGACAGCCCCGACGATCGCAGTTGATTATCAAGTTCGATCAGAGCGGCTTCGATTTGTTGAAGACTCGACGATCGGAGAGCCTGACGCGCTTCTCTCAGCAGATTAAAGGATCGTTCGGTTGGGGTAACGATCGTTAAACTCTGCAATCGCTCCAGATCCCAATAAGTCTGACCTGCCGCGACTTGCCGGATTGCTGTTGCCAGATCTGCGATCGAGCTTCCTCTCGCGCAATATCCCTCAACGCCAATTTGCATAGCTTCAAGCGCGATCGCGTCTGGCAGCGACCCGATCAGCAAAATGGGCAGATTGGGATATTGAGTTTTGAGTTGCCGCAGCAGATCTAGATCTAAGCGCGACTGAAAAGATCCCGCGTTTTCTAAATCTAGAAGAATCACATCGATCGAAGCACTGCTTCTCATGCGATCTGCCAGGGTTCTCAATGCCGATGCGCCCGTTTCAGCTTCGACTGCCACTTGCAGGTCTGCAAATCGACTCAGCCCTGTCAGCAGTCCCAGTCGCAAAACGGGGTCTGCCTCAATTAGAATGAGCTGCAACAAGCGATTTACCGAACGATCTAGCGACACAGACGAAATCCTTTACAGGTCTATCATGCTTCCTATACTCCCACAACTATTGTGGAGCCGGATCTGAAGCTGGCTCTTGAGTAGAGTCTGCTGAACCACTAGACTGACTGGCAGCTTCCTGATCTCGTGCTCTCCAAATCGCCGCCCGCTCAACTGACCACCGCGAAATGGCACCTTGCGCCTCTCCATAAAGGGCACGCCGCGATGAAATCTGAGATGCCAAGTCGATCGCTCTCGTTAGATAACCTCCATTTGCTAAACTACTCGCCTGATTGAGAATCGGGCGATCTTGAGCAATCTGAATCTGATAGACCCACTCTCCGATCAGCGATCGCGCATCTCCATAGAGCGCTCGCCCTGGCTGCACCCTTGACGCTATTTGAATCGCCTGCCCCCATTTGCCAGGGGTCGCGATCGCTTTCGCCTCGTCTAAAATCGGCTTGTCTTCGATCGTCTGAATCTGCGCCGCCCAGTTCACAATGTCTGACTGCGCTTCTTGCGACAGTGCCCGTTTGGGTTTAATCAAACTGGCTAACGCCACCGCCGACCGCAGGGGGTCAAGTTTGCCCGCCTTCGCCAACTGTTGAGCCTGCCGCAGCACAGGGCGATCTTCCATCCATTGGGCTTCTTTTTGCCACTGGGCAAGCAGCGTTTGGGCATGAAGGCGACGCGGACGCTTGGGCGAAATCTGTTTTGCCTGGTCGATCGCCAGTTCTAAAATCGGAAGCTGCTGAACGTTTGACAGACTGCTTGCAATATTAAGCTGCACCAGGTCTTGTGCTTGCAGGTCTAACCGGGGCAACAAAACTTTTGCCTGGGCATAAAACGGACTCTGTGCATTAATCTGTCGCAAAAGCTGAGTCGCCAGCCACAGAGGTGCGAGGCGTTCTAGAGGCGGTTGACGATAATCGGTATCGGCGGCGATTTCTTTGGCTCGAATCAACCGGATTAAGTCCTGATTATCTGAGGTGAGCTTAACACTGGCAGGAATCGAACTGACTAGAGTGCTTGCCCCAACGAGATCCTGTTTGTCTAACCGAGCCACCGCCAGCCCAAATACGGTATTGCGCCACCGCAGCACCTCGGCTTTTGCTTGCTCCCAGACAAAGGTTTTACGGCTGATCGGGTCTGTGATCGCGATCGCCCGTCCCCACTGTTCTGGTGAGGTCGATTTTGCAAAATTCCGGGCATCTTTGAGATATTGCCAGGCGACTTTCTCATCAGTGGCGCGTTGCCGAACTTCGCTGAGTCGATCTTGCCAAGAGGGATCGTTGACCAGACTTAACGAAGCGATGTGCTCAGAGGCTAAGTTCCAGTTTTGTTTTTTGAGGGCGATGAGGATCTTGTCGTAGAGGATTTGCCCTTTGTTGAATTCTTCTCGCCAGCGTTTAATGGCGACTTGAGCATCTTTATAAATCGCACTCGACTTAGGGATTTGGTTGGCGAGAGCAATGCCGCCTTTTAAGTCTTTTTGAGTGACTCGATCGCGCGCTAAAGTCAGCAGCGCATTCGACCAGTCTTGCATCAGCCCTTGCGCCTGACCATAAAGAGGGTGCTCTGGTGTCCAGTTCTTGACCAGTTTAATCGCCTCTAAAATCTGCTCTGGCTTCCCTGACGAGGCACTTTGTTGAGCACAAAACAGCCGTTCTGACTCAGCCGACCAGCTAGAGATCTGCTGACAGTCAGCCGCTGGGGGAACTTTTGAGAGCCAGATAAATGCTCCAATTGCTGTTCCGCCTGCCGCTGCAAGAATTCCTAACCAGATGATCTGCCATTTCCAAGCTTGTGCGATCGGGCTTAAAGTTTGCAGAGTGCCTTTCGTCCCCGATGAGATCTTGTGAGCAGCAGCTTTGGGAAGTTTAACCCAGCGGTTTTCTACCCGTCGTCCTTCGGGCGGAGCAACAGGTTCAACGTCCTCATGAGTGACTTTTATCTCGGAGTTTAACAGGTCATCTGGCGATGAGTGGGGATGTAATGGTTGGTCTGCATTCTCGGAGCGAGGTTTTTGGAAGACCTGAAACCAGGAGAGAGTCGGGGGTTTTCTAGCCATGAATTCAGCAGATCGCACAGGTCGGGGTTCGGCTATTCTACAGTCGGTTTGGGCAGTTGATTGAGCCGATTTTGACTCGCTCACCCTCACTTGCTGACGGCTATTTCAATATCCTCCTCAGAATAATGAGCGTCCGGGAGTAACGATCGACGAAAGCCTTGCGAATTGTGAACAAACGAAATCCGGGGATCGCCGACTTTGCAGTGATTCCTGGACAAAGGTTTTTAAAACTGAGTCTCTAGGCTTCTTTATCGGCACGGTAGCCGTAGAAATCAATGTGATATTCAGTAATTCGTACGCCTGTTTGCGCTTCGACTTGACGAATCAGGTCGTCGGGCAGGTCGATATGAATATCTAAAATCTGATTGGTGTCGATGCAGTTGACGTGACTGTGGGCATCACTGACGTTTCCATAAAGGCGACCATCCGATCGCTCAATGCACTCAATAATTCCTTGCTCAGAAAGCGCTTCCAGGTTTTGATAGACTGAAGTGTGCCCAATGTCTTTACCCTGGCGATTGAGACGATCGTAGATCTCACGGGCAGACAGGTGCTCTTGTTCGTGCCA
The DNA here is from genome assembly GCF_001650195.1 of Phormidesmis priestleyi BC1401. GTDB lineage: Bacteria > Cyanobacteriota > Cyanobacteriia > Leptolyngbyales > Leptolyngbyaceae > Phormidesmis_A > Phormidesmis_A priestleyi_B. The sequence continues at coordinate 63,520 of NZ_LXYR01000010.1, read as the reverse complement.
AAGTAGCTCTAAGATAAAACGCCGCTGGCGACTAAGGCGCATTCCTAAGATCTGACAGCGTTCGATCGCATCGTCTAACGATCGAATGGGTTTTGAGACGGGGGCTTCGCTTTGCATACTTATGGGAAGGGTTTGACCTATCCGTGGCGTAATCTATGTTGAGGAGTCTAGAATTAAAAACGCTGGATCGTTAACATCTTCATTTCTAATCTTGAACGAATAATCCTTTACTGCCTTTCGGTAGATTACAGTCCTACACCTACCTCTTCTAGTTCTATCACACGCTAAAGCAAACTCGCTACAACTTTATCTTAGAGACTGTCGCGTAGGAGTTTGTTTCTGCCTCGATCACTAGTCGTCTACGCCACGATGCACCGTTTTGACCCACTTTAACCGTTTGGGACGGATGGACATTCTAACCGTGGTGCTGGCAACGATCGGAAGCCAGTGCATCATATACAACGTGCCGCGCAGAGATTGCAGCAACGTCACAAATAGAGAGAAGTCAAATCTTTTAGAAGGCGGTCGGAGTTTGTTCTCGACTCTGCTGACTCTCTGAATGCGTCGCAACCCGCCCATCATGCTAAACAGAAACAGCGTCACCGTCAACCCCGAAATCGGACTGAGCAGCAATGGACGGCTGCGGGCGATCGCCATCAAAAAGTCGGGCAGCGCCGCCGTAGGAATGACATATTGAATGATCCAAAACATCAGTAAATCAAGGGTTTTGCGCGTTCCCATGCGGTTTCTAGCAATCAGCCGCCAATAGTCGAGATAGCGCTGATAGCCGCCCTCCGCCCAACGATTTCGCTGATGCCATAGCCCGATCGCGCTGGTCACGCCCTCTTCATAAACCGCCGGAACGGTGAGCACATCAATGTCCCAACGATTAACGTGGAGTCGAATCGTCAGATCCAAATCGTCAGTGATCGTTTCTTCATTCCATCCGCCAACTTGCTCTAAGGCAGTGCGCCGGACAAATTGACCATTGCCGCGCAGTTCGCCCACGCCACCGATCGCAACTCGCTGTTGATGAATAAAGGCATCAAGTGCCATTTCTGCCATCTGTCCGCGAATCCAAAAGTTATTATCATCTTTGGATTGAAACCAAGGTTCGGCTTGGACGATCGCCTTGCGAACTTGGACAGCACCGACCTGCTGACGATCGAACATCGGCACGACTCGCCGCAAAAAGTCTGGCTCGACTTGAGCATCCGCATCAAAGACTACGATAATGTCTCCTTGAGTCAGCGGCAGCACTTGATTGAGTGCACCAGACTTGCCGCCTCCAGCGTTTGCAGGACGATGAAAAACATTGAGTTGTGGAGATTGAGTCGCCAACTCGTCTAAGAGAATCGGCGTTTTGTCGGTGCTGTTGTCGTCAATCACCCAGACTTCATAGCGATCGCTCGGATAGTCCAAATTACAGAGCCGATCGGCAATGTTTCCAATCACCGCCTCTTCATTTTTGGCAGCAATCATCAGCGATATATACGGATACGAGTCCCGCGTGTCGTCCGACAATGGTTCTGGTAAGTCAGATGGACGTGCCAACAAAAATCTAGCGGCGTGTAGCCCCATCAACGTGGTCAGACCCAGCACAAACCAGTATCCCCACGTTACGAGATGCAGCGCGATCGTGCCGCCCCAAATCACGACTAAGACCGTAGCCGCTTTTCGCCTACGCCCTCGAAACCCCGAATAGGGCTTGTCATCTACCTCATCAAACTCCGACGGTTCGGGCAAATCCCCTACGAGGGCAGCGATCGCCGCACACGCTTCTTCGGGAAGAGACTCAAGCTCGTTGTAAGAATCGTTTTCTTGCCAAGAATTCTCCGACATAGGTTGCTTGGTTTAACAGCCAATATTTGTCTACACCCTTAAAAAAGCTGGGAATGAGATAACACCAAACGGTGCAACCTTCACAGACCGACAGCTTACCCTGCGATTGCCGAAACTCTTCGACTTCTTCTGACTGCTTATAAAGCTCATAGAGGCGACCTTCGATCGGCAACCCTTTTTGAGCAAAATGATAGCAAGGCAGCAGAAGCTCATCGTGAGGACCGATCGCGATCACCGCCTCGACCGCCTTACAGCGAGGTTTTTCGGTGTCGTTGCCGCCCGCTTCGATAAACGCTAGAGCCGCTTTATTGTAACCAAGATTGTTATATTTCTTAGCCGCAACCTCGATCGCCTTCACCATGTCGGGGGTGGGGTTCTTTTTAGAGTTGTAGTTGCTGTGGGCAGTGAACGCAGGATTGAGCCAAATGCGGGCTTGCAGACGCTGACCCAGCTCGGCGACTTCACCAATCCGTCCAAAGTTTTGGGCTGTAACGGTGTGATTGAGAACGGGATATTCTCCCAGCGAATGAGCGATTTTAACCGACTCGACCAACGTGTCAAAAATCTTCACCCCTCTCGACTGATCGTGGGTTTCAGCATCGCCCCCGTCTAGCGAGAAGTTGAGAAAGTCTACCAAGCCCTGCATCTCTTTGGCGCGCTTAGGGTAGAGAATCGTGTTGGTGGTCATGCTCGTGGTAAAGCCCTGCCGCTTGGCTTCGGTAAAGACCTCAGCGACATCGGCTCTAAGCAGAGGTTCGCCCCCTGTAAAGTCAACATATTTGACACCTAGACGACGCAAATCAGCTAGATTTTTCTGAATCGTCTCGAAAGATGCTTCTTGTTTGGCTTCGAGTGCCCAGATGTCACAAAAGTGGCAGCGGGCGTTGCAGCGGTAGGTCAGATAGTAGTTTGCGACCAGTGGAGCCATAGTTGTGCCGATAAAGTCTCCTCGTTCAACTTCACCATACGCCTTAATAAGGTTTAAGCAAAGTAGTTCATACCCGTAAAGCTCAAATCAAGCTGACTGAGGGGGTTGGTCAAACTGACGGCTAACCGAGATCAGCAAACGAATCTTTACGATTCTCACCACGATCGTAAAGATTCGTTTGTCTAAAATGTCTCAAGCTTTCTCGACACGTTTACTGTCCTAAACGATTGTCTTCGATCCACTTCACGACTTCTGAAGAGGACTCTGCGTAGAGAGACTTCCCAGTTTGAGGGTCATAGGCGTGCCAAAAAGTCATACCAGACTCACCAACAACTCTCTTAACTGAAAGCTGAGACTGACGATCGAGCGCATCTAACCAGGAGTGCCAAGCTCGCTGAATGTGTGCGGCAAACTCAGACAAACCAAGTGCACGATTTGAGGTGCCATCTAGCTGACGTTGTTCTTGCTCTAACAGAGTGATGAGTTGATTGTTTTGAGCCACCTTTGCAACGGCTAGCCGATGGGCGAGAGAAGCTGCGATCGTGGCTTGGTGTTGAGCAGAAATTTTAGAAGGGTTGACTTGAAGTGCAATAGCCATGATTCACAAAATGCAAGATTCTAACGATTAACAGAGTTTTTCTCTGAACTCCATAATTCTAATATATTCTGTAGCAAAAACTACAAATTAGATTTTGTTTTTGAGAGCTGTGTATAGAGATGATACACGGTTCAACTAAAAGCAGCTAAGTCACTCAGAAGATATATAAACCTGCATCTACCTAAGGGACATAAATGATTCTCACCTTGTCTATCGATCGAGATAGGCTTATTTGAAGGATGACTTTGAAACTGCTACCAAGACATCCACCGAATGCTAAGACGATTACAGAAGTCTATAAGGTGGGAATGCTACGACAAAATCGTGGGTTATCAACACCAGAAATATAGCGAGGGGTTTGCGAAGATAGTCTTGTCAACCAAAAGGCAACCGATGAAATTCTTCACTCAACCGCTCTATGCTTGGTATCGCACCACGTTGCAGAATTCTAAATATCGTTGGCTGATCGTATTAGGTAGTTTGTTTTATCTCGTGAGTCCTTTTAATCTAGCCACCGATGCACTTCCGATTTTGGGCTGGATTGACGACGGAGTGATTGCAACCGTTCTGGTTACAGAAGTTTCTCAACTGCTTTTAGCACAGCTTAAAACGCGCAAAACAAAGAGTGCCAACCCAGAAACTGTTTCAGTCAGTTAGTCCGATGACCCATCCAAATTTGCAACGCTAAACAGCAGGTAAACCATGACAGACTCCATCAAAGACCGCATCACAACCAACTTTCAAAAAGTCAAAGCCCAAGGAGGAACGCGAGCCGTTCGGATTGGTGAAATCGTCCGAGAAGCAGCATCGCAAGCTGTGACCGAACTCAAAGCAGGTTCTAGCGAAGTGGGCACGATCGCCAAAGACAGTTTCTCTACGATCGCTAGCACCCTCAACGAAGAGAGTTCAAACTCCTCCGAAGAGACGACTTCAAACAGTTCTCAAACGGTGATTAAAAATCTCTTCGCCACCTTTAAAAATCGGCTGTCTGTTGAGTTAAAAAGTCGCTGGATTACTCTAGATGCAACGCTGACAACTCGATATGGCAATCGCTACCATGCAGCTAAACAGCGCGTCGAGAAACTAGCAGACCGATACACCACCGCGATCGCAAAAGCTGAGGCGCAAGGGTCTGATCCGCTTCAGCAAAGGCAGACAGAGTTTGAGAACAAAGTCGGTGAAGCCGGAACGTCTGCTGCCCGGAAAGAACAGCAAATTCGGCAACAGTTAAAAGATCTTCTGAAAACTGTCGCCGCCAAATAGCTTCAACGTCCACGATCTAGATTTCAGTTCCCATTCTTTTATCATTCCCACTGAGGTTAATTTATGCAACTCATTCGCATTTTACTTGGCATTCTTCTACCCCCCGTTGGTGTTTTTCTAACCTATGGGTTTAGCACCACTTTATTGATTAACATCGCGCTTACCTTTTTAGGCTGGATTCCTGGCGTAATTCATGCAGTTTGGGCGATCGCTAAATCTGAAGAAAAAGCCAATCAGCAAGGCACTTTCTGACTCGACTTCACTTAACTTAGAGAAATAAATATGCTTGGATTCTTTTTGACTACGTTGACGACTGCATTAAGTCTACTGATCGTTGACCTCACCGTTCCTGGAGTTGACATCAACACATTCCCTGCTGCATTGTTAGCAGCGATCTCGATCGGATTGGTCAACGCGTTTGTTAAACCCGTTCTTTCTCTTCTCTCGCTGCCAGTTACCTTTGTGACATTAGGCTTGTTTTCGCTGGTTGTAAACGGAGTTTGCTTTTGGCTAGCGTCCCTCCTAGTTCCCGGATTTGCAGTGCACGGTGTGTTAGCGATCGTGTTAGCTCCCGTTGTGCTTTCCTTTACCAACACGTTTCTCAGTCAATATTTTGCAGAAAAAGGGGTTGGTCAATCTCTCGCAAAATAGGGCTAACACCTATTTCACAGAAACTTGTAGGGATGCTTAACGACTTGAGATGTTCAATCTAAAAAGGGAAGTTCTGATTTAGAACCTCCCCTTTTTGATGGTTAGTGGAGCTGACGGGAGTCGAACCCGTGTCCAAATTGGGTATTAGCACACCGCTCATTCACAGGTTTAGCTTCTCTAATCCTCGAAGCGGGAACCGTTCATTATCCCGAACGGTGGGATTCTCAAGTATTGTCTTAGCTAGCAAACCGACTTGAGGCGATCGACTAGAGCAACCGTTGGGGTTGTTCTACGATCCTTAACGGTGTCAAATCGTAGACGCTCGAACCGCTAGGGGTTTTTAGGCAGTGACTGCTTTACGAGCGAAGGGTACAATGTTGTTCGCATGTACTGTGTTTTGAGCCGATATTTACGAGAGTGGACTCCCTCTCGACCTGAATCACGTTGTGACGTTCGCCAACCTGTCGAAACCGTTACAGCCCCGTGACTTTCCTCATTATAGCGTGATGTTTTGCAGGTGAGCTGTTGATTAAGACTTTTTCAATCAGATTTTCAACACGTCTAACGTCTACCAAATTCCAAGCTGCCATCCCACTCGCCAATCGGAGGATTTGTGAGCCAGTGTTGACAGCGCTCCATGTGCAGCGCCGCCGCTTTGTCGCGCCTGTCAATTTCTAAAACGGTTGCAAATCCAGCGATCGCGAGAGCAAACTTGCGATTTAAGTAGTGCTTTCGTGCTTTTTCGTAGTGCTCAATCACTTGCAGCTTTTGGTCAGAAATCCTTTCCGATCGCAGCCCCACCAGTTCATAAATAGCCACCGGGTTATTTTTGCCTTTGACTCTAATGAAGTCGAGTTCCCGCGTCCAAAAGCGATCGGCGCAGGGGCGATAAGTGCTCTCGCTAATTAGAATATCGGTGCCGTATTGCTCATTGGCTTCTCCTAATGTAGAACCCAAGCTCACTTCGCTACCGGTCACGGTAAACTCCATTCGCTTACTGGAACCAATGTTGCCGCTAATCACGGTGCCAGAGTTGATGCCAATGCCGATTTTGATGGTCTTCTTATGTTCTGCTCGACGTTTTGCGTTGAAGTCGATGAGCCGATGAAGCATCTCAACTGCCGTTTGCCCCGACATCCACTCGTGATCATCCAGAGGTGAGCCATCACCCAGTATAAGCGAACCAAAAACCGCCATGATCCCACCGCCATCAGTATATCTGTATGGTGTACCTCTGTGCGCAGCGATTGCATCCACCATCAACTCGAAATATTCGTTCAGCACTTTCACCACTTCTTCTGCCGCCAAGATTTCGGTTAATGTGGTGTAGTCAAGAATGCTAGAGGTCAGCACCGAAACCTCTTTGCGCTCGCCGCCCAACTTGGCGTTACCACTTTTAAGTACCTCTTCTATTAGTTCTTGTGGCATGTAGCGATACATGGTGAGCGTTATCTGTTCTTGCCTCTCTTTTTCGGCTATCTGGCCATGTTCATATTGGTTGCTGAAATCATAGAATTTCCGAACGCTAGAGTTCAAATCTGGCTCAAGCTTCTGCCACTGTTCTCGTACTTGACCTAAAAACCCTCCCATCAATAAGAATTGAGAATCTTGCTTGTTGTGTAGCCATTCTCGATTCGCGTCCTCAAGTCGATCAGTTAACCTGCGTAGTTCACGATTCTCCTTACGCCACTCGGCAAATCGTCTCCATCCATCTATCAAGGCTTCATGTGCTAAATCTACCCAAGGTTCCAAATCATAGGTTTCCTGTCCAGAAAATAGCAACCGCTCTCGCACTAACCCACCCTCGCCATCTATTAATTCTCTCAAAGCTTCTTGCGTTGCTGGAGCATCTCCTCCGATTGTCAACAAACTTGCTTTGAGTTGGCGTTGACGAGTATCTTTTTCTCCTTCTCCTGTCCGTACAAGTCTCAGAAAGATTCGCTTTATCCACTCTTGCTCTTGCTCACCTCGTTTGTCAGAAGGCGACTCTGCTTTGTAATCTTGGTAGAGATAAATTCGTTCAGCATGGAGATTGAGTGCCCCAGTGAGTCCGCCCAGTTTTTCATACTGTTCTAGCGTTAGCAGATGATCGTCTGTATCCCGTTTCTCCCACAGCTTTGTCAGAACAAACTCCAGCAATGGTAGAAATCCTAGTTCTTTTCCTACATCCTCCAGAATTTGCAGTAGTAATGCTTCCTCAATTGTGTAGCCTTGGCGCTTTGCAGGTTCCATAATGGCATCCCGCAAATTTATTCCAGTTAATGGATTCATATACACTGCTTGAGACTGAATCAGTTGATGCAATGATGGGTGATGCAGACAGGGTTCTAGAAAATCTGCTCTCATTGTTGTCACAACCGCTAATTGAGAGTTTTGAGTCTCTGCGATCTGGGTAATCAACTCAATGAACCGTTGCTGTTCTGTTTTGTTTGCACAAACCGTAAACACTTCCTCAAACTGATCCACCACAAGCAGATACTTACCATCGTTTGGTAACCGCTCTATTACGCTGGATAATCCTGCTGAATCACGAGCAATTAAGTGATGCAGTGTTTGAATTTCTGAGCGCGATCGCTTGAAGAACGGTTCAAATGTCCCACGCAATGCTGCCAATGGTTCAAACCCTGGCTTAATTGGCTCCAAAATGTGCCAACCACTCTCGGATAGCCAAGGCATCAACCCTGCTCTCACCACTGAAGATTTGCCACTTCCCGATGCCCCAATCACTGGAACAAATGGCTTTTTATTTAGTTTTTGGTTAATTAACTCAACAACCTGCTTGCGACCGAAGAAAAATTCCTGTTGCTTTACTGTAAATGCCTGTAGCCCCTGATAAGGGCAGATGATTTCACCGCCCTCATCCACAATTGCTGTCACAGTTTTCGCTTGCGGTTGGTAATTCACTAACGCGATCGATCGCCCTGTTCCTGTCCGAATCGGCTCCTGTCCACTCTGCCGCAAATCGCGTTGAATGAAGTCAAATAGGCGATCACCCGTTACAGCCCCCTCACTGTCTGCATTCTCCGCCTGCAATCCTTTGAGGACAGACGCTGTAAAAACACCATGCTCCTCTCCTTCCCGTGCCCGTTCAAACGATCGACAGGCTGTAATTAAGTAATAGTCTTGCTTCCCATTAAAGGCAGTCAAGGCTGAATCTAGTAGCGTCCGTTCCAGAAATGACCCTGCATTGCAACAATCTAGAATCATTACGAGACTGCTGAGGCGTGATTTTTGAATCAGGGCATTCAAATCATCAAACGAAATCGCGTTGCCTACCTCATCTTTCTTACAATCGGAGGTCGCTAGATAGCCCTTCTTTGTTCGCCCCAATCTTGTCAACTCAAACCCGTGTCCCGCAAAATAGATCAGCGCCTCATGACCCTCCGCTTTATCTAGCAAGAATTCTTCGAGGTCTTGACTTAAATCCTTTGCTGTCAGCTTCTTGTCTAGGTCAAGCTCCCATCGATTTTCTGGCTTAACCAACCGTCTCGGTGATGGTTTGACTTGATACCGACCGTGAACTTGAAGGATATGGGCGATCGCTGCTGCATCCGTAGCCGCCTTATCCAGATTGCGGAAATTGTCATACCTAGCAACTCCAACGACAAGCGCATATCGAGTCATAATTCCTGAGCCAGCCTAGAGGTTTCACGGTATTCTTACCAACGTAGCAATATTTTCTGGCGAGGTCATCCATTTTGGAAATCGAGAAGTTGATCGTCAAGGACAACGGTGAAGAATACGAAATTTACATTGAGTCGAAGAATATTACTGAAGTCCCAGACGACGAGCCTGAATATCGGGATGACCTACCAACAGTCGATTTACAGAAGGTTCATAACACGATACGGGGCTACGTCAAGTACGCGATCGGTGCATTCGCCAACTTCGGTTTAGCTGAAATCGAAGAAATGAGCCTGGAATTTAATTTAAAAGTTGTTGGAAAGGCAGGCATACCTGTCCTGGCTGAAACTTCGACTGAAGGATCGTTCAAGATCCAGGTGAAGTGCAAGTTCCCCGGAAAAGCCCAGTCAAAGCCCAATCAATGATGACAGCGCAGAGCAGGTAGATTTGCGGCTAACGGGCTTGGTCGTGAAGCGCGGGGGGTTTCTGGCTGCTAGCCAAGATCCTGATAAGCGAGTGATGCAAACTCGTCTAGACGCGGAGGAGCAGGCAAAGCAATTGCTGTCAGAGGCAAACCACAAAGCCAATCAGCGAATTCGGGTTGGGGCATTGGCATTGGGCTTGATGCTGACGGGGGCGATCGCGGACTTGGCGTTCCAAATTATGGTTGAAGGTTTGCACCTTGCGGTACGCCTGCCGCAGTTTTACTTCTGTCCTTTCGCGCTCAGTGGAGATTGCCCCTAACAAAATCCCTATGTGGGTCATTGCCATCAAGCCAAATTGCAGCGCCAGCGTATTCGCAACGCCAGTGCTGGTACCCACTAAAAGCGCTGCACCAACATTAATTCCTAAAACTGACAAGGCTGCTCTAGAAAAGCCAAACTGGACTGCGACCCAGATGAGCGGTAAAAAAACAAGATAGGCATAGTCCAACTTGGCTCCCCGTGGAGCACCAAATGCTGCCCATGTACCCAATGCCAACAGCACGATGTGGAATAGCAGCAGCGGTAACCCCCGCCCAGAGGGCAAGCGCAACTCATGCGTGTCCTCAAACGCCTGCTGCGATCGAGTCTCTTTGTGAGTCCAAACCCACGGCACTCTGCGCGACAGAACCAGCAGCAAAGGTGCGAGCATTCCAACGCCAGTAGAATCTCCTGCCCAATAATTTAAGGTAGAAATCAGCCAGCCTGACCAGGGAATCAGCCCGATCGCGGCAAAATTTGCAGCTTGCACTAGGGCAATGACCAACGGGGCGATCAGGGCAGCAATCACCGTAAACCAAATGACATCGCGGAGTCGCCGCAGCCGAGGGTTAATGCGCAGCTTGTGGAGCAATAGAGCACACGCTATTGTGTAGCCCAGAGTCGTTGTAAGGTCAAAAATGATCAGCGTGTCGAGAGGCAGATAGCGACCCGTGACAAACCACACATGGATGAAGGTATTGAGCAGCAAGGCTGGCGCAAAGCGCAGCCCAAACACTAGCAGCAGCATCACGTCTAGAGCCGATGGTGGATACCAGATCTGAATTTCGGGTGCTGATTCAAACCGCAGAGCGACGAGATCTAGCACATACCAGCTTATGAGGTAGAGCGCTACTAATAATGCTACCCGTACAGCAGTTGGGAGTCGCCGTAACCACTGAGGCGGGTCAGCGCGAATCAGTTGATCTTGATCATTTCGCACGTCCAAGTCATTTATTCTCGGTCACTAAAAACTATGGTACGAGGGAAGTCACCTACATATTAGAACGTGCCCAGTGATAGTGTTAATTTTCGCAAGCGGCACGTCGATCGCATCACTTATAGTCTGGCTGCACACGGTCGAATTTTGGCGTTGCTGAATCGATCTATTGGAAGCGCAGATTTTACCCTCACCCTAGCCCTCTCCCTAATGGAGAGGGGACAGGAGTTCTGGCTCCCTTCTCCATTGGGGAGAGGGGTTGGCGAGGGCTTCGCCCCACTTCGTGAGGAGGGCATCGATCGTTGAAGAGGTTCGTCGCTCAGAACACTCTGCTTTTTCCAACCTTGTACTACTTAAAACTTAACCTTCCTCTCCACCCTTGTCTTCTTGCCGCCTTGTCCATTCACTCCTGTCCTTTAAATCATCAAATCTTTGGAATGGATAAAACCGCAACAATTCTGTAAATGAAAGCCTCTACAATGAGTTGGATTTAAACTCAACGGCTCTAACTTCACCATGCCTCGTCGCCAAGACCTCCACAAAATTCTGCTCATCGGCTCCGGTCCCATTGTGATTGGGCAAGCCTGCGAATTCGACTATTCCGGTACTCAAGCCTGCAAAGCCCTGCGAGATGAAGGATATGAAGTGGTTCTGGTCAACTCAAACCCAGCGACCATCATGACCGACCCAGAGACCGCCGATCGCACCTACATTGAGCCGCTGACTCCTGAATTGGTCGCCCTGATTATCGAGCGAGAACGCCCCGATGCGCTCTTGCCGACGATGGGCGGACAAACGGCTCTCAATCTTGCAGTTACGCTGGCAAAGAATGGCACTCTCGATAAATACAATGTCGAACTGATCGGCGCAAAACTTCCGGCGATCGAGATGGCTGAAGATCGCAAACTCTTTAAAGAGGCAATGGGGCGGATCGGAGTCGCTGTGTGTCCGTCTGGTTTGGCAGAAACTCTAGAAGAATCTCGCGCGATCGGGCAGCAAATCGGCAGTTATCCCTTAATTATCCGTCCCGGCTTTACGATGGGCGGAACCGGGGGCGGCATCGCCTATAACCAGAAAGAGTTTGAGGAAATCGCCCAGTCAGGTCTAGATGCCAGTCCGGTGTCTCAGATTTTGATTGAGAAATCTCTGCTCGGCTGGAAAGAGTATGAGCTAGAAGTGATGCGCGATCTCGCCGATAACGTCGTGATCATCTGCTCGATCGAAAACATTGACCCGATGGGCATCCACACGGGCGACTCGATCACGGTGGCTCCGGCGCAAACGCTGACTGATAAAGAATATCAACGCCTGCGAGACGCATCAATCAAGATTATTCGCGAAATTGGGGTCGAGACGGGCGGATCGAATATTCAGTTTGCGATCAATCCGGTGACGGGCGAGTTAGTCGTGATCGAGATGAATCCTCGCGTGTCGCGCAGTTCGGCGTTGGCATCCAAGGCAACCGGATTTCCGATCGCTAAAATGGCGGCAAAGCTCGCGGTTGGTTACACACTAGACGAGATTCCCAACGACATTACCAAAAAGACTCCTGCTAGCTTTGAGCCGACGATCGATTATGTCGTCACCAAGATTCCCCGCTTCGCCTTTGAGAAATTCAGCGGCTCCTCCCAGGTTCTGACCACGCAGATGAAGTCGGTGGGTGAGGCAATGGCGATCGGGCGCACTTTTCAAGAATCGTTTCAAAAGGCACTTCGCTCATTAGAAACCGGACGGGCGGGTTGGGGCTGCGATCGCCCAGAAAAGCTTCCCAGTCTCGAACAAATTCGAGCAGGACTTCGCACCCCAAACCCCGATCGCATCTTCACGGTGCGCCACGCGATGCAAATGGGCATGACGGTTGAGGAAATTTATGAGCTAACCAACATCGATCCCTGGTTTCTAGACAAGATGCACGACTTGCTAGAGACTGAAAAGCTGCTCAAACGCACGACATTGCAGAGTCTTGATAAAGCCAAGATGTACACCATCAAACGGCAAGGGTTTAGCGATCGACAAATTGCTTTTGCCACTAAAACTCACGAGAATGATGTCCGCGCCTATCGCAAGTCTCTTGGCGTGATCCCCGTCTATAAAACCGTAGACACCTGCGCGGCTGAATTTGAGGCACTGACTCCTTACTATTATTCTGCTTACGAAGAAGAAACTGAGGTGCTGCCGTCCGATAGGCGAAAAGTTATGATTCTGGGAGGTGGACCCAACCGAATCGGGCAGGGCATTGAGTTTGATTATTGCTGCTGTCACGCATCATTTGCGCTCGGTGCCGATGGATTTGAGACGATCATGGTTAACTCAAACCCCGAAACCGTTTCGACCGACTATGACACCAGCGATCGGCTCTATTTTGAGCCATTAACTCAAGAAGATGTCCTTAACATCATCGAAGCTGAGAACCCGGAGGGCGTAATCATTCAGTTTGGCGGACAGACCCCGCTCAAGCTGGCGATTCCTCTACAAGAGGCGCTGAAATCCCTCCCTCAAACCAAGATCTGGGGCACCTCACCCGACTCGATCGACACCGCCGAAGACCGAGAGCGATTTGAGAAGATTCTCCGCAAACTCAACATCCAACAGCCTCCCAACGGGCTTGCCCGCACCTATGAAGCCGCGCGAGAAGTCGCCCAGAGAATCCAATATCCCGTCGTGGTTCGTCCAAGCTATGTGTTGGGCGGTCGAGCGATGGAGATTGTCTACTCCGACTCGGAGCTAGAACGCTACATGAGCTATGCCGTCCAGATCGAACCCGATCACCCGATTCTGATCGATCACTTTTTAGAGAACGCGATCGAGGTCGATGTAGACGCGATCGCCGATATGACTGGGCAAGTCGTAATCGGCGGCATCATGGAGCATATCGAACAGGCGGGAATCCACTCTGGAGACTCAGCTTGTTCGATTCCATCAATCACTTTGTCGGAGCCAGTTCTCAATCAGATTCGCACCTGGACGATCGAGCTTGCCAAAGCCCTAAACGTGATTGGTTTGATGAATATTCAGTTTGCCGTTCAAGGCGATCAGGTATTTATTTTAGAAGCGAATCCTCGTGCGTCGCGCACCGTGCCCTTTGTGTCGAAAGCGATCGGACATCCTCTCGCTCAAATTGCCGCCCGCGTCATGTCTGGCAAAACCCTAAAAGAGTTGAACTTCACTGAGGAAATTATTCCTAAACACATTTCCGTCAAAGAAGCCGTGTTGCCCTTCGACAAATTTCCCGGCACCGACACCATTCTCGGACCTGAGATGCGATCGACTGGAGAAGTCATGGGCATTGATACCGATTTTGGCAAAGCCTTCGCCAAGGCAGAACTCGCCGCCAGTCAGCGTTTGCCGCTTAAGGGCACCGTGTTTGTGTCAATGAGCGATCGTGAAAAAGCAGCCGTCGTTCCAGTCGTCAAAGATCTGATCAGCTTAGGCTTCAAAGTCATCGCCACCGAAGGCACCCGCAAAGTTCTTGTCGAGAATGGCTGTGCGGTTGACCTCGTACTCAAAGTCCATGAGGGCAGACCCCATGTGATTGATTCCATTAAAAATGAGCTGATTCAACTCATTATCAACACCCCGTTGGGCAAAGAAGCGCTGAATGACGATCGCCTGATTCGTCGCACCGCATTGAGCTACAAGATTCCAGTCATCACGACGATCGCAGGGGCAAAAGCTACGGCTGCTGCCATCCGGTCTCTTCAATCTCAGCCGCTCACTGTCAAATCACTGCAAGAATACCTCCAATAAAAGCAGCTAAAACGCAGTGCGGTAGACTTCCTAATCTCGTAATTCTGGGGGCTTTGACTCTTGGGATCGTGGATTAAATAACTTCGGGAATTGTACAAGCCGGATCTGCCCTTCTCACGAAGTGGGGCAAAGCCCTCGCCTAACCCCTTTTCCCTAGGGAGAAAGGGAAACTCGTTTGCCCCCTCTCCTTAGGGAGAGGGTTGGGGTGAGGGCAAATCCGGCTCTTGTTTAATTCACGATCCTTGCCCTTCCTAAAACTGGAGTCGATCGGCTCAACATCAGCTTCTTCTCTTTCTTTTCCGATTCGCTTTATGTGATGAAAGTTACACTGAGACTACAGTCTTCTACCACTAGACAGATGCGATTTTCTGTCCGATCGGAGTATCTCTATAAAATAAACCTTACTGAAGCAACTTAAGAAACTCCAGCAAATCATTAAGAATTTGTAGCTGGTCTCAATGGATATTAGAAGTCGGGGAGTTTTGTCTCAAGCGATGCAGTCGCTGAATCGGTTTCTAGGTAGGCTACCGATGCGTTAAAGACTCTAAGACAGCCCGATCGCTCCTTCAGCCTTTTACCTCCAAGCTGAACTAATGTCTCTCAGGATCTTTACTTTTGTTAACAAGTTCAGACATAATCTTAATAGAGCCTTGCACCTTCATAGAAAACGTGGCAGAGATGCACTTCATCAGGCAACTAGAAGGACAGATTTCTACGCTGCCGCTAGTAGCCCAATTCTCAACTGGTTTTGAACCAAGTTATCTAGCCCTCTCCTGATCGCTCTACATCAGCTTCTCATCAGGGCTATCGTCGCTTCCAAGTCACTCTACGAATACTTCTAACCCGTCATTTCTATCCAATCCAGCGTTATGAAGACAGCCCAAACTCCCACTGATTCCGTTCGTGCTTATCTGCGTGAAATTGGTCGTGTTCCCCTTCTCTCCCACGAGCAGGAGATTCTTTACGGCAAACAGGTTCAGCGACTTTCGTTGCTCAACCGCGTCAAAGAAGAGATGGCTCTGACGCTCGATCGTGAACCCAACCTATCGGAATGGTTAGAGCAAACGGGCTTATCTGAAGCCGAAATGCAGCAGACGATCGTCGATGGTGAGACTGCCAAGCGTCGGATGGTAGAAGCCAACCTGCGCCTCGTCGTCTCGGTGGCAAAAAAATATACCAAGCGCAACGTAGACCTCATGGATTTGATCCAAGAAGGCACGATCGGGATGCAGCGCGGCGTTGAGAAGTTTGATCCCACTAAAGGCTATCGGTTCTCAACCTACGCCTACTGGTGGATTCGTCAAGCGATCACCCGCGCGATCGCTGAGAAAGGTCGGACCATCCGCCTCCCCATTCACATCACCGAGAAACTCAACAAGATTAAAAAAGCTCAGCGAGCGCTGACCCAAAAATTAGGACGGGCTGCCACGGCTGCGGAACTGGCGATCGAACTCGAATTAACGCCTCGACAGGTGCGTGAGTACCTAGAGCGGGCGCGTTCTCCTCTATCTCTAGATCTGCGGGTCGGCGACAATCAAGATACTGAACTCGGCGAACTTCTCGAAGACACCGGACCTTCTCCAGAAGATTTTGCTGCGCAAACTGCGCTCCGCAACGATCTTGAGACTCTGATGGCAGATCTCACCCCTCAGCAGCGAGAAGTTTTGGCACTCCGGTTTGGTTTAGAAGATGGAAAAGCCTTGACCTTGGCAAAAATCGGGGATCAGCTCAACATCAGCCGTGAGCGAGTTCGTCAAATCGAGCGCGAGGCACTCACCAAGCTCCGCAAGCGCAAGGGCGACATGGGAGAGTATCTGGCAAGCTAAACTCGTAGCATCCCCCCTCGATCGGTTCGGTTCCACCTACTTACATTGCCCATTTCTGTTGTTAGAGTGGGTCTAACAAAAGTTGATTCCGTCCTCATGAGTGAGGTTGATAAACGTGAACGATACATCCAATCAAGTTCCAGAATTCATCAAAAATGGCGAGTCTGGCGTGCTGTGGCAATACGTCCAGTCTCTCAGCCCTGAAACGATCGCTCAACTTTCAAAGCCGTCTTCTGCTGATGTGTTTCAAGTCGTTGAACGCAACATCATTGGCTTATTGGGTGGTCTGCCTTCTGATAATTTTGATGTCAGCATCACGACGAGCCGTGAGCATCTAGGTCGGCTCCTGGCATCTGCAATGATGAGCGGCTATTTTCTCCGCAATGCCGAACAGCGCATGACGTTTGAGACCGCTTTTCAGGTCGCCGAGTCTAGTGCATCCGACAATCAGTAATTTCGGCGCGATTTTAACCACTGACGTGCCCTCGTTTTGTGATCCCTAACGTGAAATCTAATCGAATAGCGGCAGATCACCCCGATGGTCTGCCGCCTTTCGCTGTTTTAGAGTTACGCACCTCTCTTCTCGCCTGGTATTCCCAATCTGGGCGTGACTTGCCTTGGAGACAAACCCGTGATCCCTATGCGATTTGGGTCTCTGAGATTATGCTTCAGCAGACGCAGGTAAAGACGGTGCTGCCTTACTTCGATCGCTGGATGTCACAATTTCCCACTGTGCAGGACTTGGCGGCGGCGGATCTACAACAGGTTCTCAAAGCGTGGGAAGGATTGGGATATTATGCCCGTGCCCGAAATTTTCATCGAGCCGCCCAAGTAATTGTGCAGCAGCATGGCGGGATGTTTCCCACCGAACTAGACGCGGTGCTGGCGCTGCCCGGAATTGGACGCACCACGGCTGGAGGCATTCTCAGTGCAGCTTTCAATCAGCCGTTGGCAATTTTGGATGGAAATGTCAAGCGAGTCCTAGCGCGGCTGATTGCGTTGGACGTTCCGCCCGTTAAAGCGTTGCCGAGACTTTGGACGCTTTCTCAAGAGTTAGTCGATCCACGCAACGGACGAGATTTTAATCAGGCGTTTATGGACTTGGGCGCGACGGTTTGCACGACTCACAATTCCGCTTGCTCAGTTTGTCCGTGGCGAGGTCACTGTCAGGCTTACAATTTAGACATTCAATCTCAAATACCGATGTCAGAAACTCGTGCCCCCATACCCCATAAGCAAATTGGTGTTGCTGTGATCTGGAACGATCGGGGACAGATTTTAATCGATCGCCGCAAATCAGACGGCTTACTCGGAGGCTTGTGGGAATTTCCGGGTGGCAAAGTCGAAGTGGGGGAAACGATCGCAGCCTGCATTCACCGTGAGATTCGAGAAGAGTTGGGCATTGAGATTGCGGTGGGCGATCGTCTAGTCGTCGTCGATCATACCTACAGCCACTTTCGGGTGACGCTGAATGTGCATCACTGCCAGCATTTGAGCGGAGAGCCACAAGCGATCGAGTGTGATGAGATTCGCTGGGTCACATTAGCAGAGTTTGACCAGTTTCCGTTTCCCAAGGCAAACCTGCAAATTATCCAAGCTCTCCGTCAGAGTGACGCGCAATCTTCTCACCCTCCTCTAAAATGAAGAAACATTGCTGACGCTGAGAAACTATGGCTGCTAACGTTGAGATTTACATCTGGAGTACGTGCCCTTTCTGTGTTCGTGCCAAAGCTTTACTAGACCGCAAAGGCGTTGATTACACTGAATATAATCTCGATGGAGACGAACCCGGACGAGCAAAAATGTCTCAACGGGCAAACGGCAACCGATCGGTGCCCCAAATTTTCATCAATGATCAATACATTGGCGGCTGTGACGATATTCATGCGCTCGATCGTCAAGGAAAATTAGATCCCTTGCTGCAAGCCAGCTAACCCGACACAACGCCGAAGGACATAAACTGTGAAATTTGCATTCATCATCGACCCCATTCATCGACTTGACCCGACTCACGACACTAGCGTTGCGATCATGGAAGCCGCGCAAGAGTTGGGGCACGAAGTTTGGATCACTCAAGCAAATCGGTTGAGTGTGATTGATGGCAAAGCCTGGGCAATGCTAGAGCAGGCGCATCTCACCCCGGTGAAACTGGTAGACGGTCGCTGGGTGACGATCGAGTCCTGGTTCTCTCTCGACGCGCCGATTTTTCGTCCGCTTGAAGACATGGATGCGGTGTTTATGCGAACCGATCCGCCCGTCGATACGGCTTATCTCTACGCGACTTACATTTTAGATTACATCGATCCAGCTAAGACGCGAGTGCTCAATTCTCCGAGCGGCATTCGAGCTGCTAACGAGAAAATGTATGCGCTGCAATTCACTGAGGCAATTCCTGAAACGATCGTCAGCCAAGACAAAACAGTGATTCGGCAGTTTCTAGAGAAAAAAGGAGCGGCAGTTCTCAAACCCTTGGGCGGAAAAGCTGGGGAAGGCATCCTCTTTTTAGAACCGAGCGATCGTAACTTCAACTCGCTGATTGAGATCAGCACCCTTCAGGGCAAACTGCCTGTAATGGTGCAGACTTATTTGCCCGAAGCCAAAGAGGGCGATAAGCGAATTATTCTACTCGACGGCAGCCCGATCGGAGCCGTAAATCGCATTCCAACTGGAACCGACTTTCGAGGCAACATGGCAGTCGGTGGACGAGTTGCATCTGTGGGAATCACTGAGCGCGAACACGAGATTTGCGCTCAACTTGCGCCCACCTTACAGCGAGATGGATTGGTGTTTGTCGGCATTGATGTGATCGGAGGCTACTTAACTGAAGTGAACGTCACCAGCCCAACTGGAATTCGTGAAGTCGATCGACTCAATGACGCACGCCTCGCCCATCAAGTCATCAAATGGCTTACGGAGCCTGATCAGAGCCGTTAATTTTGGGGCTGTGAGACCTCGTGTTATAGTTCACGCAATTACCCTCACCCTAGCCCTCTCCCCGCAGGAGAGGGAACCGGAAATGTCCGACCTCTCTTTGGGGAGAAGGGTTACGAGGGCTTGCCCCACTTCGTGAGGCTACCGTGTACACGCAAGTTGCTCGATCGGTCATGGCTGAGATCCTCGCTCCCTAAATCCCCCAATCTGGGGGACTTCAAGCTAAAAGTTCGGGTTCAAAGTCCAGACTTGTGTGTACACGGTAGACTTCGTGAGGAGGGCAAATTAGCTGCACATCGCGTTAGTTCTTTCGACTTTATCAAAATCAGCAAATGGTGCAGTCCAATAGACGGCAAAGGCATAGTTGGGCACGGCTCACTCAAGCTATTTGGAAAGGAGGTCGAGTTTGGATCACCGCTTCTGGAGTTGCAGGCTGTGTGATTGCGCTGCGTCTGACGGGGTTGCTGCAACCGTGGGAACTAGGAGCGTTAGATGAGTTTTTTCGGCTGCGCCCCCCAGAGCCGATCGACGATCGCATCGTCATTGTGGGACTGAATGAATCAGATCTAAAACGCTTTAACTGGCCCATCTCAGACGCTACGTTAGCGCAACTGCTGCAAACGATTGAGGCAGCCAAACCGCGCGCGATCGGACTCGACCTATATCGAGATTTGCCGAGTGGATCGAGCCAGTCAGCATTGCTCAAGACGTTTCGCGACATTCCCCATTTGGTTGGAATCGAGCAACTCAAAGATCACGAGAGTGACGGAGTAGCCCCTCCCCCCGGGTTAGCTGAACTCGGACAAGTGGGCTTTAATAATGTTATTTTTGACCCCGATCTCAAAGTTCGGCGAGCGTTTCTCTATTGGAAAAAGCAATCAGACGGCAACATCTATCAGAGTTTCTCTCTAAAACTGGCGCTAACTTATCTCAAAACAAACGGCATTGAAGAACAAGCCGCCACTGAAAATTCTCGTTATCTGCGGCTCGATCGAGCCGTATTTCCTCAGTTTCGCTCTAATGATGGCGTTTATACACAGGCAGACGACCGGGCATATCAGATTCTGGTCAATTTCCGAGGTGCGGCACATCACTTTCGCACCGTTTCGGTGGCAGACGTTTTAGATGGGCAAGTCTCAGCCGAGGGGTTGCGCGATCGCATCGTCTTAATTGGCTCAACTGCAACGAGCCTAAAAGACTTGATTTCGACTCCTTACAGCAGTTCTTGGACAAAAGCCCCAGAGCCAATGGCAGGAGTCGAACTGCAAGCGAACTTTATTAGCCAAATCATCAGCACAACGCTCGACGGACGAACCCTACTCAAAGTTTGGGTTGAGCCTGGAGAATGGATCTGGATCTGGGTTTGGGCATTTGTGGGAACCCATTTGAGTTGGCGGTTACGATCGCCTAGACGCTCAATGATCGCGATCGCAGTGCTGGGTACAGGATTGACGATCGGCTGCTATCTGGCGTTTTTGCTGGGTTGGGTCGTGCCCGTGGTGCCTCCTCTGGTGGCGCTATCGGTATCAGCAATTGTGATTATTAGCTATCTTGCTCACTCAGCAGAAGAACTTCAGCGATCGAAAGATTTTTTGCATCGCATCATTAACACCATTCCTGATCCCATTTTTGTCAAAGATAAAAACCATCGTTGGATTGTCTTGAACGAAGCATATTCAAGGTTTTTAGGAAAGCCGATCGAGGAGTTAGTCAGCAAATCTGATTATGATGTATTTCCTAACCACGAAGCTGATGTTTTTAGACAGCAAGATGAACTGATTTTCAAGCATGGAAATGAGATCGAGCACGAAGAAGAATTTACCAGCTTAAATGGCATGACTCACCAGATTGCAACCAAGCGATCGCTGCACAAAGATGCTGCCGGAAATCTATTTTTGGTGGGCGTGATTCGAGATATTACTCAACGCAAAACGATCGAAGAGGCGCTACGGCGCACCACAGCAGAGTTATCACAATCAAATGCAGAGTTACGCCTCTCGCAAGACCGTTTGAATCACCTGGCAAATCACGATGCTCTAACCGGATTGCCCAACCGCAGCCTTCTTTACGATCGCCTCACCGAACATTTAGAGTGGGCAAGCATCAGCACTCAAATGGTGGCATTGATGTTTCTAGATCTGGATGGGTTTAAGACAATTAATGACACTCATGGTCACGGAATTGGAGATGTGCTTTTGCAGGCAGTGGCAAAGCGGCTGACTGGCTGTTTAAGAACGAGTGACTTGGTAGCTCGCCTCGGTGGAGACGAGTTTGTGATTATTTTACCTACGATTCTAAACGTGCAGGATGTGACGCGAGTGGCTGAAAAGATTTTGGCTACACTCTCTCAGCCATTTGCTATTTCAGGGCAAACGATTTTCGTAACTACGAGCATTGGAATCAGTATTTTTCCTCACAATAGTGAAGAGATTGAGACCCTCCTTCAGCAAGCCGACGAAGCGATGTATCAGGCAAAAGGGTTAGGCAAAAATCAATCGATATTCGCGTCAAAAGTCAGCAAAATCGGGTAGAGACGTTTCGGTGGAACATCTCCACGCCATCGGGTAAACGCACGATAAACTTCTTGCAAAAGTCCGAAGATGCCCTCATCCCCCAACCCCTTCTCCCAAGCTTGGGAGAAGGGGAGCCAGATTTCAAAGTCCCTCTCCCACATTTGGGAGAGGGATTTAGGGTGAGGGCAGGGACTTTTGCAACAGGTCTAATGTTTGAATGCAATCCATCATCGGTTATGGCACAAAATCGGCGAGACGTTCCACCGAAACGTCTCTACAGCATCGGGTCAAGGCACGATCGCGACGAAATCTAAGCCGCCGTTCGGGTCAGCAGCACCGGACAGTTGGCGTAAACCCGCACATAATCCGAAAGAGACGTTCCTAACAGCCGATCGAGGTCAGGCAATCCCTTAGCGATCGAGGGGCGACGCTCTGGAGAGCCAAGCATCAGCAAATCTGCCTTATTGTCTTCTGCAAGACGACAAAGCGCTTCCCCAGCTTTTCCTGAACCTAAAATGCTGCGATAGGCGACTCCTGCCTTCTTCGCCTCAGAAACCGCCGCTGCCAAACTCGGCTCTTTTTCTGCATCGGCTCCTGTCTTCTCAGCTTTTTTAGCATCAGAATCGACATGCACTAGAAGTAACTGCCCACCTTTGATGTCTCTAACCAGAGACAACGCCAGCGTTAAAGACTGCTTAGAAGCCGCAGAACGGTCGATCGCCACCATCACTTTGTTAATCTTGCGGACATAAATATCGTCTTTAACCAGCAACATTGGACTCGACGATAGCTGAAACACATATTGACTAACTGAGTTTTCTAAAATTGAAACCAGTCGCTTTAAGCCACGAGACCCCATAATAATCAGGTCGGTGTTGAGTTCTTCGGCAACTTTGCACACCACATCTTTCGGTTCGCCTTGGCGCAAGACCGCAGCGACATGATCAGAATCTAAGTTGAGCGACTGAATCGCCTTTGCCAACACCTTGCCACCTTCCTCCCATTTCTCTGTCATTGCATTCGCAGAGACTTGAGCCGGAACGACGTGCAGCACAGTCACAAACGCCCGTTGAATGACAGGAATCTCCATCAGCGCTTTGAGCATCGCTTCAGATTGTCCGGTTCCTGAGTCAGCCAGCAAAATTTTCTCTATCATAAGTTTGCCTTACCAGTGATTTGTCTCTGATCGTATTTAAGATCGCGCCCTTGACCCATTTTGCAAAACGTTGCAATGGTTCACAATTGGCGGCTAGACATTGGCAAGCTTAAGATACTATGGGTGATTTTAGGAGAGTGGGTGACGTGTCAGAACAACCGCAATTATCAACGACCAATATTCTTCAACCAGAACTGAAAGTGGCTCCGATCGACTGGTTTGATTACCCAGTGAGAGCGTTTCCGCATCACACAGATTATTCGGGTGTCGTATGGCACGGCACCTATTTGACCTGGCTAGAAGAGGCGCGGGTAGAGTGTTTGCGATCGATGGGCGTTGACTTTGCTGAACTGGTCGCCCTGGGCTGCAATCTGCCTGTGATGGAATTGTCAATCCGCTATCATCAAGCGATTCAAATGGGGATGGACGCGATCGTCAGAACCCGCATTGCAGACATGGAAGGCGTTCGGATTAACTGCGATTCTCAGATTCAATCTTTAGATGGCGACGTGCTCTATGCGACCGCACGGGTGACACTCGTTGCGGTTGATCTCGCAAAAGGCAAGATCCTGCGTCAATTGCCGTCATCGGTGAAGGATGCCCTGATGAAAAAGTAATGCTATCGCTTGATTACCATCTGCCACAAATATTGCCCAAATTCCCAGACTTGCTGAATCAGTTTGTCGGCTCCGATGCCGAAGACAAATTGCATCACCAGCACGATCGCGGCGATTACTAGCGCGGTGCTGACCGTTGCCTTCACAACTTTGACCAGCCAGGTAAAAACCAGGACGGAAATGACGATCGCGGCGGCAACGAGAATCAAATTCATAAGCTAGACCACTGACTGTATTGCTGACTCTACATCAAATCTGATTGAAGTATCCGATGGTTTGAGAAAAATCTGTGTGACGATGCCTCGTCAAAATTAGTCGCCAATTTTAAGCCTTAGATGCGCTTGCTAACTTCTTTGCATAAGCTTAATCCCAACAGGTCTAGCGAATTCTACAACTTTTGTCCTCTGCTGTGGCGCTGCTATAAACTACAGTTGCCAACTTTAAAGCGATCGTGACTTCCATTCAAGCGGAAGTTAATTTTGCTCAAGTGATCATGACTTCTGTTCAAGCGGAAGTTAATTTCGTTCGAGCGGAAGTTACTTCCACTGAAGCAGTCATAACTTTCATTTAAGCGATCGTGACTTGCGTTCAAGCTGAAGTTAGGGTTGCTAAAGGCTTTGCTGCTTCTGCTAAAGTCTCGCACCTATGGCAATGCACTGCCTTCAATTGGGTTGTTCATCCACAACGATCGCTACAAGCAGGTGTCACTCACGATCACCAAACTGCAATCAGGGAGTCGCTCCTAAAAGAGGTCATCAACGACTCCCGGACTTTTTACAAGACTTTATGCACGAATACTTCACCCTCGCCCGCTCCTTTGCCTACCGTGTACACACAAGTCCGCGTAGACTGGGTTTCAGGTCTTTCAGCCCCCTAAATCCCCCAATCTGGGGGACTTCAAGCTAAAATTCCGGGTTCAAAGTCCCCCAGATTGGGGGATTTAGGGGGCGATGATCTCAGCGATGACTGATCGAAAGACTTGTGTGTACACGGTAGGCTTGGGGAGAGGGCTAGGGTGAGGGCAACCTCTCTCAACGCTTACGACATTTGTTTGCTTACAACACCGAGTCGCATCAGTTTTCAGAATCAGAAGTTGCGGAATTGATTAAGAAGCAACAGCAGCGAGAACGGAAAATTAAACCTGTGTTAGATGATATTCGATTGGCGAAGCGAATTAACTATGACGCGGCGAGAGAAGAGGCGATTAAACAGCTAGAGGAGCAGTTGCAGAAAATTGAAACCGATTTTACGAGCAATGAAATGGACTATCCGCGTAAGTTGTTTTTGATTGAAAATTGCATCTACGGGGTTGATATTCAGCCTGTTGCAGTTCAAATCTCTAAGCTGCGATTTTTTATCTTGCTGATTGTTGAGCAAACGGTTAACGATGACGCTCTCAATCGTGGGATTTTACCGTTGCTAAACCTAGAGACAAAGTTTATCGCGGCTAACACGCTGATGGGAATTGAGCGACCTGCACAACTGCTGTTACGCGATTCACGAATTGAGGAAAAGGAGAAGCAATTAAAAGAGGCTCGGCATCAGTTTTTTAAGGCATGATCGCCGCTAAAGAAACGCAAGTGTCAAGACCAAGACGATGAACTGCGATCGCAGATTATTGATCTCCTAAAAACTGAGGGTTGGTCAGACAAAACGGCTCAATTATTGGCAAAATGGGAGCCTTATAACCAAAATGCGTCGGCAGAATTCTTCGATCCTGAGTGGATGTTTGGCGTGTCGGATGGGTTTGATGTGGCGATCGCCAACCCGCTCTATGTCAGACAAGAATCGATTAAGGAACTGAAACCCGCTTTCAAAGAGCGATATGAGTGTTTTACGGGCACGGCGGATTTGTATGTCTATTTTTATAAGCGGGCGATTAATCTGCTCAAAGACAATGGCGTGTTGACTTACATTTCGTCAAACAAATATCTTAGGGCAGCGTATGGTGAAAAGCTGCGGCAATTTTTGGCGAACCAAACCACGATTTGTCAGGTGATTGATTTTGGCGATGCGCCTGTGTTTACTGCGATTGCTTACCCAACTATTGTGACGGCGATGAAGCACACACCCACGTCTGAGCCTCAGTTTCAGGCGGTAAATTGGGAGATGGGGCAACCTGTCGAGTCGTTTGCGGCGGTGGTCGAGTCGGGGCGGTTTGGCATGGCGCAAAAGGAGCTTTTGAAAGGCGACTGGCAGTTTGCAAAGGATGATGCGCTGCGATTGATGGAGCGATTGCGATCGGTGGGAACGCCGCTCGGTGACTATAGTAAGTGGACGATTTTATTACGGGATTAAGACTGGATTGAATGAGGCGTTTGTGGTGAATCGAGAGACGCGCGATCGACTCACTGCCGAACATCCCTCGTTTGCTGAAGTTCTCAAGCCTTTCTTACGTGGTCGCGACGTAAAACGCTGGAGAGTCGAATATCAAGATCTCTGGCTCATTTTCACAAGACGTGGAATTGAAATTAACAACTATCCTGCAATCCATAACTATCTATTGCAATACAAAGATCAGTTAATGCCGGGTGTTGAAGGTGGTAGAAAAGCTGGAAGCTATAAATGGTATGAAATTCAGGACAACATTGCTTACTGGCAAGAATTTGACACACCAAAAATTCTGTATCAGGAAATCGCTACCTATCAAGTATTCGCTTGGGACGACTCAGGAGCTTATCCAAACAATAAAACTTTCCTTATTCCAGAAGCCAGTCTCTATTTATTAGCTCTGTTGAAACCGAAACTAATTTGGTTTTTTCTTAGTAATACTGTTTCTAAATTGTCAGGAGGAGCGTTTGCGCTTCAAACAATTTATATTTCAAAACTTTCGATCGCTAAATCTTCTAATCCAGAACCGATCGAGACACTCATAAGTTATATTCTTCAACTTCACCAACAACCTTTATTAGCCCAAGATAAACGGGTGCTGAGTTATTTTGAGCAAATCATCAACGGCTTAGTCTACGAGCTTTATTTACCCCAAGACCTCCACATCGCCGAATGCTCGATCGCTGCTCATCTGCCAACCTTAGCCCCGATCGACAGCCTTGAATCACTGCGATCGCTCTTCGAGCAGCTTTCTCAGCCCGATCGTCCGCTCAAACGCAACTTGATGCAAGGTGCTGCCGACGAATGGCGATTACGATCGAGGCTCCAACAATTGCAAAAACTCATCTTCTGACAGCAACGTGACTCCTAAAGTTTGGGCTTTTTCTAACTTAGAACCCGCATCTTCTCCTACGACTAAATAATTAGTTTTTTTGCTCACCGAATCAGTCACCTTGCCACCCGCTTTTTGAATCATTGCCTTTGCTTCGTCGCGTTTGAGAGTCGGTAACGTGCCCGTAACGACAAAGGTTTTTCCAGTGATCGCGGTTGCAATCAGCGGCGTGTTTCCATCTTCTCCGACAAGCTGTAACCCTGCCGATCGCAGCCGTTCTATCAACCTCTGATTGCCGTGATTTTGAAACCATCCATGCACTGATTGGGCAATCTCAGAGCCGATGCCATACACCTGCGCGATCTCGGCTGGGTTCGCTTGAGCAAGCAAATCAACACTTGGAAATGATTGCGTCAACACTTGAGCATTCACACTGCCAACGTGACGAATTCCCAGCGCATAAAGGACTCGTGCCCAGGGTTGTTTTTTTGAGTCCTGAATTGCCTGAATGATTTTCTCGGCTGATTTCGTTCCCATTCGCTCTAGCGTTAACAGTTGCTCGATCGTCAACTCATATAAATCACCCACTGAATGCACCAATCCCTGATCGACGAGCTGCAAAACAAGCTTTTCGCCCACGCCATTCACGTCTAGCGCGTCTCGACTTGCCCAATGCGTTAACGCCCCTCGCAAAATCGCTGGGCAGGAGGTATTAATGCAGCGAGTCACGGCTTCGTCATCGGGTTTAACGACTGCTTCGCCGCACTCTGGGCAGTGAGTCAGCATCTCATAAGATTGGGCACCTTCGGGACGCAATTCTGGCAACACCCGCACTATTTCGGGAATGATTTCTCCGGCTTTGCGGACGATCACTGTATCGCCCTCGCAAAGCTTTAGTTCTTCAATACGATCTCGGTTGTGTAAGGTTGCCCGTGAAACCGTCGTTCCTGCTAACTGGACGGGGCGCAGTTTTGCGACGGGCGTAATCGCTCCAGTGCGCCCCACATTGAAGATGATGTCTTCGACGATCGTCGGCGCTTCTTCGGCAGGATATTTGAACGCGATCGCCCAACGCGGAAACTTTTGCGTAAAGCCCAATCGCTCTTGCAGGTCAAACGAGTTGAGTTTCACCACTACGCCATCGGTGAGATAGCGGAGCTGGGTGCGCCCGATCGACCAGCGATCGCAATAGGCAAACACATCCTGCATCGTCGGACAAAGCTGCCGCTCTGGGTTGACTCGAAAGCCGACGGTCTGCAAAAACTCCAGCGCGTCCCATTGAGAGGCAAGGTGAATCTTGTCGGTTTGAAAGTGGAGCGTGTAGGCGTAAAAATCGGGTTTGCGCTGGGCAACCATTCGAGCATCTAGCTGGCGCAAGGTTCCGGCAACTGCATTGCGAGGATTGGCAAATAAAGTGTCTCCAGATTGTTCGCGTTCTCGATTGATTTGCTCAAATGTGTCTAAGGGCAAAAATGCCTCGCCGCGCACTTCAACTAAGGGCGGCGGATTGTCAAGATTGAGGCGCAGAGGAATCGATCGGATCGCCCGCACGTTTGAAGTGATGTCTTCTCCAGTCACGCCATCGCCGCGGGTTGCGCCTCTGACCAGCAGACCATTCTCGTAAGTCAACGCCAGTGCAGAGCCATCAATCTTGAGTTCACACACATAGTCAGCTTGAGAAATATCTGGCTCGACTTTTCGCCAGCGCTGTTCCCAGGTGATCAAATCTTCATTCCCAAAAGCATTCTCTAAGCTGTAGAGCGGGACGTTGTGTTTAATGGATATGAATTGACTCGCAGGACGTTCACCAACGCGTTGAGTGGGACTATTGGGCGAGATTAATTCAGGGTAGCAAATTTCTAGATCTCGCAGTTCGTGATAGAACCGATCGTAGACAGCATCCTCGATCGTGGGCGCATCCAACACATAATACTCATAGCTGGCTTTTTGCAGAATTTGGGTCAATTCCTGCACACGCTGTTTAATGTCTGGCGTTGCTTGCTCTACAGAATCCATGCCGATCCATACCACGCAATTTAGTTTATTTGTACCACTAATTTTAGTTCTTAGCGGTGGGTGAGAGGGCTATTCTACCGTAGCGTCTTGATAATGGGTCAGAGTTGATGTGCGGAAATTCCAAAATGCAGGAGAGGTAGAGCACGATGCGTCGGACAAGGTCATCAAAGGCAATTTGCAGATGACCCCGATCGACCCCCATGATTTTTATCAACCGTCTTTGCCGTTGTCGTTTGCCGATCTCCGCGAACCCAAAGTGCAGGTTGGGAGAACGTTACGTTTGCCGATAACTTATGCAGATGTTGGGTTTTGTGACTCAACCCAACCTAAGAGTGAGCGATCGCACTGGTTTATTTCTGATCGCAATGAGGTGTTTAGACAATCACAATTTTGTTTACTGTTGCAATAGATTCAATGTTAGTTGGGCAGTAGCGATCGAGTGTCTAGCAGAAGACTGGCTTGGATTGAAGAATATGCTTGACAACATTAGACCTCCTGCACGAATCCTTCGCCCTCACCCTAGCCCTCTCCCCAAGAAGAGGGAACCAGAGGTTCTAGCCCCTTCTCCCTAGGGAGAAGGGTTGGCGAGGGCTTGCCCCACTTCGTGAGGAGGGCTATCCAGGTTCACGCAGGAGGTCTATTCTTTAACTTTAGATTCTGGGGTCTATGGCATTGATCTTGACCCCGCCATTTATCTTCTACAATGTAGAGAAATCATCCATCGTTTGCAGTGAAGGTATTACCTGATGCAATACCAGGTTTTTATTCAAAGTCATCCAGATCATTCCTTTGTTGCATCTGCTGTAGGGATGCCTAATTTGTCTGTTGAGGGAGCAACCGAGGCAGAAGCAATCTCTTCGAGTTATCCGCAAGGGGTCGCTAAAGTGACCACAGCACTTGAAGCTCAACTGGCAACGGGTCAGTTTGTAACTGTTTAAGTTTCCTCAGTTCAGCCAGAAGCCGATTGAACTGTTTTCTGATTTGAAGATTTTAGACTACGACCTTCAGGCTGACAAACACTTCCGAAACCTTAGACAAGCAAGTATCTGAGTCGGTACACAGGATCTCAGAATTGCCTCAATACCTTGGCTCGATCGTGCATTCTCCTCACCAGAAACCTGAAGGATTTTGAGAAAGTACTAGGACTAAAAATTCAAGACTGGTCAAGCTAATAGAGACAATGTTATGGACGATCAAAGAGTTCCTGCCTGTGTTTCATTGCTACAAAGGTGCCGTTGATCATGAGTCAGAGTTCAAAAATTTGAAAAATCGAGTATCCTGCTAGTAACTCCGTACCTTTGAAGCCATGCAGGTTTGGTTAGCTTGTTTTTTAGTGCTGTTTGGGCTGTCAGAACTGTTTCAGTGGATGAAACAGCTTTCGCTGCCGTTGCCGGTGTTTATTTTGGGCGGGGCGTTTTTGGCGGTCGTGTCTAACTACGATCGACGCGCCGGATTTCCCTTTAACCTGATCGGCAAGTCTCCCGATCGAGATTCTCAGCCGATAGCACCATCTCAGTCGATGAATGATGCCCGATCGTCGTCTCCTCAAAAGCCGATCTCATTCACGATCCGTAAGTCTGACTAATCAATATCTCTATAGAGAAATTAAGTTCGATCGGTGAGTAATAGACCTCCTGCGTAAATCTGGGCAGCCCTCCTCACGAAGTGGGGCATAAGCCGACTCAAACGAATCTACGAGGAATTGTGTGTACACGGTAGCCTTAAAAAGGAAGGAACTGAACCTCTCAAAGTCCCCTTTCTAAGAGGGATCTTCAAGGCTAGAGCATTCGTCGTATGATATTGAAATCACATTCTAGCTATTAAGAAAATAGACTGTATAGCTTTTTATTCTTGAGGATCAATCGATTTCTTTTAGCACTGCTCCTAGCATTTCTATCATGTGATCGATGTGATGTTCTTGAATGATCAACGGTGGAGACAGCGCAATAATATCACCTGTCGTCCGAATTAATAATCCGTTCTCAAAGCAACGCACTAAGCAATCGTAAGCGCGACTCCCGACTTTACTGGGAATGGATTCTAATTCGATTCCGGCAACTAATCCCAGATTGCGGATATCGATGACGTGAGGGAACCCTTTGAGTGAGTGAACTGCCTCTTCCCAGTAGCCAGACAAATGATTTGCATGGTCAAACAAGCCCTCTTCTTCATAAATATCTAACGTGGCTTGAGCCGCCGCACACGCAAGAGGATGCCCTGAATAGGTGTAACCGTGGAAAAGCTCGATCGCGTTCTCTGCCCCGTGCATAAACGCATCATAAATGCCGTCACGCGCAAACACCGCTCCCATCGGCACCGCCGCATTCGTAATGCCTTTTGCCACGCACACCAAATCCGGGATGACTCCAAAATAATCAGTCGCAAACCCAGTTCCCAGCCGTCCAAACCCGGTGATCACTTCATCAAAAATTAGGAGAATGCCGTGGCGATCGCAGATCGCTCTTAGCCGTTCTAAATATCCTTTAGGAGGAACTAAAACTCCAGTCGAGCCAGCCACGGGTTCGACAATGACAGATGCGATCGTCGAGGCATCGTGAAGCGTCACCAGTCGCTCTAACTCATCGGCTAAATGTGCACCCCACTGTGGCTGACCGCGAGTGAACGCATTCTGCTCTAAATTGTGCGTGTGAGGCAGATGATCAACCCCCGGAAGCAAACTGCCAAAGGACTTGCGATTGGGGGCAATGCCGCCTACCGAGATACCGCCAAAGCCCACGCCATGATATCCTCGCTCTCGTCCGATCAGTCGCGTCCGACGGCTTTCTCCTCGGACTTGATGATAAGCCAGCGCAATTTTAAGGGCAGAATCGACAGCTTCAGATCCAGAGTTTGTAAAGAAGACGTGGTTTAAGTCTCCGGGCAGCATTTTAGCGAGACGATCGGCTAACGCAAACGGAGCCGGATGACCCATTTGAAACGTGGGAGCAAAGTCGAGCGTTGCCGCCTGAGTTTGAATCGCCGCAATAATCTTTTCGCGGCAGTGACCAGCGTTGACACACCATAACCCTGCGGTGCCGTCGAGCACCTGACGATCGTCGGCAGTGGTGTAATACATTCCTTTCGCAGACACCATTAACCGAGGCTGCGATTTAAACTGACGATTGGCGGTGAAGGGCATCCAGAAAGCGTCAAGGCTGGCTGGCATTGACGGGATGACAAGCTCTTGCATGTGAGTGCCTAATGAAGAATCGGGCTGGCTTTTAAAACGTTGAACAAACAGCAAAACAACCCTTACAGTTTTGCAGGGTTTAACTGTCTGTTATGGACAGCATCCTATGAATAGGTAGACGCGATCAAGGGACTCCGCACTCACTGCCTCGCCCCTATCTCGTGCGATCGAGCAACTTTATTCAGCCGCTTTTTTGCGACCTCTAGTGGAAGGGGCTTTAGGAGCCGCTTTTGTCGAGGTGGTTTTGGCTTTGGTTGCCGCAGCTTTTGCAGGAGTCTTAGCAGTAGTTTTAGTTTTGGCGGCTGTGATTACGCGAGTGCGTTTTGCAGGAGCCTCTTCTTCATCGAGCGTTGCGGCTGCTCCGTTTGCGGTTCCATTCGCCAATGTCACCGTTTCTGGATTTAGCGTAATGCCTTGTGTTTTGCGTCGTCTTCTCGTTTTGGGCTTGCTACCATCTTTTTCTCTACGCGCAGATGAGAGATAATATTTCAGCGTTGACGGGCTGATTTCTACTCCCTTTTCCGTTAGCATTTTTGAAACTTCTGCGTAGCTATAGCCTCGATCGAGCGCTGCTGAAATCGGTTCTTTTAGTAAATCGATCGCTTCTCGCAGTGACCAAATTTCTTTAGGCTTTTCGGGTAAATCTTCTAAAATTGACGATGCACTGCTGATTGCACCTTTTGACACTAGCGTTGATGTGGGTGATCTTCGTTTGGTTGTTACCATTTTGTTGTCCTCAATAATTGAGTGATGTGAACGGGTTTCTCTCGGTATTTCCTAACAAAAGGTTTTGACCCGATGAGCTTTGACAAAAGATGCGTGACTTGTGGAGACTGCTGATTGATTTTTCAATTTGCGAGTCATTGGTGCTGCTGTCACCATCATGACCATCGCTGTCAATTATAGAGACCTTTTAGAGTTTGGAATCAAATCTTAAAAAATTGTTTCTAGAATTGGAGGAAGCGATCGTTTTGGTTGCTCTAAGAGTCATTACAGCTTTATCAATGTCGCCACTTTTATGATCGCTAACGAGTCGCATCTTCTCTTTTCCCCAAGGATAGTCAACGTTAGTTAATTTGTATTCCTGAGATTGATTGAACTGCTAACCCAACCGTTGAGCGATCGTGCAAAAGATCGGGGCAAGCAGCAATGCCGGAAGAAATGCCGCGATGCTTAACCGTGTGATTTCTAGTAAGTTCAATCCCAATCCCATAATCATTAAGCCACCGACCCCAGAGGTTAATAACACTTGAGGCGCATTCACCGGATCGGGCAGCACTTGCGCTAAGAAGCCCGCACAGAGAGATAAGCCACCCTGGTAGAGCAAGATAGCAATGCTAGAGAAACCGACCCCAATGCCATAGCTGCTGCTGAGGGCGATCGAGGCTAACCCATCCATTGCAGATTTGATCGATAGCAGCGCATGGTCGCCCGATATGCCGTTATTGAGACTGCCCAAGATTGCGAGAGGACCGATGCAGAATAACAGACTGGCGGCGACAAACCCTTCGGTAAAGTTGCCCCCGCCTTTAAAGAGGTCGCGCAGCCAGTTGCCGATCGTTTGCAATTGGGTTTCGATGCGCCACCACTCACCGAGCAGACCACCGAGGACGATCGCCAGTAGCCCAATGATCACTCCATCGATCGAACCTGCTTTGACTTTTAATAAGCTGTCTGCCAGAGTGACTCCTAAAAACAGCGTCAGTAAGCCGAGTCCTTGGGTGATGATGCGCTGCATTCGAGTGGGCAGACTTTCGGTTAAGACGAGTCCGATGAGGGTGCCTCCGAGGATAGTGGCGACGTTGATCCAGGTGCCGCTTGTTTTATCCCACAGGCTGAGTGCCGCAGGGTGGATCAAAAGATGGGTGATTGGAATCAAGATGTAGGCTTCCTCAATAGCAACTTGCTTATTTAGCGTAGCGATTGACGATCGTATCGTTGCTGTTATCGATCGTGAATGGGTGAATCTCGATCGCGGTTCTCTCGATAGTAGGGTTAGTCTGTCTCAAGACAGAAACAATCGGGTCTAATTGAGAGCTACTATCAAACGCAAGCAGTTTTATAACTGCTGGTTGGGTGTTTTTACGGGCAGGAAGACAAGTTTTTTGCTCTGAAAACAACTGAACCGATCGCTCATTTTCTAGGCAATACACGGGTGTTGCCAGAACAATTTCTCCCCTGTCCCATTCACAATTTGCTATGACATCAAGCAATCTGGCACTGGTCGAGGAGTTCTTCTTGCTCATGCAAACCCCGTCATCGGCTGAAGCAGAACCAACTCTGATTTCAACCTCGATCGATTTGACGGAGTTTGAGTTTACGGATGCAGAACTCCAGAAGCTAAGACGACTATCCCAAAGATTAGAACTGGCATTATTAACTGAGTTTTGTAACCATTTTGAGGTGGCATCGGTGCTGGTGGAGGTGCGCATTCGATAACCCATGAGCCACAGCGCAGAGTTAGAGACTTGCACAGAATTAGAGTTCTCGCTACGTTGATTGAGATTTCGGCTTCGCTCAACCCACTAGATTAAACTTGAGAGTTGAGCGGAGTCGAAGCCCGATCGGTGAGTTGATATCAAATATCTTTTTGGATGGGGTCACGGGCGATCGTCACATCAAATACGACAATAAAGGTCGCAGTCGGGATGCGTTGCTGTAGAAACTGAAGATGTCCTTCGGCATCGACTCGGCGGCGGAAGCGCTCGATCACGACTCGCTGCATTTTGGGTAAAAGACGCACGATCGCCCAGTGCTTCAAACGATCACTGTAGGTCATAATTAGGTTTGTCTCTATTGCAAATGGGGACTACTGCCGATGCTGAGGAGTTGGACGCTAAACAGCATCGGCTTCAATCAAAGGGTATTTCAAGATTGGTAGTACCCATTATACACAGATACTTCCATTTGGAAACTATTTATTCCATTTGGAATCTGAGTTATTCAACAGTGAGCTTCTAACAAAATCTTGTGAATGGGAACAGCAGGCAAAGCGCTTAAGCAGGTGTTAGCGACCTACAGAATCAGTCAAATTCAACTAGCATCCACGATGGGGATTGCTTCTGGAAACATTAGCCGATGGGTGAACGAAAATCGAGATCCTTCTGCTGAATCCGCGATCGACATCCGAGACGCGCTTGAGACGATTGATCCAGCCGCAGCAAAGGCATTTACTCTTCTTTATTGGGAGAGGCGGATCATGGATGAAAAAGAGTGACTGGAGCGATCGTAGAAATGAAGCCTCGATCGACAAGAATCTGGTCAATCCGATTAACAAGGGTGATGGTTGTCGTAACTTCTTTCATTGGCTTAATGGTTGCTGCTGACATAGTGGTTCTCTCGGTCAAGATTACCCAAAGCGATCGCCCTTCTACTCCTATTGTTGTAATAGAAAGGGCGATCAGGGTCAGTCTAGCAATTACATCACTCTACTTGCTGGAAGATAGAGGACATGAGGTTTTCGCTGATCTGTAGGCTGATGGTTTCCCAAAACTTGCTTCTGAGCATTTAGCCAGATTATGATTCTAGTGTTGCTAGGATAATAATCTTGGACAAATTTGATAAAATCGTCGATCGTGCAGGGCTTCTGAGTCCCTCCCAGGTAGTCTTGATGAAACTGTTCATGGACTTCGGGAACTAGGGTAAGCAGATTATTTTCAACGTCTGCCAAATATGGATACCCATTTTGAGAATATAAGTGATGCGCCGCTAACTTGAGTTTGTTAACATGGTTTTTCTTCTGACCCGTAACCTGACAAGTATTGCCATCTCGCTTTTTAGCTTTGTCCATTGCCGATTGAATTCGCTTTTCACGATTTTGAATCTCAGCTACGATGGCATCAACTTGAGGTTTAGCAACTTCTCCGACATCCCCACACCATTCTTGACGATTCTTTTTAGACTGGCATTCCTTAAAAGAGCGAGATAGTTTCTCAATACCTGCTAAGGAGTAGTACAAGCCGCCCTCATCAACTAAATCCTGGAAATCTTCACCTTCAATCAGAGGATACTGAGTTGTTTGAGTGTGTTCAGCCATCTTCTTTAAATAGACGGACTTAGTTTTGAAAATTGCTATGAGGTCTGACCTTGAAACAAAGAACAGTCCATTACGTTTGACTAGTGATGAAGAGTTATCAAGAATGTGTTTCTTAACAAATGCTTTACGAATTTCTTCTCTAGTGTGTGTAATCCATTCTGTCAGACGTTGCCAAAATGTCTGCTTTTGCGTTGCTTCGAGGTAACGAGCGATCGTATAAGCTCCTGATGAAGTGTATTCCCGTAACCCACTAGTTTTATTAACTACTTTGTAATCCTTGCCTTCAGTTAATTCCCACTCATCATCTTGAATTGAGTCAAAGAATTGTTCAGTCTCAATGAGGTCTTGAGTGGCAATCTTTAATGTCTCGACTAACTTTTGAGAGGTGATATATAGTTCTGCCATTTCTAAAACCTTTGATTAAGACTCTTGTAAAACACGTTCAGACGAGCGAAGACTTGAGCATCTCCTGTGTTGGGAATGTCCGGGTGGTAAACTTTGCTGAGTTCACGGTAGGCAGACTTAATATCCTCTGAAGTTGCTGTTTCGGGGTCTAGTCCAAACGCCTTCCATACCAGATCGTATTTGAAGATGTTGATGCCATTGATGCAACCATAGCCAGTCTCGTTTTCTTCACCTGGCAAAACACCGATAAACTTGCGATATAGCTTTTCCCAACCGTCTTTCTTGCTGAAATCAAGTTTCTCCATGCCGCTTGTCGCCATTGCAAAGGAGCCAGATTTTTTTAATTCTTTGACATCTTTAACGGCAAAATAACCAAAAATGGCTTTCTTGAGTTGAGCTAAGGTTAAAGGCTTAACTTTTTCAGGCTTGACAACTTTTGGCGGCTTGGGTTTAGAATCTTTCTTGTGATTCTCAACTACAAATTGAGCAAATGCTCTAAGTGTCGCTGTATCTAAGCCTTGGACTTTCGCAAGTCGTGAGATCTCATTTTGAACTAGCTGATTCAGTGTGATTTTAGACATATTTTCTTTAACAGTTGTACTTTCCGTACTTTGTTGTACCTTCTTTGGACGAGTTTTGGTTGCTGTCATTTTCTAAGTTCCTAGTAACGGTGCCGATCGAACTTCTACCCATCCGCAGCAAAATCCACAAAGTTCTCACACACGTTGAGGGTTTTATCAAATTGCCATCACAACCCGCGTGAATCCGCTCCGTGATTGAAGTCATAGCTATAGCTTAGACACTTCTTATCGGTCTTATTTCAGTACAATTACTCGTATTTTGGATTGGAATATGAACTCTTTAAGAGCTACACAGCCGGACTGTGAAGAGTTGACCCTACATAAGCAAAAAGCTCAAAGAATTTTCCAGCCGTAGTAATACTTAGCTTGTTTTGCTGCTTAGGACCAATCGACCACTATGCCCGATCGAGCCAGCTAGTTAACCCTAATGCTGCAACGGTCGCCACGAAATGTCCTGCAATCCCGTTCATATTTGCCATTGCGACCAAGACATCGACCGATCGAAAATCCGACTCGGATCGTAGATAGCAACCCCTTGAGGCTAAGTAATCGACTTCGACAGCAAGACCCCTAGTGGGGCTCCTCCGCCCAAAATCGTGACTCCCAACCCTACCAAACCCACGATCGCGCCCAACTATAAGACCTGCATCACATCTGCCTTTTTGGGGTGCACCGCAGAATTTGGGTTTCGGAGCCGTCTCGCAAATTGCGTATATCGGAATGCCAAACAGAGATCAAACAACAGCACCGCTAACCCGCAGGTTACCCAAAAGATGCCAACGCTCAATCCCGGAGTCACCCCTTGAGCAATGCCTCCACCCGGAAGAGGGGTCACTGCCGACTGGGTAAAGCTTCGTCCAGAGATTGCAAGCACCAACACTAGCCCTGAAGCGGCGTTTAACACAAGCTCTAACCAAAACCTCGCGCAACGCGATCGCGATTCGCTGGAGTTTGTGAGAATCGTGGGTATGAATTTCTGACTGAAGTTGCATTATGAGCACTGTGGGTCTAGACACAGGTTTGCAGTAGCCTAGCGTGATTGATTGGGGTGGGTCAACTTT
This sequence comes from Phormidesmis priestleyi BC1401, assembly GCF_001650195.1. Taxonomy (GTDB): domain Bacteria; phylum Cyanobacteriota; class Cyanobacteriia; order Leptolyngbyales; family Leptolyngbyaceae; genus Phormidesmis_A; species Phormidesmis_A priestleyi_B. The sequence continues at coordinate 25,692 of NZ_LXYR01000010.1, read as the reverse complement.
ACTTAAGAGAGCGCGATCGCTGAATCTTAAAACCCCGATGCGGCTCCCTCACCTCTCGGATCTGCTGCCCCTTCTAAAGAACCATCGGGCATCACTACGATCGCGTTAGCATTTCCCCAACTTGGGCGTTCTTCGATCTGATGTCCTCGGCGTTTTAGATCGGCGATCGTCAGTGTGTCCAATCCCCACGATTCGACGTTGAGGCGATCGGGAAGCCATTGATGATGCACACGTGGAGCCGCAACTGCTTTGCGAACATCCATCTCGTAGACCAACACGTTTAAGACAATTTGCAACACCGTTGTAATGATTGTGCTGCCGCCCGGTGAACCTACGGCTAATCGCAGCCGACCGTTTTCGGTGATGATTGTCGGGGTCATGCTCGATAGCGGAATTTTGTTGGGTGCGATCGCGTTGGCAGTGCCGCCTACAAGTCCGAACGCGTTGGGAGTGTTGGGCGCGATCGCAAAGTCGTCCATCTCGTTGTTTAAGACGATGCCCGTTCCCTTAGCGACGACTCCTGCACCAAAACCGAGATTCACTGTGAAAGTTAGGCTGACGGCATTGCGATCGCGATCGACCACCGTGAGATGACTCGTTTCAACCGATTCTTTGGTGAGACGTTGCAGCACTGCGGGGTCAACTGCCTTCACTTGACTTGAGGGAGTCGCTTTTTGAGGGTTGATTTCCTGTCGTCGTTTTTGAGCATAGACCGGACTGATCAGTGCCTTGACTGGGACTTTGATAAAATCAGGGTCGCCGAGATAGGTGGCACGATCGGCGTAAGCAATTCGCATCGACTCGATTAACAAATGCAGCGCATCGGGACTGTGCCACCCTAACGTCTTCAAATCTGTGTCGCCAATTATGTTGAGAATTTGCAGCAGGTGCACTCCTCCTGACGAAGGCGGCGGCATTGAGCAAACTCGCGCTTTCCGAAAATCACCGCATACTGGATCGCGCCAAGTCGGACGATATTGCTGCAAATCTTTTTGTGTAATCAATCCGCTATTCGCTGCCATGTCGGCTGCGATTGCCGTCGCAATCGTCCCCGTATAAAAATCTTGAGGATTTTGAGACACCGATCGTAATGTAGCAGCTAATTCTGGTTGCACTAACCGCTCACCTATTTGATAGGTCTTTCCGTTATGAGTAAAAATCTTTTGTGCATCAGGATTTTTGAGTAGCGTTGGCAGACGCGTTTTCGTTGCGCTTACAAATCGCCAACTCACCGGAAGTCCGGTTTCTGCTAACTGAATCGCAGGAGCAATCACAGTCTTCCAGGGTAAGCGTCCATATTTGCGATGCACTTCATAGAGTCCCGCGATCGTGCCGGGTGTTGCCACTGCCAAATATCCATTCGTGCTCGCATTAGGACGCACGTTTCCCTGGTTGTCCAAATACATTGTTTTTGTAGCATTCAGTGGCGCACGTTCTCGAAAATCTAACGCCTTTATCTCATTGCTTTTCGCCTGATACATCAACAAAAATCCGCCTCCACCTAGCCCCGCCGAAAATGGCTCTACCACCGAGATTGCAAAGGTTGTGGCAACGGCTGCATCCACGGCGTTTCCTCCCTGTTGCAGCATCGATAGTCCTGCTTGAGTCGCCAGCGGATGGGCAGACACAACCATGCCTTGAGTTGCCCGATCGAGCAAAATCGTCGGAGCCGCGATCGCTGAAGTCGATCGAACCAGCGCGATCGAGACCACCACGCTAAAAGAACAGATTCTTTGAATCGATCGAAACGAGTCTACATATCTCATAAATTGGTCACTCCCTATTTTAATGCTGATAAACTGCTAACCCGTTCGAGCCTAAAAGCGCGATCGCTAACCAACCCAAAAAAACCAGCCGCGTCAACGTCAACGCCTTCCGAATTCGTTCAGGAGTAATCGGCTGAGTGGGTTCCCCTAATAGAGGTTTATGCTTTTCTACCCCGCGATACCAATTGGTTCCGCCGACCTGCACTCCCAAGACTACTGCATACGCACACTCGCTCCAACCAGAATTAGGACTGGAATCTTTAGGGGCATCTCGTTGACAGATTCGCCAAACGTGACGAGGCTTTCTAGAAAGCAACGCCAAAGTCAACACCGTTAATCGGCACGGAAGCCATGTGAGAACGTCATCCGTTTTAGCACTACACCAGCCGATATCTCGATAGGGCGGAGTGCGATATCCCACCATTGAATCTAATGTACTAGCTGCTTTGTAGGACAGCGCTAACGGAACGCTTCCAACAAACGGTAGGAATAAGCCGAGCAACGCGTAGAACAACGGAGCCATCACACCGTCGGTTGCATTTTCGGTCACCGTCTCTAACACTGCGCGTAAGATTTCTGATTCGGTCAGGTTGTCGGTATCGCGTCCGACATATTGCGTTAGCTGAGACCGTGCCCGATCGAGATTCCCCTCTGCCAGGGGTCGCAACACATCTTCTGCTGCCGATCGTAGACTTCGCCCCGCAAAACAACTCGCTAACAAAATACTTGAAATCGTAACCCCGAATGCTGGATGTAACGCTGTCGAGATGAATATGATTATCCATCCGATCGCGCCACTGCCTACAATTATGAGAATTGCGAGAATCACTCCTGCAAACCGCAGCGATGCCGGATGATTGAATTCCTTTAAAGCCAGTTTTGTGTAGTGACTAATCGTCCACCCCATCACCTGCACCGGATGCAGCCACCCCCACGGATCACCGATCAGATAATCTAGGAGAGCAGCGATCGCGATCACGCTAATTCCTGACCACTCATCAAACCACAAAGCTTGCCTCCTCCCCCTGTGCGGCTTGCCAGCTTCGCGCATCGTAGTAGAGGTCTTCTAAAGAGATGCCATAAAGCGCCTCTTTGAGCTTTTTGTGAAGTCGATTCCACAAGCTAAACGTCACCCAGTCTTCGGCTTGTGCATCATCGGGAGTGTGACGCGGCAACGGTTCTACGCTCTCTCCCACCGCTTCTAAGATTTGCCCTAGTGAAATTTGTGCAGGCGGACGCGCCAACTGATAGCCACCATGAGCGCCGCGCACGGAAATGACCAGATTTGCCCGTCGCATCTCAATCAGCAGCTTTTCTAAATAAGGGGCTGGCAGATCTTGCCGTTGCGCGATCGCTTTCACTGCCGCAGGACCATACTCCGGCTGAAAGCTGAGATCGAGCAAGGCTTTGACGCTATAGTGTCCGCGAGTCGTTAACTTCAAGAGAATTGGCTGCAAGGGTGACGATAGCTCAGTATCGCATTATCCCCTAGTCTGCCGCAGCCAATCTTAAGGAGTCGTCAACAGGGATACGCGAACTCATTTCCGCAGTTTCAGCAACTCTTGAGGAGATGCAATCAGTTTTAGCTTTAACAAGACAATCTCTTGCTGATCGTTTAGCGTGAATAGCCACGATACGCCTACTCCAAACAAGGGCGTTTTCACTCGACCCGTGACCTGAATCTCAGTGCAGCCGTCCTCTAAAGCTTGCCCGATCATCTCTTGCTGGGGTTGAGATGTGATTCCCTTCGCCTCAGCGTTGAGATAGTGCTCGATCGCGTCTCGACCTACAATGGGCGACTCAAATGGTGGATGTAGCGTGCCGTCGAGCGCAAACTGCTGACTCGTCGCCTCATAGTCACACGCATCAAAGGCTTCAAAATAATTCAAGATCGTGGGAGTTTTAATATTTAAGATCGGGGCGATTTCCTCGATCGGGGGAGTTGCGGCATCAGAGTTAACAGTTTGCATAGCGATTCTGCGTCTTGAAGTTCAATCGCACAATAAACCAAAAAAGCAGAATGAATCCTGTCTCTAGAGAGATAGTTGCTCAAAAAGGTAAGGAACTTGCGATTTGGTGGAGTCTCGCGTGAATCTGGACAGCCCTCCTCACGAAGTGGGGCAAGCCCTCGCCAACCCTTTTCCCCAGGGAGAAGGGAGCTAGAACCTCTTGTTCCCTCTCCTTAGGGAGAGGGCTAGGGTGAGGGCGAAGTATTCGTGCAGGAGATTTATTAGAGTCTCACCCGATCGGGCTTCGCTCTGTCTCAAATAGTACGCCCTTGGGTATCTGAGAGTCGTCCGTGAGTGTCTGAGAGTCGTCCGCGAGTATCTGAGAGTCGTCCGTGAGTGTTTGAGAGTCATCCGTGAGTGTTTGAGAGTCATCCGTGAGTGTTTGAGAGTCATCCGTGAGTGTCTGAGAGTCGTCCGTGAGTGTCTGGGAGTCGTCCGTGAGTATCTGGGAGTCGTCCGTGAGTTCCTCAAAGTCGTCCGTGAGTGTCTGAGAGTCGTTCATGAGTGTCTGAGAGTTGTTCACAAGTTACTCTGAATTCTAGGTTGGTAGACTAAGGGTTCGCCAGTCTTAAGTCTAAGAATCTATAGTCCTCCGCAGCGATTAACCATGACCGATCGGGCTTCAATCACAGACCAAATTAAACAAAAAGCCTTAGACGTTGGGTTTCACAAGGCAGGGATCGCGATCGTTCCCGTCGAGTCAGATGACGAAAAAGCGGCGGTTACTTCTCTGCAAAGCTGGCTAAACCAAGACTATCAGGCAGACATGGCGTGGATGGCAAATCCCAAACGGCAAGATCTTCGCTTAGTGATGCCCGAAGTCCGATCGGTGATTTGCGTTGCCCTCAACTACTACACGCCGCACGATCGACCTAATGGTGCTCAGTACGCCAAGATTTCTCGCTATGGCTGGGGTCGCGACTATCACCGGATTCTGCACAAGAAGCTCAAGGCACTGTCCACCTGGCTAGAGTCACAAGGCGACGACATTCAGGCGCGCTGCTATGCAGATACAGGACCTGTGCAAGACAAATTTTGGGCACAGCAGGCAGGCATCGGCTGGGTCGCCAAAAACAGCAACGTGATCACGCGAGACTACGGCTCCTGGGTGTTTCTCGGCGAAGTGTTGACCAATTTAGAACTCGTGGGCGATCGTCCTCACACTTCCCACTGCGGCACCTGCACCCGCTGCCTCGACGCTTGCCCCACCGGAGCGATCACCCAGCCGTTTGTGGTCGATGCCAATCGCTGCATCGCCTATCACACGATCGAAAACCGCGCTGAAACCCTCCCCGACACCATCACCCCACATCTCCAAGGCTGGGTCGCTGGCTGTGATATCTGCCAAGAGGTCTGCCCCTGGAATCAGCGCTTTGCCCAAGAGACCGACGTGACCGACTTTCAGCCTTACCCCGACAACGTTGCTCCGACGCTCGTCGAGTTAGCCGAGATGTCAGACCAAGACTACGATCGGCGCTTTCCGGCTTCTGCGCTGAGACGGATCAAACCCAACATGATGCGCCGAAACGCTCGATCGAACCTAGAGGTTAAATAGCGTCTCTGCAATGCCTGGGGCATCATAGATATAGAGTTCATTATTCAAAGTTTTAGAGGAGATAGACGGGTGGCTGCAACCGACTTTAAAGATTATTACGCGCTTCTTGGAGTCGCCAAGACTGCCAGCGTCGATGATATTAAGAAAGCATTTCGTAAACTGGCGAGACAATATCACCCCGATGTGAATCCGGGTGACAAAGCAGCCGAGGCTCGATTTAAAGAAATCAACGAAGCTTATGAAGTCTTATCTGACACCGATAATCGCCAAAAATATGATCAGTTTGGGCAATATTGGCAGCAAGCCGATCGAGCAGGGGCACCGAGAGGCGGACGATCGCCCTCTACCAACACCAGCCCCGGCTTTGACGAATTTGAATTTGGGCGCTACGGCAGCTTTGACGAGTTTGTCAACGATCTCCTCGGACGGGCAGGCACAGGCTATGGACGCACTGCCGATCCGTTTAGCGGCTATCGCACGTCGCCCAGCGGCTCAGGGTTTGGCGACGATCGCGCCACCGCCGGAGTCAACCTGGATGTCGAAGCGCCCATCTCGCTAACCTTTTCAGAAGCGTTTAATGGCGCACAAAAACGGTTGGGCATTGGCGGCGAAACCTTTGATGTCAACATTCCCGCAGGTGCCAAAACGGGAACTCGGATTCGGATGCGCGGCAAGGGGCGATTTAGCCCTCACTACACGAGTCAGCGCGGCGATCTCTATCTGATTGTCGAACTCACAGCGCACCCATTCTTTCAGCTTGATGGAGACAACAATCTAGTCTGTGAAGTGTCGATCGCGCCCGATGAATCCGTTTTGGGGACTCAAATTGACGTGCCGACTCCTGATGGCATGGTGAAAGTTAACGTTCCTGCTGGGGTGCGATCGGGTCAATCGCTGCGGCTGCGGGGCAAGGGGTGGAAAAATCTCAAGGGCGAGAGAACTGATCTGATGATCAAACTGACGATCGTGCCTCCCAAAGAGTTGAGCGAGATCGAGCGAGAATCTTATGAGAAGATCCGCGACAACCGCAGTTCTGATCCGCGCAGTCATCTCGCAGGAATCAAACTTTAATGATCAACGTCAGGTTTGATTGTGATGCAGCGATCGCGTCTAAAGATCGCTAGCGCATTGCATTCTCCGTAAATTCTTTATTCTCCGTAAATCTCTTTATTGCTGACAGATCCGACTTGGATTTGGGTGCGTATAGCTATGTGTGTCGGTTTGAGACAGCTTTAACACTAGCGTCAAGCTCACATACAGGATGAAGAGTTTTAAGGAGAGTCATTATGAGAATCAACGTCCGGGGTAGCACTTACGCACTGGCTGGCAAATGCACCTCTCTTCTAGAGAATGTCCTCAATAAGGTCGTTTCTTTCATTCAGCGATCGACCAACGGTTGGCTTCGCCCGATTGGAATTTGTGCGATCGTACTGGCGACGTTTTTAACAACCCTTCCCGCTTTGGCTTCAGACCACCAAGACACCACTTTTTTAGCCAATAAGCTGACCGCCGCCGACTTGACTGACTTGTTTGTGTTTGAGAGTCCAAGCGATCCCAGCAAAGTCGTTTTAGCAATGGACTTTGACCCCCTGATCACTCACGGCGAGGTGAGACCGTTTGACCCTGCCGTTCTCTATCAATTTAAGATCGATAAGACGGGCGACAACGTTGAAGATCTGGTGCTGCAATTTCGGGTGAATGGCATAGTCAGAGGGCGCAAGCAATCTGTTACGGTGTTTGGTCCGGGTCGCCCTAGTCAAGTGGGCACTGTGTCAAGACTGATCCGCGCAAGTGCCATAGGAGAGTTGAACCAGACGTTTTCTACGAGCAAGGGAGTAAAAGTCTTCGTGGGAGAACGCAAAGATCCCTTCTTCTTTGATCTGGAGCAATTTTTTAAGATTTTGCCCGATCGTAACTACCAAGTTCAGCCGAATCCTGGTCCGCCGCTCACGGTCAAAGCGTTTAGACCGCCGGGTGAAGCCAAAGACACGCTGGCTCCGTTTAACGTGCACTCGATCGTGGTCGAGCTACCTAGAAGTCTGCTAGGAACTGGAAAGATCGGAGTTTGGATGACCACCAGCTATCAGACTGCCAGATTGAGAGAGGGCAGTTATGCCCAAATCGAACGGTTAGCTGTCCCAGCGCTGAATGAATTATTTATGGATTTCAAAGCGCACAACGCGAGTAATCTTCAGACTCCGACCGCCGATGCGCCCAACCAATCGAAATTTATTCGTTCGTTTGTGACGACGATCGGGCGACCCAAAGGCATCGCAGACGCGGTGATCTCAGTCGCAATTCCAGATGTGATTCAAGCCGACTTGTCTAAACCAACTGGGAGCTATTTTGGCACTCAGTTAGGTCAAAACTTTGGCGGCAGACGACCGAAAGATGACGTGATTGATGTGACAGCATCGGTTGTGTTTGGCAGCGCGGTGACTGGCATTACACAGGGTGCCATTCCAGCGTTGACCAGCGACAACGTAGGTCCTAATAATGCCAATTTTCTGCCCACGTTTCCTTATTTAGGCAATCCTCTTTAAGGGCGAAGCAGGTAGGCGCGATGAAACTGAAGACTCTCATCCCCTAACCCCTTCTCCCGCAGGAAAAGGAGAACCGGATTCCGGCTCCCTCTCCCGCAGGAGAGGGTTGGGGTGAGGGCATCCCCGGCATTTTATGTTTGATTAAAGTCCATCTACTTATGACTAGACGATCGTTGGGGCTGTTTTGGGTGCTAGTCAGCCTCCTAGTGTTTCTGTTAGGGCACCCGTCTACACTCGCATTGGGCTTTGGCAAAGAGTCGATCGCGGACACTCAGATCTCAGCAGATTTGGTGTTTCCCGATTATCTAGAGCGCGATGGAATTATCCACAACTATGAGCAGCAGGTGCGTCAGTCTCCTGATTCATTTCTGCTGTTGCGATTGCTGGCTGATCACTATCTCAAACGCTTTCGAGAACGGGCAGATGTTGAAGATTTGCTTCGTGCCGAACAAGCAGCCCGACGATCGCTAGCGCTGCAACCGCGTCATAACGAGGGGGCTTCGATGCTGTTAGCCTCAACGTTGCTTTCACAGCATCGATTTCAGGAGGCGTTGCAGGTTGTGACAGACGCTGAAAAGTTGACTGCGACTGATCAGCTTGCATCTCTCAAAGCCTCGATTCAGATGGAGTTGGGAGATTATGAATCGGCTCATCAATTCTTGCAAACGCTGACGAGCGAATCAGAGGATAACTCAGGGCATAATGCAGTGCTGGCTCGATATCTAGAATTAACCAGCCACTTATCAGTAGCGCGGCAACAGATGGACTCAGCCATGCAGCAAATGGATGAGTTCTACACTAACCCCGCTGAGACTCGTGCTTGGTTTCATGTGAGAGCGGGTGATCTGTCATTTTTAGCAGGCGATTTGGCTCGATCGGAGCAGCGATATCGAGAAGCGATCACGCTCTTTCCTCACGATGTTGCGGCGTTTACGGGTCTGGCTCGACTCTATGCCGCTCAACATCGCTGGCAAGCTTCTCTAGAAGCCGCTAATCAGGGCATTGAGTGGGTGCCACTCGTCGAAACGCTGGCATATAAAGCAGACGCACAACAGGCTCTCGGAGACTCATCGGGAGCCGCTGCAACCCAAGATCTGATCGAAGTGGTGGCGCGTCTGAGTCAGGTTAAAGGTATCTACGATCGTGCCCTGGCTGTTTACTACAGTGAGCACGGGGTTCATTTACCCGAAGCGCTGGAGATCGCTCAACGAGAAGTTGCCATTCGCGACGATATTTATGCCGAAGACACTTTAGCGTGGGCAGCTGCCGCCAATGGGCAATGGCAGACCGCCCAACGAGCCACTCGGCAAGCGACTCGCTATGGCACCGAAGATCCGCTCTTGCGATTTCATCGCGGCATGATTGCGCTGCACAGCGGCGATCGCGAGACTGCGATTCAGCAACTCAGTGAGGCGCTGCGTCTCAATCCTCAGTTTCATCACAAATATGCGGCTGAAGCGCGTCAAGTTTTAGCCGACCTGTCCCCTACCAAAGTGGAGTCATGATGCAACGACGTTTTTATGGATTTAATCGCCCTGCTGACGTGGCGACGATCGTGGCAGAAATTCAGACGATCGAAGATCTGTGGCAGTTAGAGTTTGACCTCGCCGTATCGGGCACAAATCTCACCTACCTCATTCACAGTGCTCCGGGTGTGACTGTGGTGGATTGCGTTGCCGAAAATCAGATCGAGCGATATGTCTTTATGACGTTAGAGGCAAACGAACGACATGGAGGCTTAATCGAGGCAGAACTGAGCAAGGTCAAAGGCTTCAAAATGTTGTCACCAACGTTTGAATCATTGCTCAACAACACAAAGTGCGTTCACTCCAGTCTTCTCAACTAATCTGCAACCTGTTATGAGAACTTTGCTAAATTGCTTGACTTCGATCGCTGCGATCGCGTTAGTTTTTCTATCTTGGGTGCCACTTGCTGATGCTCATCCGCTTGGTAACTTCACCATCAATCACTATACAGGGCTGCATATAGAGCGTGACCACGTTGGAATTGACTATGTTTTAGATATGGCGGAGATTCCGGCGTTTCAGGAGATTCGACAGCTTGATCTCGATCGCAATCACAAAGCCGACGCGATCGAGACGAAGAATTATCCTGCTGATAAGTGCCGCGAGGTCAAGTCTCACTTAAATCTGCGGCTCAACCAAACGCCTCTAGCACTCTCCCTGACTCGCTCAAGTGTTGAATTTCCGCCCGGAGTCGGCGGGTTAGACACGCTGCGGCTGACTTGTAGACTTGAGGGAGCGATCGCGTCACCCATCACAAATCAGTTGGTTGAATTTGAAGACACCTATTATCCCCAGCGTTTGGGATGGCGTGAGATTACGGTGTCTGCTGGCGTTCCTATTCAGGGTAATACTTCCACGTCTACTAGCATTACAAAACGCTTGACAGACTACCCTACCGATTTGCTGAGTAGCCCTCTCAATCAGCGTCAAGTTTCCTTTACGCTCAATCCGTCTCTGTTGTCTGATCCATCCGTTGCGCCATTGTCTAAATCTGCTAATCAACCGAGTCAGGCACTAATCGGCAGAACCAATGATGCTTTCACCCGATTGATCACACTAGAAGACCATAGCCTGTCTGCGACTCTGGTTGCGTTGGCGATCGCATTTGTTTGGGGCGGATTTCACGCGCTGTCTCCCGGTCATGGCAAAGCGATCGTCGGTGCTTATTTAGTCGGTTCTCGTAGCAAAGTTCATCATGCGCTTGTTCTGGGGCTGACCGTAACGCTGACTCACACGATCGGCATTTTTGCGCTGGGTCTGCTGATGCTCGGCACGTCTCAGTTTGTGTTGACCGAAGCGGTGTTTCCCTGGCTAAACGTGATGTCTGGCGTGTTAGTGACGGGCATCGGATTGAACTTATTGATTCAGCGCTCGCGCAGTTCTCAAATCTTCCAAACATCGATATCGGGACAAGGACATCATCATCACGATCACGATCACGATCGCAATCACGATCGCAATCACGATCGCAATCACGATCACGGGCATTCTCACTTGCCGCCCGGTGCTGATGGTTCCATTACCTGGTCGAGCATCTTAGCGTTGGGAATCTCAGGCGGATTGTTGCCCTGCCCTTCAGCATTGGTGGTGTTGCTGAGTGCGATCGCGCTGGGTCGAATCGGGTTCGGACTCGCGTTAGTGTCTGCGTTTAGCTTGGGGTTAGCAGGGGTGCTCACCGCAATTGGGTTAACGCTGGTCTATGCCAAAGATTGGTTTGAGCGGTTGCCGATTCAAGCCTCTAGAAGCAGATTGTTTCCAGCAATGAGTGCCTTATTTGTGACGCTGATTGGCTTAGGCATCACGACAAAAGCACTCCTCGATCGCGCGTTATAAACCTGCCTCACATCTCAATAAAGCGTTCATTCACCTCGGAAGTCTGATTTGTTTTTCCAGCAAACCTTACCTTAAAAATCACCATGCCTCAGTTCACTCAAACATCACTCTGCCTTGCCGCCACCGGATTTGCGCTCTCGTTCTCAGTCGCTCTACCTGCCACAGCAGGCACTCTGTCCTACTCAGGAGACACGACGAATGCTCCGACGTTTCACAGACCCAAAGCGCAAGGGTTTGAAGGAATTGAAGACCCATCCAACTCGCTATCTGATGTGGGCACGGCGGTCTCTTATTTCAGTCAGGCTTTCTCAGTAGACACCGCTGGATCGTATGATGTTACGGGCACTCAAGCGTTTGATGGAGTCCAGTTTTTGTATCGAAACTTCTTCGATCCTCTGTCTCCCATCACAAATTTAATCTCTGGCAAAGACTCCTTTCCAGACGTAGGAAATTCTGGGTTTAGCGGGTTGTCTCTGATGAACAACACACCCTATTTTCTAGTGACGGCTGGCTATGACAATGCGGATAACCCCATCAACATCAGCTACGGAAAATTTACCAACACGATCGCGGGTGCTGGCAACATCACCCTCAAAACTGCAACCCCGATACCCGAACCGTCAACCGCCGCAGGCATGATCGTCTTTGGGTTGATGGTTGCTGGAGGTCAAATTCGCAAACGTAAACTAAGACTGCTGCCAGTAGCCGTTTCAGAATCCAAATAGAGTCAGTCATGTTTAAAAAAATCCTTGCATCTACCGCGATCGTGCTGCTGGTCGCCCCTAACGCAGTTTCCTCGCCGCGCTCTACGTCTGCCCAAGACGCACTTTGCTACATGGTTACGACCCACGAGACGGTCGATCTAACCGCCTTATGCAACCTTGAAAACATGGCTGAACTGTCTCCGATCGTGGTCACTAACCTCAGCCTAGACGTTCCCGATCAAGAATTTCTATCGTCTAAGGTTAAAGCCACGATTACCAATCGCAGCAGTCGCCCCATTCAGATAGAAATGATTCAGTTGCAAATTAATCGCGCTGACGTTCCGATCGCGATCGTCCCTATTTTCATGAACGAAACTCTAAAGCCGGGGCAGTCAGTTCTCGCAAGCGGACTGTTTGACAAAGCTGAACTGCGAGATCAAGAACCTGGCGGACTCAGTGTTCGTTTTCAGAATTGGCAATGAAAACAAAAGCTATTTTTGAGGAAACCATGAAGCGATTTAGCATCATTTTCTTAATTACCGTTCTCTGCATTGTGGGCTACTTTGAAATCAGCCTGTCACACGCTGAAACATTGTTCTGGCTCAACCTTAACGCAACTGCCGAAACTATATACATCGGTTAGGTCAGTCTGATTAATAGTTTAGTCGTAACCTAATTGTAGGCATTACGACTAAAAGGTGATGTGCAACTAATTTACCCTCATCCCAACACTTCTCCCTAGGGAGAAGGGCTTTCAGATTCTTTCTAGTTCCCTCTCCTTGGGGAGAGGGCTAGGGTGAGGGCTGTATTCTCAAGCATTTGAGAGAAGTTGCACATCGCCTACTAAACTGTAAAAGCACTTGATTTAGCCAGGAGCAGGAACCGATGACGACGTTGCTGATTCAGTCAGATCAGATTCCCCTAACCGTTAGCTTTCCGGCACTGGTGCAGATGACCGATGAGCAGTTTTATGAATTTTGCCAAGCCAATCGAGACTTGCGAATTGAACGGACTGCAATTGGAGAAGTAATCATTATGCCGCCTGCGTTCTCAGATACGGGCAATCGCAACATGAAAATTAGTCAACAGGTTGCTAATTGGGCTGAACAAGATGGGACTGGCGAAGTGTTTGACTCTAGTGCAGGGTTTACGCTGCCGAACGGGGCAACGCGATCGCCCGATGCCTGCTGGATCAAGCTAGAGCGATGGAATCGTTTAACCGATCAACAAAAAGCTTCATTTGCGCCGATTTGTCCTGATTTTGTGGTTGAGTTGCGGTCTTCCAGCGATACGTTAATCGGTTTGCAAGCCAAGATGCAGGAATATATCGAGAATGGCGCTGTCTTAGGGTTTCTGATTGACCGCAAAAATCGCACGGTTCACAGTTATCGCCGCGATCGCACACCCGAAATTTTAGAGCAGCCTGAAACAGTGAGTGGTGATCCAGAACTGCCGAGATTTGTACTGCAAATGGCAAAGATTTGGTGATGCACTCGCTCTTACGCTAGATGCTAGAAGCTGACAGGTCAGAGTACCATCCTGGATAATCCTTCATATCCTTGATCGGGCTGTTGGAAGTTCATCCTGCAATCTCTTATTCAGAGTAGGTTGTGGGTCACGATGTAACCTCTGCTGAATGAAGATCGAGTCAGCTTTTAATGAAGCCTCCCTACTGAAGCGAATTGCCCAGCAAGACCAAGCTGCCCTCGCAGCCCTGTACGATCGCTATGCTCGAATTCTGTATGCAGTTGCTTTCAAGAGTCTTGGTTCTGCCCAAGAAAGCGAAGAAGTCGTATTAGATGTGTTTTCTCAAGTTTGGCGCACGGCTGCCAACTATGACCTCACCAGAAGCCGGATAGACACCTGGCTCTTTATGATCGTCCGCAGCCGCACGTTAGATCGGTTACGTCGTCTCCAGCGAGCAACAAAAATTGCCCTTGCCTCTGCCGATGCTGCCAAGAGTCAACCCCATCAACTGAGCGATGATCCCATTGAAGATGTGCTGCTCTCAGAACGCCGCGCTCACGTTTTGACCGCGATCGCTCAGTTGCCCGAAGAACAACGTCAGGCGATCGAGTTGGCGTACTATAAAGGGCTGACTCAATTAGAGATTGCGGCTCAACTCGGACTCTCGCTAGGCACCGTTAAAACGCGCATCCGTCTGGGTTTGAGTAAGCTGCGAATCGCCCTTGGCACCTGGGAGCCAAGCTAGGATGAAGTTATTCACACATGAGATGAGATGAACAACGAAGATCGCTGCTTTTGTGAACTGGCTCCCCTCTATGCTCTTGATCTCTTAGACGAACAAGATCAGACATGGATTGAGCAACAGGCGGCTGCATCTTCAGATTTAGCGACTGAGTTAGCAGACATTCAGGCAACGGTGGGAGCCATTTCTTACAGCGCCGAACCTGTGCCAATGGCAACCGATCTCAAAGATCGCTTATTTCAGCGGTTGAGCCAACCAGTCGCAACTGAACTTGTTAGAGATTTACGACCCAGACAGGCTGAGTCACAGCGGCTCGATCGCTCTTCCCCACGCCGCCGCAATCCTAAATGGCTTCAGGTTGGGGGAGCGATCGCCACTCTGGCATTGATCGCGCTATTCGTTGACAACTATCGTCTGCGTCAAACCACTCAAGAGACTCAATCTGTGATCGCAGCTTTACAGCAGCCTGACACCATTCTCTACACGCTACGAGGCACCGAGAAGGCGACAAACGCTTCTGGCAGTTTAGTCATCAACCCAACCCAAAAAACGCTGACGGTTTTAACGCAAAACTTGCCTAACTTACCGTCAGGTCAAACCTACCGCCTTTGGGCAATGCCAAAAGGTGCCACAAAGCCATCCTTTTGTGGGCAGTTTAATAGCCGCACTAACGGAACCACGAGTCAGTTGTCAAACTCAGACGCAGTGTGCAATGGGGCTGTTTCTCAAATGCTGATTACGGCTGAGTCAGCGACGGCTCCATTAGTTCCGGCAGGTGATTTGGTGATGAAAAGTGTCTTGTGAGTCGTTACAAATTCGTGATCTTGACGGGTTTTCCCTGGTGTTTCTGTGGCGATGCCGCATCTTCTACCGTGACCGCGACTTTTGAAACCAACGCTTCAGACCGATACACTTTAGGCACGACGATCGGTTGAGCCACATTTCCTTGAGCATCGACGTTGAATACTTCCGTCAAGATGGCTCCCTTGAGGTCAGTCGTAAATGGAGCATCCTGCTTTGGCAGCGTCCACAAAACATAGACTTTTCCGGGTGGAAGTGGCGGCAGGTTCTTGACCGTCAAGACGGCTTCTAAAGTGTTGGGGTTGACAGCGACGGTTGCAGAAGCCGCAGTTGCTGCTTGGGTGCCCTTCAAAGAAAAGGTGAGGGCAGCTAATCGCTGAGTTTCAGTCTGTGACGCTTGCAGCGTTTGTCGCAGCCGATAATTATTGACTCCCAACACGCCAATGAAGACAGCCGCCGCAACATTGAGCGCTCTGCTCCAGGGAAACGGCTTTCTGCCAGAGGTAGGGCTTGGCAGGGCGACGATCGGCATTGATTGAGCACCCAGAACGGCTGAACGGAGATGTGCGGGAAGGTCTACGTCGGGCAGATCAAAAGACAGTTCTAGCGCTTTTTGCATCTGGGTCACCTCGTCTGCGATCGCTGGGTGCTCACTCAAAAGCCGCTCAAATTCTGCTGCCTCATCCGCATCAAGGTCGCCCAAGACATATCCCGCAATTAATAGCTGTAAGTGTTCTGAAGACATCGCCCAAGTCATAAGTGTGATGATTTCAGATAGTCTGACATGGGGCAGATCGGGCTTGAGAAAGTGAACTCTAGCGAATTTAACTAATTATTCAAACCTCACTTTGATATTATTGTGATGTGAATCAATCTTCCTCTTTAGAGAAAGGATTTTTAGAATTCCCATCTTGTGCTCTTAAACATCTCTGCTCTTGATACGTATCTAACTGCCGATCGGATGTGTCAATCTTATAGAAATGCTTAGAAAGACGTTTAGAGCAATTCACAAGCTGACAGCAAAGTCTCCATACTGGCATTGTGATTGAGAAAAGAAAACAAGTGTTTGTAGCGCAGAATACCCTGACGATCGAGCAAAAATTGAGCAGGCAACGGCGCGCCCAATGCTTGACCCGTTTGATAAGCCCGAAACACCTGACAGCCAGAATCGCTCAACAAGGGCATTTTTAGCTCTAAATCTTGCACCACTTTTTTGCTTTGTTGAGCATCAGTGCTGGTGATCATCAACACTTCTGCACCGCGATCGACAAACTGCTGATACTGTTCGTTTAATGCTTTGATGTGAGGAAAGCAAAAGGGACAGTATTGCTTTTCAGTGAAGATGCGAGTGAAGGCAAGAATCACTGGGCGATCGTTTTGATAATCAGAGAGTTTGACGGTGCGATCGTGAGTCACATCCAATAATTCAAACCCAGGGGTCACAGAACCCAACGCTAAACGATTGGTAGCGGGAACTGGAAAGAAGTTATTGAAGAAACGCTGGTTGAGTAAGCCGCTAAAATCAGTGGAAGTCAGCATAAGTCAAATTCTTTATAAAAAAATAGTGGATGACAGTCAGCGACCCCCATCCACTATTTAATCTTAACGATTAACTACAGTGCAGCAAAAAACTCTTTTGACTTCACAGAGTCAGGGTTCATTGTTTTGTCACCGGGCTGCCAACCTGCGGGGCAGACTTCATCAGGGTGAGACTGCACGTATTGAATGGCTTGCAGAGTGCGAAGGGTTTCATCAACGCTGCGACCAAACGACAAATTGTTGATCGTGGAGTGTTGAATCACGCCGTCTTTATCAATGATAAAAAGACCACGCAGCGCAACGCCTTCATTGGGGTCAAGGACGTTGTAAGCAATGCTGATTTCTCGTTTGAGGTCAGACACAAGCGGATAGCTGAGGTCGCCAACTCCACCCGACTTGCGATCGCTCTGAATCCAAGCGAGGTGGGAAAATGCGCTATCGATTGACACGCCTAGAATTTCGGTGCCGATTTTCTTAAAGTCTTCGTGACGATCGCTAAATGCCGTGATCTCAGTCGGACAGACGAAGGTAAAGTCAAGAGGGTAGAAAAATAGAACGACATACTGACCGCGATAGTCAGATAGTTTGATGTCTTTGAATTCTTGATCAACAACAGCCGTTGCTTTAAATTCGGGAGCGGATTGACCGACCCGTAAACATTCTTCGTTGGTTTGGGTCATGAAAAAAATCTCCTTAGCAGTCTATCTACTGTCTCGAACTGATGGTGTAGATCTCAAGCGCTTTGTCAAAAGACCCACTAAAATCATTTACGAACTGTAACGACTATATCATAGTCATAACGATTTTGACTAAAGGGACGTGGGGGCATGAGCGATAGTTTAGACACGCGAGAATGGCTGCTGACCAATGGGTTGGGCAGCTTTGCGAGCGGCACTGTCTGCGATGCACGATCGCGCACTTATCACGGGTGGCTGTTTGCAGCGCTTGACCCGCCCGATCGCTGCACTCTCCTTCTCTCGCACTTAGATGCCACCCTCGAAATTGCCGGACAAGATATTCCCTTGAGCACTCATTTTTGGCTGGGCGGCTCAGTGTCACCGATGGGATATCGGCTTCTGCGATCGTTCTCGCTTGACCCTACGCCAACTTGGGTTTGGCAGCAAGATTCATGGCAGTTGACTCGCGAAATTATCCTGCCTTATGGGCTAACAGGCGATCAAATCCCCCAGTTTTCTCATCGGGTTTTAATTCGCTATACCTATGTGGGAGAGGGATCGGCGGTTCTAAAATTGCGTCCGTTGGTGGGCGATCGTAGTTTTCATCATCCTCAGCATCGATCTCCCAATTTAACCTTTTCGCAGCAGTTAGGAGCCGATTATTTAGAGTTGCAGTCGTTCCGTATGGGGCAACCCGGCACTCTCTGGCAACTGCACTGGAGTCATGCTCATTATCAGCCCGATAGCTTGTGGTATATGAGCTTTCACTATCCTGAAGAGACGCGTCGAGGCTTGGGCGATAATGAAGATCTTTACAGTCCCGGTTATCTCACGGTGTCGCTGCGATCGGGAGAATCCATCACGCTAGAAGCCAGAGTCGGAGCCGCGACCGACGTGCCGATTTTGGATGACAAAACCTTCGATCGTGCCCTGCAAGCCGAGCGAGACCGACTCCAGCCGCTTTTAGATTCTGCAACCTATCCCATTCAAAGAACGTTATTGAGAGCGAGCGATCGCTTCATTGCCTTCCGCACGACAACTGCCACTCCCACGGTGATCGCCGCATATCCCTGGTTTCGTGACGTGGGACGCTACACGCTGATGGCGTTACCCGGATTGATGCTGGTTCCTCAACGCTTCTCGCTGGCACGAAGTCTGCTGTCGATGCTGGGGCACTATTGCTATCAAGGATTGATCCCGAACGGGTTTGCCGAACCTGATGGGAAACCGATTTACAACAGCATCGATACTTCTCTGTGGTGGATTGAGATGCTAGGACACTATCTCGAAGCCAGTCAAGACTGGGAGTTTCTCACGCAGCAATATGCGATCGTCAAGCAAATCTATAAAGCATTTACGGCAGGAACGCTCTACAACGTTCGCATTGATGCCTCTGATGGATTGGTGACGTGGGATGACCCGATGGCGGCGCTCACCTGGATGGATGCGAGGGTCAAAGGAGACCCGGTGACTCCACGTCGAGGTAAACCGATCGAGGTCAATGCCCTTTGGTATTCGGCTCTCTGTTGGGCAAGTCAGTGGGCAGACATCTTGAGACAGACCGACCCCACGAATGCGACGTTGGCAAATCAGGCGCGTCGTTATGTCGATCAAGCACAGCAGGTTAAGCACTCTCTACAGCGATTTTGGAATGCAGATAGCGGTTATTTATTAGACACGATCGAACCGGACGATCAACGCGATTCGACCATTCGCCCCAATGCAGTGTTAGCACTGTCGCTGCGTCACTGTGCATTCTCAGATGAGCGGGCGCGACAAGTGTTGCAGGTTGCCCGCGATCGCTTATTAACCCCCTATGGGCTGCGATCGCTTGATCCCTCCGATCCGGCTTATATCGGCACTTATAGCGGCGGGGTTTGGGATCGCGAATTTGCCTGTCATCAAGGCACAGTCTGGAGTTGGTTGCTGGGGGCATTTTTGCGAAGCTGGCATCAGTTTTGTGGAGATTTGCCGCTGCCGTTTGATGGGCAGATGTTGCTGACTCACATTGAACAACAGGGCTGCTTAGATGCCGCCTCAGAATTATTTGATGGGGATTTTCCTCATGTGCCGAGAGGGGCAGTCGCGCATGGTGTGACGATCGCTGAACTCGTGCGGTTGTTTGAAAATGACGCTTCAGTGTTGAGGGCTTTGGCTCCAGAGTTTCTCTAGACGCTCAATTTGCTCATTGAGAATTTTAGAACGCTTACGTGTAAGAGGACCGCCAGCCCTAAATCTGTAGGCAACAAAAAATAGAGCCATTCTCAAACTGTAGAAGGGAATCGATCGTTCTTTGAACGTTTGAGCGTGTCGGCAGTCGTTGTTTGCTTCTTGTGTGCCTTCATTCTCAAAGCACCTCAAGCCTTTAAGAGCAACGTGTTTGAGAGGGAAGCGATAGCGGTGGAACATTAATCTCTGATCTGAGAGGATCTCGATCGCTTCCATTCCTGTCAGGCTTGACTGCTCGATCGTAAGCAGCGCTGCTAACATAGCAGGAGTTTAGGTCGAAGGCTCAAACATGGCTCAGGAAAACCAGGCATCTCATCATCAGCCAAGATTTCGAGGAAACCGAAAACTTGGCTCGATCGTTGCCATTCTCCTGTTGAGTGTTGTTCCGCCAGCATTCAGTCTCATCGGACTTTTTCTCTCACTGTGGATCGTCATTCCCGCTCCAACTTTATTCCTGCTGCCGTTAGGAGTTGGTGCGCCAGAAATCAGTCCTTGGTTGGTGGGTGTGAACGCGATCGCGATTCTCCTGCTTCTGAGATTCCATCAAGGATTGTTCTCTCGTATATTTCTAGTTGGCAGCGTTGTTGCATTGATATTAAGTCTGCTGCCTCTCATGCAGGTTTCGTCTACTAATCAGCGATTCTCTGTGGCGATGCAGTCAGCGTTGGGTAACGATTATCTAGAGCAAATTTCTCAAGAGAGACGAGTCAATAATCGTCCTTCTCCTTTTGTGTTGTTGGATGCGTTTCGTGGCATTCCTGCTAGTGATGTTCGCTCCACGTCAAACATTCAATTTTCGAATCCCGGTGGCGTTCCGTTAACGCTCAATCTCTATCAACCGCTGCAACCGGGGAAATATCCGACGATCGTCATGATTTATGGCGGTGCATGGCAACGTGGTACTCCTGACAGCAATGAATCGTTTAGTCGCTATATGGCGGCACATGGATATGTAGTGGTCGCGATCGATTATCGTCACGCTCCTCAATTTAAGTTTCCTGCTCAGTTAGAAGATATCAACACAGCGTTTGCATTTGTGTTAGATCATGTGGATGACTATAATATTGACCGCGATCGGATTGCGGTGATGGGGCGATCGTCGGGTGCTCATTTAGCGATGCTGGCAGCGTTTCAATCTGATGCGCCTCCCATTAAAGCGGTCGTTGATTATTATGGTCCGGTTGAGTTGACGCTGGGCTATCGCAATCCGCCCAACCCTGACCCGATCGATTCTCGTGCAACCCTCAAAGCTTTCCTAGGTGGCACTCCTGACGAGTTGCCAGACTTATATCGACAGGCTTCTCCCTATCAATATGTGACCCGTCCTCTGCCGCCGACGCTGCTGATTTATGGAGGTCGCGATCACATCGTTCAAGCAAAATTTGGAGAAGCTTTATCCGAGCGCTTGCAGTCTGTGGGCAGCCGCGCTGTTTTTCTAGAGATTCCCTGGGCAGATCACGCGTTTGATGCGGTGTTTAATGGCGTGAGCAATCAGTTAGCGCTCTATTACACTGAGCGATTTTTGGAATGGGCGTTGAGATAAGTCATTTTCCCCTGGCGTAAAATCCTAAATGATGGGCGATCGGGCGCTCATTCATCGGAATCTTGTTTTGAATGGGAGAATTCAAAAGCTTGGTGCCTGATGGCGTGAAAATTGCCAACGTGAGGAAAATAATCCCAGGGCGTTTCTTCACGAAAGCGATAGAAAAAATTCGCATTGATCGCCAGCTTCAAATTGAATTCGCTCAGAAACTTAGACGTGATTTGGGCGTTAGTTTCGGTACCGTCGAAGGCTGCTGATCCAGGAGTCACAAAGGCGCGAACTCCGGGTGCGGTTAAGTCGATCGTCACAATATGAATCACGATCGGACGAGGTAGAGATCGCACTTCTCGCCGATAGTCAATGCCTTGAAACAGCGATCGAGTTTCAGAAGCGCGAACCGGACGCAAAAAAGAGGAATTCCGTACAAAATGATGGGTATGAGGAGCAATCCGATTCCCAGTCCGCTCCATAACAGGTTGCCTAGCGATCGCCGATTCTGATTCATTCATTTAGGATTATGGACTCACTAGCCTGTCATCCCAACGTTGCTGTTCAGCGGCTGCCAAAAACCTTTTCATTCACATCGCAAATTCTTGAAAGTCCGCTGCAACAGCGTTGTTATGCTGCGTCATTTTAGTCAATTTTGTACTATCTAGGAGACATTTCAGCTTTACTGTTCAAGCTGCAAAACAGTTTTGATAGTCTCAGCAAGACGTTTTTCAAACTCTAGCATTCCTCGTGGAGTATATGAATATTGGATATAACGCATATGTCTTACATCAAACGGCACATCCTCATTATTTTGCGTAATGAGGATGACGGGTTTACCTAACACATGTCCAAGACCAATTTCATAGAAGACGTTTGGATTGCGACCTGTACAATCTGCAATTATCACTTTTGCTGAATAAATAGCACTCCAAACATCTAACATTACCGAATGAGCAGTAAAGAAGTCATCTCCACGGGCAACACTCAAATTTAAATCAGCCGCCACTTTTACAATGTGATCATCATATAGAGGCTTCATTTCTGGTTTGAACGGCATTAAAACGAATACATCAGCACTGCTAATAGACTTGTCCGGTAGTCCAAAATATGGCTTCACAATCATGGACTTATCGGCATCCAACTTAGATACTTCTGACAAGCTGATTCCAAGAGCGTTTTGAATGTCCTCCCACTGTTTTGAGACTTTAATCTCACCATTAATTGCGAGATCCCAACGATCTCCTTCTTCGGTCGTAAACTCAATAAGACCAGCTTCATGAAGCCCGTCAAGAGTTCGCCTGAGCATCCCGTGTCCAGTGTGATATTCACTAGGCTCTAGTCCACACTGAATACATAAGCTTGTCCAGTCGTTTGCAAGACCATTCCGTAGCAGAAGGAGAATTGTACTTCCATGAAAACGACGCATCTATGATTTGCCTTCAGATTGGTTGATTGCCTTGGGTCATTCCACGTTATAGGAAACTACTTTTACCATTGGTACTAATTTCTTAACTATAAGCAATCTTCAAGTTGCTTCCCTATCGATCGCCCAGCGGCATAACAATTATTTCTGCCGTTTGGACTCCTGCCAATCGGCATAACACCCTTCACAGGAGAACTATGCGGTTTGCACACAGCATAATTCCTGTTTTTTGAGGTTCTATACCGAATCTTCACAGAATAACTCCTCTATTTCGGCAGTTATACCGAACGACTTTCGGACTTTTCCTTTCTAGAACTGGAAAAACTCTGCTTCTCTACCTCTTAAAATGAACAAGCCATTGCGCTTTGTCGATCGGACTCCTGCTCTCCCACGATCGCAACCCTTGAGATAAACATTAAATCTTCTAGGATTCCAAAAACCAAAAAACTCCTGTAGAATACATCGCAGTGATGGATGTCGTGCCCCGGAAATCTGATCTGGACAATCAGACTCCGAGGACTTCCATCCCTAGTTAGTACCATTAACTCAGGAGGCGTTCATGATTGTACACCCTCGGCTTTGCTATGGGATCTTGAAAGGCTGGAATCAAGATCCTGCATACAGTTTTTACCCACAGGGAATATCTAAGAACTCAATGTTTTTGTCCTCTTTAACTAATTAGAGAGGACAAAAACTATGGGAGTTAGGACGATCGTGCGTAACTCGATTTCGTTCACCGTTGAGTTGCGATGCTCAACAGAACGGCGTTATTGAGTTAGTGTCACGTTAGATTTGCAAGAGCGTTATATCTTCCTGTCATCGGGCATTGTGCCCAACATTAGCGATGCTATTGAAGACTTTGTTTCCCAGCTAAGTGAGATTGCGTCTAATCAACTGGCATTTCTCAAGTGGGATGGCACGAGTGATGTAACGACTGAATATCAAATTATCCGAGTGTTGCCGGGATATCAGATTGTCAATATTGTCCTGGGCAATGGTTCACTCATTCAAGTGGAGGAATTGCACGACAAAACCACCATTCAACTGTAGACCTCCTGCGTAAAGCTGGACAGCCCTCCTCACGAAGTGGGGCAAGCCCTCGCCAACCCTTCTCCCCAAGGAGAAGGGAGCTAGAACCTCTTGTTCCCTCTTCCTGAGGCTACTGTGTACATACAAGTTGCTTGATCGGTCATTGCTGAGATCTTCTACCCCTAAATCCCCCAATCTGGGGGACTTCAAGCTAAAATTCCGGGTTCAAAGTCCCCTAATCTTGGGGGATTTAGGGGGGCTGAAAGACCTGAAACCCAGTCTACGCGGGTTTGTGTGTACACGGTAGGCTTGGGGAGAGGGCTAGGGTGAGGGCATCTTCCTCACCAAATAGACAATCAGCGACTCATCGACCATATAATCGACCACTTCACGCGGCGTATAAAACGATCCCGTTTGCTTTCGTGCCGTCGCCTCAGTCTCAGGATTATATGCTGCCAACAAATTCTCACACACCTTGCCCAACATTTCCGGGTCAAGCGCGATTTCTTCCTCGATCGGCGTGTTTTCAGCGATCGTAAACTTATAGCTATTAAAGATATCAATCAATCCCCGCATGTCATAGTGCTTATTTTTAGTGCCATAAATCGGATTGAGATCGACTTTCTGCTCGTCACAAAAGAACAGAAAATTAGGGACAGATAGCGGATTATCGGCGCGATCTCTAAACCCATCAATTCGGCTAGGTTGCTTCGGATTTTCTTTGTCAGTCCGATCCAAACATTCAAACAATCCCCCATTTAAAAAGGGCATCGTTTCAAATAACGCCAGCGCTGCATCGGGTTGTTTAAACAACTCTCGATAGCGATAAACGTTGTGTACCATATAGTGTTGGCCTCGTGTCTTTCCCTGATGTCGAAACTTACGATTTTTCGGTTTCGCGTCCGTGTTCATCTCTTGATTCAGCGTTGCAAAAAACAGATTTTGCAAAATCGCCTAATAGGTGCTCGACTCAACATTCTCTAGACCAATCAGTTGAGACAGTTGCGCCCGATCGAACAACCGATCCGACACCATCCCTTTTTCTTTGAGAAACCACACAAAAATCAGCCGCGTAATCAATCGAATCACACTCGTCGCATTTCGCACCGCCTGATTTTTATCCGCCCCATCTGGAAACATCACCTGCTGCGTCGCCCAAAAATACCAGTTCGACACTTCCTTAAAAAAGCGCTTATTGAGTTCCGAGCTATCGAGGGTTTTTTGCCACGATCGATGCAGCTCCACAAAGTTGCTCACCTTATGAGTCTTATAAAGCTGCTCTAGCGACAGATCCGCCAAAATCTCGACATGGGCACGATGCGGATTTGCAACGGCAATATCTTTAACCAGCGTCACTTTTTCTAACACGTCGATCGAGCTATCTCGCCGACTCAACCGCCGATTAATCACCGAAAGCGTCACCGTTTTCCCATGCTGAAACACCAGCATCACAGGCATCTGAAACAGCTTATTGGCTTCACGAGTGATATCCGCTAGCTTCGATCGAGAATACGATTCACCTCTTAACCGAATCCCAAAAAACAAATAAGACTCAATGATCGTGTTATCAACCTTCACATCATTAAATTGAATGCCAAGCTGATCACTTTCAACAATCTTATCCTTCGTGAGTTGAAACAGCAGATCGACAGATTGCCACTCATCGACCCGCGCTTTTTCTGGCTTGAGAACGCCATCGCCATTAAAGCTATTCAAAAAGCTCGCTGCCGTTGGCTGATCTAAGCTGACTCGCTTATCCGTCCCATAGCCCAATGTCCGGAAAAGTGCGATCGCGCTCTCCACCAAATCCCCCCGCTCAAACCGCTTGAGATCCCGAAGAATGTTCTCTTTTACCTGTTTTTCACTGCTCATGTTGAATCACCAGCCACGTTGTTAACTCAAAATCGATGAGACGTTTAACCCTGCACCCTCATCCCCAACCCTTCTCCTTAGGGAGAAGGGAGCCAGAATTCATGTCCCCTCGCCCCTGGGGAAAGTTTTAGCTGAGATCTTGCACCCGTCTATTCGCTGCGGTTCTGTCCCGCCCGAAATTCCATTCACGGGCGGGACAGAACCGCAGCGAATAGACGGGTGCAAGATCTGAGCAATTGTCCCACGCAGAAGGGTGGGTTAAGAAAGTAAGAAACACTCAATCCCCCGTCCTCATCTTGCCCTAATGTGAAGCTAATGCTCTGACAGTTAAGACCGATTTATCACTGGTGCGAGCGCGCCCGAATCTGAGCCTGGTTCTGGAGAGTCACGGTTAAGGAATTGGTGAAGTGACGAGAGTCACTATCCCGTTTAGGAGACTGGAT
>NZ_LXYR01000009.1 GCF_001650195.1 Phormidesmis priestleyi BC1401 | reverse complement strand
GACTCCATTGCTTTGGTCAGAAGACTCGGCTGGGCATTTATCGCTGGTTGTTGTTATCCCTCATTGCTTACCTGCTTGCCCATTGGGTCTCTCGAACGTTCCCAAACTGGGCACCGCTGGATTGGGGGGAAGTCAGTGCCCAAGCGATGGCAGAACTTTTGCCTCAAGTCCTATGGATCAAGCTATTACATCAGATTCAAACGCACCGGAAACTTGCGGATGACCTGGGGTTTGAAATCCTCGTCAAGCCTCTCCCCTTACCTTATTGAGACTGGTGCAAGATGTGAGCTAACCCTGCTTCTTAGGGAGGAAAGGAAACTAGATGGTTGCTCCCTCTCCTTAGGGAGAGGGCTGGGGTGAGGGAGAATTCAGGTTTGTTTAATCTATGATCCTAAGCAAACCGTTTAGTTAGTTTTTTAGAACCTCTTGAATGCAGGTCAGCAACTCTTTGGCGGTGTAAGGTTTGGGCAGAAATGCCTGAATTTCGGAACCCAAGACTGGCAGTTGGTTGCTGGGCACTAATCCGCTCATGGCGACGATTTTGACCTGCGGATTCAGCTTTCTCAATGCCCGAATCGTCGTAGCCCCGTCCATTACGGGCATCATCAAGTCGATCAGCACCAGATTAATTTCGCGCTTGTGCTCGGCGTAGTGAGCGATCGCGTCAATGCCATCAATCGCCGTCAGCACATGATAGTTGTAGGTTTCCAAGACGGTTTGGCTGACTTCTCGAATGTTGGCTTCATCATCGACGACGAGAATTAATTCACCCTGCCCGATCGCCAACGCCTCGATTTGCGTCTGAAGCATTTCCTCAGATTTTACCGCAGGTAAGTAAACCTTGAATTGAGTGCCTTCTCCCACTCCGCTAGTCACGGTTACGAATCCGCTATGACTTTTGATGATGCCGAGAACAGTGGATAGCCCCAATCCAGTCCCTTTGCCCAAGTCTTTCGTGGTGAAAAATGGCTCAAAGATGCGATCTAAAACCTCCGGCGAGATGCCCGCTCCGGTGTCTGCCACCGTCACCGCAATGTAGGAACCCACCTGAGCATCTAAGTTCATGCGGGCGTAGGGTTCGTCAATCCACAAATTCTCAGCACTGAGACTCAGAGTGCCGCCTTCGGGCATTGCATCCCGCGCATTGACGCAGAGATTCATCAAAACCTGGTGGAGATGAGTCGCGTCTCCTGTGACAAGCCAGAGATCGCTGGCGAGATCGAGGTGAAAGTCGATCGCTTTCGGAAACGTCTCTTGCATAATCTGTCGAATCTCAGCAATCAGGTGACGCACTTGAAGCAGCGATCGCTTGCCCTCCATGCCTCGTGCGAAAGACAAGACTTGCTTAACCAACGTCGCACCGCGATTTGCACTGGTTTGAATCATGTCGAGCATCTGCCGTTGTTTGACATCCTCAGAGCTTGTTCTCATCAACAGCAGTTGAGCCGCCGCCAAAATCGGAGTCAGAATATTGTTTAAGTCGTGGGTAATGCCGCTGGCAAGCGTGCCGATGCTCTCCATGCGCTGAGCGCGCAGAAACTGTGCTTCTAGCTGTTTTTTCTCGGTGATGTCGGTGCTCACCACCAAGATAGACTTGGGATTTTCTTGCTCATCTTTCACCAAAGTCCAACGGCTCTCGACGACCAGTTTCTTCCCCGATCGATGAATCAAATTGAGTTCATTGTGCCATTTGCCTTGCTCAAGCACCGTTTTTTGAGCGTGAGTCAGTTGAGTCGTTTTTGCGGGATGGAGCAGAACCGTTGCATCTTTGCCTAACGCCTCCTCAGAGCGATATCCATAGAGTCGCTCGGCTCCGGGGTTCCAAAATAGAATTTTGTGGGAGAGATCCTGCACGAAAATTGCGTCGGTCGTGACATCTAAAAGAGCGGCTTGCTCTCGAATTTTTTGCTCGGCTTGCTTACGATCGCTAATGTCTTCAGAGATGCCTACAAAGTAGAGCAGTTCTTTAGCTCCAGACCAAACAGGGGCGATTTTTAGACTGTTCCAGAACGGCTGACCGTTTTTGCGATAATTTAAAATCGTAGTTTTGATTTCGCGCTGTTCGGCGATCGCGGCTCGAACTTGAGAGACCACTTGCTGATCGCTGTCTACCCCTTGCAAAAAGCGGCAATTTCGCCCGATCGCTTCCTGAGCCTCATAGCCTGTGACCCGCGTAAAGGCAGGATTGGCATAAATAATCGGGTTATGAGGCTGATTGGGATCGGTGATTAAAACGCTCTCCGTCGTGGAGGCAACTGCGCGGGCAAGAGAAAGATTTTCTTCTACAATCTTTCTCAAAACTAGGTCATTGCGCCTGCGTTCAGCGATCGCGGCTTGCTGTTCTGCCCACGTTTGTTGCTCACGCTTAACTCGCTGCCAATAAGTATCGAAGAAGTCTAATAGCTCTGGCTCGTCGCCTACCAAATTCTCAAAGTGATTTTGAAAGCGGCGATCGTCGAGATAACTCACTTCAGGATGAGCTTCCATCCAGATATGACAGGTTTTGAGGTAGGCAATTAATGTGATTAAGAAGTGATAATGAGTCTCTCCTAACACTCGTCGTAGCTGAGTTCGCACGGGTTCTGTGTTCTCAGACTCCATTGCAATAAAAGTTGCACAAGCTAGCAAACTAGCTTCTAAGTCAGGGGCGAGTTCTGACCAGTTGTTGAGTTCGGTTTGCTGGGCAGAGAGACTAAGTAAATGGTCGCGAATCGTGGACTCGATCGCAGGGGGCGATTCGAGCAGCGCTAAGATTTCTCGTGCCTCAGTTCCCAGGCTGTATAGAGAACAACTGTAGCAAATCATGCAGTAAGGAACCGCACAAAACCGCGAGAGATAAGCAGATAGTTTTTCCTTGAATAAGACAGGTAGAGGATTGTGAACGTAAGCAGAAAGCGTCTGCTGCCAAAGGTTTTCAAAGATCTGAGGCGTGTGGATGGCAGGAGCAAAAAACGGGGGAATGAAGCCAAAGGTGCGTTGAATATCTGCTTGAAGTTGCTCGATCGTGTCTGAAGAGACGCTGTGAAGTCCCGCTACTTTTTGAGCAGACGAAGTTGTATCCATGAAGAGTTTTGAGTCGTGAGGAGCAACAAGAAATTAAGGTAGCTAACGCAAAGACTATTTGTATATCGGAGATTAGTGGACTCACCTCTGATGTTAATAAATTACCGCTCCATAACTATAGTAAAGATAATGAGGTAACCATCGTTAAAAACTAATCAATAAAAATATTTGAACCCTGAACACGACACTGAGGGATTGGCGAATGCAGAAGTCTGATAAAACTTATGATTCGTGAATCGCGAACTTTATGGCGTTCCTCACAAGTTCCTCAACTTTTTTCTATACAACGGGTGTATAGGCAAAAGGAGAGACTGATATGGCAACGTCTGACAAGCTTAATAACTTAAAACAGCGGATCGGATCTGACTCTGCAAGCTGGGGATCTCTAGCAATTCTAACGATCGGAATCATCGTTTTGCTAATGCTGATGGTGTCTTATTCACACGCTGCTACTACAAACCTTTATCCGTAAGTAGGTATGTAGCTGATAATACTAAGCGAACAGCTAAAAAATGCTTGAACGATCGCTCTAAGGATCGAGGATTAAACAACCTGCTGTTTTGAACTGACGCTAACCTACCTAACGGTCACCCCCCAAATCCCCCAATCTGGGGGACTTTGAACTCCGGCTCCCTCAGACTGGGGGATTTAGGGGGCGAACCCGACGAATCACACGTTAATAAATCCTTATTCCTTAGCAATAGCGATCGTTCAAGCAGCACTACTCAACATCAGCTTAGACGACTGCCCACTTAAAACCGTTCTAGCGTCCGGGAGGTGATTGGTCGGCGTAAGGCTTGGGTTGCAGCGTTAGAGAGGTGGCGATCGTGTCATAAAGCCGATTGGCGATCGCAGTATTTCCGGCATCGGTTAAATGCACTGTGTCGTAAAAAGACTCTCCCTGAAAGTTGGTTCCCTCATATAAGTTGAGCGTTGTCACGCCCTGAGGAAACTGCTGTTTGACTTGAGCGATCGCTCGCTGAAGTTCGGTGTAACCTGCTTTGACCCGCTGGGTGTAGGGTTGTCCGACCTGATCGAGAATCTTCTTTTCTTGTGGAGCCAGGGTGTTGACATTGCGGCTGGTGATTTCGGGTTGCAGTGCCAGCACGATCGGAATTTTTGCCGCCGATGCCAACCGCACAATTTGCTCTAAGTTATTGCGATATCGAGACACGCGGCGATCGAGTTCATCGGCATTCGCTGGAAGCTTTTGTGCTAGGGGTTGAGCATCATCTGTTGCAGGAGGAATTAATAGCTTGAGAGAATCTTGTGGACGCAGCACCCAATACTGAACACTCTTAACTAAGAATGACTGACTGATCCAATTCTTAAACCGCTCTGACAACGCTGTGGTGAAATGCCCAAATGAATTATCTAACAGCGACTCAATGCCCGGAATATCGGCTCCCTCTTGAGTGCTCGGCAACAGCAAATCGGCATAGCCATCCATCACAATGATAAAATCAGGCTTATAAGATAACACCTGAAGCGCGAGTTGCGATAGCTCATTGCTAGACGCATAGCCGGGAACGGCGGCATCAATCACCCGATAGCGACTATCTCGAATGCGAGGCGGCAGTGCCATCGCTTTTGTTAGCTCATCGGCATAGTAAGGCAGCACATTAGGACGAAACTTAGCAGAATTTGTCTTCTGAGTGGCAACCTGCTGATTCAGCCGGGTTTCTAACTGGGTGGCAAAGGTGCTTTGATTGCTAGAACTCATCTGTCCAAAGGCGGTAGAGCCACCCAAAACAAAAATTCGCACTTCGTCTTTCGATTTTGTCTGTGCTACGGGCTGACTGTCGCGAAACCCCTGCTCATTGATTTGCCAAAACGAGTTGGTTTGACTGCCGACCAGCTTATAGCCCATTAGAGGGCTGCGTTTTGCGTTTAACCGCCCTCGATCGGGCAGCCCATCATAAGCAGCGCCAGACTGATCGAGATAGTTTAATCGGTAGGCAGTAACCTTCAGCGGTTCGCTATCATAGGCAGCGAGTTCGGGTGCTTTGCCGATCATTCCGATGATTAACCGCGCCAACAATTCTAGGGTGATCAGCGCGATCGGAATAGCACTCAAAATCACCCAGCGAGGCAAAGACTTTTTCTTTTTCTGATATGACGACAGGCTCGATCTGTACGATTTACGGCTAGTTCTAAACATTCAGCAGTTTCCTCAAACGATCGATGGACCCGCTCGGGGCTTGTTCTAATTTCACTCAGATAGAATTAATGGGGCAAGAGCGACTTCAAAAAAATGTCGTAACACAACTTAAATGCAGACTGCAAGAACTTTAATGACCGTTAAGAGAATGCTTTTCATGTGAAAGGAGCAACTGACGAACACCCTAATGATGCAGATAAAAGCAAAGATTCATGACTCTTAGAGGGTTTAACCTTGCTAAATCAAAAAATGACCCCAATAGGTTCAGTATCTTACTACTAAACGTGTTCCGCATTACAACGAGAATGTCGTTGAAGACGACTATTAAAGGTGCGGCGCATATCTACGGAATGCCCGTGACGGCTGCCCAAAAATATTTCTTAAACGACGATAAATCTAGATCGAGGTGCAGTTTTTTTGACCAGGTATAAATATCAAAACTCACCTGGCTATTCGTCACCGACACATTTCCTAATAGCCCAATCCAGTGACTTGGAAACGGAATCGGCGGCGGGTTGGTTTGCAGCATTCCCTCGGCGGTGATCAGCGCAAACGCCACTCCTCCTGCTTGAATCGCTGCTGCCGCCTGGTTTAATGCACTCACGTCATTCATCAAATAAGCATGATAATACTCACTTTTGCGGTAGCCTAAAATCTCCTTGATCCAGCCGCGCATTTCCCACGATTTAGTCATTCCTGCCAGATTGCGAATCATGTCAGGGGCATTTGGCTCAACTGGAAACAGCAAATTTTCTGACTGTCTCAGCGTCGCTAACACCATCCAATCGGCTTGGCTCATGCGCAGGTCACCCCGACTCGCCTGTCGTAGCTCATTAGGAGCCGAGAGCCAGTGACTCGCCGCTTGAAAGTAGCCCGTTTCAAACAGACTTTGACAAATTCGCACATAGCGAAGCGGCTGTTTTCTGACCAGCTCAAACAAAACGGCTGCCGGACCGCAAAAAGGCTGCCCGCCCTGGCTGATTTGAAACGGATCGTTAACGCGCGATCGCACGTCTGCCACGATCGTCGCTTTATCTAAAGATGCCCAGGCACTCGGCGCACTCGATGTTGCAAACCCATCGATCGCCTCCAGTGCAGCTTGAATCAGATTGGCATCTGGGAGATATAACTGGGTTGCGGCATTGCTGACAGTCACGGCGGAACCTCGCACTAAAAACTAGAGGTAATTAATGCAACATTGTCGCTTTTAAAGCCTAAGATGTCACACTGTTTCAGGTTCTGAACTGAACTCTGAAGTCCATTTAACCGTTGAGAAAAGCGTGGCTGCAATGGAGATTTCAACCAATCATCCTCTGATTCGGTTTTTGACTGAGGAACTTTTGATTTCTCAAGCCTCGATCGTGTTTGCCCTGCAACAATCTGAGCAAACCCCTAGTCTGCTGCCGATGACTCTCTGGAACTATGGATTGGTCACCCTCTCTCAGCTTGATGAAATCTTTGATTGGTTAGAGCGATATGGCTCCTTTGAGAGCTAGAGTCTGCCGTTTTCCGAAATTTAGCGGCTGATTGGTGAAGACTCAGATATCTCAACGTTCTAACGCGCTATCTATGAAACTTCAATCTTTTATCGGAATTGGCATTGTGGCATGGGTGCTATCAAGTCTTCCTGCCCACGCTGCAAATCTTGATCTCAAAGTGTTTAAAGCGATCGACACTCAAGATCCCAACGTTCGCTGTCCGGCAAAGGTGGTGGTGACTGAAACTCTCCAACCTTATCGTGAGGGAAGCTATGCAATCGATGGCACGGCAAACTTGAGCGCGATCGCCGATGGTTTTACGATCGCCAGCAGCGATGATTTTAGCGTCACATGGGTCGGCAAACTTAAGCCACGCTATGACCAATGCAAAGCGACCGCTCGAATTGTCAAGTCAGACAATGAAGACTTTTCAGGACATTCCTATTTGAGAATGCGGTTCGTCAATGGAAAAGCCTATTTAATTCTCGACATGACAGGAATGAGCGATGCAAATAGCCTAACGACTGCGATTCTCAAACAATTCGTGCGAGGCGACAAGCCTGTCTGGAGTTGGGGCGGAACCGATTGATGAAGAGGCATTTCGGCTCCGTTCAGCGAAAAACTTTCCCTATCTCCGCAGCCAGATGCGTCCTATCTTATAAAACTGTAATGATCATTACAACCAATTTTAATGAACGCGGAGGTTTTTATGCGGATTGCTCAAATTGCTCCTTTGTGGGAGAGTGTGCCTCCTCCTGCTTATGGAGGAGCTGAATTAGTCGTCAGCTTATTGACCGATGAATTAGTGAAACGTGGACACGAGGTCACGTTGTTTGCGTCGGGTGACTCTGTGAGTCTTGCCCATCTTGAAGCCATTCACCCTCGTGCTCTACGCCTCGACCCTGGAGTTAAAGAGCATTCAGTTTATGAGATGCTGCAACTGGGGCATGTTTATCGACGATCGCAAGAATTTGACATCATTCATTCTCACATTGGCTGCGCGGCTCTGCCCTGTGCGCCGTTGGTCAAAACCCCGACTGTGCACACTTTGCATGGAGGCTTTTCGCCCGATAACGAAAAGCTATTCACTCATTTTCACAATCAGCCCTATGTGAGTATCTCAAATACTCAACGAGAACCGAGATTAGGGTTGAATTATGTTGCGACGGTTTATAACGGCATCAATCCGGCAGCGCACAAATTTTATCCTCAACCAGATGAATCTCATTATCTGGCTTTTTTAGGGCGAATCTCTCCTGAAAAAGGAACGCACCTCGCGATCGAGATTGCCAAAAAATCGGGCTGGCATCTCAAAATGGCAGGAAAGGTCGATCGAGTCGATGTCGATTATTTTGAGCAAGAAATTAAGCCTCACATTGATGGCAAGCAAATCAAATATTTGGGTGAAGCGAATCACGTTCAAAAAAACACCCTGATGGGAAATGCAGTGGCAACCCTATTCCCGATTACCTGGCGCGAACCGTTTGGGCTAGTGATGATTGAGTCAATGGTCGCCGGAACGCCTGTAATTGCGATGGAGCTTGGCTCAACGCCTGAAATCATTGTCCACGGCGAGACCGGGTTTCTCTGCCACAGCGTGGATGAATGTGTTGATGCGGTTGGGCGAGTTAGTCATCTCGATCGCAATGCCTGCCGCGATCACGTTGTGAATCACTTTGGTGTTAAACAAATGACCGATGGTTATGAAGCGGTGTATCAACAAATTTTAGCAAATCGCTTTTCTAAAAATGGACATACACACCAATACGCAGAATCTCGATAATGGCTAAATTGCTCAGGTTCTTAGGTTTACACAACACAGTCAGCAATCTGTTTTTCAAATAATTTTTTATAAAAAGAACAAAAGTTTCTGCCCTCACCCTAAATCCCTCTCCCAACCTTGGGAGAGGGACTCTGAAATCTAGCTCCCCTTCTCTCAAGCTTGGGAGAAGGGGTTGGGGATGAGGGCATCTTCGGACTTCTGCAAGAAGTTTAAAGAACAACAATCTAGTAAACGCTCAGAGATAAATAATCTGAAGAATCACTAGATTGCTGTTCTTAATGTGAATTAAACGTTAAAAATAACGCGACTCAAAAAGATCTAGAATGACTAGAGCTTATGAGAGAGAGCTACCGGCTTGAGAAAGAAGTTGCCCTAACTGTTGCAGCTTAGACATTGCGTCACCTGTCACAGTTCCAGCAGAAGTTGTGGTTTGAGAGCCGAGATCAGAAAGAAGTCCACCGATCGAGGAACCACCCGTACCGCTACCCTCAAGCGCCATTTTTAATTGACCCAGCGTTTCTGCAATTTCAGTGCCTTGCAACTGAGACTGCCAGCTTTCGATCGCGCCGACTGCCGCTTCAGGAGGCAAAGATGTAATTCCACCTTGCAGTGCAGCGATCGTAGAATCTAAGTCAACCGTTTGAGTCGAATCAGCCATATCAGACTTCCTTTGTTATCGTGAACGTTGGACAAATTGCTCGAAAATTCGCAATTCAAAGTCATCCTCACACTTGTTCTGATTATTCTTTACACAAACCCTCGATTCCTCAGCCTAAGGAAGGAGATACCCTTCGATCGCAATGAGGACACGGGGTTTTTGAGGGGTCAGTCGTTTGATCGGCTTCAGAAATGGGATGACCACAGTCGCGGCGTATCTCAAATGACCCTTCAGTCACTCCCTGAATGACGGCAACCCGATGATCAAACACAAAGCACTCTCCTCGCCATAGACTTTGCTCATCAGGCACTTCTTCAAGATATTTGAGAATGCCACCCTGGAGGTGATAGACCTCTTCAAACCCTTCCGAGAGCATAAAAGCCGATGCTTTCTCACAGCGAATTCCACCTGTGCAAAACATTGCGACTTTTTTGTGTTGATTAGAGGCGAGGTGCGATCGCACATAGTCAGGAAACTGACGAAAGGATTTTGTACAAGGGTCGATGGCTCGATCGAAGCTGCCAATCCCAACTTCAAACTGATTGCGAACATCGATCACCGTCACGTCTGGGTCAGAGATCAGCGCGTTCCAGTCGTGCGGGCTAACATAAGTGCCAACTTGCCGACTCGGATCGACCGCTGACAGCCCCAACGTCACAATTTCTTTTTTGAGTTTGACCTTGATGCGATCGAAGGATGGTAGCTCAGTGCAGGACTCTTTAGACTCTAAATCTGCCAGTCGAGGGTCGGCTCTGAGAAATGCCAGAACGGTATCGATGGCGGTGCGAGACCCGGCGATCGTGCCGTTGATCCCTTCCTCCGCCAGCAAGATTGTTCCTTTTACGCCCTGATCTGAGCAACATGACAATAAGGGGTCTCTCAACTCGACCCAATCAGAAAGCCGCACAAACTTATAAAAGGCGGCAACGACCTGGGGCATTTGTGATTCACGCATAAAGACGCATTCATCATATCGTTTGAGACTCTCCGATCGCTTGAATTGCCCTCACCCCCTCTCTCATTGGAGAGGAGAAATCTTGTTCCCTCTCTTAAGGGAGAGGGCTAGGGTGAGGACTAATTTATATCCAAACTCATCAGCACTCGATTCCCAACTAATGGCGAGCATCTGCTAACTACGCATTATTTTTGCTTTATAACAAAAAACCGACAGTCTCTATCAGAAACCTGTCGGTCAGTCGTGTGTTCCCTGTTGATGACTCGGCTAAAGTTGAGTCTTGTACAGTATGTCTGGCAGATGGTTCAGCTCTAGTGACTTCGATCACAGGGTATGGTGATCCCTATTTTAAACCAAGTTTAAAGTTACCAGTTCACTACAAGAGTTAGGTAGCGGACTGAGACTTAGCAAAACGGCGGTTGATCTCATCCCAATTGATCACATTCCACCAGGCATTTAAGTATTCTGGACGACGATTTTGATACTTTAAATAGTAAGCGTGTTCCCAAACGTCATTTCCCATGATGGGATAATAACCCTCGCTCAAAGGGCTATCTTGATTAGCAGTGCTTGTGATTTGCAGAGTTCCTTGATTGTTTTTCACGAGCCAAACCCAACCGCTGCCAAAACGCTTTACACCCGCGTCGTTAAACTGCTGTTTGAAGGTGTCAAAGGTGCCAAAGGTGCGATCGATCTCACGAGCCAGGTCACCCGCTGGCTCTCCGCCGCCGTTGGGCTTCATGATTTGCCAAAACATTGTGTGATTGACATCGCCGCCAGCGTTGTTGCGTATCGTTGCGCGAATGTCTTCGGGAACGCTGTCGAGCATTTTGACCAACTCTTCAACGCTTTTGCTTTGCAGATCAGCGTAGTTTGAGATCGCACCATTTAGGTTGTTCACATAAGCAGCATGGTGCTTATCGTGGTGCAACTGCATCGTCTGAGTGTCGATGAAAGGCTCTAAAGCATCATAGCTGTAGGGTAACGGAGCTAATTGGTGAGCCATATAGGTTTCCTAAAAATCAGGGTTCAACGGACTGTAATCTCTTCTTAAATCATAATCGTTATGATTATGATTTGCATTAGACCAGAAAGCCTTCTGATGATCTGATGTATCCACAGCAAAGTTTCTAATCTCTGAAGTCTAGATTAGACAAAGCTTATAGATAGCTCTTGTACAAAATTGAAGATTGTTAGTAATGACTCACAATCTCACTAAAGAGGTAGAAATTTGAGAAAAGCTGTAGACCCGCAGATTCTAAGTTAAGGTTTACAGAATTTTTCAACGCACCGCACAAAGATTTCGACTCCCATGCTGAGAGCGGTCTCATCAAAATCGAAGCGAGGATGATGATGAGGAAAATCTAATCCTTTTCGAGCGTTAGCAGACCCCAAAAAGAAGTAACAGCCCGGAACCGCTTGCAGAAAGAATGACATATCTTCGCCGCCCATCGTTTGACAGTTAGAGACGATTCCCAACGGCGACTCAATCACGGTTTCAGCGACAGATCGTACCAAATCGGCGATCGCGACATCATTGATTACAGGCGGATACAGTTTCTGATAATCCAACTCATATCTCGCACCGTGACTCTGGCAGATTCCAGCGATCACTTGCTCGATGCGCTGGGCAAAATAATCGCCATAATTTGGGTTGAAATATCGGACAGTGCCGCTCATACGAGCTGTGTCAGCAATCACGTTACACGCGGTTCCGGCATGAAATTCACCCACGGTCACGACTGCCGACTCGATCGGGTCAATGTTTCGCGCCACGATCGTTTGCAGAGCATTCACCACTTGAGAAGCCACAACGATCGAGTCGATCGTTTGTTGCGGAATTGCGCCATGTCCACCTTTGCCAAAAATCGTGCAGCGAAACGTCTCGACGGCTGCCATTAACGCCCCCGATCGCACACCTGCTGTCCCTAATGGCAGTTGATTCCACAAATGCAGCCCAACAATGGCATCGACATCAGGATTTTTGAGTACACCCGCTTCTACCATTGGCTGGGCACCCCCCGGACCTTCTTCGGCAGGTTGAAAAATGATTTTGACGGTTCCTGCAAAGTCACGGTGTTGTGACAAATAATAAGCAGTGCCAAGGACGATCGTGATGTGTCCATCGTGACCACACGCGTGCATCAGTCCGTCGTGCTGCGATTTGTAGGGCACCTCGTTTTCTTCCTGAATCGGCAGCGCATCCATATCTGCCCGAATTGCCAAAACCCGCCCCAGACGATCGCCTTGAATGATCGCCACGACTCCAGTTTTCGCGATTTGAGTCTGATGATCAATGCCCCATTCTTGAAGTTTTTGGGCAACAAATTCTGAAGTCAACTGCTCACAAAAGCCCAGTTCAGGATGTTGATGCAGCCGTCTGCGCCACTCAACTAACTGAGTGTGCAGTGCTTGAATCTCTGGACGAATCCGAGAAAAATCGATCGTAGACGGATTCGCAAAAGTAGAGACCATAAAAAACTACGCTTCCTGAGTAGATGACAGATGTTGCTTAACAGAATATTTTCTTCAATTCTAATCCCTCGATCGGCTTGAATCTCTAACTCCTTGATGCCGTAACGGAATGACTGCGACACATAAACTCAAGATTGCAATTTAGAAATAGACAGCTTCCTGCTATCTGCTCAACTGACGCAGGTTTCAGCTATGAGGTTTAGGAGACAGGGAACGATCGAGCTTTACGGTTCTTCTAAATTTACTAACTTTCACTCATCCATTTCTGAGAATGACGGATTGCATAGAGTCAAAAAAATAGAGCCAGCCGTGCAGGGCAGACTCTATCGATTTTCCACAAGTCCTGAATCTTTTAGGATTCAAACAACCAAGCATTCACACGCTGCAAACTCTTCCAGTCAGGCTTACGCGTAAATCCATCGGCAATGTTTTGCTTGACTTCATCGCCCAACTCAGGCAGCGTCGTCAACTGTTGAGCAATCTCAATGTGAGGTCTAACCCCAGGTTTTGATAGCTCTAACATCGCCATCACGAGATTGACTCGCGCTTGAGGGTCTTGAGGGTTTAACTTGACTGCTTTTTGAGCCGCAGTCAGCGCCAATAAAGGCTTGTCTGCCAACAGATAAAGCCATGCTAGACACGTCCAGGCAGAGCTACTTTTGCGAGAGCGATCGCAGATATCTTTAAACACTGGAATTAACGCCTCTGGGTCTTCTCCAGCTTTATAGCGTTCAAGCCCTTCGTCAAAGAGCGTTTCAATGGTTTGGG
This sequence comes from Phormidesmis priestleyi BC1401, assembly GCF_001650195.1. Taxonomy (GTDB): domain Bacteria; phylum Cyanobacteriota; class Cyanobacteriia; order Leptolyngbyales; family Leptolyngbyaceae; genus Phormidesmis_A; species Phormidesmis_A priestleyi_B. The sequence continues at coordinate 111,561 of NZ_LXYR01000009.1, read as the reverse complement.
TCATGATCGAACTAGAAATTTGAACAACTGAATCGGTCATGAGCGATTATTTCTGAACCCATGACCCCCGATCTCCTACGTCGTGAATGACTTTCCGCAGCCACAGGTCGCGCTAGCGTTGGGATTGGTGAACTGGAAGCCGCCGCCAATCAAAGCATCGCTATAGTCCAGCATCAGACCATAGAGATAGAGCAAGCTTTTGGGGTCGCTGATCACTTGAAAGCCGCCGTAATCATAGACTTCATCATCAGGACGAATGTTATTAGGATCTTCAAAATCCATCGTGTAAGACATTCCAGAGCAGCCGCCGCCCCGAACGCCGACCCGCAGACAAAGATCTTTTCCTTGGTTTTCTCGCAGCAGCATCACATGCTTGAGCGCGGTCTCGCTCATCATAATTCCGCGTTGTTGAGACTGGATGGTTTGTGTCATCTGCCCGTCTGACTCCTTGGCTACATCAAAAATCGATCGTCTCTATCTCACCATCTTATCGATTATTGACTGAAAACTGATTCGTGACTCATAACTTGACCTGGCTGGCTATGCTGAAGGAGGGCTTGGCAGAATGTCGGTGAGGAGAAGAATTAACGTTTACTATAAAGTCTGCTGCCCGAATGTCGGCTCTGTTCTTCCGTTATCTGGCTTGGTTATGACTGGTCTCAATCGTGCTACTCGTCGTCGGCTTCTTGATTTGCCGCAGTTTCCTAACGTGTGGGAGGGCGATCGTCGTCCCCTTTCATCTGGTTCACCGATGGCGCAGACCGACTGGACAGAGCCGAGTGCATCACCCTCTAAGCCAGACGGCGAGTGCATTCTCTGGGTCGATGGGTCGATGGGAGTTGTGCGCGCGATGGATGTGGTTCCGGCAGAAACGGGACCGGAAGCGATCGTGCGAACTCTACTGCGCGCGATGGAGCATCCTCACAATCCTGGGCAACCCGCTAGACCGCAAAAAATTGTGGTGCGAGATCGTGAAACTCAGTTTTATCTGCGGGGCGTGCTGCAAGACTTAGAGATCGTTTTGGACTATGTGCCCGAACTGCCGCTGATTGATGAGATTTTTCGCGGCTTTCAAGATGTAGCAGAGACGCGCCCGCCAAAACTGCCGCCCCAGTTTGCCGATCCGCTGATTGAGAAGGCAGAAGAGATTTGGCAAGATGCCCCCTGGGAGATGCTGGGGGATCATCAGATTTTAGAAATCGAGTTGAATCAGTGGGATCTCAGCACGGTCTATGCCTCTGTGATGGGGATGTTGGGCATGGAGTATGGCATCTTGCTGTATCGATCGCTCGATTCTCTCAAGCAATTTCGGCAGCGAGTGCTGGCAAATGAGTCGCTTGAACAGATGGAAGAGGCTTTTTTGGGGCAAGACTGTCTGTTTGTCACCTACGAAGCGGATCGTGAAGAGGAAGAATTTGAGGAAGAATTTGATCTTGCAGAATCAGACGATTCAGACATCAAGCCTGTTTTTGGCAATCTGCATCCGTTAGAAGGCATCCGATCGTTTCTCTATGACGAAGAAGCGATCGCTCTCTTGGTGGTGCTTGAAGCCCTGCATCGATTTGTGCGTCAACATCGTCGCAAACTAGAAAACGATGCTTTTCCGCCGATCAGCAGTCGCTATAAAATTCCGGTGCCCAAAGGGGCAGACGCAGACGTTGCTCTGGTGTCGGTCAAAGTGGCGACGATGCCTGACGTAGCAGACGAACTGTTTGCGCTAGTAGGCGATGACGAAGAGGCGGCTTTTCCGGTGATTCGCGATGACCTGGTGCCCGAAAATTCGTTTCTCAGCCTGGGCGTAATTCCGTGGGAGACGGTGGAACGAATGCGATCGCAGCTTGACTATCACCAGCCCGGAGAACCCGCCGAAGTGGGAGAAGGCTTGCCCGTGATTTTGATTCAAACGTCGCGACCCAAAGCAAAGGCAATGATCGCAGAGATTCAATCGGCTGGAGGAATTACGGGCATCTGCTTTAATCCGGGGTCTGACCCATTTGTGGGCGATCATTATGACCTCGGACTTTTGCAAACGGGCAACGATGAGCTTCACCTATTTGGCGAATTTGAGGAAGACGAGCCAACTCATCTGCAAGCGCGAAAGAAGTGGGATCAGCGCTGCAAAAAGACAAAAGGCTATTGTGGGTTGGTAATTGCCAAAGGGTTAACGGGGGCGAGTCGCGGTAACCCCAGTCTCAAAGATATGGTGGCGTTGTTTGAAGTGCCCGCGATCGGCTCTGATCAGCTAGGGCTAGGAACGCTAGAACGCAAATTTGCAGTGGATTGGATGTGAGCGTTCTCAAATGAGACACGATCGCGGTCTATTATTCTTTTCTGCGATCGCGCCTCTGATCTCACTCAAAACCAGAGAGAGCGGGAATATCGTAACTTTTCTTAGTGAACAATTCTTGCGATTAAGCATAAATGCTTATTGATTTGCTCAAATTTGGCTAAAAAGCGCTGAAGTCTATATAACTTAAAGCGTTTGACGCTCCATATGTGTAAAACAGCCTATAGAATGGGTCATTGAAAATTCGAGTGAATGGGAGTTTCAGCCGTTTTGAGCTGACCCCCTCGAACCTTCATTTTTAGTCTCACTGTGAGACACCCAATTACCCACAAGACAACCTCTGAGGAGATTTATATGAACAAGGGCGAACTCGTAGATGCCGTCGCTGATAAAGCCAGTGTCACCAAAAAACAAGCTGATGCCGTTTTGACGGCTGTGATTGAAACGATCGTTGAAGCCGTATCTTCGGGTGACAAAGTAACGCTCGTGGGGTTTGGCTCGTTTGAGCCGCGTGAGCGCAAGGCTCGTGAAGGGCGCAACCCCAAAACGGGCGATAAGATGGAGATTCCGGCGACCAAGGTTCCTGCTTTCTCGGCTGGGAAACTCTTTAAAGAGAAGGTCGCTCCCGCTAAATAACTCGCTCAATTATTCAACAGGCAACCTTTTTGAATCGACCAGTGCACGGGGGGAATTTGGCTTGGGCAGCAGAACTGGCTGGCTGTTCTCCCTCTGCCATTCTTGATTTTTCTGCCAGCATTAGCCCGTTGGGTCCTCCTCAATCGGCGATCGCGGCAATTCAATCCAACTTAAATCTGGTGCGGGAGTATCCTGACCCAGATTATCGGCGACTGCGATCGGCGATCGCTCGGTTTCATCAGTTGTCGATTGACTGGATTTTGCCCGGAAATGGTGCCGCCGAGTTGCTCACCTGGGCTTGCTGGGATTTGGCAACGTTAGATGCTACTCAGGTGCTCACGCCAGGGTTTAGCGATTATTTTCGGGCATTGAGCGCCTTTGATGCGAAGGTGCATCGGTGTCCTTTTGACTTTGCAGGAAATCAGCGAGGCTTTGAGTCGGTCTCAATGGATCTTTCTGCCGTGATTCAACCGACTTGTGAAGGTTTGTTGCTCAACAATCCCCACAATCCGACGGGGCAACTGTTTTCACGAGAGTCGATTCTATTTTGCCTAAAAGAATTCTCGCTGGTAGTGGTCGATGAGGCATTTATGGATTTTTTGCCCCCCGATCGTCAGCAAAGTCTCATTGACGATGTGCAGCACTATCCAAATTTGGTGATCTTGCGATCGCTGACAAAATTCTATAGTCTGCCCGGATTGCGGCTGGGATATGCGATCGCGCATCCCGATTACTTAAAAGTGTGGCAAACTCGCCGAGATCCGTGGTCGGTTAACGTTTTAGCGTCGGTTGCGGCTGAGGCGATGTTGTCAGATACCGAGTTTCAGCAGCAGACGTGGAATTGGTTAGAAGTCGCCAAACCTAAACTATTTCAAGGGCTATCAGCCTTGCCGGGATTGCATCCCTATGCGAGTGCGGCTAATTTTTTCTTAGTGCGGTCAGACCAGTCGGTGCCTGAGATTCAACAGCGACTCTTAAAACAGCACCAGATTTTGATTCGAGATTGTGTAAGTTTTCCAGAATTGGGCGATCGTTACTTTCGAGTGGCGGTGCGGTCTGAGTCTGAAAATCAACGCCTGATCGCAGGCTTAACCGACGTTTTGTAGAGATCTATGGCAGTTGACTATGATTTGGTTGTCATCGGAAACACCCCTGCGGGAATTCACGCCGCCGTCTCTGCTGCACGATTAAAAGCAAGAGTGGCGCTCGTGGCACAAAACACTCGTTCCGATTCGACGATCGTTCGTCGTGCCTTTGCAGAGATTGGAGAAATTTCTCAACGCCTCGATCGGGCAAATCAACTCAGTTTCTATGCGTCAGAAATGGTTTCCGAAGCGCCACAACTGACGGAGGCAAAAAGATGGGCAGACGCGATCGCATCTAGTCTTCAAGAATTGGAATCGCCAGCCGTTTTAGCTTCGCTAGGCATCGAATTTGTTGCAAGTGTAGGTGAATTTTGCCGCAAGCCTTTTTCTGGTTTTGTTGTCAATGGGCGAGTGCTACGATCTCGGACTTTCTTAATCGCAACCGATCACATTCCTCTGATTCCAAATATCGAAGGGTTGCAAACTACAGGCTATTTAACGTCTGAAACGATTGGGCAAATTGTTCCATCAAAATTAGTGATTATTGGCGATGATGAGATCGGCATTGAACTTGCACACACGTTTACTCAGTTAGGCTCTCACGTCACTCTAATTTTGAGCCGTGGAATGCTAGAAACTGCCGATCGAGAAGCCGCTTTTCTGATTCAAGCTCAGTTAGAAGCCGAAGGAATTCGTGTGTTGACTCACACTCACGTTACTCAAGTGAGAAAGATTCAATCTAAAAAATGGGTTCAGGCGGGTGACGAAGCGATCGAAACCGATGAGATTCTCCTAGCAACGGGATCACAGCCCAATCTAGAGTCTTTGAATCTAGAAGCAATGGGCGTTTCGTTTCCGGTTCGCGTCAACACCAAACTGCAAACGTTAAATCATCAAATCTATGTTTGCGGCAGTCGCATTCACTCGATCGCTCAACAAGAAGCCAATGTCGCATTAAAGAATGCGTTGTTTTTCCCGTTATTTAAGATTGACGATCGTCAGATCCCTCACATTATATTTACGAATCCACAACTCGCTTGGGTTGGCTTAACCGAGTCTCAAGCTATTCGAGCCTATGGAAAAGACGTTGTGGTGGTGAGGCAATTTTTCAAGACGTTAGCAAAAGCGCACATTCAACATAAAACAACTGGAGTTTGTAAAGTCATCACTCGTCGTAATGGAGAGATTTTAGGAGCGCATATTGTGAGCAGTGACGCAAGCGAATTGATTAGCACGATCGCCCTTGCAATCAATCAAAAACTCAAGATACAAATCTTCAGAGAATTAGCGGTTCCGTCTCCTACATTTTCTGAAATTTTGACAAGAGTTGCGATCGAATGGGATTCTCAACGCCTCAAGCACAACACGAGATTGCAAGACTTTTTAGAAGACTTTTTTCGATGGCAAAGAGAGCAATCAAGGTATTAATTGATCCTCAAATATCCCTGTTCAGTGCAAATTCCTTGCAGTGGATGATCCCACGGGTCGATCGCCAGTTCAGAAACCACCGCAGACTGAAAAACGATCCCGATCGTCGGTTTCTCCTTCCACTCTGGCGCACTGAGGAGACGATCGTAAAAGCCGCCTCCATAGCCCAGTCGATAGCCTCCCAGATCACACGCAACACACGGCACGAGAATCAAATCCACTCGATCGGACTCCAAAATCGGACTCTCAGCAGACGGTTCAAGAATCCCGTAAGCTCCAGTTTTAGGAGGGAAACCGGGTGAAAGAACGTGCCACGATAACAATTTTTCGACACAACGCGGAAAGCCCCAAACTTTAGGTAGCGAAAAGAGCAAACTCAGATCAGGTTCTTGTCTAAAACTAAAATAAGCCAAAACTGTTTTGGCTTTTTGAACCAGAGGCAGCGCCTTTAAATGTTCACAAATTTGCTGACTCGTTTGCTGCCATTCTTCTAGAGGCTGCGATCGGCGTTTTGCGAGCAGCGATCTCCGCAAGGCTTTCTTCTCCATTTCTGCCTTCAAATTTTCTACCTTCCGCACGTATTGCGAATCACAACTCAATCTGTATGATCACTTGTATCCCATACTACGCGGGAGATAGCCGTTATGGACACGCTCAATCTAAGGGCTGAGATCGCCAAATTTCAGCTTCTTCAAGACCAACTGCGCGATCGCTGGCGCAACTCAGACCAGTTTGACCTCAGCGATGCCGATATTGTGGTCATTCCCTCGATCAGCATCGACCAGCGAGAACTCTTGAAAATTGAGGGCTTTTCGCACTATGAAGAACGGCTGCTGTTTTCTCTGATTCGATTGAGAAACCCTCGGACTCGGCTGATTTACCTCACGTCACAGCCGCTTCACCCCAGCGTGATTGACTATTATCTGCAACTTCTGCCCGGAATTCCCTTTTCTCACGCCCGCGATCGGCTCCTGCTGCTCTCGACTTATGACAGCGCGACTAAGCCATTGAGTCAGAAGATTCTTGAGCGCCCTCGACTCATTGAGCGAATTCGTCAGGCGGTCGATCGCGATCGTGCCTATATGATCTGCTACAACTCCACGACGCTAGAGCGAGATTTATCCGTCGAGCTAGACATCCCCTTATTTGCCCTCGACCCCGATTTGCTAGAGTGGGGCACCAAAAGCGGCAGTCGCCAAATTTTTGCTGAAAGTGGGGTGCCTCATCCCGATGGCAGTCTGTTGGTTCACGATGCCAAAGAGTTAGCGATCGTCACCGCCGAGCTTTGGGAGCGACAGCCCGATCTCAAACGCGTCGTCATCAAACTCAACGAAGGATTTTCGGGAGAAGGCAACGCGCTGCTCGATCTGCGTCCTCTCAAAGAGATGGCTCCCGGATTGGCAACTCACCCACAGCGAGTCAGCACGATTCTCAACAAATTTCACGCCCTGCACTTCGAGTCAAAAGCTGAAACTTGGGAAAATTATGGCAGCCGCGTTCCCGAATTGGGCGCGATCGCCGAGGCATTCATCGAAGGAGACGAGAAGCGATCGCCCAGCGTTCAGGGGCGCGTCAATCCCGTTGGAGAAGTCGAAATCCTTTCAACCCATGACCAAATTCTCGGTGGACCCAATGGTCAAATCTACCTCGGTTGCTGCTTTCCAGCAGATGAGGAATATCGGCTGCGACTGCAAGACTTGGGCTTGCGAGTCGGCAAAACGTTAGCAAAAAAAGGCGTGATAGAGCGATTCGGGCTAGATTTTGTTGTGGTTCGGCACCCCAACACAGGCAAATGGGAGTTTCAAGCGATCGAGATCAATCTCCGCAAAGGTGGCACGACTCACCCCTTTATGACGCTGAAGTTTCTCACTAATGGACGCTATGACCTCGCAAGCGGTTTATTCTATAGCCAGCAGGGGCGCGCCAAATATTACAAAGCCACCGACAATCTTCAACGAGACCACTATCGAGGTTTATTGCCCAACGACTTGATGGATATCATCGCCTATCATCAGCTTCATTTTGACACCAGCACCGAGACAGGCACCGTCTTTCACTTAATCGGGTGCCTCTCAGAATTTGGTAAACTAGGGCTAACTAGCATTGGCAACTCTCCCCAGCAAGCCGAAGAGATTTATCGGCGAGTGGTCAAAGCGATCGACGACGAAACAAAGCCCGGTAGCTCGGTTCGTAACTTGTCGATGCACTGGAACAGTGGGTATTAAAAATCTGCTCCTTCTGCCACAAATCCCAACTGATTATTAAGGTAGGCTCTGTACTCAGAAAGAGGGTGATAAAATTTTCAAGAGATAGCTTCACCAGCAGTCTCTTTGCCCACTCTTCTTGACTCATCTCTTTACTTAAAAACTCTCGCGCCCCTTGTCGCTTGTGCAATCCCAAAAAACTCACAAGATTGAATTAAATAGCGATTATCCCTGTCCGTGTCGTCGTCGCGGACACTTGACTCCGATTATCCTAACCGAAGCATTTGGCTGTAGTCGCTGTCAGCAAATTTTTGTGGTCGAAGAAGGGGGCTATGTCATTGAGCAACTGTCTACAACTTACCCCTATAAGCGATCGTGGCGCTGGACAGGACACCAGTGGAATGTCGTCCATCCCGGTTTAGGAGACAGCTATTTGCCCCTCGCACTGGGCATTCTTCTGGTTTTGTTGAGCATTTGGCTTCCGGTGGCGCTCAATGGCGGTGGCGGCATTCTTTTGGTAGTCGTAGCGCTGCTGTTGGCGGTTTTGCCTGCGCTCATGGTCTGGTTAGCCTATCGCCGTTAGCTTCATGACCCCCGAACTATTTGAACCTCCTCTCGATCCCGCCAGTGTCGTCCGCAACGCCCATCATGCCTCCTTAGCGCTTTCAGTCGCCAAAGGCACCGTTCGCAGTCGCGCAGTTCAGGCGATGGCAAAGGCGCTGAAAAGCCAGCAAAACGACATTTTAGAGGCAAACACCTTAGATCTGGAAACGAGCCGGGAGATGGCAGTCCCCGATCTGCTGCTCGACTGGCTAAAGCTGACTCCAGAGCGAATTCAGAACACGATTCAGATTTTGCAGCACTTGAGTGAGCTGCCAGACCCGATCGGACGCGTGATGACGGCAAATTTTCAGGTAGATCAGTGCCAAACCTATTCTCAGTTGATGCCGCTCGGCGTGATTGCGCTGGTCTATGAGGCATTTCCCGATCTGGGCGCGATCGCCGCAGGGTTGTGCATCAAGACGGGCAACAGCTTAATTCTTAAAGGCGGCAGTGAGGCGAGTCACTCCAATGCGGCGATCGCTCAAGCTCTTCAATTTGCGGTTGAAGATGCCGATTTACCTCCCGACTGTTTGCAGTCACTTCCGGCAGATCAGGGAGCATCGATTCGAGATTTGGTGATTCAAGACCGTTACTTAAACCTGGTGATTCCCTACGGGCGACCGAGTTTAGTGCAGCAAGTGGTGCGTCAGTCTACCGCCCCTGTGTTGAAGTCGGCGATCGGCAATTGCTATCTCTATTGGTCGCCTTCTGGCAGCTTAGACGTGACTCGCTGGATGATTCAAGACAGTCATTTAAGTGAGCCTGACCCTGTGAACGCGATCGAGAAAGTCTTGATCCACCCACACCAAAATCCCTCCTTACTCGTGATGCTGTGGCGCAGTTTGAGAGAGAAGGGATTTGAGATTCGAGGCGATGCTCGACTGGTGACTGAGTTTTCAGAACTGCTCTTAGCCGAAGATTCTGAATGGAATCAGGCGTATCTCGATCGGGTTGTCGCCTTTAAAGTGGTCGATGATTTAGGAGCCGCGATTAACTGGATCAATCACCACAGTAGCGGTCACGCTGATTGTCTCGCCACCGAGTCTTATCAAGAAAGTCGAGAATTTGCTCTGGGAGTCAACAGCGCCTCAACCTATATCAACGCGTCGCCCCGCTTTTATCGCAACCCCAAGCAAGGAGACGCAATCTTTTTAGGAATGTCTAACCAAAAAGGGCACCGTCGCGGTTTGATCGGTCTAGAAACCTTGACCACCACTAAGCACATTGTTCAGGGAACTGGACAGTTTTAGAGGGTTTGAAGGATGAATCGAAATTGAGTTCATCAAACTTCTTGCAAAAGTCCGAAGATGCCCTCATCCCCCAATCCCTTCTCCCAAGTGTGGGAGAAGGGGAGCCAGATTTCAAAGTCCCTCTCCCACACTTGGAAGAGGGATTTAGGGTGAGGGCAGGGACTTTCGCAAGAGGTCTATCATTCAAATTCAGAATTATTCCTCTCCGGCTAACTTCACTTTTGTGGCTAACCCTAGCGATCGTAAGAGTTTTATCGTCATCCAAGTCATGTCGATTTCCCACCATTTCATGCCGTGACGGGCAGAGTGTTGATAAGCGTGATGGTTGTTGTGCCAGCCTTCGCCATAGGTCAAAACCGCCACCCACCAGCAATTCTTGGAGTGATCGTTTGACTCATAAGACTGATAGCCAAACTTATGAGTTGCGCTGTTGACAAACCAGGTGCAGTGAAAAACCGCTACTAGTCTCACAAACACGCCCCAAACGACAAAAGACCAGCCTCCAATCAAATAGAGAACGATTCCTAATGCGACTTGGAGACCAAAAAAATTCTTTTGAAGAAACTGATAGTATGGGTCGCCCGAAATGTCTTTTGTGAAGCGGGCGATTTGATCTCTACAAGGAATTTCATAGAGCATCCAACCCATGTGGCTCCACCAAAAACCTTGATTAGAATCATGAGGATCAGTTGCTTGGTCAGAATTTAAGTGATGAATTCGGTGCATTCCGATCCAGTCGATCGGGCTTCCCTGACAGGAGAGTGCACCACACGTCACCAAAAAATATTCCAGCCATTTTGGAGTCTGAAAGCTGCGGTGCGTTACCAGACGATGAAATCCAAGGGTGATGCCCAAGCCACCTGTCACCCAGTGCAAGAAGACAGCGACCCCAACGGCTGACCAGCTAAAGTTGCTGGGCAGTAGAGCAAAGAGCGCGCCAGTGTGAACCGCCGCCATAAATAAGATGACGGGGTAATCGAGGCGGAGTTGTTTTGAAGTTGCGATCATGCAGTAATAGTCTCGATATGGAACACAGTGCCCAGTTTGCCCGAAAACAGACCCTATTGAGATTCAAGAAGCAAAAGAATCGAGAGGTATAATGAGCTTCCCTATCTTTTGGTCTCCTTGCTGCGTCCGAATCGACGATCGATCGGACCACTCAAACGGGATCAAGCGATTCGCACCCGCCACTTTATCGTTCTAACCCAACCACACTGTAATGGATAGCGCTACAACGTTACGAGCAGCAGAAAAAACACTCACTCCAATTTTTTCTGGTATTGACGCTCAGGTCAAGAAAAACTTAACACGAGTCCTCAATGCTTATCGAAATCATCGAGTCGGAGTTCATCATTTTGCGGGCGTAACAGGCTATGGGCACGACGATCTGGGTCGGCAAGTGCTCGATCGCGTCTTTGCCGAGATCGTCGAGGCAGAGGCGGCGGCAGTGAGAGTGCAGTTTGTTTCTGGCACCCACGCGATCGCGGCAGCGCTATTCGGTGTTTTGCGTCCGGGTGATGAAATGCTGGCAGTCGCGGGCGCACCCTATGACACCCTCGAAGAAGTCATCGGACTACGAGGCACCGGACAGGGATCACTCAAAGAGTTTGGCATCGACTATCGACAGTTGGATCTAACTCTAGACGGAATGATCGACTGGAGCAATTTAGCTCATGCCGTTCAGCCCAATACTCGACTTGTATCGATTCAGCGATCGTGTGGATATTCTTGGCGACCGAGTTTGTCGATCGTCGATATCGAGAAAGTCATCCATCTCGTCAAGCAACAAAACCCCGACACGGTTTGTTTTGTCGATAACTGCTATGGCGAATTTGTTGAAGATCGCGAACCGACTGCCGTAGGTGCAGATTTGATGGCGGGTTCTCTAATCAAAAATCCGGGCGGGACGATCGTGCCCACAGGCGGCTACATTGCAGGTCGAGCCGATCTAGTAGAAGCCGCAGCGTGTCGGCTTACGGCTCCCGGTGTCGGCAGCTTTGGTGGTGCCACCTTTGACTTAAATCGGCTCCTGTTCCAAGGGTTGTTTCTCGCTCCTCAGATGGTCGGAGAAGCGATCAAGGGCAACCATTTAACGGCGTATGTCTTCGAGCAGTTGGGCTACCCGGTCAATCCGCTGCCGATGGCACCGCGATCGGATGTGATTCAGGCGATCAAACTCGGTTCACCAGAGAAAATTGTTGCCTTTTGTCGAGCGGTTCAGACTCATTCTCCGATCGGGTCTTACCTCGATCCGGTTCCTGGCGAAATGCATGGCTATGAAAGCGAACTTGTGATGGCAGGCGGCACCTTTATCGACGGCAGCACCTCTGAGTTTTCGGCGGACGGTCCGCTGCGGGAGCCTTATGTCGTGTTTTGCCAAGGCGGGACTCACTGGACTCATGTGGCGATCGCCTTGGAAGCCGCGATCGAAGCAGTGGGAAGCAACCTCCATTAAACTTCTTGCAAAAGTCCGAAGATGCCCTCATCCCCCAACCCCTTCTCCCAAGCTTGGGAGAAGGGGAGCTAGATTTCAAAATCCCTCTCCCAAACTTGGGAGAGGGATTTAGGGTGAGGGCAGGGACTTTTGCAAGAGATCTATTCAATTTAGTTAAAAACGCAGTTTAAAGCATTGATAAAGATTGAATGGAAATAGTAAATCTTAGTTTATAAACATCCGCCATATCTTGTAGAAACCTAGTTTGAATTGCTTAGATTTAACCCTTTGTTAGCTTACAAATCTCACGATTTTGGTTGAATTTAGCCTTTACTATCACGTAAGCAATTTTCCCTAGCAGGAGCGATCGTGTGAAGATTAGATGAACTGAAAGCCTTGGAATATAAGAATTTAAGCAGAATTGCTGATCTCTCCCTTAAGAGAGACAATCGTAGGTACAATCAATGAGAACTCGTGAATAAACGGTTGACCAAACTACTGATTAACTTTCAGTCAAGATAAGACTGAAGACCTGAGAGTTTAAGAAGGTTTCTTTTTACAATTCCTCAAGATCAACAGCCTCAAACTTGATTAAACACAGTGTTTAAATCAACCGAACAATACTCAAGCAATATCACTCGGAATATTGATTTGAGCATCTGCATCTACCTGACTTTGCAAAAATTGATGGATTAGGGTTTCCAATTCGGCTCGTTGCACCTCTGTTCCCACAGTTACATTCCCCGGCGTTTCAAAAAAGATCATGCTGTAGATACTCGTCATCGCCAGCATTTGAAACAAAATCTCCATGACCGGAACAGGCACCGCAATTACGTTCGGATCGGAAAGCGCAAACGGTCCTGCTGCCACATCCTTTAAAGTGGGAAACGCATAAATCACGTTTTTCTCGATTTCCGTTTGCGAACGATGACCCAGGGTAATCATCACCCAACTGTCATCCAGCGTTTGCATCACGTAATAGTGCAAATGCCGCAATCGGTGAGCCAGGGTTTTGAGCACAGGCGCGATCGACTCAATCAACTGAGGAGTCGAGCCATCTTTGGGCGCACCCTCAACCAGCGCTTGAATCTGTTTGTCTAAGTCCATAGTCAAATCCGTCCAAAAAAATCAGGGTTTCTTCTACCTATCATTGTGATCTAGCCGTCCCAAAATTGAGAGAAAGCAATTGATTTGTAAGACCTTAGAGATCGTTGGGGATATCTGCCAGAGCGTGGAAGCAATCTTTCAGCTACTATCGAGCGAATTGAAACAGGCAACCACCGCGTCTGAGCAAAAAAGTTGTCACGGTGTTGCCGATCGCCTCACTCAAGAAGTCGAGCGCATCTGCACCCAAAGCAACCGCATTCAGGCTTCTGGAGAAGCAGACGCTTGGGCAACCGCTCTAGCACGACACCGACTTCAGCAATGTTTGACCTATTATCGACTGGGTTCGGTGCGCGGGCGAGTAGAACTCCACAGCAACTTGAGCGCAGTCGTTTATCGATATATCAATCCGTCTGCTAGCCAGTCGAGCTATCAAGCCCGCCTGACCCTGATCGAAGATTTTCTGCAAGGGTTCTACGTCGAGTCGCTGACTGCCTTTCGGCGAGAAACCAAGCTAGGGGCAACCTACACACCCCGCACCCTCATTGAACTGGCAGAATATATGGCGTTCACCGAGCGCTACGGCAAACGCCGCATTCCCCTGCCTGGGCACCGAAGTCAGCAGCTCATCATTCTTCGAGCGCAAACCTTCTCACAGCAGCAGCCCAACGAGACGCTGGTTGATTTAGAACGGGCAGCCGAGGGAACCCTATTAGAATCTGAAACGCCGTGGAATGTTGCGTCGATTCAGCAGGTGCGAGAGCAGATGGTGGCTCAAGAGCCAGAAATGGCAGAAGACACCCTGCGCCAAACGGTGATTAAAGAACTGATCGCCTACCTGGAAGAACGCAAGCAAACAGACTGCATTGAATATTTTGTGCTGCGTCTGCGAGATCTGCCTGCCCACGAAATTGAGCAATTGCTAAAATTAACGCCGCGTCAGCGAGATTATTTACAGCAGCGCTTTAAATATCATCTGATTCGATTTGCCTTTTCTCACCATTGGGAACTGGTGCATCAGTGGCTAGAGGTTGACCTAGAGCACCATCTTGGTTTGTCAAACAAGCAGTGGCAGCAGCTTCAAGACCGCATTGTGCCATCACAGGCAACGCTCTTGAATCTGAAGCAGCAGAAAGCGCCCGATGCGACGATCGCCCAAACTCTCGGATGCACTATTAATCAAGTTCAGAAACAATGGTTTAAACTGCTGGAACAGGCTTGGGAAATTCGGAATGACCAAGATTCCGGAGGAAGCCAATCTCCTCATGAATAGGGTGTTATCACAATGGATCGCGACTCAGAAGCGTTACAGAAAAGTTACCTAAAGCTGTTGCAGGAACTTGGTTTGACTCCTCCTGATCTGGAGTTTGACAGCAGCGATCCCCAGATCGCCGCCGCCATTCAGGAGTATCTCTCTAACGTGCAGCGCTCTAGTTCTGAGATGTCAGAGTTCGGTCCTGACGACCTCTTTGGGGAGGATATGCTACTAAAACCGGGAGAAATACCTGCTGTGCAAGACCGTTTTCACACTCTGTTGAAAAATCGATTACAAATTGAGATCCAAAATAAGCCGCCTCTCTTTCCCTGGGAAAAAGAGATTTCTGACTATGGCTCAGACACCGCTAATGAAGTCAAACACCCTATCTTTTTAGCCGCCTCGTCATGGATGGCTCAACTTCGCAAACTCAGTCTGCCTGTGCCCCTGCCCGAATTAGTTCTGTTAGAACTCTTAGAGCAGTGTCAGTCAGTCTTGCTGTCTCCTCTGCGCGAAGGTGCCAAACTCGTTAAAGCAGTGGATTCCTTGTTTCCAGGGCAATCTCGTCTGCTGAATGATGTGGCTGGATACATTATGGTGTCTCCTGCCCGTTCAACGGCTGTCAGCTTGCAGCAGCTTGCCACCCAAGCAGGCGCAGAGCTTCCCAGTCAATATGACGAGGCGATCGAGACTCAGCAGATGGCGTTGTCGCTGCTGGCAGCACGAGAGATCATCAGTTCTCTGACGCTGAGCGTCTCACCCAAACAGCCGACGATCGAGCGGCGATGGCTTACCGATCACGGCATTCTTACGTTAAAGGTAGAGCACCAGTTTGGTCAGGAAACCGGACGGCTTCAAATCAAGGCAGACCTACCCTGCGGTGGCAGCTTGCAGTTTCAGGGAGAGCAGTGGCAAGCGCTCGCCGATCGTGAAGATGCGGGTAGCTTGAGTGTAGAACTTCGAGAGCTAAGTCTTAATCGCACCTATCCTCTAGAAGTGCGGCTAGGCGAAGCAGATATGATGATTTTTGCGATTCGACCGATGAGCGCAGGATAAACGAGAGGGGTAAAGGGTTAAAAGCGAGAAAGAAATTGGTAGAGTCAGGTGAAGCATTCTAGGTAGCCTCCGGGTGCATAGGGGCACCATGAGCCTTAAACGAATCTTTCACCCTTTACCCTTCACCCTTTTTAAATGAGACAGTCATGGTGGCAGCGAATCCAAGCGTTGCCGATGCCAGAAATTGAAGAGTCGATTCTGTTTAGAATTCTGACTCAGGCGTTGGTCAGTGTCGGAATTGTGGCGACTGATATTGCCGCAGATACCACTCTCAGTTTTTGGGCAGTGCCGCTTAGTTTGCTGGGAGCGACTTGGAGTTGGATGCGCCGCCGTGAGCGTAATATTCCGACTAAGTTTTTGTTGGCGATCGGGATGCTGGTCGCATTGGCGGCGTTTTTTGTCCGCATGATCGGGGGACGGGAACTCAATGACACGCGGCTAGTCTTAGCAGAACTCCTGATTCAGCTTCAGGTGCTGCACAGTTTTGATATGCCTCGCCGTAAAGATTTAGGCTACTCGATGGTTATCGGCATTATTTTGATTGGGGTGGCGAGCACTCTGAGTCAAACGATGGCATTTGGGGGAATGCTGCTGGTATTTTTGGCGATCGCGCTCCCTGTCCTAGTCATGGACTATCGATCGCGATTGGGGCTGACTCGATCGGGTCAACCAACCCTCAAACTTCGGAAGGTCAACTTTGCAGCGCTGCCATTAACGTTTCTATTAACTTTAGCGTTAGGTTTAGCGGTGTTTGCTGTGATGCCGCGCTTTTCTGGCTATCAACTGCGAAGCTTTCCGATGAGTGCTCAAGTTGCGACTCAGGGTGAGTTTGACAACCGCCGAGTCAACAATCCTGGCTATGTGCGCGGCGGCAAAGGGGGGACGGGACAAGGGAGCGGACAAAGTGACCGTGGGCAGATGGATGAAGACTTTTATTATGGCTTTAGCGATCGCATCAACCAAAATCTACGAGGACACCTGAAGCCGAGAGTGGTGATGCGAGTCCGATCTCAAGTGGAGGGATTTTGGCGCGTGTTGGCGTTCGATCGCTACACAGGTCAAGGCTGGGAACTCTCGCGGAATAAGGATACTCGCACGGTCAAGCGTCCCAGCTCGGCATATCAATTTTATCTGCCGCAAATGTTTAACCTCAGCCGTAAAAAAGAGGTGGTGCAAACTTACACAATGGTGACTGAGTTGCCGAATTTGATTCCGGCGATGTCACAGCCAAGAGAACTTTATTTTCCGACTCAGGAGGTGGCGATCGACGCTGAAGAAGGGCTACGATCGCCCGTCGGACTGCGAGAAGGTTTGACGTATACAGTGATCTCAGAGGTTCCTTACCGGAATCGGACGCTGTTGCAGAAAGTCGCGATCGAAGCGGTTCCTGATGGTAGTTTATATCTACAAACTCCTGAGAAGACTTCAGAAAAGATTCGCAAGCGCACCGAAGAGCTTTTAGCGACATCGCCCCAACCGATTACGGCTCCTTATGAGAAAGCGTTATTTCTTGCCCAGGCGTTAAAGCAGCGATACGCGATTCAGACTGATATTCCGCCTTTGACGAAGGATCAGGATCTCGTCGAGGCATTTCTATTTCGCTTTAAGGGCGGCTACCCGGATCACTTTTCGTCGGCGTTGACGGTGATGTTGAGGTCGATCGGGATTCCATCTCGACTTGTAGCGGGGTTTGCGCCGGGTCAATTCAATCCCTTCACCGGACTGTATGAGGTGAAGAACACCGATGCCTATGCGATGACCGAGGTGTATTTTCCAAACTATGGCTGGTTTGCGTTTGACCCGATTCCGGGACATGAGTTGGTGCCGCCGTCGATCGAAGAAGACCAAACGTTTACGGTGCTGCAAAAGTTTTGGAAGTGGGTTGCGGGTTGGTTGCCATCGCCCGTGACGAGTGTACTGAATCGTGTGTTTGGCGCGATCGTGCAGTGGCTCGGTGGTATTCTCTCGTGGATAGTCGGTCTATTTTTTAGAGGCTGGATTGGTTTATTTAGTGGCTTAATTTTGTTAACGGGATTGAGTTTTCTCGGCTGGCTGAGTTGGCAAGGCTGGCAAAAATGGCGATATCGTCGCTGGCTCAAAAAACTGCCGCCGATGGAGAGTCTTTATCAGCAAATGCTGAGTTGGTTAGAAAAGCAGGGATTTCGCAAGCATCCGTCTCAGACTCCGTTAGAGTATGCGCGTCAATCTCAAGCAGTACAGACGAGTCGTGCTCAAACGATTCAAGACATCTCTCAGGCGTATGTGAGTTGGCGCTATGGTGGACAAGCTCCAGATCTACGATCGCTTCAGCAACGATTCCGAGAGATGAGAAAGGCGAAAGTAAAGACCGGAAAGTGAATTCAAGTCTAATGACTCTTGGGTTCTTATTTTTGAGTAGTCAGCACAAATTTAGAGCTAGGTAAACTGACCCTCATTTAACTTGATAGCCTACCCACTATGGGAAATGGGTTTCCGACGCTAGCTTGTGCAAAATAAATGTCGGTCAGCTTAGACTTAAGCTATCTGTAAAAGCGTATTTAAAACGTATTGGTAGGAAGTTTAGATTAACATTTGAGGCAATAAATGGGCGGACCAAAATTTGTTCAATTCTTCTCACCCACCATTGAAGCTCTCAAAGAGTTGGGGGGTTCGGGTCGTCCATCTGAAGTTAGAAGTGTGATTGCAAAGCACTTAAATATTTCTGAGCGAGATAGAACAGATCTCCTTGAAGGGGGCGCACCTCGTTTTGATAATCAGGTCGCTTGGGCAAGATTTTATTTAGTCAAAGCAGGGTTAGTAGACTCCTCAAAGCGGGGCGTTTGGAGTCTCAGTGACAAGGGCAGAGAGATTACTTCTTTATCACTTGATGAAGCGCTCACTATTTTTCGACAGATTCACGCAGAGTTCCAGGGTGAAAGAGATATTCAAGAAAAGGTATCTCAGGAGGATGAAACAATTGAAGAAACGATTGCTCCAAAGGACACGGCAGTTAGTGACGATTTCTCGTATCGCAAAAAATTACTCGAAGTGTTGATGTCACTTCCGCCATCTGGATTTGAGCGCCTTTGTCAAAGATTGCTCAGGGAGTCAGGGTTTGAGCAAGTCATAGTTACAGGGCGTTCAGGAGATGGAGGAATTGATGGGCAGGGTATTTTGCAAGTCAATCCCTTCGTTAGCTTCAAAGTGCTGTTTCAGTGCAAGCGATATTCAGGTGCAGTATCGGTATCACAAGTTAGAGATTTTCGTGGGGCGATGATGGGTCGCGCAGACAAAGGAATTATTCTGACGACTGGAACGTTTACATCAGATGCTCAAAAAGAAGCAGTACGTGATGGCGTACCACCTATTGAATTAGTTCACGGAGAGAAGCTACTTGATATGTTTGGAAGTCTAGAACTTGGTTTGATTCCGCGCACAATATATGATATCGATCTTCATTTCTTTAAAGAGTTTCAATCGTAAAATGCAAATAGCATTATTCACTTGTCTAGATGGTCGTCTTTAGAGGATGCGAGAACGTTTTTTGAGTCTCCAGAGTTAGTGGAAATAGAAAGAAAGCAGATGTGAAAGCGCCTGAGTTCATCTACCTAGAAGAGATAGAACATGGAGTTTTATAGTTTAAGCTTTTGACTCAATGCCTAGCGATCGGAGTTGCCCAGCCAAGTGTTCTGATCGCCGTTCCGCCCCTAGAGTACAAGAGGCTAGGGGCTAGAAGCCAGAGATTCTTCGACTAATACTGGCTCGGCAGAGAGGTTGATGAGCGGACGAGTGATTTGACGCAGCAAAATGGTTTCAACCCGATCGTCGGTGACGCGAACCGCCTCTAGTTCTAACTCGCTCCACTGAACGCGATCGCCCTGAGATGGAACTCGCCCTAATTGATGAATCATGAATCCCGCCAGGGTCACATATGTCTCCTGAATGGGCAGACTGACCCCTAATTTTTCGTTGATGGTGGGCAAATCTAAAGAGCCAACAATCAGCGCAGAGTGAGCGTCGTTTTGGACTAAAGGAGCCTCAGAAGCGGATAGAAACGCGGGTTTTGGTCTGCGGACCACTCTCCCTGTTAAGAGCCTTACACTGGCATTGAGAACCACCAGTGCCGGGAAAAATAAGCGAGACGAAAACTCTAGTGGGCGAATCAGCATCAGCGCCGTTTCTTCAGGAGCATTCGCTGCCAAAACTTTGGGGACTAACTCACCTAACAGAATCTCGACATAGGTGACGAGCAAAAAGGCAACCGCCGCCGCGATTACGTGAGAGGTGATCATCACAGGCAAACGATCGATCGGAATTCGACTAATCCAAGGTTCGATCCAGTGAACGGTTGCGCCTTCACCTAACCATCCTAAAAGCAAACTTCCGGCAGTTGTGCCCGTTTGCGTCACCGAGAGATATTGCTCTAGATTGGTTTGAGCGTGATGAACTAATTCAGCCGCTTTGCTAGTGCGGGGATCGTCGGTTTTTTGAGACAGACTATAGATTTCGCTCTTTGAGGCAGAGACGATCGCTAACTCAGCCGCGACGAAAAAGCCAACGACTACGACTAAAAATAGCAAAATCGACAACTGCACCAGCGTTTCGGTGGTCTCAAGTTCAAACGTCTGCAAACTGGTCAACATCTTTTCTCCGATCGGATATCTCTACGCGGTTGCCCTTTCAGTTTAGTCAAGAATGTCCTCGATTTGCGGGTGTCTAAATTTGTAATTGAGGGTGAGTAATCCGTACGACGAATGACTTTTCTGAGAGAATGCCACTGTGAAAAAAGCGCCAAGCAATCCCTTCAGCAGGTCGATTCACTGATGTTTCAACGTCCTCTCATCTGCACCGATTTGAGCGACGGTTTACAGCGTTTAGTTGAGTGTGTTCCGAATTTGGTGGCGGGTGGCATGACTGATATTGTGTTTCTACACATTGTCCTGTTTCCAGAAGATGAGAATATTCCTCAAGCGGATGTGAAGAGAACCGATCGTGCTAAGGAACGTGGACTGATTAAGGTGCAATTTTCTGCCCTCACCCTAGCCCTCTCCCCAAGGAGAGGGAACTGGAACTCTAGCTCCCTTCTCCCTAAGGAGAAGGGTTGGCGAGGGCTTGCCCCACTTCGTGAGGAGGGCAGAAGTCGCCTACAAGTTTTACAGGTCATTTAATTCACGATCCTCAGAACCTTCTCTCTACAGCTTTAAGACAAGTTCCTAAAGGAGCAACCATCAAAGTCGAGGTGCAGTCAGGAAGAACGCTTGATGGAATCTTAAAGATGGCGACGGCTCACCAATCCGACGTGCTGATTTTGGGAACTCAGAGTCGCAATTTGTTTTCCCGTCTAAGCGCTAATCCGTTGCGATCACGACATCGCTGGATTTGATCACCGCGTAGGCTTCTTTTCCCTCGCTCAACTCTAATTCTTCAACCGAGGTGCGGGTGATGATTGAGACTAATTCCACTTGATGGACGATTTCCAGGGTCACTTCGCTATTCACGGCTCCCATAACGACGCGCTTCACGACT
This sequence comes from Phormidesmis priestleyi BC1401, assembly GCF_001650195.1. Taxonomy (GTDB): domain Bacteria; phylum Cyanobacteriota; class Cyanobacteriia; order Leptolyngbyales; family Leptolyngbyaceae; genus Phormidesmis_A; species Phormidesmis_A priestleyi_B. Next base: position 90,714 of record NZ_LXYR01000009.1, on the reverse strand, counting down.
CCTTTCAAGACATTTCGTGAACTCACTCTTAAAGCTTTTTTAGAATCGATCGGAAGGGCTGGAAGGGGAATCAAGTTTTCTGAAGTCGGTTGCACTTTGGTTGGTTTGTGATGGACTTCGACAGGAGAAGGTTGTCCTAACCCTCGCACCAATTCTCGTAGAACTTCAGTTTTGGTACGGTGAGTCTGCTGGCAAATTTCTTCTAGCAGTTGCCGTTCTTCGTCAGTCGCTTGAAACGTGATCCATCCCTGGTCTTTTCTAGGCATAGTCTACCAATTTAGTTGGTAATGTTTGGCGAGGTTGGTATGATTTACCAACGTGTCCATTGTTTACTCCAACTCTTATTGTGTGGTGGTTTTATGAAACGAAGTCGCCTTCTGCCTTTCCTCGGAACTGTCTTGACAGGTTTGACGATCGTACTGGCATTGGGGTTGATAATACCAACTCTCGCGACCGCTCAATCTCAAACCCCTTTGCTAATTTCCGCCGCCGCTAGTCTCAAGGACAGTTTGGAGGAGATTAAGCCCTTATATCAAAAGAGCAAACCCAATGTGACGCTGACTTACAACCTCGGAGCATCGGGCGCACTGCTGCAACAAATCCAGAATGGTGCCCCGGCTGACATCTTCATTTCGGCAGCCAAGCAGCAAATGGATACGTTGGAGAAAAGTGGGGGATTGCTGCCCGGAACGCGCGACGACCTGGTGAAAAATCGGCTGGCTTTGATTGTGCCGACTAACTCGCAAGGCGTAACGAGTTTCAGCAGCTTACAGAATTCAACCATCAAACGGGTCGCGATCGGAGAGCCTCGCAGCGTTCCTGCCGGACAATATGCGGTGCAGGTTTTCCAGACGCTAAAGATTTATGATGCATTGAAGCCTAAATTTGTTTACGCCAACAATGTGCGTCAGGTGTTAGCCGCCGTCGAGAGCGGGAATGCAGACGCTGGATTGGTTTATATCACCGATACCAAAATCTCGAACAAAGTGAAGGTCGCCGCGATCGCATCCGAGACGTATCATTCTCCGATCGTTTACCCGATCGCGGTGCTAAAAAGTAGCAAAAATCCGCAGGCAGCGAAAGAGTTTGTGCGCTTCTTAGAGAGCAATCAAGCGAAGTCAGTGTTCAGAAAGTACGGGTTTATCGTGGCGAACTAAATGGCTTTAGTCGTGCCTTCCGATTTATCTCCACTTTGGATTTCGTTAAAGACGGCGTTCTTTGCGACGATCGTCACTTTTTTTGTTGGCATTGCAGTCGCTTACTGGATGCTGAACTATTGCGGCAAAGGGAAGGCATTACTGGAAGGAATTTTCATTGCTCCACTGATTCTTCCGCCGACTGTCGTTGGATTCCTACTACTGCTGCTATTTGGTAAGAATGGCGTACTCGGTCAGCTTTTACTTCCTCTTAATTTCAGCGTTGTTTTTAGTTGGTATGGAGCCGTTATCGCTGCGATCGTGGTCTCGTTTCCGCTAATGTATCGCACTGCATTAGGCGCGTTTGAACAAATCGATTCTAATTATTTGAACGTTGCTAAAACATTAGGCGCATCAGAATGGACGATTTTCCGCCGCATTCTTTTTCCACTTTCACTCTCTGGCATTCTCGCCGGAACGATGCTGACGTTCGCTCGTGCGTTGGGCGAGTTTGGCGCAACTCTGATGTTAGCGGGTAACATTCCCGGAGAAACACAGACGATTCCGATGGCAATTTATTTTGCAGTTGAAGCGGGTGCAACCACTGAAGCAGCATTTTGGACGATCGTCATTCTCTGCATTTCACTCTCTGGAATTTTTGCTGTCAATCTCTGGCGAACTCCAAGGACACAGAGGCGGAGCGATCGAGAGATTCCTGCTTCCTTTGAACGAACCAAGTCAGAAAAACCCCTGCTTTCTTTGGGCAAACCGAGTCAAAAAAATCCCTCCTTCCTCTCGGTTGACATTCAGAAATTACTCTCTGACTTTGATCTCAACGTCTCCTTCACAGCAAACCAAGATCCTCTCGGTCTACTGGGCGCTTCAGGAGCAGGCAAGAGTATGATTTTGCGCTGTATTTCTGGAGTGGAAACGCCCGATCGGGGGCAAATCATCCTGAATGGGCGCGTCTTATTTGATTCAAAGCGCGGCATTAATCTTCCGAGCCGCGATCGCCGCATCGGATTCTTAGTGCAAAACTATGCGCTGTTTCCCCACATGACGGTGGCGCAAAATATTGCGTTCGGTTTACCAAAGTTGTTATCAAGCGAGGCACAACAACAGGTTCACCTACAATTAGCCGCCGTCCATTTAGAAGGATTTGGCGATCGCTACCCTCATCAACTTTCTGGCGGACAGCAGCAGCGAGTGGCGTTAGCCAGAGCGTTAGCGAGTCAACCTGAAGCCCTCTTACTTGACGAACCCTTTTCAGCCCTCGACACGTTTTTGCGAAGTCAAATCGAGCAGCAGATGATTACCCGACTCGCTGAATATGCGGGAGTAACCGTGTTGGTGACGCACAACTTAGAAGAGGCATATCGCGTGTGTCCGACTTTATGCGTGCTCGATCGCGGACAAACGATCGCTCAAGGAGCCAAACACGACATCTTCGATCGTCCCGAGTCTTACACAGTAGCTCAATTAACGGGTTGTAAAAACTTTGCACGCGCGATCGCGATTTCTAGTAGCGAAATTATGGCGATCGAGTGGGGCATTCGCCTGACGATTTCAGAGTCACTTCCCCCATCTCTCGCTTATGTCGGAATTCGTGCGCATCAAATTGTTTTTGTCGAGTCTAATAGCGCTCACAGCGAGCCAAATCTTTGTCCCTGCTGGCTCGTCAAAACCAGCGAAACGCCTCACCGCATGACCGTGTTTCTCAAATTCAACGAGCCGCCGACTCACACTCAGGACTATCATCTGCAAGCAGAAGTCTTTAAAGAAACTTGGCTGATGGTGAAGGCGCGATCGTTCCCCTGGTTTGTGAAATTAGATCCATCCCGACTAATCTTGATGTCATCCTGACGATTCAAGATATCAACATAACGCGATGGTTGATCTCCATGCCATTAACAATGCTTTTGTGAATAACGATCAATACTGTTAATTCCGGTCATTGGACGGTTCCTCGCTGAAAAACTCTAGCAGCTTCACCAGGGTCCGTCTCAGCAATCAGAATACATCGCTTTAACAGTTCGATATCAAGGTCTTTTAATCCCGGTAGTTCACTACGATCAATGCGCTGGTATCCATCTTCTCTCAGATGGTGAAGTCTCAATACGCCATCTTGCCAAAACCAAACTTCGGCAACTCCCAACGCTCGATACAAGGCTAACTTGGTCTCACTGCCACTCGTAAAAATGACCTCGATCGACAAATCAGGAATGGGCTTTCTACTGCCAATACAGAAAGATTTATCTGCCTGAACCGAAGCTGTTCCCTCTCTCTCTTGTGTCATCGACCCAGTGGGCAAAAAGAAGATGCCTTTGTGAGCAAGGAAGTTGAATAGAAGCGCACCAATGACGCAGCCAAAAATCTCGTGGTCTTGTCCCGGCATAAGCAGTTCGATCGTTCCCTGATAAAACGACAGCCGTATACCGGGGGAATCCTCCGAGACCTGCTGCATTAGTTTAAATTTCTCCCATGTCCCACGCATAACAATGCGCTGGTCAATAGTTTTTGTGAGTAATTGCGTCATGGCGCTGCTCTCCAAAGTTTGACTTTAGTCATTTGGCGATCGCTTATTACATCTGTTTGATTGACGATTTTACAGATTTATTTGTCCTTGTTTTTACTAGCAGGCAGGGTGAGGGCAGTCTTTGCGGGTGTTTCAGAAAAGTCGCCCATTGGGTTATCTAATTTATCAACATCGTTCCCTTCAGATTAACTCAAGCCAGCGAGTAGCTGATTGTGAGCCTCTGCCAACGCATCGGGCAGTTTGCTGGCATCGCGTCCGCCCGCCTGAGCGAGATTAGGACGACCGCCGCCGCCGCCGCCGCAGAGTTTCGCGATCGCGCCCACCAGTTTCCCCGCCTGCAATCCTTTTTTGACGACCGCAGGGCTAAATGCCGCCACCAAGCTGACTTTGCCGTCTTCGGGCACAGAGCCCAACACGACGGCTCCTTCGCCGAGCTTTTGCAGCAGTTGTTCGGCAGCAGTCTTGAGCGATTCGGGATCGATCGAGTCGAGTTGGGCGACTAGAATCTTGAAGTCGCCGATCGAATCGGTTTGGGTGAGCAGTTGGTCGGCTTTGGCAAACGCGAGTTGCCCTTTGAGCGCTTCGAGTTGTTTTTGCGTGGTTTTGAGTTCGGTTTGCAAAGCGGTGATGCGATCGGGGATTTCGTCGGGTTTGACTTTGAAGCGATCGCTCAACTCGCGCACAATGCTGTCCCGCACGTTCAGGTATTCTAAAACGGCGGTTCCGGCGATCGCTTCAATGCGACGAATGCCTGCGGCGACTCCAGATTCGGAGACGATTTTGAAGATGCCGATTTCTGCGGTGTTGCTGACGTGAGTTCCACCACAAAGCTCCATCGACACGCCCGGAACATCTAGCACTCGGACGGTATCGCTATATTTTTCGCCAAACATAGCGATCGCGCCTCTTTCTTTTGCCTCGGTCAGACCCATGACATGCGTGGTGGCGATGTGTGCCTCGGCAATCCAGGTGTTGACTTGCTCTTCGATTTGCTGAACTTCGGCAGCCGTGATCGTGCGCGGACAGTTGAAATCGAAGCGGAGCCGATCGAAGGACACCAGCGATCCAGCTTGAGAAATGCCGTCATCGACAATCTTCTTTAGCGCGGCTTGCAGCAGGTGAGTGGCGGTGTGATGCGCCTGAACTCGACGACGACACGCCAGATCAATTTGAGCGGTTACGGTGTCCCCGACGTGCAGAGTGCCCCGCTCAACGCGCCCAAAATGCACCGAGAAGGCGGATTCTTTTTTCACATCTTCGACTCGCACCAGGACAGAATCGCCGGAGAGATAGCCGCGATCGCCCACCTGTCCGCCCGACTCTGCATAAAAAGGAGTCTGATTCAAAATCACTTGAACTTGAGTTCCCGCGTCGGCAGCTTCAACCTGTTCACCCTCTATGAGCAAGACTTCGATCGTGGCTTGGCTTGATGGCTGAGTGTAGCCGAGGAATTCAGTCGCGTGAATGCGTTGCGCGAGTTCATCCAACGTGCCTTGAACCGTGAGGTCGATCGTCTTATGTGCCGCCTTTGCGCGTTCGCGTTGAGCTTTCATTTCAGCTTCAAATCCGGCTACATCCACGGTTAAGCCTTTCTCTTCAGCCACTTCTTGCGTTAGCTCTAGCGGGAATCCATAGGTGTCATACAGGATGAACGCATCTTGACCCGAAATCTCATAATCGTCGTGAAGAAGGGACACACCTTGATCCGAAATCTGAATTGCTGTGACGCGAGATAGAATCTCATCGAGCAGTTTTTCGCCCCGCTCCAGCGTTTCACGGAATCGAGATTCTTCTTTTTGCAGTTCATTTTTAATCGTGTCTGCTTTTTGCCGCACTTTGGGATACGCCAATTCAGACAGCGCGATCGCCGTTTCTGCAACCTGAGTCGTAAAGTCTTGGTTAATGCCAATCAATCGCCCGTGACGCACGACGCGACGAATTAGACGACGCAGCACATAACCTCGACCTTCGTTATTGGCAGTAATGCCATCCGAAATCATGTGAACGACTGAGCGAACGTGATCGCCAATGACTTTCAGCGAAACTTTTGTAGACGGGTCAGCTTGAGCGTAATCAACTTTGGCGATCGAGGCAGCAGTTTGGACGATCGGAAAAATCAAATCTGTCTCGTAGTTGTTGGGCACTTTTTGCAGAATTTGTGCCATCCGCTCTAAGCCTAAGCCCGTGTCGATATTCTGGTTTTGCAACGGGGTGAGATTGCCCTCAGCATCGCGGTTATATTGCATAAACACCAGGTTATAAAACTCAATAAACCGAGTGTCGTCTTCTAAATCGATATCGTCGCCCTTTTCTGGATGGAAGTCGTAATAAATCTCAGAACACGGACCACACGGACCCGTCGGACCCGACACCCAAAAATTATCTTTCTCCCCCATGCGCTGAATTCGATGGGCAGGAATGCCAATTTCATCCCGCCAGATCGCAAACGCTTCATCATCTTCTTCAAAGACACTGACCACTAATCGGTCTGGCGGCAGGCTATAGACCTTTGTTGAAAGCTCCCATGCCCACGCGATCGCTTGAGATTTAAAATAATCGCCAAAGCTGAAATTGCCCAGCATCTCAAAAAACGTGTGGTGTCGTGCCGTGCGTCCCACATTCTCAATATCGTTGGTGCGAATGCACTTCTGAGACGTAGTTGCGCGCGGAAACTCTGCCTGACGCTGCCCCAAAAAGATCGGCTTAAACGGAAGCATCCCGGCGATCGTCAGCAAAACGGTCGGATCTTCGGGCACCAAAGAGGCACTGGGCAAAATCTTGTGCCCTCTTTCTGCATAAAAATCAAGAAACTGCTGCCGAATCTGAGCGCCGCTATGGGGAGTAGACATGGGAATTTGGGGATTAACGAAAAGCCTGTCGATCTATATTAACCAAGGTCAATCAACCACGGTCAATTCATCATAAATCAGGTGAGGATCGAACATCATTTACCTGTCCTCTTTAAGAACTTCTGCATCGTGAAACCGAGAACTCACAAAACCCGTCACAGCAGAGGATATGATCAGACCCGCTCACAACAAATTTAATGACCCTACGCCTGATAATGTTGCCATTTCTACCCATTTTGACCTTGGCGCAAGCAACTCCGATTCTGCCTCCGCAAGAGATTATCCGACCGCAAGAAGTCAGATCGCTGCCTGGTCAACTTGACTCGGTTTTGGTGTTTAACAGCAACAGCCCTGAAGTGGTGCAGACCGAAGGCATTCTCCTTTCAACCTTTTCGCCCATTGGCAAACGGGTGCCTTCTGCCCATCTCAATCAAGCCTTTGATGGACGCTTTGATATCTTTACCCATCACATCGCTAAAGCTCTGACTCCGCAGGATTTGCGGACTCTTTATTTAGGTGTGATTATCCATAATCCCGGTTTAAAGCCTGTCACTTTAGATATTCTGCAAGCCGCCAGTTATCTCAGTCAGCCCGATGCTCCCTTTGTTGAGATGCCCTCTTACCTAGACAACGCTCAGGGAAAGGTGTTTGCAGGTCCCGGTAGTCGGGCAGTGGGCGACGTATTGCGGGGGCAGCGTCAAAACCTCTTTCCGCCGCAGATTGTGATTCCGCCGGGAGAAAGCCGGATGTTGATGAACTTGCCGATTCCGGTCAAGCCGTTAACGCCGCCGTTGAATGGTCGATCGACGCTGATGCACCTTCGCAGCGATGGCAAGGTTTATGTTGCTAGTTTGGGAATGTTTGCCAAACAAAACTCAGACGGCACCGAACGCGAGCCGACTCTTCAGGAATGGCAAACTTTATTAAATCAGGGCAACTTAGCCACACCTCGCGACCTAGCCGCCACGCTTGCCACCTCAGCAAATGGAGCGTTTCACTATGGGCGAGTGGCTGGTGTCGCGCAGGGTTCTCGGTGGTTGGGGCAACTCGTGGACAAAGGCAGCGATCGTCTCGCCATTCCCCAACCCGGTCAAGCGTTTTCGTATGGGCTGAGTCTGCTTTATCGCGGCACGATGGGCACTGGGCAAAATCAAAATGCGAAGATTTTGAAGCGATATCCTGACACGGCGTATGAGGCACACGGAAATTATGGGATTGAATACAACTTGTCAATGCCGTTGAGAAATTTTACAAATCAGAATCAGACCGTGACGATCGCCCTGGAAAACCCATTAAAACGAGAAGACACAAAACAAGGACTGCGCTTTTTTGACCCCCCCGCTCGCCAAGTTTTTTTTAGAGGCACCGTGCGACTACGCTACAAAGATGATGCCGGACTGCCGCAAACGCGATCTGTGCATTTGGTGCTGCGTCGGGGTCAACAAGGCGACCCATTGGTGACGCTTAACCTCAAACCCGGAGAGCAACGGCTGGTAGAATTTGGCATGATTTACCCGCCCGATGCCACTCCACCCCAGGTTTTAACAGTGAAAACTCTAGACAATCAAGCGCGCTGAAATCCCTTAGTGCCTTTTTTATCGCTTTTAGGTTTTTGAGATTTCGTCACTTCTGCCAGGGCTTCTTGAAAGAGATCGTGCAGGTGAATCGGCACACTTGCAATTTCAGGAAGCTCTGGTTCTAAAGGCTTCTGGTTTGACTGAAGCAGCGAGTCTAAATCAGCCTTTACATCAAAGTCGGGACGCTGTAAAAACTCTCTCAAAACCTTTTGTAATTGAGCGGGATAGGTCTCTGCCAATCGATGCCACACAAAGGCGTTAATGGTGGACTGCTCTAAATAACTGCGAATCAGCTTATCGGCACCTTTGACGCTCTGCCAATCATCAGACTCCAGCAGATTGATAAATTGAGTGTGAGTCGTCAAAAACATCTGTCCCCAGCGCGGGTGAGCCAACACCGTCACCTGCTCTGCCTTTTTCAAATCAGCCGGAATGTCAACTTGAGGAGCCGCCATCTTGACCGCATTTTTGTTGTTTAACAGCTTGGCTGCGGTTTGGGCATCCAATCCCATTGATTCGGCAACGTCTCCGAGTTCCTCATCGCCCATTCCAGCTTCTTGAGCCATTTCTGACAGCGATTTAGAGCTATCGATTCCGGCTTCATCCAGTCGGCGTTGGGTAAGAAATTCTTGAAATTCAGGAATCTTTTTGCTGAGTTGATAGCCCGGAAGGGTCACTTCATCACTGCCAAAAAAGTCTAGGAAATCTTGATGATAGCGATCGACCGATTTCCACGCTTCTTCTAACAACTCTGGCGCATCGCCATATAAATCAGATTTATGATTCTGTTTAAAGTTTCCGATCGCGACGGCTAATTTTGGCTTTCCTAAGTTCCCTAATTGCAGATAGGGGCTAAAGAATGTCCAGTAATCCTCAACGGGTGCGATTCGCGTGACTACGATTTCTCCCACCTTTAATCGTGCCATGTCCTCTAGCATTGCTGAACTGTTTGGCTTCACGATATAGGTTTTCATCGTCAGCCAATTCATTAACTCAAAACCGTCAGGCAAAATTTGCTGAATGGCAAACAATCCTGTGAAGTTGCGCGTCCAGTTTGAAAGGAGTTGACGATCGCCCTCTGACAAACCCGATTCACCCTCGGCAAATAACTCTAGCGGCGTTTTATTGCCAACCTGTCCCGCTGTCAAAAAGGTATCGACCACGAGATCTTGCTGTTTGCGATCTTTTTGCTGCGATTGCGAAGCTCGTGCTAATTGATCGGCTGAATAGGTTTCTAGAGCCGTCGCCAAGTCTCCCTCAGCGTCTAAGACAAAATCGGTCAATGCCTGTTTTAGCTCACTCGCCCGCTCTAGAATTGAATCCACGCTTTATCTCCGATCGCTGCTAGTCAACATACGCCTCTACTGTAGCGGCAGATCAGCCCCTTGAAGCAGGGTGAGGTTATAAAATCTCTCGCAGTCGCTGCAGAGCTGATTTAATATGCGTCAACTCGTACTCGGTGAGCTGACCAAACCGCTTTTTTAAATAAGAAATGTGTGCCGGAAACACGTCTTCAAAGACTCGCTCACCTTCAGGAGTCAAGACAATCAGGAAACATCGACGATTTTCAGGCGGCACTTTCCGCCGGACTAAGCCTTTTTGCTCTAAGCGATCGATGATTCCGGTCAGAGTGCCTTTCGTCACCAGCGTTTTTTCTGCCAGTTGATTCATAAACATGCCCGACGTGTTGCCAAGGGTTGCAATCACATCAAACTGAGGCGGAGTCAGCCCTAACTCGCGAATGTGAGGCTCATCGTAGGCACAAAAGGCTTGATAGGTCTGAGCCAACTCTCGCAGCATTGACATAAATGGCTCTTTCTCTGCACGTTTAAAATCCATCAAGGGAGTGGTTTCTTGAGATTGATTTGCTTTTCTCTGCTTCACCGGGTTCGCCATTTAGAATATCTGTACTTACAGTATCACTCATCAAACAGTATGAGTATAGACAGTTTGGGTGGCGATTTTAATTCTACATCAAGTTATGGATCGCTTGATTAGCTTTTTGTAACTCTTATGTCGTCTTGTGTGTTCTCAGTCTAGGTACAGTCAGATTCGGTATGGTTGATGCAGAGAAATTCCTTCGGTCGATCGTTGTGTGCAATTCCATGACCCCTTTAATGCTCCGTCAGCTATGGTCTTTAGTTGAAGCGACTCAATCGGCGCTGCTTCTCAATCTAGACGATGCTAGTCTGGTTCAGTGGCTACTGCGGCAATTGAGAACTCAACAACCTCTAAACCCTGAAGAAATCACCATTCTCAGCAGTTACATTCAGTCAAAACTGTCGTTGATCAGAGATTTGGCGCATCAAAAAGTGTGAAGACTGTTATTTGGGTGCTTTGGAGAAGAAGCTGGCTGAATCCATCGCCCCGTCGCATAGGATAATTCAGAGAGTCTCTACGATCGCCATTACTATGCAGCTTGAGTTTGTCCCGGTTGAAGAATTTTATTTTGCGTTAACGATGGCAGTGCGGACACTAGAGGACTTGACGACTCCTGAACTGGTCGAGCAGGTAAACGCAAAGTTGACCGAGAAGTTTGGGCAACCTTCGACGGTGGCGGCGGCGAGTCAAAATAGCTTTAACTACGTCTTTCGCGTCAAGGACTATGACAATTCTCCGGCTCCTCAGCTAATGGTCTCGATCGCAGACTGGCAGGGTAATTTGCGCCTCGGCAGCGACTATGGTTGGATGTTAGATGAAGATCGTAAGCCAGTGAGAACCGATCGCTTTGAGCATCGATCAAAGTTCTCTCAAGAGGTGCGATCGTATCTCGGAGAGTGGTTAGATGTGCCGTTATTAAAAAGTGGTTTATAGGCTTGAAATCACACTGGATAGGATTGCCGCCATTGCATCGACGCTATAAAGTTCGACACATCGTTTTCTGGCTTGAAGTCCTCGATCGCTGGCTTCTTCAAAGTTATTAAAAATCCATTTAATTTTGTCTGCCAACTGGTTGGGTGAGTTTGGCGCGACTAAATAACCTGTGTGGTTGAGAATATCTGGAATGTCGCCTACGTTCGTAGATAGAATCGGCTTTGCCATTGCCATGCCGTCGGTGAGCTTAAGCGGAAATTGAGCCTGAGCCGTGAGGGTATCTCGCTGCGGAACGACGACTATATGAGCCGCAGAGACGATTTCTGGCATTTTCTCAACGGGTTGTTTGGGGAGCTTAATGATCCAGCGTCCCCAGCGATCGATCAGCGTGTCGTCATAATTGTCATAAGGGCTGCCGCCAATAATTACCAGCCGCAGACTCGGATCATTTAATTGGTCTAATGCGACTAAAACATCTTCAACCCCTTTATGCGGTCGAGGTGCCCCCGGAAACATCAACGTCCTGTAGTCTGACAAGCCATACTGTTTACGAACGGTTTTGGGATCGTAAGAATGAGGGTTGAATAAATCGGTGTCTTTGCCATTGGGAAGATAAACGCCACCAAAGCGGTTTTTGAGAAATTGAGTGTCGATCGTCACGGCATCTGCCCGATCGACGATTTGCTCAGTCCATTTCACATAAAGCGCGTGATCGGGGTGTCTTAACTGACCGTTTTGTTTAAAGAGATCTCGATAAAATTGTTTAAGAGAAGGGCGATAATTCCAATCGTCTCCTCCGTGCCAACTGAGTTCCCAATCGTCCATATCGAGCATGAGAGGACGATGAGTTTGCAGCTTTTTGAGCAGCGATAATCCAAAGCTGGTCGGTTTAGGTTTAACGGCGTAAATGATATCGCCATCAATTTTTTTGAGGAGTTGCGCGGCAGCTTTTAAGACTTGCGGATAGTTGCCTCCTGGAACTGAATGGACGGCAATTTCATCGGGAGGAGACGCATACAATTCTTGCCCAAACTGAAAGCCGACCACTTCGACTTGATAGGTTAGTTTTTTTAAAACTTGTGCTAGAAGAAAAGCTCGAACCGCTCCGCCACCCGACAAGTCACTGACGACTAATGAGACTTTAGCCATCAGTCACCCGCCTTTAACAGACAGTAACCGATCGAGAGGCTTTGATAAGATGCCCAAGATCTTCCGAGGCAAATTATCGGTTTTTTCGTAAAGCAGAGTAGTTGGAATTATCTGTCGAATCATGAATGCTAAATTAAGGCTCGATCGACCTCGAATTCTGATTTTTCCATCCAATAAATAGATTGGGAATTGAACAAACTTTGCAAATTGCTCAAATTGCGTCTGATTTTTTTCTTTAATTGAATCGTTGATGAAAAATGTCAAGCTGCGCTGGCAAAATTGCATAAGACTAGGACGCTGATCTGTCACTCTTTGATAAAAATCAGCGTAGGATTTCACTAAATAAGTCCAGCTATTTGTCATGTTGGACTGATGCTTTGTATAGAAGGCTCCGATTAGCGGAGTATAGATAAAACTAATCTCTTCAGACGCAATTTCTAACGCAAAGTAGCGATCGACCATTGCCTTCAAGCCTTCCTGCAAAGGATGTTTTAAGAAAATGCTTTTTCGCATTAACGTCGCTTGTTGAAGAGCGGGATGAGGAGAACTCGACAAAAAATCAGGAGTCAAAAGACGCTCGATCAATTCTTCTTTCGTTAAGTGACCAATGATATGGGGCTGACGGTCAATAATCGTGTCGTTGGGGTCGATTAGCACTCGATCGTAGTCGCAATAAAAGACGACCTCTTGGTCTTCATATCCGGCTAAATGCTCTAGCTGAAATCTAGTTTTGTCTTCGTGAATCCAATCATCAGCATCAAGACACTGAATCCATTCTCCTTTGGCTTTAGACACTCCAAAGTTGCGAGCAGAGGCTAACCCTCTATTCTCTTGAAAGTAATAGCTGACGCGCGAATCTAACGCCATTAAAGATTCTGAAATCTGACGAGTGCTGTCAGTAGAACCATCGTCAATAATGATGCACTCTAAATTGGTCAGCGTTTGCGAAAGGACGCTTTTCACAGAGCGATCGAGATAATGACCCTGGTTATAGCAATTGACAATAATTGAAACAAGCGGTGTCATTAACATCACTCCAATCAGACTAAAAATTGCTCTCGTGGATGAGGCTATTCAATAACTTTAATGGTACCTTCTTTTACTGAGTCAAAAATGCGGTTCACCGTCTGCCGTTCTTGAGAGGTGATCTTATGATTAGAGAGGAGAAGCGAAGCCATCTGAGCATAGTCTTGACAGTTTAATTGCCTGACACTCAAAATCTGATCGGTTGTCTTCTTAAAGGATGCAATATTCCTGATTTGACTGATTCGTACCATTGATCGTGCCGTTTACTCGGTGTTTTTAGGGGTGTTCTCTTTAGTGTTGACCAAAAAAACCTTGTATAGAACAAAGGTTGAGTGAAAGACTGTAAAGAGTTCATCAAGCCGCTTCTTTCAATCCTTATATCGCTAGTCAACCTCTCCTGCACTTAGAGAAAACACGGTTTTACTCGTAATATCACTTATGGATGTCTACAGAATTTCTGCGCTCTCAGACAATTACATTTTCTTGCTGCATGATCCCAGTTCTCAAGTTGCCGCCGTAGTTGATCCGGCTGAACCGCAGCCTGTGTTGCAAAAGCTTCAAGAACTGGGCGCACAATTGGTTGCGATCTTTAACACCCATCATCACGGCGATCATGTGGGCGGCAACCGAGACTTGCTCCATTACTTTCCAGACGCGATCGTCTATGGCGGCGAACACGATCGGGGCAGAATTCCCGGACAGACGGTGTTTTTGAAAGATGGCGATCGAGTCACGTTTGGAGATCGAGCCGCCGAGGTTCTGTTTGTTCCCGGTCACACTCGCGCTCACATCGCTTATTACTTTCCGCCGACAATTGCTGACGAGCCGGGAGAACTCTTTTGCGGTGACACACTATTTTCAGGAGGCTGCGGCAGATTGTTTGAAGGAACGCCCGCTCAAATGGTGAACTCCCTCAGCAAGCTTCGCGCTTTGCCAGACAATACGAGAGTTTGGTGCGCCCATGAGTACACGCTGAACAATTTGAAATTTGCGGTGACGATCGAGCGGGACAATGCCGACTTACGATCGCGCTTTTCAGACGTTCAAACGGCTCGGAGTCATCATGAATCGACTATTCCCGCCTGGTTGGGGGTTGAGAAGCGCACGAACCCGTTTTTGCGATGGGATCAGCCAGACGTGAAACGGGCAATGGGCGATCGTGATCCGGTGGCGACGTTTGCAGCCCTGCGGAAACAAAAAGATGTGTTCTAGAAGTTCAAAGTTTTAAGCGATAGGCGATCGCAATCCATTCGTGCGATCGCACCCGATCAACTTCTTCAAAACCTGCCTCTGTGAAGGCGTTTGCTAGCTCTTCGGCATAGTCGATCGTGAACCCAGCCGCGATCACTAATCCTGATTGATTGTGACGGAGAGCTTGACGAAAATCATGTACAAGAGCGATATGAACTCGCGCAAAGATGTTGGCAACGATTAGGTCAAACGTGGCAGTCGGCTCGATCGTCGGCACCGTTTCCGCCGTAGTGCCGCCCATCCAGTGTCCCAAAGTGCTGCCCTGTCCGAGGCTGCCTTCCATCACGGTGACGTGCGACTCGACTCCGTTTTGCTGAATGGCGAGTTGAGCAGACTGCACCGCAATTTTGTCGTTGTCTAAAGCTAAGACGGTGGCTCCGAGTTTAGCGATCGCGATACTCAAAATTCCTGAGCCGCATCCGAGATCTAGGACGTTCATTGCTGGGCGGACATGGCGTTCGATTAACTCCAGACTGAGCACGGTCGCGGGATGAAACCCACTGCCGAAACTCAAACTCGTTTCTATTTTTAAGAGAATGTCATCTGGCTGCGATCGGTAGGGACTATCGGGTGAAAGCACCACAAATCGCCGTCCAATGCGATGAATGCGGGAATCGATCGCTTTTGTCGGTTTCTCAGCGATCGTCGCGATTTCAAGTGCGGTCGTGAGTCCAGTGCGATGTAAGGGAGAAAGTAAATCTGCGATTTTGTCGATCTGAGCGATCGAGCCGATGTCGTTTGAGAGATACAAACAGATGGTAAATGCCCAATCCTTCTGATTTGGGTGATTTGCGATCTGGATTTCACCCATGTAGTTAACCTCAGACAGCAACGTACAGACCCAATCAACTGCCTCGTGAGTGGTATTGAGGCTCAACTCTGTCCACGACATTTTCTTTTCCTTTAGTTGAATCCGATCGACAACAAACTCTCATCATATTGGACACCAAGAGGAATTTGAATCGCAAATGTCTCTTAGGCATGGCGAAATCAATGAGACGTTCCACCGAAACATGAAACGTTTCACCGAAACGTCTCTACAGCGTTGGGTGAATTTGTGGTCGATCGCATTTGCGAGTCGATTTGGTACTGACCTCCCAATCTGATAGATTGCGTGAACGCACTATCTATTTTCTTCGTTGATGGATGTCATTTCACCTTGGCACTGGCGATCGCTGCCGCTTAATCAAAAAACTGGCTCCGATGTCTTTGCAGCGTTGTTTGGGTCAGACGATTTAGCGATCGCGACTCTTTTAGAAAGTCCTGGTCTCGCGCCGTTTGATGAATCATTGGCGAGATACTCAATCTGTGCGGGTGCGCCTCGTGTGGTTGACGGAAAGGCGCAAGTCTGGACTCCTGCGATCGGGGAAATTTTGCCGTTTCTGCAACAGTTGCTCGATCGTCCAAAACCTGTTGTCGCTGGGGTTTCTGAATTGCCATTCACAGGCGGCTGGCTGGGCTGGCTGGGCTATGATTTGGCGTGGGAAATTGAGCGACTGCCTTACCTCAAATCTGATGCGCTGCCGTTTCCGATCGCGTTTTGGTACGAGCCAGATTGCTTTGCAGTTCTAGACCATCAGCAGCAGATTTTGTGGTTAGCTGCAACAGAATTCAGTCAACTTGATGGAATGCAGAGGCAATTAACTACGACTAAAAAACCACAGGTTTCGACTCAATCTTCTGCTACAAAATCGGCTGCATTTCACCTATCGCAAACCGATTATGAATCTGCCATTCTGCAAGCTAAAAAACATATTCAAGCCGGAGATATTTTTCAGGCAAATTTATCGCTTAGATTTGAAACTCAAACCACTGCCGATAGCTGGTCGATTTATCAGGCGTTGCAGTCGATCAATCCGTCGCCGTTTGCTAGCTATTGGCAGACTCCGTGGGGAGCGGTGATCAGCAGTTCTCCTGAGCGATTGGTGAAATTGCAGGGGCGACACGCCCAGACTCGCCCGATCGCCGGAACTCGTCCAAGAGGAGTCACATCGGATCAAGATAATCAATTTGCTCAAGAGCTGATTGACAACGCGAAAGAACAAGCCGAACACATCATGTTGGTGGATCTAGAACGCAACGATTTGGGACGAGTCTGTGAATGGGGATCGGTAATCGTCGATGAACTACTGACGATCGAGCGCTATAGTCACGTTATGCACTTAGTTAGCAATGTAGTTGGAACGCTAAAATCTCAATATAATGCAGTTGATTTGATTCGAGCCGTCTTTCCGGGTGGCACAATTACGGGCTGCCCTAAAGTGCGCTGCCTGGAGATTATTGAGAGGCTGGAACCCGATCGCCGCAGTTTGTTTTACGGGTCGTGTGGCTATTTGGATCTGCGCGGAAATTTGGACTTAAACATCCTGATTCGGACGTTACTTTACGCCCCTCAAGCTGATGGAACCAGTCTTGTTTGGGGGCAAGTCGGCGCGGGCATTGTGGCAGACAGCGACCCAGAGCGAGAATGGCACGAATCACTGCACAAAGCCCAAGCCCAACTTGCCGCCCTGAAACTTGCGACTTCAAGCGAAGATAGAGGCTAGAAGTTTTATCGTCTTTTCTCTGTTTGGCATGTACAAATGTCTGAGTTATCTCACCCAGTTGATATTCTGATTCTCTCAAATGGACCTGGAGAACTCGCGACCTGGGTTAAGCCTGTGGTGCGATCGCTTCGGCAAATTTTAGGAAACGATCGCGCCCTGGTCCGCATTTCTGTGGTGCTTTCGCCTTGCCCCAATGCCAGCGGACAAGAGGCTGAGATCGCTCTAAGCTATCCAGAAGTCGATCGAGTTCAGGCTGCTAAATGGTTCTATCCTTTTTTACTCCAAGGCAAAACGGCTGAAGATTGGAACTGGCACGATCGCGGCATTGTGCTGTTTTTAGGAGGCGATCAGTTTTTCACTGTGATTCTCGGCAAACGGTTGGGTTATCGGACGGTGATCTACGCCGAGTGGGAAGCCCGATGGCATCGCTGGATCGATCGCTTTGGGGTGATGCGTTCAGAAATCGTCGATCGTGCCCCTCAACAGCAGGCGCATAAATTAACCGTCGTCGGCGATCTGATGGCAGAAGTCGCGACGCTGGCAGTCGATAGAGACGAGATGTCTCACCCTGTCTTCTCGGAATTGATCGGCGTTTTGCCTGGATCAAAGCCTGCCAAACTTGCTCAAGGAGTGCCTTTTTTATTGGCGATCGCTGAACAGATTTGGCACGATCGTCCCCACGCCCGATTTGTGATTCCGGTTGCACCGACGCTTGATTTACAAACCCTTGCTCGATTTGCCGATCCGCAGCAAAATCCGATTTTGCCGCTGGTGGAGGGAGTCAGCGCTCAATTAGTGTTGCCCGCCTCTGACACAGAACGTCCCTATCTAGAGACGCAAAACGGCTTGCGAGTTGAGCTTTGGCAAAATCAAACCGAACGAATTCCGGTGTATTCGCTGCTGGCGCAGTGTGACTTGTGTTTGACGACGATCGGAGCTAACACCGCCGAGTTAGGAGCCTTAGCAGTGCCGATGATTGTCGTAACGCCGACTCAGCAACTTGATGCGATGCGCGCCTGGGATGGCATTCCTGGATTGCTTGCCAACCTGCCCGGCGTGGGGTCAACGGTAGCGAAACTCATCAACTGGCTCTACCTACAGCGAATTGGATTATTAGCATGGCCCAACAAATGGGCAAACGAAGAAATTGTTCCTGAACTGGTAGGTCGGCTTCAGCCTAAAGTCGTAGCAGCCCTCGCCCTCGATTTTCTCAATCACCCTGAAAAACTACAGCAGATGCGCGACAAACTCCGCAGCGTGCGTGGAGAGCCAGGAGCCGCGAAAAAATTAGCTCAAATCGTGCGCGAAGAAATAGAGACATTCTCCCAGTAGCCAAGGGATTCACCCGACGCTGTAGAGAAGTTTCACCGAAACGTCTCCTCGATCGTGCCATAACCCAAATCTCACATTCAGAAATCCCGTTAATAACGAACAAAAAAAGGGGCAGGTCATTCACCCGCCCCATCCATTATTCAAGAAGTCCGATCGAGCTTATTCCTCAACAAATTCTTCGTCTTCTTCATCCTCTGGGTCAGCCGCTCCGACCGAGTTGGCAGAAACTACGGCTCCCATTTCAAGCTTCTCGCGCACCAATTTTTCAACTTCCTTCGCAAAGTCAGGCTTCTCTTCCATGTATTTGACGGCGTTATCGCGTCCCTGGCTGATATTGTCGCCGTTATAGCTATACCAGGCACCCTTTCTGACAATCACGCCCGTCTCTTCTGCCAGGTCAACCAGACACCCGATCGTGGAGATGCCTTTACCAAAGATGATGTCAAATTCCGCGATCCGGAATGGAGGTGCAACCTTGTTTTTGGCAACTTTTACTTTGGCGCGGTTGCCATATTCTTCGTTGCCCCGCTTTAAGGTCTGAATCCGACGAATATCGAGACGCACAGACGCATAGTATTTCAGCGCTTGTCCGCCTGTGGTGGTTTCGGGGCTACCATACGTGACCCCGATTTTTTGACGTAGCTGGTTGATGAAGACAACCGTGCAGCCCGACTTACCGATGTTTCCGGTAATCTTGCGAAGGGCTTGGCTCATCAGACGGGCTTGCAGACCCATGTGAGAATCGCCCATCTCACCCTCAATTTCAGCGCGAGGAACGAGAGCCGCTACTGAGTCAATGACCACGATATCAACGGCGGTCGATCGTACCAATTGATCCACAATCTCCAGGGCGGCTTCCCCGGTGTCAGGCTGAGAGATCAATAGATTGGCGATATCAACGCCCAGTGCGGCTGCATATTTGGGATCGAGCGCGTGTTCAGCATCAATGTAGGCAGCCGTCCCGCCCGTTTTTTGGACTTCGGCAACCGCATGCAGCGCCACCGTCGTCTTACCCGAACTTTCGGGACCATAAATCTCAATCACCCGACCCTTTGGCAAGCCACCACCCAGCGCGAGATCTAGCGTCAGAGCGCCACTAGGGATGGTTTCAACCTTCATCCGGGTGGCATCACCCAAACGCATAATGCTGCCTTTCCCAAAGTTGCGCTCGATCTGGGTGAGCACCATCGTTAGGGCTTTTTGCTTGTCGGAACCTTCGGTTGTCTTACTGCTAGCCATTAGCGCCTCAAAATAGAAAAGTTGTAGAGAGGAAGAGTTTAGATCTGGAGTCTGTCAGGGCTACTCGTGTTTAACCTTGTAGCATGGGAGTTAGAAATCGTGATGACAATCAGTCTATAGTTCGATGCTTCTTTCTCCAGGTTACCCGCGATGTCGTTGAATGTGCATAGCTCGATCGTGCCGAATTTTGCCTTATCGGTGGGTGGGTTAACCGCCTACATTCAACGGCTGCTTGAGCAAGATGACCAACTCCGTCAAGTTTGGGTGACGGGGGAAGTCTCCAGCGCGTCGAAATATCGCAGTGGGTTGTTTTTTACCCTGCAAGACCCCGATGCCAAAGCCGCCGTTAGCTGCGTGGTTTGGCATAGCCAACTCGACAAATTAGCGACTCTGCCAGAGCCAGGAGAACAGTTGATTTTGCTGGGTCGCATCAGCCTCCACCCTCAGCGAGGCAGCTACCAGTTGATTGTCTGGCAAGCACTCCCGGCAGGAGAAGGACTGCTGGCTCTGCGCTATCGGCAGCTACGAAACCGCCTAGAGCAAGAAGGACTCTTTGACCCAGAGAGAAAGCGCCCGTTACCCGCTCATCCTCAGACCGTTGCAGTGGTGACATCGCCTCAAGCGGCTGCTTGGGGAGACATCCAACGGACTCTTAAACGTCGCTATCCAGGGTTGCGGGTGCTGTTTTCCCCGGCATTGGTGCAGGGAGAGCAGGCTCCAGCATCGATCGTGGCAGCGATCGCACGAGTCGAACGAGATCGCAGAGCAGATGTACTAATTATATCACGCGGCGGCGGTGCGATCGAAGATATGGCGTGTTTTAATGATGAATTTGTGGTTCGAGCCGTGGCGAATTGCTCGATTCCGGTCATCGCCGGGATTGGACACCAGCGCGATGAGTCTCTGGCAGACCTCGCGGCGGATGTTTGTGCCCACACGCCAACCGCTGCCGCCGAACAAGCAATTCCATCTCTATCAGACCTGCACGCCGAACATCAGGATCGAGTTCAGGCATTCAATTCTGCCGTGATGAACTATTTAGAAGTCGAACACGATCGCTTACAGGATTTGCGCGATCGGTTCAAACGGCTAAAGCTCGATCGTCAACTCAAACAAGAAGCCCAGGTCGTAACTTGGCTGAGACAGCGCCTGATTCAGTCCACTCAGCGATCGTTTCAAGAAGCGGCTCAATATCATCAACTTCTGCAAGAAAAGTTAGCAACTCTTGATCCTCAAGCCGTGCTTCAGCGAGGATACGCCGTGGTGCGACAAATGAATGGAAGCATTGCCCGATCGACATCAGGACTCTCTCCAGGTCAGGATTTATCGATTCAATTAGGGCAAGGACGCTTGATCGTCAAAGTCACCAAAGTCTCAGAGGCATCATCCACTTTTAACGAATAGAGACTATAAATATTAGAGGTCACCTTCACTCCGGGGCGCTGCATGAATATTTCCCCTGGCTCAAATGCAGGTCAGTCAAAACAAATCGAAGCGGATAAAGACTCGACGATCGAGAGCAGCCCATCTGAGCGATCGTTTCAACACGACTGGAACTATGAAGCCACGGTTGCCCAAGTTGAATCAATTTTGTCGGGCATTGAGTCAGGCGAGTTAGAGCTTGCGGATGTGTTTGAGCAATTTTCGGCGGCTGTCAGATATTTGAGGCAGTGTGAGACGTTTTTGGCTCAACGTCAAAGACAGGTTGATCTATTGATCGAGACGCTAACTGATGAAGAATTTTAGAGTCTAAATCGTGAGTCAGTTGAAGATGCTTAAGCATTAAATTATGTCGTCTTTAACAAAACGATTACGGCTTATTTCGTCATTATTCAACACCGATTTTTCGTCAAAACTTCAGCATTTTTATTAAGTGTTTTTGACGATAATGTGCATTGATTTAATTTGCCGATCGTCTCGCTCTAAGTTGAGGATTCGGACGTTAAGATTATGAATAGCTTGTGGAGTAGTCACTCACTAATGGTTACTACTCCACTCTGATCTAAATAGAATCTTTAAACCCTATTTAGACTATCGAAGTTTGACCTACTATTCTAAGACCCACGCATGAAATCTGTTGATAATCAAACGCTCATTCCTCAAGCAAGTTATGCGAAATTCTTGCGTCCTCTTCTTCCTTCTGAAGCGTTTGACCCCGATCCCAATAAGCTGTTGATTTTGGGAATTAATCTGGCGATTTTGATGCTTGGATGGGCGATCGCTGCCAAATTAGATCAGTGGAACCCCGTTTTTTTGTGGCTTTATTTGCCTCTGGCGATCGTGATGGGCAACAGTGTGACGGTGTTGTTGTTTAGCTCTCACGATTTGATGCACGGGGGCGTTATGAGAAATCCTCGGCTGAATTATTTCATCAGCTTGATCGCACTAGCCATTTGGTGGATGCCCCCGACGCTGTGGAAGGCAGTTCATAATCGCGAACACCATTCAAAAACAAATTCGTTGAGTGACCCCGATCGCAGCTATCTCAAAGAGCAGCCCAACACTTGGGGGAAATGGATTCAAAATCAATTTATTCCCTCTTCTGAAGTTCATCCTCTGGGGTTAATGCTGGGCATGGCGATGGCTTGGGGAGTGCATGGCTTTCGCAATCTCACGTCTGTGCTGCTGTTTAATCACCGATCGGTCGATTATGTTCCGGCTAGCTTTGCGGTGAGTGTTAAAGAGCGCTGGGCAATTGCGAGAGAATTCTCGATCGTGTTTGCACTTCATCTCAGCGTGATTGCATATTTGGGGTTTAGTCCGATTCAACTCGTGCTTGGCTACTTTCTCCCGATCGCGATTGGATATGCGATGGCAATGTTTTATATTTTCACAAATCATATGCTTTGTGAGATAACTGACGTTAACGATCCGTTAATTAATAGTGTTTCTCTTCGAGTCCCTAAGCTATTTGACCTACTGCATCTAAACTTTTCTTACCACACAGAGCATCACATCTTTCCTGCGATGAATTCTGACTATTATCCAGTGCTTCAAGAGTTGCTAAAAACTCACTATCCTGAGCGCTTTAATTTAGTCAACGGAGAGCAGGCTTGGCATTTACTGATGCAGACTCCTCGACATTATCAGAGTGATCATGTGTTAACCGACTGGTCAGGAGAAAAATCGGTATCTTGTCCCCTTATTCAGACTTTAGAACGGGATTAAATAATTTGAAGACTTGTTCTACTGTTAGCCACAGGTCTAGAAACGTTGGGGAAAGTAATCGCGCTGCTTTGCAGATACCGCAAGGGTCGCTACCTCGAAATAAGCCTCTCTGATACTCTTCCTTAACAAGCGTGCAAATCGCGATCGTGGGTTGCTTTGGTTTGCCGATATAGTCTCTGCCACCGATGCCGAGGTAGCCCACGATCCAATATTCTGAAGCACCCAAAATCGCATAATCTCAGGTTTTAAGCACTTCTCGATTTCCCAAGCTGCTGAGAAAGCTGCTGAGACTTTAAACCCACCTCGATCGCTTCAACCAAACGAGTCATGCCAGTGGTAGTCAGGTAAGTAGGGGTTCTCCCGCCTTTTCCACTCAATATTTTCTCTGTCAGCTTGTGCGAAGCATAACCTGTTAAGACGATGATAAGGTCTGCGCCAGGAAGTTGCGCTTCGACCTGTGCCCAAATACCCGGTCCTGTTTGAGAAGTTGCCCAAACCAATTCGACTTCTGATTGACGGAGCCGATTTCGGACTGCCGTTTCTAGGCGATCGTGACCGCCCACAATCACTACTTTTCCACCCAGTCCTTCACAAGCAGTCGTTCTACTAGAAGGTTTTACTTGGCGAGATGTAAACTCGCTTCTAGGCGGATCGATGGCTGCCTGTCGGTTTCGGTGAGCCACATCGACAATGAAATTGAGCGTATTTTCATAACTGCCCCTAAATTTTGCGGCGGGCGATCCAGTTTCACTGGCTTTGCGATCGTAGCGGTTAATCTGCTCAACCAGTCGATTGACGACTTCCTCCAATGCTCCAGTTTCTTTAAGATCATCAGCGTATCCTTTGACAGCGATTGCGACATCTGTGGCTCTATAGAAGTCGTCCTGCTCCTCAATCAGCTCAATTAATTCCTCTTTGACTCGCAGTCTCCATTCTCTCAAAGATTCAGCGTCTTGTTTTGCCAGAAGCCTCTCTTCTTCTTGCAGCAGTTTTTCATCAATCTTTGCTTCGGCAAGCACTTCTGCCTGCTGAATCTGCGCTTCTAACGTCTCTTTTTGTTGCTCTAGCTGCTTCAGAGTAAGGCTATTGCTGACGGTTTGTTGAGCAAACTGCCCGATTAAGGTTTCAACCTTCTCTACTAGAGGCACAAGCCGCTGACGAATCTCTTCAGCAATTTCTGCAATTTGGGTTTGCCGTTGCTGTTGAGCTTCAATCTCTTTTAATTCTGACATTCCACTTGCAATTAAAGCTTGCGTCTTCTTTTCGAGTTCTGCAATAAAGTCCATTTTGGTTATTTTTAAAGTTGATACTGGTCTAAGATTCCCTATTCTAAACGGCAATCTAAAAAAGATTTTGCCTGGTCTGACTGACAATTTGCAATAGGAAGCCTCCAGCGATCGTGAGAGAAAAATCACAGAAGGTTGGACTGATCCTATAAACTGCTAAACCATAAGCGGTGGGTTATGGTGTTCATCAAGGAGATATTTGTCTAGTTTAAAGGCTTAGGGTCAAGCTCATAGGAAGCTTGGAAGAGTTTGCAGATGACCCTTTCAAGCTTTTTTCTTAGGTTTTTATTTTACAGGCACTCCATAAATGGCTATTTGCCTTTTTTCGAGAACTGCTCAAAAATTGTTTAAGCTGATATGGCTGTACTCAACTTGATTAGGACGCTGCTTACTTGAGAACGGCTTCTATTATCCCGTAAGCTGGAAAATCTCTGTCCGTCCGGGGCGATTGGCTGTGGACTGATGGTTATTCCCACTCGCTGGGGAAACCGATTAGATGGAAACCGAAAAGCAGTAATCCAGCTTTGGCTAAGATCCATTACCTGCTAAAGAAAACCGTCATTTGTAGAGACGTTCCATAAAGCATCTCTACAAACTTGCCGCAATCTCAACTGGCAGCAGGCGGTGACTCAAACTTATAGCCAACCCCACGGACGGTCTGAATTAGCGCAGGCTGACTCGTATCAATCTCAATTTTCTTACGAATCTGACCAATGTGGACATCAACCACCCGCTGATCCCCCACATACTCATAATCCCAGACTTCTTGAATCAACTCTGCCCGTCGCCACACTCGACCTGGGTGACCCGCCAAAAAGTGAAGTAAATCAAACTCTAGGGCAGTCAGAGGCACAAAGTCTTCGTTGAGCTTGACTTCACGCCGCACCGGATCGATCGCCAGTTTGTCAAAGACGAGGCACTGTTGCTCGGCAGGTGTCACAATTCTCTGACGTTTGAGAATTGCGCCCACTCGAACGCCCAACTCTCCTAGACTAAACGGCTTTGTGATGTAGTCATCAGCACCTTGACTAAACCCACGAATCTTGTCCGCTTCATCAGTGCGGCTGGTCAACATCAGCACAAACACCCCGGTGCGACTCTGCATTTCTTGACAGAGATTATAGCCATTGGCATCAGGCAGGTTTACATCTAAAATCACCAAGTCAGGGTTGAACTGCTCAAACATCGTCAGCGCAGTCTTGCCGTCTTCAGCAGACTCCATTTGATAGGTTTGCTGAGTGAGATAGCGATGGATCAACTTCCGGATTGCCGGGTCATCGTCTACTACGAGAATCTTGGCTGGAGCCATGACCATAACCTTGCGTTGGGAGGGGGTAGTGGTGGAAACTAAGGGTAACTTGCAGAGATAGATAAAATCATACCTACATCTGTAACTACACGAGATAATTTTGCCATCAGCATTAGTATGCCTCAGGTTTTGACTAGAATAGCTTGGTAAGCTACGTTTCCTCAAAAAAGCTTGTGACCCGCGTCGCGCTAAGTTACCTTGGAGAGAAGGTGGAGTAATAGCATGATGAGCGATCGAAATCCCTACGAAAAGCTTGGAGTCCCTGAAGGGGCAACCTTTGAGGAGATTCAGAGTGCCCGCAGCAAGCTGCTAGAAGAGTTTGCTGGCGATGAAAAGCAGCGGCTGGAGGTAGAAGCCGCCTATGATGCGGTGTTAATGGAACGGCTCAAAATGCGTCAGGAGGGGAAGATTCCCGTTCCCGATCGGATTCGGTTCCCTGAGAAGTTAGCTCAGGCGGCTCCCTCGGCGATGCCTACCCTGCCTAAAAATTCTCCTGCGTGGTTGACCAATCTGGTCGATACGCCGAGCAAGGTCGATATTGCCTTGCCTGGGGGAGTTCAATTTCTTTTAGGTGGGTTGGTGGTGCTGTCTCCGACCGATGCCGTGCTGCAGCTAGCGATGGCGGTCAGCGTCGGTTCAACGCTCTACTTCCTCTATCGAAAAGAACGCAAGTTAGGAAAAGCGGTGCTGCTGGGTCTGGGTGGTTTGCTGCTGGGTTTTGCGATCGGCGCTGCGCTAGAAAGCATTCTGAAGGTCTATCTCCCAATTCAGTTGGGGGCAGAAGTCTTTGTCAGCCTAGTGACGTTTGTGATTCTGTGGCTGTTTAGCAGTTTCTTGAAGTAAGAGTGTGATAAAAGGGTGTTAATAGTTGATGCTAATACCCCTGACCCTCTGATTTCTCTGCCCACCGAGCAGAAGTTCTACAGAAGAAACAAGAATTCAACTCCTAAAACGGGTTGGATGACGGCAACTATGAAAAACAAATTGACGATCGGATTGTTTGCCTCGTTTTTGGCGATCGCAGTCGATTTTGGAGTAAATGCTTCTGCACAATCTAACAACGAACAGGTTCCTACAAAACCACAAGAGAATCCATCGAAAGCAAGGCGCCTACCTTTGCGGTTTCCTGGGAATGGCGGCAGTCGCTTACGGTTATTTAATCGAGCTGACTTTAACAGCAAACTGAGAAAAGATATCGGTGCGACATTAAAGTCTTTTGAAGCGATGACCTATAAGCAGTATGTTGAGAAGTACATGCCAGGTATGGGCGGAGCTGCTGATGTCGCAGATGATCGAATGATTGCAGTTCTTGAGATCTCGTTTCCTAAAGGGACAAAGACTGACAACGCAGAGTACTCGTCCGCAACCGTTAGAAGTGTAAGAGACCGAGAAACGGGCGAATTAATCGAATACGAAATTTCAGGTCAAAAGGTAAATCAGCCTGAAGGCGACTGTATCGTGAAATGAAAAGTCTTCTCAGAGGAGCGGCGTTTAGATGACGCGATCGTTTTGATGGAGACTTTTTGACGCTGAGCGGCACTCAATGGCTGCGGATGACTAAGCAGCATCGGAGCAACTGTCGAGAGGCTTGTCGCGTCCTCTAGATGGCAATGCTGCGACGATCGAATGATCAAAACTGGTGCCTCATCCATTGAAGTTGCCAACGTGCTGATCAGGAGATTGATCAGGTAAAGGTGAAGCCAGATCCTGCTGCGGTTTAAGCGTTTGAATCAGGCATTTGACTAACTCTTGCGCTCTCCTCCTTTGCCCGCTTGGTTGGCTCGAACGGCACTTTCTTTAGCACGAGCCGCCTGAGTGTCGGGCTGGTTAATTTGCAGTTGTTGGCGACCATTGCGAACGATTCGCAGCATTTCTGCCATCTGTGCCTCCATGTCTCGAAGCACCCGATCGGCATAGCCATCTGCCCCGTTTTGAATGTCTTCACACTCTTCGATCGCCAGCCGTCGCATCTCTTCGAGGTCTTGCTGTGCTTGGCGGCGAGTGCGTTCGAGTTCAGCGATCGTTTGTTCCTGAACGGCTTCACACTCCTGCTGCAACTGAGCGCGAATCTGCTGTGCCTCCAGTTCGGCTTGGCGAATGATCCCCGTTTCGTTGGTGATTTGAGCGGCGCGACGTTCAGCCTCCTCGATCAGGTCTTGAGCATATTGCTCTGCCTGCATCAAGATTTCGTCTTTTTGCCGCACGATTTCTTCTGCCTCGTGAAAGGCTTCTGGCAAGCTCAACCGCACCAAATCAAGCTGATCGAGAAATTGCTCCTCATCGATCATCGTGCGGCGGCTGAGAGGAATGCGCGGACTGTCGAGAATCATTTCCTCAATCCGATTGAGTTCTCGTTGAATATCGGGTGTGCCTACTCGCGCATCGTCTCGGTAGGCGGCTCGATCGGAGGCAGCTCCATTGGCGTGGAGACCGTCGGGGCTAATGCTGGCGGATGAGTCTTGGCGTAGCATTTGTAAATATCTAAAGCGACGTGGTGGGGGACAAGATGATCGATCGCGCCGCCAAATTTGGCAACTTCTTTGACGACACTGCTGCTCAGAAAACTATATTCATTTGAGGTAGTCAAAAAAACGGTCTCAATCTGATCAAACAGCGTTTTGTTGATGTGCGCCATCTGCAACTCCATTTCAAAGTCAGAGATAGCGCGTAACCCTCGCAGTAGAGCGCTGGCACCCCGAAGTTTTGCATAGGTCACGGTCAGCCCTTCAAAGCTGTCAACTTCTATATTGCCAAGCAGTTGGGTCGCTTGACGAATTTGGTGCATTCGCTCTTGAATGGTGAACAGAGGAGTTTTATTGGGGTTGCGAAGCACCGCCACGATCACCCGATCGAACAAGTGACTGCCTCGCTTAATAATGTCGAGGTGTCCGAAGGTAATTGGGTCAAAGCTTCCGGGGTAGATAGCAATCACACAGAACGCACGCTGATGGGTAAGTGGATTCTAAAGGCAGAATTGTGAAGAAGCCTACCTCTTTAGGAGGTTAGCGAGTTTGATGGTCTCTCTCAAGGTCAGCATTCCTGAATCTGTGTGATTCAAGAAGCTTTTTTGATACTAAGAGAGAATATAGCCATTTGAGAACCTTCTTACTTTACCAACAATGATTCCGTCGCGGCTGATATGGGCGTACTTTATCGAATCGATCGAGGAGTCGATTGAGCGAATTTAGCGAAATTCTCCATATGCCATGCGGTCAGGATGGATAACGACGAGGCTGTAGCCCGTGCCAAAACTGCGGAAAAAAGCATGATCGGGATGTGGATTGCAGCCCGATCGTCATTTCCAAACCAATAGGCTTCTTGCAAAAGTCCGAAGATGCCCTCATCCCCCAACCCCTTCTCCCAAACTTGGGAGAAGGGGAGCCAGATTTCAAAGTCCCTCTCCCACATTGGGGAGAGGGATTTAGGGTGAGGGCAGGGACTTTTGTAAAAGGTTTAATAAACCCACGCCAAATTTGTGAGAGAACCGTAATCGAAAGAAGCATTCTGTTTTAATCGACCACTCTGAGGTCTTGGATATTCCACAAGGCACCGCCTAACTCAGGATAGTTTACGCCCTCCACCCGATCGCGCACCACCGCCATAACCCGCGCATTCATCAACGTAATCCAGGGCAGGTTTTCGTGAGCAAGCTGCTGGATTTTGCCATAAATCGCCTTACGTTTGGTCTCGTCAAGCTCCTGTGCGCCCTCAATGTAGAGGCGACCGATTTCTGCTTCCCAATCTGCCACGACTCGATTTTCGATCGGCTTGCTAGGCAGCGATGGCTGGTTGAAGTTGTGAGATGAGCCAGTGGGAGACCAAATGTTAGACCCCGAATTTGGCTCTCGTGAGTTGCCCATCGCGATCAAATAAGCATCCCAATCGAGAGTGTTGTCGAGTTTATCGATCATTGTATTAAAGTTAATCGGGTTCAAATCAACCTGCATCCCGATTCTGGCTAAGTCTTGTTTGATCTGGGCGATCGAGGCTTCTCTCACCGTGTTTCCCGCATTGGTGATTAAGTTAAAGCGCACTCGATGCCCGTCTGCGTCTGATAACTGCCCTTTTGCATCATATTTAAAGCCTGCTTCGGTCAGCAGTTGTTTCGATTTTTTGGGGTCAAATCGATACGCCTTTTCGGGTGCAGGCGGCTGATAATAGGGGCTTTGCTCCATGATGATCGATTCGACCAACGCGCCCAACCCGCGATAGATGTTGTTGTTCATCTGGTCGCGATCGATCGCATACGCCACGGCTTGTCTAAACTTGACGTTGTTAAACCACTTCGATTTAATCGGGTTAACGAGCGGCTTGCCTTTGCGACTGCCCTGATTGAGGTTAAACGCCATAAACGTTGTGACAGGTCGCGGACCTCCGATATACATCTTAAATTTGCCGCGCTTTTCTTCCTGCTTCAACAGCGTGAAGTCTTCGGGTCGAATCGGCTCTGAGATATCTTGTCCGCCCGATCGAAATTGCAGCAAGGCGGTATTTTGATTTTCAACGATACTCCAGACGATCCGCTCAATGTAGGGTTGAGCCTTTCCCTGAGCGTCTTTGCGCCAATAGTATGGATTGCGTCGGAAGATGACTCGCTGACTCGTCGCGTAGCCATCAAGCATATAAGGACCATTGCAAATAATCTTTTTGGGGTCAGTTCCGGTGCCCCAGGTCGAAAGAAACAGGGGATTGCCGTCGCTGCCTTTGGTTTTGACTGCTTCTTGCAGAATGTGTTTAGGCAGAATTGCCAGCCCCAAGGTTCTTAAAAACGGGGCAAATGGTTCTGGCGTGGTGAACTCGACGCGCCGATCGTCCACTTTTCGCACGCTGGGAAACACGCGACTTTTGCCGATTCGCAGCACATCTTGAATGTCAGTTGGAATGCCAGGATTGAGAAAAATATCTTGATAGGTGAAGAGCACATCATCCACCGTCAGCGGTTGACCGTCTGACCATTTCAGCCCCGGACGCAGCGTAAACTCAATGCGTTTTTTGTCGTCGGAGATTTTCCACGATTCTGCTAGGGCTGGCTCGACTGCTCCCGTCAATCCATTTTCGGTGATCAGTCCCTCATACATTAGTGAGGCGACGTTGGGGTCTTCGTTAATCAGCGCGTAGTTAAAGCTTTTGGGGTCGCTGAGAGTAAAATCAACGAGTTGGGGCACTTGTGCGGCGGACGTTCGATAGAATTGAGGGTTGCAAGCACTGAGAACGATCGCCACTCCAACTGCTGCCAAAGCCAATAGCCAATAACGCCGAAAATCTTTCGAGAAAACCGTGGAAACCATAGCGCCGTATGCAGAAAGGTTAGAAGGTGCAGTCTGCCTTACTAGAGCGGAGGCAAACGACATCCTTGATCCTTTCTACACCCTAGACGGATTTTATGGCGGACAAATTAATCTACGAAGCAATTTTACGGTGCGTTGCGAAGAGATTCGAGCCGTTCTCTCAAGGCAAGTCGAATCAGCGATTTGATTAGAAACGTGCCAAACACGCCAGCGACCACGAAACTTGCGATCGCGCCTCCTTGATAAGCGCCCACGAGCAGCACGACCCCTGACAAACCTGAGAACCCCGTCAAGCAGGCGTAAATTAAGGATTTCACTGCTAAGTGTAGGGTTTTAATATGACGATCGCTCTCGAATTGGACTCGAATCTGCAACTCTCCTTGTTCTATCCGCTCTTCGAGTCGCTGAATCGCCAGTTCTGCCGAGTTGGGTTTGCGAATTTGATAAGTCAGAAAACTCTGAGCCTGACGCGCCAACTCACCCAAGCCACTGCCGTGATGTTTGGGTGCCGTTATCACTAGACTTTTCACAAACGGTTTTGCGGCAATCAGCAAGCTATATTGTGGGTCTAAATCGCGCGCCACTCCATCTAAAGTCGTCAACGCTTTGATAATAAAGGTCATCTTGGCAGGCAGTCGAAAAGGCTGCTTCTCAAACAGCGCATACAGCTCATTCCGCAAGTTATTAAACGCCTGAAGTTCGACAGGTTTATCGGTGAAGCGATCGATTAAAAACCCTAGCACTCGCCGCACAGGAGTCATGTCTGACATCGGCTCAATCAAGCCCATATCGGTCAGAGTGTGAATTACTTCGTCGGTGTCTTTTTTCAAGACTGCGAAGAAGGTTTTCACCATCTGATCGCGGTTGATTGGCATCACTTCAGCCATCATGCCAAAGTCGTAGAAAATCAGCCGTCCGTCGAGCGTCACCGCCATATTGCCGGGATGGGGATCAGCCTGAAAGAAGCCATCTTGCAGCAGTTGCTTGAGATAGGCGCAAATACCCAGGTGATTGATATCTTTAGGATCGATCCCGATCGCTTCTAAACTCCGACGATCGTTCACTTTAATTCCGGGCACATACTCCATCGTCAACACCCGTTTTGTGGTGTAGCGAGGATAAATCTTGGGCACCACAATGCGGGGATGATCGGCAAAATTATGACGAAAGCGATCGGCGTTCATCGCTTCTTGAACGTAGTCAACTTCTTTATGAAGAATTTCAGCAAACTCTTGATAAATCGCGTTGAGGTCATATTGTCTCGCGGTCGCAGAGTAGCGCGTACTCAACTGCACGACTCGATCTAATATTTTGAGATCTAAGTCAAATAATTGGTCGAGTCCCGGACGCTGAACTTTGACGACGACTTCTTCGCCTGTGTGCAGTCTGGCTCGATGGACTTGCCCTAAACTCGCGGCGGCTAAAGGCACCCGATCGAACTCGCGATAAAGGGTGTGAAGTGGGCTATTTAGTTCAGATTCAATAATCGCGATCGCCTGGTCAGCGCTAAATTCTGGGACACGATCTTGAAGCTGAGAGAGCGCCTTGACATATTCGATCGGCAGCAAATCTGCACGAGTCGAGAGCGCTTGCCCAATCTTGATAAACGTCGGACCCAAATTGAGCAGCTTGTTGACGAGCCACTGCGCGCGGCGATCGCGACGTGACGAAGAACGGGCTGCAATGTGACTATCCCACCACAGATAAAAGCCAAACTTAGCCGCCGACAGCGAAACGTCCACTTGGCGCGCCAGTGGAGAATCGGTTTGCTGTTGCCAGCGCAGAGGTTTGGGTGAGATGGTTTGTAACATAGCTTCAGGTTATTATACTCAGTCTTCCCGCTTGAATCTGGAAAGCCTCGACACCTTGACTAAATTTCTGAGAAGGCGTGAGAGTTCCGAATAAGATATGGTCTGGTTTTTGCTGTAATTGGCTACAAACACCGCACGATCGAATCCGAATCAGAACTATTGAGCGATTTCGAGATTCTGTGGCAGCGTCACCGTAAAGCGAGTTTCGAGATGAACGCCACTGGTCGGCAAACTAGATGCCTCGATCGTGCCATTTAAGTGCTGCACTAGACTCTTCACGAGCGCGAGTCCTAACCCGGTTCCGGGCACCGCGTTTTGGGTCATGCCCTGGCATCGTCTAAACTTCTCAAAAATGTAGGGCAGTTCTGCTTCTGAGATGCCAGATCCATTGTTGCAGACGGTGATCGAAATCTGCTGTCCGCTTTGCTGTGAAACGTTGACTGAAACCGTGCTGCCAGGGTCTGAATATTTGCCAGCGTTGGTCAACAGCTCTAACAGAATGCGATTGAGACTTGCCAAATCTGTATTGAGAGCAGGCGATCGAAGTGGTAACTCGATTTCTAGATTCAGGTCTTTGAGTGCCCAACGCTGATGAAAGGACTGGCTCACATCAGTGATTACTTGTTTGAGATTAACGGTCTGAAGCTGAATCGCGACTTGTTTGCTCTCCAGTTCTTGAAGTGTCAGCAAATCGTTGATCAGACTCGTTTCTTGAGCGCACTGCTGCTCCAGAATGGTCAGATATCGAGCACGACGATCGGGCGACAAATCTGCTTCGCGCAGCATCCGAATCGCCAGCATCATGCTGGTCAAAGGAGTTCGCAATTCGTGGCTCAACGTGCTGAGAAACTCATCCATGCGCTGATTCATTTCCCGCAGTTTTTCAATCTGTCTGCGAGTAGTCTCATACAGCTTTGCCTGAACCTCTAAGCTTTGTTGCAGTTGAGCCGTGCGCTCTTCGACCAGTGATTCAACCTGGCGCAGCGTCTCAGTTTGAATGATAGCAGAACTAATTTGAGCACCGATCAATTGAGCAAACTCAATCTCATCAGGCTGCCACTCGCGAGGCTGATCGTGCTGAAGGGTGATAAACCCCAGCAATTTATTTTTGCTCTCTAGCGGCACCACCAACAGAGATGGCATCTGCTCAGGTTCAAATAACGGTGCGATTCCCGTCGTCTCTGTCTTTGCCGGAAAATCGCCCTTATTGCTTAACACGATCGGCGCGGCTGAATGATTGACCGCATATTGACACACCACACATTCTGACACCCAAAAAGATTGACTGACCGGAGCCTCATTTAAGAGGGAAATTTGGAGCGGTGGAGCGATCGAGTCATTGTCTCGCCACTGACACTCGACAATCACTCTGGCTTTAGGAATGCGATCTAAAGAACGCAGATTATGGCGCGGGTCCCAATATCTGAGGCGAAGCACAGAACCCTGAGCGACCTGAAGGGCTTGGGCTGTACCGTCAATTGCCAGTTTGAGAACGTGCGGCAAATCCGCTGAGTTTTGGATAGCCATTGTCAACTCTCGAATCAGTGACTGATATCGAGCCTGTTTGAGAACTTGTTGCTGAAGCAGAATGTGAGAAACGGCAGCAGCAACTTGGTCAGAAACCGTCGTTAGGGTCGTCACTTCTGGCTCTGTCCACGGGTGAGAATGGGAGCGGATGAGACTAACCGCTCCGTTGACTTGACCTTGAAAGCGAGTGACGACTGACAGGATAGCTGCGATCGAGACTGACTTCCGCGCAGGAACCGAATCACTGATTTGTAAATCCGCAATCATCGGAGTTCCCGCGTCCAACGTCTCAGCCTCAAGCGTTGGATAGATTGCTAAAACTTCGGTTTGCTGAGTGGCGTTGACATCCTTGCTAAACCAGACAGCCATTTGGCGCTGAGTCAGATGCTGAGAGCAACTAGAAATCACACAGCCTTCTGCTCTAAATTCTTCTCCCAAAATTGCAGCAATTTTAGACAACATAATCTCAGGCTGAGAGGCGACCCCTACCTGAGCAATTTTGTGTCCTAAAAGCGCGTCTAAGATTTGCTGAGTCGGTTGGCTAGAACGTTGATGCACGACAGTGCTTTCACCTATGCGGTTAGTGAGGGAATTGCATTCTTGTAGCTTTGTGTGAGCGCACGAAACCTCTGCTTACATTCTGCGATCGTGCCCTTAGTGATTGCTTGACTAGGAGGGTTGCCTCACTCTAAAAAATGGCAGCAGGGTAGATCTGTCTTTTAGGGGCTGAGTGGAACCAGTTTTTGTTAAGCCTTGGTTCAATGGCATTATCAGCCATAAGATTAGCGTGCAGAGAATTTTAGAGTAACCGTAATTTCCCCACGATTTCTTTGTACTATTCTTAAAACCTCCAGACTTGCACTGAGATAGCCAAGAGTGGGCAGAAGGGAGCCTATCAATCCTAATTAACTTGTGAGATGCAGAGATTTTACCCTCACCCTAAATCCCTCTCCCCAAGGAGAGGGACTTTGACTTTCTGGCTCCCTTCTCCTTGGGGAGGAGGGCTGGCGAGGGCTTCGCCCCACTTCGTGAGGAGGGCAGACCGAGTTTACAACTGATTAAGGATTGCTATATCAATCCTTAAAAATGAAACCGTTCTCTCTTTTTGGGGTTGATATAGTACACTTGAACGAACAGTTAGACGATCAGATAAATTTATAAAACGGTTGATTGGCAAGCATGACCCTAAATCAAGCGTCCTCTCTCTCTCTTAAGGTGATTGGCACGGTCAAAGGTCCGGGCGAAAACGGGAATCAGTATGTGTTCATCACATCTGACAATCGCTCGGTCAAGATCGGTGAATATGTTTACTACGAAGTCCGAGAGAATGAGAGTGCGTTCAAGATCTTAGGAAAAATTTCGGCGCGTCGTTTGATCGATCATTTGCCCGATCGCATTTTTGCCGATACGGAGATCAGTCCCGAAGCGATCGCGGCGCTTGTAGGCTTCACTTATGCCAACCCTGAGATCTATGAGGTCAGCGTCGATGTCATCGGCTATTTTGACCGATCATTGGGATTCATGAACCCTCGTAAAAGTCCGAATCCCGGCGCAAAGGTGTGTCTGGCTGACGATCAGATGTTGAGGCAGATTCTCAATCGCAAACAGCCCCAGGAAATTGGATCGGCTCACATTGGGTCGCTGCTGCTGAGAGACGCGGGTGCCGTGCCGATCGCCCTAGATGTCAAAGAGCTAGTCAGCACCCACATGGCAATTCTGGCAGGGACGGGATCGGGAAAATCTTACACGGCGGGCGTTTTGGTCGAAGAGCTGCTGTCACCTCACAATCGAGCGGCGGTGCTGATTCTCGACCCTCACGGAGAATATGGCACTCTGACCGAAATGCGCGGTCATCCAGCCTTTCAAGACCCCGACGGCTATTCGCCTAAGGTGAAGGTTTTAACCCCAGACGATATTCGGATTCGAGTGTCCTCGCTGGATTACTCAGACATTTTGACGCTGCTGCCTGAAATGAGCGATCGCCAACAGTCGATTCTCAACAAAGCCTACAGACTTCTGCAAAAGCACAAAAAAGGTGACTATCGCTGGGGCATTCAGGATTTGATTGCGGCGGTGCGGGAGGCAGACGTGCAGGAAGACGACGAGGGCAACCTCAAACAGGGTTCTTCGGCTCCTGCGTTGGAGTGGAAACTAGAGCGACTGGAGCGATCGGACTACTTTCACACGTTTGAGCACACGGTCAGCCCAAAAGATTTGTTTGAGCCGGGGCAGGTCACAGTGCTGCAAATGAATGAGATTAGTCAAGACGAGCAGCAGGTGATCTGTGCGGCGGTGCTGCGACAGTCAAACCAGGCGCGAATGAACACGCATCGAGGATTGACCGAAAGCAGCGACGAAAATTATCTGCCTTACCCCGTGTTCATTTTGATCGAAGAGGCACACCGCTTTGCTCCTGCCCACGAGCCGTCTCGCTGTAAAGCTGTGCTGAGAACAATTCTGAGTGAGGGACGAAAATTTGGGGTCGGAATCGGACTGATCACGCAGCGTCCGGGCAAGATTGACTCCGACGTGCTGTCTCAATGTATGAGCCAATTCATCATGCGAATTGTCAACCCAGTCGATCAAGAAAGCCTGAAGCATGGAGTCGAAGCGGCAGGTCGAGATTTGCTGAAAGAGTTACCTGCCTTGACGAAAGGACAAGTGATCGTATCTGGCGCGTGTGTCAACACTCCAGTGTTGTGCAAAGTGCGTCAACGTCTGACCAAACACGGTGGCGAAACGCTGAATGCGCCCGAAGAGTGGCGGAAGCACTTTCAGACTCACCGAGTGCAAGAGCGGACGATCGAGCAAGCTCCGATCGCCATTCCCAAAAGAGCGCAAACGGTGCGGGGTCGCAGCATTGACTAAAACAAAACCCTTACTTTACTTTTTCGAGTGCCGCTTCTTGGTACCTGCGGTAGAGAGCGGTGCGATCGAGGGCGATCGCATAGCGTTTGTCGCTGGCAGGAACGGTTCCCATTAGAGCGGAGGCTTTGCCCCAGGTATCTGCTAAGTTCTTCCACTGGGCGGGGGTTTGCGCCGTTCTGCCGATTTCAGAGGCTCTCTCTGCTAAACGAACTGCCGTTGCAAAATTGTCTGGTTCAGGCTTAACCGCACTGGCTGATTGGAGGGAAGTTGGAGCGATCGTCGATCGCCCATTTTGCCAGGTGTAAATCCCCCAACCTGCTAACAGCAGCGCAGCGCTTAATCCCAATCCACCAACGATGCCTTTGGTAAACTGGTGTTTTTCACGAATCAGGGAAGGAGATACTGTTTTGGGGCGATCCAAACTGTCGAGGCGGTCTTCTCGCCAATCGGTTAGAAATCGCTTTAGAGGATTTTTGCGCTCTAGAACAATTTCTTTTGACCAGAGAACCTGTCCATCTGGGTCACGGTTAATTTCTTCGAGCCACAATAATTGCTGTTCGCGGACAATGCGGCTGTTGATGTTGACTCGCCGAACGCTGCGAGGTTCGATCGCGTCTAAGATTTTTTGCACTCGATCGGTGAGCATTGTCTGCTCTAATTGCTCGGCGGTGGGGGCTTCACAGAGCAGTTGCAAAATGCCGTTAGCAAAGATGGCGCGAGTTCTGATGCCAGAGTCAGCGAGTTTGTCGTTCAGCACTTGAATAATGGCTGCAACGCTTCCCTGGTGTGCCTGTCGAAAGATATCGTTAACCGAATCCACTGTTATGCTCATCAGTTTGGTACGGAATGAACCCTGATCGACTTTATTAAGAAATCATGATAACAGGAGATCTGTAGATGGATAGACGAAACAAGAATTCCCTCTAGTTGAGGTGACGAGAATCGTTGAAGCGACGGATTTGCCAAAGGTCAGTGTTAAAGCGATTTTGACTGGTTTGGTGCCAGCGCGATCGGTCGATCCAAAATTCAAAGAGTGCCGTGTTGCTGGCTCTGACTCGCCAAGAGCGATCGCTGCCCAACAGTTCAGCGATTAAGTGCTGCAAAATCCAGCTATGGCTGACAATCCACAATCGATCGCCGTCTCTGTGGCGATCAATCAGTTGCGTGACAAATTGACGGGCACGAGTTCGGGCATCGTGCAGCGATTCGGCTTCTGGGATTTGAATCCAGTCAGGCGAGGCTTCTAAGCGATGACACAACTCAGGGTATCGACTTTGAGCTTCTGACCAGGTTAACCCTTGGAGAATTCCGTTCTGAAATTCTTTGAGTTCGTCGGCATATTGGACGGCGATCGCGCTGCTGTTCTCCTCGATTTCTTCTGACGAAGACTCAGCCGACGGATCGATCAAATCGCTGACTGTGGCAGGAAGCGGCGCTAACTGAAACAAAGACAGCAGAATCTCTGTAGTTTGAGCGGCACGTTTAAGCGGACTGCTGTAAACGTGAGACGGATGCCAGGATTCTGCCAAAAGATATTGCGCGAGTTTTTCTGCCTGCATTCTGCCCGTGCTAGAAAGTTCAAAATCTCCGTGTCCTTGCATCCGTTTTTGCTGGTTGCCAGTCGATTGAGCGTGACGAATGAACAGGAGTTTGAGAACTTTAGACATAGTGAAAACCAGAGGAATGAAAGAGCCGCTAGGCATCGGTATTATTCAAGTTCTAGCATTGAAAACTTCTATTGAAATGTCGCGGATGGTGGAGCGTATTTGGTGTTAAAGTCCGATTACAATTGCAGTGGCAAGTTTTGTGTACCCGGCTCAGCCAATTAATTTTATGACCTTAGTAAAGTCTACAACCCGCCACATTCGTATTTTTACTGCTGAAGTTAAAAATAACGAACTTGTTCCCAGTGAGAACGTTTTGACGCTAGACATTGACCCAGACAACGAACTGAACTGGAATGATGACGCGCTGCAAAAAATTTATCGCAAATTTGATGAGTTAGTCGAATCTTCTGACGGGGCTGACTTGACCGATTATAATCTGCGTCGCATCGGGTCAGACTTAGAGCATTTGGTGCGATCGCTCCTTAACAAAGGCGAGATTTCTTACAACCTCAACAGCCGCGTTTTAAATTACAGTCTTGGCTTGCCTCAAGTTAAACCTGAAAACGGCTCTGCCCCAGCAGAATAGATTCTTTAAATCTGCATCATTCCTGAATATTCGGTGAGCAGCTCATCATAAGTGAGACTGTCGCTCTCATCTTGAGGACTCCAAAGTAGCTCAAACACCATCAAAT
The DNA here is from genome assembly GCF_001650195.1 of Phormidesmis priestleyi BC1401. Lineage (GTDB taxonomy): Bacteria > Cyanobacteriota > Cyanobacteriia > Leptolyngbyales > Leptolyngbyaceae > Phormidesmis_A > Phormidesmis_A priestleyi_B. The sequence goes on along the minus strand of NZ_LXYR01000009.1, from coordinate 51,703 downwards.
AATTTGCGTTGATTGATGCAAGCCTCTGTAGGGTCGCCTTCAGAGCCTCTGTGGTACGAACTTCGTTAAATAGGGGCTTGTCGTCAGCCGTTCCAATAATCAGAGTCACCACGATGTAAGATGCGGGATCTTCGTCAGGATTGGGAGTAAATTTTTTGGTGTTGACTCTGCCGCCAACATTGGTTAAGGTTTCGACACTAAAATTGCTGCGCTCGGCGATCGAGGCTTGATTAAACAACGTCTCTGCCTCTTCGCGCGTCTTGGCTGTCTGCGAACTCGCTGACACATGACTCCAGTTTTCGGGCATTCTCAACAGTGCCAGAATGACTTCCTGAAGTTCTTGCTGAAGTCCTTCGGGCGTTTCGGTGTCGGCATTTTGGACAATTTCAGACAACTGCGACTGAATGACGCGACCTTCGGCTAACAGGGCAACCTGAAGCTTGCTGACCGTCACTTTATTGTTATCGAGTTCTGAAGTCAAGCCGAGACCTTTTCTGGCTGAAAGCAGCATCCAAACGAGCAATCCGCCACCGCCCAAGAGCATGAACATTACAACCAGTGACCCAAATCCACCGATCGAGCTACCACCATAGCCGTAGCCGGAGCCTCCATAGGGGACATAGACCGCTCCGCCGCCGCCTCTGTAGCCTCCAGATGAGTTGTTTGACCCACCTGACCCGCTCGATCGAGACGGCGAACTCCGAAATGAGCCGCCACTGCTTCGTCCGCCACTGCTTCTAGCATAGGCAGCGTTATTGAAATCTAATGCTTTGCCCTGGAAAGTGACGATCGGCAAACCGAATGAAAGCAAACAATAGCTGGCGACTGTGGCACAAAAAAGCTTAAATTTTCCTGTCATAACATCCATTCATTAAGTTAACGGTGCTCTAACTCGCATCTGCGCCCTGATTCTCTTCGTCTAGCCATTGCTGATAGAGATCGGGGCGACGAATCCGGGTTCTCTCGATTTGCTGCTCTTTGCGCCAGCGATCGATTTCTGCATGGTTCCCTGATCTCAACACCTGCGGCACTTCCCATTCCCTAAACGTAAACGGACGCGTGTATTGAGGGTAGTCAAGCAAGCCTGCCTCGAAGCTTTCAGCTTTTAGAGATTCTTCTTTGCCGATCGTGCCGGGGAGCAGCCGAATCGTGCCATTTAATAATGCTAACGCCGGGATTTCTCCACAGGTGAGCACAAAATCACCCAGGGACACCTCTCGATCGACCAGATTGAGAACTCGCTCGTCAACTCCTTCATAATGTCCACAAATAATGACAATCTGATCGTAGTTAAGTGCAAGTTCTTTTAGTAGTGGTTGATTCATCGGTTTGCCTTGAGGAGTCATAAAGATCACCTGTCGCCGAGGCAAAACAGGCAACGATTCCACGGCGGCAAACACTGGCTCTGGCTTGATCAACATCCCCACCCCTCCGCCATAAGGCTCATCATCGACTCGACGGTGTTTGTCGATCGCAAACTCACGAGGGTTGACCAGATTTACCTCTGCAATCCCTTTGATAAGAGCTTTTCCAAGCAACCCTGAACCGAGGGGAGAAGCAAAGAAGTCGGGGAATAAGGTTAGGATGTCAAAGCGCATAAATTGGGAGCGAAGAGGATAGAGGAAGTTGAAGAACACAAGCGAGACGATCGCGTCTCAAAACTAGCTCACGCTGCTAAGGGAAAACTCACGTGCAGAAGTCTATGAATTACTTAACTTGTGGTTAATAATCTGGCATGATCTGTATCAATCAAAACTTAACATTTTGAGGTTAGCGATCAGTCTGTCTAGTTTATAAAATCTTGTCAAAACAAGCCCCTCCATTGTCCCCCACTGATGTGTTTCACGTCGTAGAGACACCCATGATAGAGTTAGCTTTGCAGTCCTCGAAGTTGAAAATGCCTCAACCCACAGATACCGCCATTATGGTCATTGGGGGAGCAGAAGATAAAGTGCACGGACGCGACATCCTCCGAAGCTTTTTTTTGCGGGCTGGGGGCGAAGATGCTCGCATCGCCATTTTTCCCTGTGCTTCTCGCGAGCCAGTGGTGATCGGAGAGCGATATCACACCATTTTTACCGAGATGGGCGCAAAGGCGATCGAGGTGCTCAATATCTGCGATCGCGCTCAGTGTGATGACCCGATCGTGCAAGAGTATGTCAGCACCTGCACCGGGATTTTTATGACTGGAGGCGACCAGCTACGGCTCTGCGCTTTGCTGTCAGACACGCCTGTAATGGAGATTGTGCGATCTCGCGCTCAGTCTGGCTCGGTCACACTGGCAGGAACCAGTGCCGGAGCTGCTGTAATGGGCTATCACATGATTGCAGGCGGCGGCAGCGGCGAATCACCAAATTCTTCTTTGGTAGACATGACTCTGGGGCTAGGCATTATTCCAGAAGTGATTGTGGATCAACATTTTCACAACCGAAATCGGATGGCGCGTTTGATGAGTGCGGTGTCTGCTCACCCCGATCGCTTGGGCATTGGCATCGATGAAGACACGTGTGCCTTGTTTGAGGGAGACGGCACTCTGAAAGTTTTGGGCAAAGGCACCGTCACTATCATTGACCCTGGTGAAGTGACTTACACCAATCGGGCTGAGGTGGGAGCCACTGACCCGCTGTGTATTTGCAACTTAAGAGTCCATATTCTCAGCCAAGGATGCTATTACGATCTAAATAAGCGATCGTCTGGAAGCTCTCCGTAATGACAACAGTGAGGCTGTAAAATCAAGCATCAAAGCCTCCAGATTTCGCAATTTTTGAGCTTTTATTCTTAATCTTTCACCTCTCACTTAAGCGGATTTTCAAGTTAGCCTTATGGATTGACCCGGCTGCTATGATGAGTTGTCTGTAGATAGATTTACAATTTTTAATAGTTATGTCATCGCTCATTTTGGAATGGGTGAATCAGTGTCTAGATTGCTTCTTAGCCCGGTTAGCCTACTCAGCGATTTAGAAGCACTTTTAAGTGTGAACTGTTTATCATGAACAGTTTCAGATGTTTCTTGCGTTTGACACTGAGCTATAGCTTCTCCTCCCAACTTATTAAATAGCCGCTTCGTTGTCGGCTGCCATTTGCAGCCAGTCTGTCACTTTCTAACTTTAGCCTTATGAAAATACTCAAGATCCAGACGCTACGCGGTCCCAATTATTGGAGTATTCGACGAACCAAGCTCGTGATCATGCGCCTAGACTTAGAAGACTTAGCGGAGTCGCCCTCCAACGAGATTCCTGGCTTCTATGAAGGTTTAATCGCAACGCTTCCCAGCCTGGTTGAGCACTTCTGCTCCCCTGGCTGCCGGGGTGGGTTCTTGAGTCGAGTTATGGAAGGCACAATGATGGGGCACATCATTGAACACGTTGCGCTAGAGCTTCAAGAATTGGCAGGAATGCCCGTCGGGTTTGGACGCACTCGCGAGACGGCAACTCCTGGCACTTATCAAGTGGTGATTGAATATGAAACTGAGCAGGCAGGACGATATGCGGCTCGTGCGGCTGTGCGACTCTGTGAAAGTGTGATCGCAACCGGAACCTATCCGGCTGATGAGTTGCAGCAAGACCTGAAGGATTTGCGCGAGTTTGCAGCCGATACAGCCTTGGGTCCAAGCACTGAGACGCTGGTGAAAGAAGCCGAAGCGCGAGGAATTCCCTGGATGGAGTTGGGTGCTCGTGCCATGATTCAGCTTGGCTATGGCGTTCATCAGAAAAAGATTCAGGCAACGTTGAGCGATCGCACCAGCGTTCTCGGTGTGGAACTGGCTAGTGACAAGGAAGGCACAAAGCAAATTCTGCGATCGGCGGGCATTCCGGTACCTCGTGGGACGGTAATCAATTATTTGAATGAGTTGCAGGATGCGATCGACGATTTGGGCGGCTACCCGATCGTGGTCAAGCCGCTCAACGGCAATCATGGGCGCGGGATCACGATTAACATCAACGAGTGGGCGCAAGCAGAAGCCGCTTATGATGCCGCTAAGGAAGTGTCTAAAGCCGTCATTGTAGAGCGATTTTATGAAGGCAGCGATCACCGTGTTCTCGTCGTGAATGGCAAAGTCGTCGCGGTCGCAGAGCGAATTCCGGCTCATGTAGTCGGGGATGGTCAATCCCCCATCAGTGCCCTGATCGAAGACACCAATCGCGACTCACGGCGCGGAGACGGACACGATAACGTTTTGACCAAAATTGAGGTCGATCGCACCACCTGGCAGCTATTAGAACAGAAGGGCTATAGCCTCGATACGGTTCTGGCTGACGGTGAAGTTTGCTATCTGCGGGCAACTGCCAACTTGAGCACTGGCGGAATCGCGATCGATCGCACCGATGACGTGCACCCTGAAACGGTTTGGTTGGCGCAGCGAGTCGTCAAAATTATTGGGCTAGATATCGCCGGAATTGATATCGTGACCACTGATATTTCTAAGCCTCTGCGAGAGATGGATGGAGTGATTGTTGAGGTCAACGCGGCTCCCGGTTTTAGAATGCATGTTTGCCCCAGCGAAGGCATTCCTCGCAATGTCGCAGAACCTGTGATCGACATGCTGTTTCCACCAGGATCGCCGGGACGAGTGCCGATCGTGGCGGTCACGGGCACCAACGGCAAAACGACAACGACTCGCCTGATTGCTCACATTTTCAGACAAACTCAGCAAGTGGTTGGCTATACGACGACAGACGGCACCTATATTGGTGACTATCTCGTCGAGCCGGGAGACAACACCGGTCCGCAAAGTGCCCAACTGATTTTGCAAGATCCGACGGTGGAAGTCGCGATTCTAGAAAGTGCGCGAGGCGGAATCTTGCGATCGGGGTTAGCCTTTAGCGCCTGTGATGTGGGCGTAGTGCTCAACGTCGCTGCCGATCACCTGGGGCTAGGGGATATCAACACCATTGACGATATGGCGCGAGTCAAGAGCGTGGTGGCAGAATCAGCGATGCCCAACGGCTACGCGGTGTTGAATGCAGACGATGCGCTGGTGTCAGCGATGGCAGATCACGCATCGGCGCAAATCGCTTACTTCTCGATGAATCCTGACAACCCATTGATTCGATCGCACACTCAGCGAGGCGGACTCGCTGCCGTTTACGAAAATGGCTATCTGTCGATTCTCAAAGGCGACTGGACGCTAAGAATTGAGCAAGCGGTAAATGTTCCTCTGACTTTGGGCGGACGGGCACCCTTTATGATTGCCAATGTGTTAGCGGCGAGTTTGGCAGCATTTGCTCAAGGCGTTCGCATTGAAGACATTCGCGCGGCGCTGGTGACTTTTCAAGCATCGACCCAACAAACGCCTGGTCGAATGAATCTGTTTAATCTGGGCACCTTCCACGCTCTGATTGACTACGCGCACAACCCTCACAGCTATGAGGCTTTGGGCGGGTTTGTCAAAAACTGGACCACCGGAGAGCGTATTGGCGTGATTGGTGGACCGGGCGATCGCCGCGATGAAGACTTTGTGTCTCTCGGCACTCTCTCGGCAACCATCTTCGATCGCATTGTGATCAAAGAAGATGACGATACGCGGGGGCGCGATCGAGGTGAAGCGGCAAAGTGGATTCACCAAGGCGTTGAGCAAGCCAAGCCTGATGCCCGCTGTGAAGTCATCGTTGATGAAGAAACCGCGATTCAAACAGCGCTTGACACGGCGACTCCGGGCAGCCTTGTCGTGATTTTGCCAGAGAGTGTCAACCGAGCCATTCAGTTGATTGAGGCACGAAACCCCGTGCCAGTCGCTACGCCTATGACTCAGCCGACCGTTTACGCAAATGGACACGTCTCTGTAGAAGAGAACGCGATCGTGTCTAGGGCGACGATCGTCGGCAGCTAATTTGTAGCTTACTCAAATCCCCAACTTTTCTTGAAGAGTCGGGGATTTTTTGAACTAGCCTTCGTAATCGTGATCGGGCTTGTCGGGTTCTTCTTCAGCTTTAGTCATGCCTTCTTTAAAGCTCCGCAGCGTCTTACCAAATGCGCCGCCAAGTTCAGGGATCTTCTTGGGACCAAAAATCAAAAGTGCGACGACACCAACAATGACAACTTCTGTCCAGCCCAGATTAAACATGCAGTCTCCTGTGAATCGTCTCCTATCACTATAGAACGGCAAACGGGGTTGTCTCAATAGAATTGTGGGAGTTGCTGAATTCAGATCTGAATTCAGCAACTTTCTCTGAACTTAGTCAGCGTGTTGGCGATACCACGCGATCGTGTTTCTCAATCCTTCCTCAAAGCCAATTTGTGCGGTGAACCCAAAGGCGGCTTTGGCTCGATCGGTGTCTAAACATCGTCGAGGTTGACCGTTTGGCTGATCGGTTTGCCAAACAATTTCGCCCTTAAACTCCATCAACTCGCAGATCAGCGCAATCAAGTCTCGAATCGAGATTTCATATCCCGTCCCCAAGTTCACCGGGTCAGGGGCGCTATAGAATTGAGTCGCCATCGTGATGCCTCGCGCGGCATCGTCTGAGTAGAGAAACTCACGAGTCGGGCTGCCATCTCCCCAAACTGGAAGTTGGCGATCGCCGCGCTGCTGTGCCTCATAAACCTTGCGAATTAGCGCCGGAATCACATGAGAACTGCGCGGATCAAAGTTATCTTCAGGACCATAGAGATTGACGGGCAGCAGGTAAATGCCGTCAAAGTCATATTGCTGACGATAAGCCTGAAGCTGCACCAGCAGCGCCTTTTTAGCGATTCCATAAGGCGCGTTGGTCTCTTCGGGGTAGCCGTCCCAAATATCATCCTCCTTAAACGGAACCGGGGTAAATTTGGGATAGGCGCAAATCGTGCCAATGCACACAAACTTTTGCACCCCAGCTTGATAAGCGGCGTGAATCAGTTGAGTGCCCATCATCAAATTGTCGTAAAACAACTCGGCAGGCTTCTCACGATTTAGACCGATGCCCCCAACGTGAGCCGCCATGTGAATCACGATATCCTGCTGGTCTACTGCCCGTTGGCAATTTTCCATTGTTTTTAGATCGCAATCGCGCGATCGCGGCACCGTGATTTTCTGTAGGTCAGCCCCTACTAAAGCCAACTGGCTGACAACCTGACGACCTAAAAAGCCCGCTCCGCCAGTCACTAAAATCCGCTTATCTCTAAGATCTAACGTGGTTGAGGTCATGGTCTAGACTTTCTTTTGTATGAGGTTTAGTGAGAGCTGTCCACCCTTAAAACGACACACTGCTCTCAAGATTCTCGCGAATCGTTGCCAGGTCTTGAATCGCAGGGATGCTGTTGCCCGAAGAATGAATGCCCAAAGCGCCTAAATCTCCCTCGACCATCAGACGAACGAGTTCTTGGAATGTGACGGAGGGTTCCCAGCCTAGCTTTTGTTTGGCTTTAGCCGGGTCGCCAATTAGCAGATCGACCTCCGCAGGGCGTAAATAGCGCTCATCAAACTCAACATAGTCTTGCCAATCAAGATTGACGTGACCGAATGCCAGGTCTAAAAATTCTTTAATCTCGTGGGTTTCGCCCGTGGCAACCACATAATCGTCAGGCTGGTCTTGTTGCAGCATTAGCCACATGGCTCGAACGTAATCTTTGGCGTAGCCCCAATCCCGCTTAGAATCCAAGTTGCCCAGGAAGAGTTTCTTTTGTTTTCCGGCGACGATGCGAGCAACTGCCCGTGTGATTTTGCGCGTCACAAAGGTCTCACCCCGTCGGGGAGATTCGTGATTAAACAAGATCCCATTGCAGGCAAACAGGTCATAAGATTCACGGTAGTTCACCGTTTGCCAGTGAGCGTAGACTTTGGCACACGCGTAAGGACTGCGAGGATAGAACGGAGTCGTTTCGACTTGGGGAACTTCTTGCACTTTGCCAAACATTTCTGACGAACCCGCTTGATAAAAGCGAACTTCAATGCCTGTGCGGTGCTGATAGTCGCGAATTGCCTCTAGCAGACGCAACGTTCCCATTCCAACCGAATCTGCTGTGTATTCAGGAGAGTCAAAGCTAACGCGAACGTGAGATTGGGCACCTAAATTGTAGATTTCGACGGGTTTAACGTCTTCTAAGATGCGACGTAGGGTGGTGCCATCGGTCAGATCACCATAGTGAAGAAATAACTGTGCGCCCTCAACGTGAGGATCTTCGTAAATGTGGTCGATGCGATCGGTGTTAAAGGTCGAGGTGCGGCGAATGATGCCATGAACCTCATAGCCCTGCTCTAACAGCAGTTCACTTAAATAAGAGCCGTCTTGACCTGTGATGCCCGTTAATAGTGCTCGCTTACGCTGCGTCATTCTTGAGTGTCCTCGTTATAAAACTGCCGTGAAAACGCTAACTAGATGTCATCCTCGATCTGCGTTCGCTTAAATATAACCTCGATCGAGGCTCAAACCGCACCCCTAGTAATCCCACCCTTAGAAGGTCAATCAATACTTCACCTAACGCAAGACCTTTGCTATGTAAAGCGGTGATCCTATTTGGATAGTCATAACCGACCCCTAGGAGTAAGCAGGGGACGCACTGATAAAAGATACGTCACCTCAGTAAGTGATCCGGACGTGATACCTAATTGTTTCTTGAATGTGGCTGATCCCTGCGGGATTGACAACCTGCCCTTGATCGACGCGTTGAGTTCGCCACGATCGCCCAAAAATAAACCCCTCGAATGCTTGGCAATCAGGGGCATTGAGGGGTTCATTGTGTTCAAATAATCAAGCGTTAGTAGGCTCCGTTATTTTTGGGAAAGACAACTACTCCGATCGTTTTTACAACAATCCACAAATCCATCCAAAAATTTCTGGCGTTTGCGTAGTAAAGATCCATCCGAACTCTTTGTGGATAAGGAATGTCATTGCGACCAGACACTTGCCACAAACCAGTGATCCCTGGACGGATTGTTAAGACTCGATCGAGGTGAGAGCCATATCGAGGCAATTCTTCAACGACGAGCGGACGAGGACCTACTACACTCATGTCGCCCATCAAAACATTCCAAAACTGGGGAAACTCATCTAAGCTAGTGACCCTCAAAAAATGACCAATCCACGTAATGCGAGGATCATATTTAAGCTTAAAGTTGTCCTCAAATTCTTGGCGCAGTTGAGGAGAGGTTTCGATCATTTCCATCAACAGTTCGTCAGCATTGACGACCATCGTTCTAAATTTGATGCATTCAAAGCGCTTGTAGTTTTTCCCGACCCGCTCCTGCACATAAAAGATAGGACCCGATGAACTGACAGCAATCAGTAAAGCGAGCAGCAGATAAACCGGGGAAAAGAAAATCAAAACCGTGAGCGAAAAAACAATATCGAACAGTCGTTTAGAGACTTTTCTGTCTACCGCGTCAAGGATAAACGATCGTATCCCCCGCTTCACGAATGTCCGAATCAACTTACCGGAGATGAGTTGGCTTTCGGCAGTCATCTTACTCCTTTACACTTCCACACCACACACAGTCCTGATCATAAAGCCATAGACCGCTTATGCAACGTTTTTGCTCCTGAGTACATGAGCAATTTTTCTTAAATCGAACTGCAAATCATAAAAAATAATTAAGAATTTCTAATCTGAAACTCTTGGTGAGCGTGCTCAAGGAACGATAAATAGCGCTGTTGAAAGATTGTAGGGTGAAACAAGAGCGCATGGTCGCGCAGAATCTCAGGCTCAACGTTCTTTTGATGCTGCTCAAAAACATTCACCGCCTCGACGATCGCGTCCTCGGTTTGACGTGGAAACAAAATTCCGGTTCCTTGACGATCGTGGTGTCGCAGATCTCGCACCGTCTCTAACGTGCCGCCTGCTCCATAGGCGATGACAGGAGTTCCACACGCTTGAGCCTCAACAGGAGCGATGCCAAAATCTTCGTAGGCAGCGTAAACAAAAGCTTTTGCCCGGGACATATAGCGTTCGACAACCTCATCAGGTTGCCATCCCAAGACCTGCACATTGGGCTTTGCAATTTGCTGAATTTGTGATAGTTCAGGTCCGCTGCCGATCACGACGAGGGGCAAACCTAGTTGATTAAACGCCTGGACAATCAAAGAAATTTTTTTGTAGCTGACCAACCGGGAGACGGTGACGTAAAAATCTTCTTTTTGAGATTGAAAGGGAAAGCGATCGACGGCAACGGGCGGGTAAATCACCTCTGCGGGACGGCGGTAATATCGCCAAATTCGTCGGGCAGTGTTTTTAGAATTGGCAATAAAATAATCGACTCGATTGGCAGACAGCACATCCCACTGACGCAGCCGATGGAGCAGGTAGCGAGTCAAAACTCCAGGCGCACCATGACCTAGCTTGCTGCTGTCAAGATAGTCAAACGTCAAATCCCAGGCATAGCGCATGGGGGCGTGACAATAGCAGACGTGAAGCTGATGAGGAGCGGTAAGAACGCCTTTAGCGACCGCATGAGATGAGGACAAAACCACATCATAGGCGCGGAGATCAAGCTGCTCGATCGCCAACGGCAAAAAGGGTAAATATTTCTGCACTCCGCTGCGAGCAAAGGGAAAGTGCTGAAGAAACGTGGTTCCGATCGATCGCTGATAGAGATAGCTACTGGGATTTACCGACTCAAAATCGATCAGCGCGTAGAGATCTGCATCAATGTGCTTGAGGATTTCTTGCACCACTAGCTCTGACCCGCCTGTAGCCTTGGGCGTTAACCATTCATGAACAAGGGCGTAGTTGAGGGTCACAGTTAGGAGGGGCGATCGGGCTTGAAGCTTGCATCATATCAAGGGGCGATCGCGAATCGCTCAAATCGCACAAACTTTAAGCGCTGTATTTCCAGAAAAGCCTACGACCAAAAAAGAGCCAGCCTCGTCAGAAGCTGGCTATGAATCAACCTGTTGTTTTACGGTGGAGAAAACCAAACTGCGCGTTCCTAAACATGCAGCGGGTCTACAGGGTCATCAAGCCCCGATCGTTCGATATTGTAACAATAAACACAAACCTTTTGTCACGAAACTTCATCGATTCCTGACCTATCTATCTCTGATGGTGGATGAATGAAACGGGATTCGCCACTGCAAAACCGTGCGGAGACGTTCCATCGAAGAGTCTCTATGGGGTGGGGCTGGAGGTGGGTTGGGCAAGGTAGCGACTGGCGCGCTGGGGCTGTCCCCAAATGATGCGTTCTTGTTTATAAATTGCGATGCCAGGTTTGGCTCCTTTGGGTTTATAGACGTGGCGAGGCTCTGTGTAGACGACGGGAACCTGTTCGCTCTGGCGCGATCGACTATAGTAAGCCGCCATGTCAGCTACAAATTGCAAATCAGCGTCGTCGGCGACGGCTCCAGGCTCTAGACGCAGCAAAACGTGGCTCCCCGGAATCTCTTGGGTGTGAAACCAGAGATCATAGTCATTTGCCTCTCTGAACGTTAAGTGATCATTTTGGCGATTGTTGCGTCCAACCAGGAGGTCAAATCCTCCGGGAGTTTTGAATCGGTAGGGATGACTCGCCAAATCGTCTTTGCTGACCTCTTTACGATCCTCTTTACGATAGTCTGACCCTTCCATATAGCCCTGCTGAATCAGTTCATCTTTGATTTCTTCGAGGGCTTCTAAATCGTCTGAGGTTTGATAGTCGTTAAACTGCTCGATCGCCGCTTCGACTTGTTCTAAATAATCGATTTCGTCCTGCACCGCGTTTAATAAAGGTTCGGTTGCGGCACGGGTTCGCCTTAATTTTTGGTGACGCTTATAGAGAGCTTGCGCGTTTTGAACCGCGTTTTTTTCGGGATTGAGCGGAATCGTCACAGGCTTCTCAGTTTCAAAATCGAGTAGCTCGATCGCTTTCATACCCGGTTTCCACTCGTGCAGATTCGCCATCAGCAAATCGGCTTGCTGCTTGGATTGATCGGCTCGATCGGACTGATCCAATCGACTCGAAAACGTCTCTGCTTTGACGCGCAGCTTGCTCAACACATTGTCTAGCTTCTGTCGAATTTGATGACGCAGTTGGCTAAATTCTTGACGATTGAGATGGTCAGTGTAGTAGCGATCGACGACTTCCTCAACCGTGTCGGTTCGCTGAGTCAGGCTCCAGCCCATCACGGTGTAGCCATCTGCCGTCCAGCCAGGTTGAAAGTCACCATTTTCTAACGTCTTGAGCCAGGTTTGCCAGCAAGTGAAGAGACGCTGCCACTCCGCGTCGGTCAACGTTTCGGTAAGATGATCGGGTTCTATATCTGCGGTATCTAACATCGATAGCAGCAACGCAGAACTGAGTCCTCGATAGCTTTTGATCAGATTTCGACGAATCGCACCGGGAATCAGGCTGACGCGCGATCGCCAACTTTCTGGTGTCTCGCTCAACGTCGGCGCAGGATCGGTGAGGGCGGGCGGCAACTCGTAGGGCTGTCCGGTTTGAATCGGACGGACGCTCGACTGATTGGCGCTGACTTGATGCGCTGCTGTGACGATCAGATTGTCTCGATTTGCCAAAATCACATTGCTATATTTGCCCATAATCTCAACATAGAGATGCCAGAGGGCGGGGTCTCCAGGGCGGCGAGAAAACTGCAAATCGATCGCGCGTTCCCACGGTGAGACAGGCTCGATCGCGACTAGCGCCAGCCCACCTAATTGATGAATCAACTGCTGACTAAACGTAAAAGTGTCAGGCGTTCGGGGTGGCGGACTGCTAATGCTCAATCGAGCGGCTTGAGGATGCCAAGAGATCGTCAGCCAACTGCGTTGATTGACGGTGCGAAGTGCCAGACAGAGCGTAAAGCGATCGCGCTGATAGACCTGCTCCAGTCGGGCAGGCAGCCAGGTAGTGCGAAGTTCACCGCAGAGGGCTGTGAGGGTTGTAAAGTCAACAGGTTGCAAGGGATTTTTAGAAAAAGTTGGGACTGATACTCAAAAGATTAGAAGTCTAGAACAGCGGATTTCCTCTGTTTCAAGTTAGGTTTCACCTTGTTGCGAGTTTTTTTTATAGATACGATGAAAAACAACTCCCTTATTCATTGCCTTCTGCGGAAGTCAGCTTCTTATGACGGACATCAAACTGGTCAACATTGGATTCGGTAATATTGTGTCCGCTGGGCGAGTGGTGGCGATCGTCAGCCCAGAATCTGCCCCCATTAAGCGTATCATCACCGACGCAAGAGAGGAGAAGAAACTCATTGATGCCACCTATGGCAGACGCACCCGCGCCGTCATTATTGCTGACTCTGGACACGTTATTCTCTCGGCAATTCAGCCAGAAACCGTTGCCAATCGATTTACTCTCAGCAAAGATTCTCATGACGACGGTTAGAGGGCGACAAAAATAAAACCTTCTCGTAGACTGCGTCTTTCCCCCACCCTTTATGATTGCACGCTATACTCACTTAATCAGCAACATTGGGAACACTTAGCGCTAATCAATTTGAGGCAGGCACATGGGCAAGGGCAGATTGATTGTATTGACAGGACCCAGCGGAGTCGGAAAAGGAACGTTACTACGATCGCTCGTTCACCGACATCCTGACCTTTATGTGTCAGTTTCAGTAACCACGCGTGCCCCTCGTCAAGGCGAGGTGGATGGACAAAATTATTATTTTGTGACCCGTCCTCAGTTTGAGCGGATGGTGGCTCAAGGCGAATTGCTCGAATGGGCAGAGTTTGCCGGAAACTGTTATGGCACTCCTCGGAAAGCGGTTGAAGAGAAAATTCAAGATGACAAGTGGGTCATTCTAGAAATTGAGCTAGATGGCGCACGGCAAATTCGCAAAACGTTCCCTAGTGCTCTACGAATGTTTATTTTGCCCCCGTCATTGAGTGAGCTAGAAAATCGCATTCGAGGACGAGCACAAGATTCAGAAGACGCGATCACTCGTCGCCTAACCCATGCACGAGAAGAGCTAAGTGCTGCCAAAGAGTTTGACGTTCAAATCGTGAACGATGACTTTGAGGACGCATTGAGCAAAATCGAAACCGCTCTCTATGAGCCTGTAGCCGCTATCTGTTAGCAACCGTCAAGCGATCTGTCTCAGACAAACCGTTGTCTAAATCGCACAACCTAACGGTCAGGGCTGTCAATCCCTATACCCGCTCGACGGTCTTTTTTCGAGCACGTTCTAAAATGGCGTGAACTTGAGACAAAAGCTCATCGAACTCGATCGGCTTTCTCAAGAATCCCTCAACCTGAACACTCTTAGAAACCGTAGGCTGATCGTGACCTGTGACCATGACGATCGGGATAAATGGCAGTTCAATATTCTCTCGAATCTGCTGTGCGACTTCGTAGCCATTCATTCCGGGCATCATCACATCTAGTAAGACTAATTTAGGTGGGGCTGATTCAATTATGGCGAGTGCAGCCGCGCCGCTATCAGCCACTTCAACCTGGTAGCCTTCATCTTCTAAAAGCATTTGTAGCAAAAAAGAGTTATCAGCAACATCATCAACCACAAGAATGCGATCGGTGGAGGTAATAGAGGGTGAAAAATTCATAAGTCGATGCCGGGATTAATCTACTTGTTATGAGTCGATCATTTCAGTTTCTCTCAGCATCTGCCTCATGCGTAAGATAGATCATCTCTGCCTTGCTCAGGTAGACTTCCCTGGCTAACGCTCTTTGTCTCTTATCCTCACAAGTTCCTCAAATTGTTTCTCTATAGCTAGAGCTAGGGATAAAAAATCTTCGCTAATGGAGGCTAGAAACTCTATGTTTCAAAAGATCTTAATTGCGCTCGATCGCTCTGATAGCAGTCAGCAAGTTTTTGCCGAAGCCATTGCCTTGGCAAAAGCTACTCAAGCCTCTGTGATGTTGCTGCATGTGCTGTCTCCGTTTGATGGAGAATATCCAGGCTCAGTTTATCCTGCGATCGATGGAATCTATCCAGGGCTACATCGTGAGACGGTGCAAATCTATGCAAATCAGTGGCAAGAGTTTGAGCGAGAAGCCTTGGAGTCGCTACGATCGCTCAGTCAAACCGCGATCGCAGCCGGAGTTGCGGCAGAATTTAGCCAAAATTTTGGTGATCCGGGTCGCACGATTTGCGAGATTGCTCACACTTGGGGCGCAGATTTGATCATCGTTGGTCGTCAAGGTCGCTCTGGGCTAAGTGAATTTTTTGTCGGCAGTGTCAGCAACTATGTATTGCACCATGCGCCTTGCTCAGTGTTAACTGTTCAAGGATTGATGAAAGCGTCTCAATCAGACCATCAACCGCAGTCTAAAGCTGCGATCGTCCGTTAGAGGATGTCCAATGAACTCTGGGCGTTGCTGAATCGATCTATGAAGCACAGATTTTACCCTCACCCTAGCCCTCTCCCAAAAGGAGAGGGGACAGGAATTCTGGGTCCCTTCTCCCTAGGGAGAAGGGTTGGCGAGGGCTTGCCCCAATTCGTGAGGAGGGCATTTCATAGCTGCATTCAGCAACGCCGAACTCTGTTAGTGACTTGCGCGAAAATAGAAATCCTCGCTGCGTTTTCCGGGGTTTCGACTGCGCTCAACTCACTAGATACTCAACCTATTAGCTAAGAGTCGAGGGCTGAGCGAAGTCGAAGCCCGATCAGGTGGGACTCCATTAAACCGCAACTCACTTATTCATTGATGAGAGCCATGCTAGATAGAATTTTGATTGCGCTCGACAACGCTAAAAACCCGCAGCCTGTGTTCGCGACAGCGATCGCTTGGGCAAAAATAAACCACTCTCGCTTGCTGCTGTTAAACGTCTTATCTAATCAGATTCATAATGCTGAAACTCACTCAGAAGAATGGAGTTATCAGGTCAGCGATTTAGAAGAACTGCGATCGCTCTCTCAGGTCGTGAACAACGTGGGTTTGATGGCTGACATCGCTCAACCGCTCGGTCATGTAGGAAAAAAAATCTGCGAGATTGCGAATTCATGGGGAGCCGATTTGATCATTTTAGGACAGCCTGAACTGCCTGCTGAAGCAGAAGACCTGCTCAACGATGCGGGTCATTATGTAATCCACAATGCTTCTTGCCCAACCTTAGTAGTGCCTCATCAGACCGATCGAGGGTTTACCTCAACGATCAAGGCGGTTGACGAACACTATGCAGTCCAGAAATCTGCGGCGATGAGCAGTGTCTGATGTCTCTTTTAAAGTTGTTTGGGTTGCGGGATTGTGATGTCGATCGCCGTAACTTTTTGTCCCAAACTTGCAAGAGTCGGCTGAATTTCTTTTTGATTGCCGACAACAAGGGTCACAATTTTATTGGGTTGAAGATAGGTTTTGGCAACTCGTTGAATGTCAGCGATCGAGGTCGCTTCGATGGCTTTGCGATATTGAAAAATAAAGTCTTTGGGATAGCCAAAATATTCGTATCTCAAGAGTCGTGAAAGCGTCTGACTAGGATCTTGAAAGTTGAAGATAAACGAATTTAGCACCGAATCTTTTGCAAAGGCGAGTTCGCGCGTCGCGATAGGCTGAGTCCTAACTTTTTCTAACTCACCCAACACTGATTTGATAAAGGGAACGGTGGCATCCGATCGAGTCTGCCCTCCGGCAACAAACACCCCCGGAAAATCATACTGCGGACTCCAGCTTGCATACACAGAGTAGGCGAGACCCTGACGCGATCGCACCTCGTTAAACAGCCGTCCGCCAAACCCGCTTAACACCGCGTTCATCACCGACAACGCGGGATAATCAGGGCTATTTAACTGTCCGCCGAGATGACCCATTTGAATATAACTCTGCGTCAACAGCGGCTGATCGACGAAGAAAATCCCGCTTTGGTTCGCTTGGGCAACGTTGGGCAAGTCAGATTTTGGTGTTTGCAGGGTCGGATTCCAGATGCCAAATTTAGACTCGATTTGCGATCGCATCGTCTTGCTGTCAAAATCTCCCACGATTCCTAATAGCAGATTACTTGGACGAAAATATTGCTGATAAAACCCGATTAAATCGTCGCGCGAAATGGTCTCGATCGTGGCATATTCCACCACTCGCGCGTAAGGGCTTTTGTCACCATAAAGCAGCTTTTCAAACTCTCGCCCTGTGATGCCGTTGGGGTCATCATTTCGTCGAGCAATGCCCCCTTGAGTTTGCAGTTTTGCCAGATTAAACTTCTCAGGCGCAAACGCGGGTTGCTGAATGACTTCTGCAAATAAATTGAACACTTCAGATAAGTCTTCGCTGAGCGTGTCGAAGCTGGCACTCCCCGACGTGCTGCCGATGCCCGACTCGATCGAGGCGGCTCGTTGCTCTAGGATTTGGTTTAATTCATCTGGGGAATGGCTTTGAGTGCCACCCGATCGCATCACCGCTCCGGTTAAGCCTGCCAACCCGACTTTGCTACCCGGCTCAAAGCGATCGCCCGTCCGAATCAATGCAGTGCCGCTGACCAAAGGCAACTCATGATCCTCCATCAAGTAGACGACCATGCCATTTTTAAGCTCAAAACGGCTGTAGTCAGGAACTTTGATTGCGGGGGCGGGCGCTAATTTTAAGTCGGTGTAGTATTTAGCGGTGTCTGCTGAAGCCGGAAGCACGAGCGTCAACAATAATATGACGAGCGGCACCA
Source organism: Phormidesmis priestleyi BC1401 (assembly GCF_001650195.1). Classification (GTDB taxonomy): domain Bacteria; phylum Cyanobacteriota; class Cyanobacteriia; order Leptolyngbyales; family Leptolyngbyaceae; genus Phormidesmis_A; species Phormidesmis_A priestleyi_B. The sequence continues at coordinate 34,256 of NZ_LXYR01000009.1, read as the reverse complement.
CAATAAATGTGAATACGAGAGTAATAATTCTGGCGATTCGTTGTTTGCGATCGGTCGTTTTCATAAAAAGTGCCTTTGATATAGATAGGGCTTAATTTCCTTGAGGAAGTATGCGTCCGATCGTGCGATTTTGACTCGTAAAGGTGGCTTGAGAAACTCGCTGAATATCGGCAGGCGTAATGGCAGCAATGGCATCGACTTGCTTAAACAAATTGCGCCAGCTTCCGGTTTTGATTTCGTATTCTAAAAGCGATTCTGCCATGCCAGAATTTGAGTCGAGCGATCGCAGCAGTCCGGCGCGAGCTTGGGTTTTAACGCGATCTAATTCTTGGGCAGAAACTGGCTCGGTTTTGAGGCGTTCGATCTGCGATCGTAATTCCGTCGAGACATCATCCACCGATTTTCCGGGAGCCGTCAGCGCATAAAACATGATTAACGTCGGATATTTATCTCCCGGAAATCCGTTAAAGCCTTGGGCGGTCAAGGCGACTCGCTTCTCTTCAACCAAGGTTTTATAGAGGCGAGACGTTCGCCCATCGCTGAGAAGACTGGCGATCGCTTCATAAACCACGCTATCGGGATGGCTCAAACTAGGACGGTGATAGCCTTCGAGATACCAGGGCTGGGAATTGAGCTTGAGAGTAACTTCTCTGGTTTGGGTTTGAGGTGGCTCGATCGCAGTGACTTCGGGCGGTTTGGGTTTGGCTTTATAGCGCCCAAAATAAGTTTGAGCTAGACGCTTCACTTCAACGGGGTTGACATCGCCAACGACTGCGATCGTCAAATTATTGGGCGTGTAGTGGGTGTCAAAAAATTGCTGCACGTCGGGTCGAGTCAGGTTGCGAATGTCTTGGTCGAACCCAATCACCGGGCGACGATAAGGATGCACTTGAAACGCAGCATTTAAGAAAACCTCGATCATTTGCCCGATCGGAGAGTTTTCAGTTCGCAGTCGTCGCTCTTCTAAGATGACTGCCTTCTCTTTATAAAACTCTCGAAACACCGGATCTAAAAATCGCTCTGATTCCAGCGACATCCAGAGTTCTAGTTTATTGGACGGAAAGCTGTAGAAATATCGAGTCGCTTCGCTAGAGGTGTTGGCATTCAGTCCTACGCCTCCCGACTGTTCGACGATGCGACCAAATTCGTTCTGCTTCACAAACTTTCCGGCAGCAGCTTCGGTTTGATCGAACTCTTGCTGTAAGCGGGTGCGAGTCGCCTGATCGCTCGTTGTCTGAATCTTTTCTGCCAGTTGATCCAAGCGATCGAGCAATGGCTTTTCAGCTTGATAATTGTCTGTCCCGATGCGCGTCGTGCCTTTAAAGGCGAGATGCTCTAAAAAATGGGCAACTCCTGTTTTTTTATCAGGTTCGTTTGCTCCGCCCACGTTGGCATAAGTGAGAAACGACACCACCGGAGCCTCGTGCCGCTCTAAAACAATAAACTTTAAGCCGTTATCGAGTTTGAATTCGGTGACTCGATCGATCACCCGATCTAAATAAGGCTGGATCGACTGAACGGGCGCTGTCTCTGGGGTTTGAGTTCGAGCGAGTGCGGCTTGAGGAACTACGCTCCAACTTAGGACGATCACCCACAAAACAGCTAAAAATCGATACATTTCTTGCATAATCCACTGCTCTAACTGACCCATAAAAGCGCATACTTAGCACTCTTCTCAGGATAGTGAGTTTTGGCAGGTTTATAACAAGTGGACTAATCTCGACGAAAGCTGCTGTAGCGATAAAAGATATACGTGTCAAACAAAGCGCCGACCATCCCACAGGCACCGCCAATGACAAGCGACCCTTCTAGCGCTTTGCCGCTCCCAAACGTTTGCAAAAACGACAAAATTGACCCCGACGACCATTGGCTAAACCCATCAAGCCCTGGAATGAGACCCATTACTATCAGCCCCGCGATCGCGCTACCCACCAATAAGAGAGGGGTGAGAAAGCTAACTAGGCTGGTCAAAAACAAGGAACGCAGATAAATAGGTGGTAGATTCATATCCGTTGAAAACCCTAAGTGCATATAGAACGGTTATGGACTTATAAAAATCTTTCCATAGCGTAAAGGAAATCATAGCGATCGTTCCTAATCTGCAAGGAATCTTAAATGTTCATAAAGAAACTAGATTTTGATCTCAATAGCGTCTCATAGATCTCACGATTAAGATGTAATCTACTTTACGGATAAGATTTCTAGAACAGAGTAGCTATCAAGCCTATATCTTTGGGGCGATGAAGTGCGGATTTCATCCTCGTAAAATTGACCAATCACTATCAATATGAGGAAACTTTTTTATGCAAGTCCTTAGACACCCAGAGGCAAATAACGATCCTAGAGACCCCCGAAATAAGGAGGTTGTCTTCGCAGCCTATGATATTCAAAACGGCAATTTAGCGACTCCGATTAATTCTTCGCCCTTGGTCAAAGCCTATATTAATAGTCTTCCTGCCTATCGATCGGGGTTGTCTCCTCTCCGTCGTGGGTTAGAAGTGGGCATCGCTCACGGCTATTGGATCTTAGGACCCTTCGCTAAACTGGGTCCGCTGAGAGACACCGATATTGCCAACTTGGCGGGGCTGTTGGCGACGATCGGGCTATTGATTATCTCGACCCTTGCTATTTCTCTCTACGCGGGCACCAACCCGCCTCAGCCAACGACGACGATCACGACTCCTAATCCTCCAGACGCGTTTAAATCAGAGCATGGCTGGAACGAGTATGCAGGGGGATTTTTGATCGGGGGCGTAGGCGGCGCAGCGTTGGCTTACTTCCTGTTAACCAACATCTCACTGTTTAAGAACTTCGTGACGGGATTGTAAGATTTTTAGAGGAGAGCAGCGGCGCGATCGGCTAACCCCGATCGCTCTCCTTTAAGTAACGAAATGTGACCTGCTAACGGCTCATTCTTGAAGCGCTCTACAACATAGGTGAGTCCGTTGCTAGCCGCATCGACGTAGGGGTTGTCAATCTGATCAGGGTCGCCTGTCAACACAACTTTGGTGCCTTCACCTGCGCGGGTGAGAATCGTTTTAACCTCGTGAGGCGTAAGGTTTTGGGCTTCATCGACGATTAAGAACTGCTTGGGAATGGTGCGTCCGCGAATGTAGGTGAGTGGCTCAATTTGGAGCAAGCCACGCTCGATCAGTTCCTCGTGACCATGCCGCCAGTGATCGGGTCTGCCTGTCGAATCTTGAGTGCCCAAAATCAGATCGAAATTGTCATAAAGCGGCTGCATCCAGGGAGTCAATTTTTCGTTGACATCACCGGGCAAAAAGCCCAAATCTTTACCCATTGGCACAACGGGGCGGGAGATTAACAATCGACTGTAAAGCCGCTCATCCGCAACTTTTTGCAGACCTGCGGCGATCGCTAACAGCGTTTTTCCCGTTCCGGCTTTGCCCACCAACGTTACCAGCGAAACCGAATCTCGCAGCAGCAAATCGAGTGCAAAACTCTGCTCACGGTTGCGAGGGCTGATGCGAGACACCCCACTGCGAGACAGTTTGGTAATCGGAACTACTTTGCCACTGGTTCCTTCGACGATGCCTAATGCGGTGTGATTGGGGTTTGATTCATCAATCAGCGTCAGCCCTTGGTTTGGAAAGAAATCGCCCTCGACGGTGACTCCGCCAAATCTAAACAAGCGATCGATGTCGTCTGGGCTGACCACGATGATGTCCATGCCGACATAAAGATCATCGACATCGACTTTATCGGTTTTATAATCTTCAGCCGTTAGCCCCAGCGCGTCGGCTTTGATCCGCAAATTAATATCTTTGCTGACCAACACAACAGGGGAGTTACACTGCCGCTTTAGCTCTAGAGAGACGGCAAGAATGGCGTTATCGGCTTTGTCCCCTTCTAATTCTGGCGGAAGTTCTAGCAGGGTTTCTCGATGGCACAGCGCGACCTGCAAAGAGCCGCCTTCGTTGATTGAAATGCCTTCGGTCAAACGCCCCTTGCTTCTCAGATCATCCAACATTCGAGAAACCTGACGAGCATTTCGTCCTGTGATTTCGGGTTGTTTTTTGAAGCGATCGAGTTCTTCGATAATCGTAATAGGCAGCACTACATCGTTGTCCTCAAACCGCAGCATCGCAGATGGGTCGTGCAGCAGGACATTGGTATCGAGAACGAACGTTTTCTTCATGAAGGATTGGGCGATCGTAGAGAGTTTTTGGAGTGATTCATCATCCTACATCGGTCTGAGGGTCGCGATTTTGATTTCTTCACAAGTTTCTCAAGGTTGTGTGCTGAATCTCTCGGTCGACCCATTCCAAAATCTCTCTATTTCGAGTAGGTTTGGTAAAGAATATCACCATTCAAAAGCATGGATAGTCAGAATCTCCAGCCCGTTCCTCCCTTTCATGACAAAAATGAGGAGACACCCGCGATCGGCGGCGGTTTGCCTGTGATCGAATATTGGGCAGAACACACGCTCTCACCTGAAGGTGCAAAACTTTGGGAAACTCTGCTTCACAAAAGTGCCTGTCTGTCTTGCTCTTGGGGCACTGGGGGGCAGAAAGGAGGCTTTACCAACGAGACTGGCGAAAAGCTTCAGCGCTGTATGAAAAGCGTTGAGGCAATCTCAGCAGAAATCAAGCCAGCAGTTCCGGCAGAAGTGTTTCAACAGCGCAGCGTTCAGGCGCTTCAGCAACTCACTTCACTCGAAGCCGATCGCCTGGGACGGCTGAGTTTTCCGATGATCTTGAGAGCGGGCACGTCGCACTATGAGCGCATCTCCTGGCAAGAAGTCTATGAGATTGCGGAAAAGGCGTTTCGCAAATCACCTGATCGGGTTGCGTCCTATAGTTCAGGTCGATCGTCGAATGAGGCGGCTTTTTTACTGCAATTGATGATGCGATCGCTGGGTTCTAATAATCTGGCTGACTGCTCTGATTTGTGTCACGCCCCTTCAACGTTTGCCCTCAAACAGATGTTTGGGACAAACACATCGGTGGTGAGTTTAGAGAGTCTTAAGCAGTCCGATTGTGTGGTTTTAGCGGGTGCAAATTCTGCTTACAACCATCCGCGATTGATGAATGAATTGATTAAACTGCGCGATCGCGGCGGCAAAGTGATTGTAATCAATCCCATGATGGAGATTGGATTGGTTAAGTTTGGCTCGCCAGCGTTTCCAGTCAAATCTTTAATTCCTGGATCGGATATTTCTTCACTGTATTTGCAGCCGATTCCAGGTAGCGATGTAGCGTTGTTTGTGGGCATCCAAAAATCGTTAATCGATCGGGGATTGATCAAGACAGAATTTCTCACAGCTCACACCGAAGGCTGGGAAGCCGTGGTTGAAGAAGCTCGATCGACGAGTTGGGACACCATCACTTCAACCTGTGGAGTTTCTCAACCCGAAATCGAAGCAGCCGCGACCATTATCGGCAACGCGAAAGGAGTCGTGTTTGGGTGGGCAATGGGAATCACTCAGCACGAAAATGGAGTCGATAACGTCTTTAGTCTTTGCAACACTGCGCTGATTACTGGCAACATCGGCAGAGAAGGCGCAGGAGTGATGCCTGTGAGAGGGCATTCAAACGTCCAGGGCTTTGGCTCGATGGGCGTGACGACTCAAACCCTTAAAAAAGGTCTGCAAGACGCATTAGAGAGATTATTAGGACATCCCCTGAGTGAAGTGAAGGGATACGACACTCGTGATCTAATCGAAGCGGCTGACCAAGACAAAGTAGACACATTAATCTGCTTGGGTGGCAACTTGTATGGTGCAAATCCTGACTCGACTCAGGCAAAGCGATCGCTGAGCAAAATCGACACCATTATCTATCTAGCAACCAAGCCAAACATTGGACATTTTCACGGACTCGCCAAACAGACGACGATCGTGCTTCCGGTGCGAAATCGATTTGAGAATCCCTACAAAACGACGACCGAATCGGGCAATAACTTTGTGCGATTGAGTGACGAGGGCGAGACGCATCTCAAAGACGCAGACTTGATTGCTGAAGTCGAGTTTTTGACCGAGCTAGCTCACCGAATCCACGGCGAATATCCAGTAGACTGGCGTAAACTGCGCGATCCAAAGTTTGTCCGAAAGCTAATATCCGAGACGGTTCCCGGATACGAGAAACTTGGAACGATCGACGAGACTAAAGAAGAATTCACGATCGCAGGACGCATTCTCACTGAGCCTAAATTCTCAACCCCATCGGGGAAAGCCTCACTGGTTACAACGCCACTACCAACGTTGACGTTACCCGACGCACAATCATTTAACAAATCAAATCCGAAGGGAATTGTGGTCGCGATTATGACAGGTCGCAGCTATTCTCAACACAACACCGTCGTTTATAAAATTGACGACAAATATCGAGGGATGCCTCACCGAAACTGTATTTTGATGAATCGGTCGGACGCAGAAATCGCGGACTTGAGCGAACATCAGCGTGTGACCGTACAAGGGGATGCTGGCAAGCTAGAGCAGGTCGAAGTCATCTATGGTGCCGTGCGTCCCGGAGCCGCCGTAATGTTTTATCCAGAGGTGAATGTGATCTTCAAAGCAAACGTTGAGACTCGATCGGGCACGCCCTCATTTAAGCGGGTTCCAGCCCTGGTTCACGCATGAACGCTCGACAGAATTGCTGCGAAGTGCGGCTTCAGACACCTGTAAACCAATCAAGGTAATTGGCTCAAGCCATCTAATTACTTGATCAGATTCAAAACATCACGCAGAACGCTGAAGCCTGCAAGATCCCAAAGCAAGTAGGCAACAAACCCAATCATGGCTAAACGCCCGTTCCACAGTTCGGCTTGAGGCTTGAAACCAAAGAGGAACGCATTGCGATCGACCCCGTTATATTCGTTCGTGGTAGAAGCAGGACTGGTCGTTTTGTTGGACTGCATGATTTACTTTCCTTAACATTCCGTTACAACAAGATACTATCACAGATTTGATTTTTGCTGCTTGGCTCCAAAGGAATTTAAAACTCAAAGTAGCGATTGTCAAACAGGCTGATTGCGCTTCGACAATCCCATCAGATTGCACAGTTTATAGACGGCTCTTGCCCCGACATTGCCATCCCATTCGCCATCGCCCACTTCAACCACGTCAAACCCAACAATCTGCCGCCCACTTTCAACGACCTCGCGAAACAAACAAATCGTTTGCTCTAGCTCTAGACCTCCCGGAACTGGAGTGCCTGTGTTGGGACAAAGTTTAGGGTCAAGTCCGTCGATATCAAAACTGATATAGACGTGCTGCGGCAATTCTGCGACGATTTGTTTGCACATCTCTAGCCACGAAATACCCGCGTAGAGTTTTTGCTTGAGCATCGGGTCGTAGTAGGTAGACACCCGCCCGTTCGAGGATTGAATTAGGGTCATTTCGTCGTGACAAATATCGCGAATGCCAACCTGAACGAGCTTAGATAGTTGCGGCAGTTTCAGCGCATTAAACATAATCGAGGCGTGAGAAAACTCAAACCCTTCATAGGCATCTCGCAAATCGGCATGAGCATCAATGTGCAAAATTCCGAAGTCGGGGTAACGATCGGCGATCGCTCGAATCGCACCCAACGGAACACTGTGATCGCCGCCAATCACTGCGACCTGCTTGCCTTGATTCATGGCGGCTTGAGTCTGGTCAAATAGCCATTGATTCACGGTCTGACATTCTTGATTAAGGGTGTGTAAAACCTGCACTAAATCGGGATCATCTTCAACTCGTCGCCCCTGTTCCATCTGTTCAATAATTCGGGTCGCGTCTTGTCTTAACGCCTGACTTTTTTGCTGAATCTGATCGTCAATTTCGACCATAAAAATGCCTTGCTTCCAACCATCGGGATAGTCAAAATCATAGACATCTAGCTGGCGCGAAGCATCCAAGATTCGGCGCGGTGCGGCAGCGGTGCCTGCTCGATAAGAAACCGTTACCTCCCACGGCACACCGATCACAATGATGTTGGCTGACTCGTAATCAAAGGGCAACCCTAACAAATTTCCGTTATCGACTCCGATCTCATTCGGGTCGAAGGTTTGCAGAATCTCTTCTCTCGTCGCCATTTGAGTGTGTCCTTAGTCTTTCTCTCAGTTTATCTTTCTCCACAGACTTCAGGTTTCGGTAGTCAGATGAAACCTGCCTTGAGATACAGTTTTCCTATCGATCGACCCGTCAGACTGAGTGAAGAGTAAACACTGCATTGACCTAAACCACTTCACCAGAGATAAATCATGGATCAGCACATTGGCTTTATCGGTTTAGGAAACATGGGATTGCCAATGGCAACCAATTTGCTGGATTCGGGCTATTCGCTTCGGGTTTATAACCGATCGCCTGAAAAAGCACAGCCACTCCTTGCGAAAGGAGCCAAGCTTGTCCACACGCCCGCAGAAGTCGTGGAGTCACGGGGATTAGTGATCACCATGTTGGCAAATGACCAGGCGCTAGACGATGTAGTGATGGGCGAAAACGGTATTATCAACCGATTAGGAGCAGACGGCATTCACTTATCGATGAGTACGGTGTCTCCGGCAACCTCTAAGAAATTAGCCGAACAGCACGATCGCCAGGGTTCTCACTATCTAGCTGCCCCCGTGTTTGGTCGCCCCGATGCTGCCGCCGCTCGAAAACTGTGGATTGCTCTTTCTGGCAGTGCAGCCGCAAAAGAGCGCGTAAAACCTGTTTTAGACCAGTTGGGGCAAGGCGTGTTTGATTTTGGAGACGCAGCAGAGTCTGCAAATGTCGTCAAGTTAACGGGAAATTTTTTGATTATTAGCGCGATCGAGGCAATGGCAGAGGCATTCACGCTGGCAGAAAAGAATGGGGTCGATCGCGAACAGCTTGCTCAGTTATTCGGTCAAACGTTATTCGCCTGTCCGATCTATCAAAACTATGGGCGAATGGTTGCCCAGCAGCAATATGAACCCGCTGGATTCAAGCTCTCATTGGGTTTGAAAGATGTCACTCTAGCGCTGCAAACCGCACGAGAAAGTCAGATGCCCATGCCGCTAGCGAGTCTGCTGCACGATCGTCTCTTAGCAGCCGTTGCAAATGGCAAAGGCGACCTTGATTGGACAGGGTTAGCGCTGAGTGCGTCTGAAGAAGCAGGCTTAAAACAAGGTTAACGGTGTGATTCGATTTCAAACAACTCTGACTCAATGGGTTCTGCTGTTGATGTTGATTGGCATCTCGACTGGATGCCGCAATCAAGCTACGGCAGAAGGCTTTCAGTCTCTAACTCCTGTCTCTAAACCTTCTCGATCGACTGCACGTCCCGGCAATGAGGTTGGCAGCCTTACGCACAAAGGGCAACCCCGAACTTACGTCTTACACACTCCAAAGTCTTATCGGTCTGATCGTCCGCTTCCGATCGTGATTGCCTTTCACGGCTATGGCTCGCAGGGCAAAGATCTGGCAGCGAGTAGCGGACTGAATGACCTCGCGGATCAGCAAGGATTTTTGGTCGTTTACCCTGACGGACTCGATCGTCGCTGGAATTTGAGCCAATCCCTATTCAGCCAGGTCGATGATGTCGGGTTTGTCTCTGCCCTAATCGATCATCTCACTCAGATTCGAGCCGTTGACTCCCGACGAATTTATGCAATGGGAGTCTCGAATGGTGGATTTTTGGTGCAGCGTTTGGCGTGTGAATCTTCCAGTCGCATTGCAGCATTTGCCTCAGTGGTTGCCACCTTACCCGCATCGCTGCAAACCAACTGCAAGGCATCGCGTCCAGTGTCGATGCTGATGACGAATGGCACCGACGATCGCAAAGTGCCTTGGCAAGGAGGTCGTTTGTCTTATGGAGAAATCCTCTCAGTGCCAGCCTCGATCGAGTTTTGGCAACAGCGCAATCAATGCAGTACAAAATCCAGGATCAAACGAGCCGTGAACGATCGGGTAGATATCGATCGCCATCCCAACTGTCAAGCCGGATCAGAAGTCGAACTCGTCACCCTCAAAGGCGTAGGACATCTGTTTCCGAGAGGCGGATCAGGACCAAACTCACTGATTAACGGCAGTGAAGAAATCTGGACGTTCTTTCAACGACATCCCCTAAAATAGAGGGTCTTACTCCACCAGATTGAACCCGTCATGACCTCTTACTTTCGTCCTAGCGTTGATGCGATCGCGGGCTACGTTCCCGGTGAGCAGCCCAAGCCAGGAACACCCATCATTAAGCTCAACACCAACGAAAATCCTTATCCTCCATCTCCTGCCGCGATGGAGGTGCTGCGGACTTTAGACAGTGAGTGGCTGCGACGCTATCCAGATCCATTTGCGAATGAGTTTCGTCAAGCGGCAAGCGATGCGTTAGGGGTTCCAGCAGATTGGATGATTGTTGGCAACGGCAGCGATGACTTATTAAATGTGATCATTCGCACCTGTGCAGAACTGGGGCGTAAAGTCGTTTACCCCACTCCAACGTATGTGTTGTATCAGACGTTAACCGAGGTGCAGGTTGCTGAACCCGTCGAAGTGCCTTATGGCGATGATTATGCGTTACCGATCGAGGAACTCGTTGCGGCAGATGGTGCCGTCACTCTGATTGCTACACCGAATAGTCCTTCAGGTCATAGTGTCTCGATCGCTAATCTTCGAGAATTAGCCGCTCGATTATCAGGCGTATTAGTCATTGATGAAGCATACGTTGACTTTGCTGATCAGACAGCGTTACCACTCGTGAAAGAATTCAACAACGTAATTATCACTCGCACATTATCGAAAGGATATTCTCTAGCAGGGTTACGGCTCGGTTTTGGCATTGCAAATCCGACTCTGTTGAGTGGATTGTTTAAGGTAAAAGATAGCTATAATATTGACGCGATCGCGTGCGCGATCGGAGCGGCTGCGATGCGAGATCAGTCCTATAAAAACAGATGTGCAGAACGAGTTAAATCATCTCGTTCAACCCTGTTTTCTGCTCTCAAAAATCTTGGCTTTGGGCTGTGGGAGTCTCAAGCTAACTTTCTGCTCACACAGCCTCCTACGGGAAATGCAGAGCAGCGTTATCTCGCACTGAAAGAAAAGGGAATTTTAGTGCGCTATTTTAACCGATCGGGTTTGTCAGACAAATTGCGGATCACGATCGGCACCGATGAACAAAATCAACAATTGGTTGAAACCCTGATGCATCTCGTGTGAATTAAGGGCGACAGACATCTTTAGAATTTGCTAAACACAAGTCTTGAAGAGCGTAAAACCGCCTAAGGCTATGGGCACCTCAAGCCGGTGTTCACATATCCGCTGGGGTTACTTTGGTGTGCAGTTCAACCAAAGCATCGCGCTGAAACCGCAACACACGAGACAGTGAATTTCGGGAACTCTCAGAGGTAAAAACAGATAGAGTAATATTGTTCAAATCTGGATCGATGACACGTTTCACGGTACAAATCTGCATCTTGTTGTTGCAATAAGCAATGATGCGATCGCCAGACTCTATATTGACTGCTTGAATTTTCAATGGAAACTCAACCTTTGTAGTGAATTGACCCAGGCAGTTGCCTCTAAAACTTCTGCTGGGAGTGTATGTAATGGGCTAGCTTCTTCTTCTGAGCCTTGTCAGAGAGCGGTTAATTTCTTTTAGCACTTAAAGAACTCGGCACTCGGTATCCCACTTTGTTAATCTATATGTTGCTGATTATACCTTAAAAAGTCGATTTTCGTTGAACTCAATGTCTATTTGTCAACATACCTTTTGCTGAAAGTTGCTCTGAACAAGTAAAGTAAGGTCGATTGATGAGTTAGAGAGGACTTGCGGATGAATGAGACTTTTGCAACCCTGTCAGCTAGTTGGTTAGAGTGGATCATCGTATTTAGCTATTTGTCGTTTACGTTTTTTATCGTATGGCGCGTGTTGGGCAGCAAATAAAATCGTTTGTGGCATTAGATTTTGAGACGGCAGATCATGGGAGAGACAGCGCTTGCTCGATCGGGCTAATTCGCGTCGAAGATAATCAGATTGTGCAGCGAGTTCATGCGTTGATTCGTCCGCCTCGCCGATCTTTTCGGTTTTCTTATGTTCACGGCATTCATTGGCGCGATGTCGAAGATCAGCCGACCTTTGGTGAGCTGTGGGAGACGCTGACACCTTTACTTCAAGGGGTTGAATTTATTGCGGCTCATAATGCCAGTTTCGATCGAGGAGTGCTTTATGCCTGTTGCGATGCCTATAGCATTCCTCACCCATCTCAACCGTTTGTTTGCACCGTGCAGCTTGCTCGTCAAACTTGGAGAATCTATCCCACTAAACTCCCTGATGTGTGTCAACACCTCGACATTGATTTGTTGCATCACCACGCGCTTTCAGATGCAGAAGCCTGCGCTCGAATTGTGATCGCTGCTAGTTCTTAAACGATAGAGTAGACCTCCTGCGTGAATCCAGACAGCCCTCCTCACGAAGTGGGGCAAGCCCCACTTCGTGAGGAGGGCAGACCGAGGTTACAACTGATTAAGGATTGCTATAGAACCTCTTGTTCCCTCTCCTTAGGGTGAGGGCGAAGGATTCGTGCAGGAGGTCTAGTCTAGAAGTCAGGCTGAAATTAGAACCCTAGACTCTTCTGACCTGAATCTTTTTAAGCACGATCGCAGGTCTTGAATTGCATGTCTAATATCTACGAGTGCCCATTTTTCTGCCCAGATTTTTTCTTCTTGCTGGCGTTGCTCAACTCGTTCAAATAGCAATCCAAAGGTTTGTGGCTGCGATATTTCTTGCATTAACCAGCGTATTGAAATCCCTAATTCGGCAGCAATCGGTTCAACGTTTACTAATACTGGCTGATAGCCGTTAAGAATTTGTAGCCAAAGTGTTCTAAGTTGTTGACGGGCACGTAAACGGGTTGCGATCGCCCCGGCTGATTCGACTAAAAACGGCTGTTGTCCCATTGTTGTCCACTCATTTAGTTGATTTGCGAGTCCGATTTGAGTGCGTCCGGTTTGTCGTGCCGATGTCACCACTCGCACGATCGGGCTATGACGAAATCGAGCATTCACCCGCAGCAACGCTCGATAAAGCGCCACATCTTCGGGCGATCGCACGAGCGGCAGTCCTCCCGCTTGAGCATACATTTCTGCAGTGACTGCCAGACTTGCCCCATAGTGCTGATAGTGACGCGGAAAGGGGTCGCAGGGGTCAGGGTCGAGATAGCTTTCTAACTCTGCGATCAGCGATCGATAGCCGACTTCTCGCAAATGACAGGCTCTAGCGTGAGGATGCAACCGAGCCAAGCCTGATGGGTCAAGCACAATTCGTCCGCCTACTGCATCGGCACCGTTCGCAATTTCGTGTAAGACGGCTGCAATCCAAGTGGGGCTAACCTGAGAATCTCCGTCTGTGGAGGCAATTACGCTACGTTTGTGCCCTAGATCATTCAGACGACGATGAGCCTCATTCATCAACATTTGCCGAACTCGACCAATATACGCTTCGGAAGGTGGCAGCGTTTTTTCGACAATGTGCAGAGTTAAGCGAGGATAACGCTGGGCAAACTGACGGGCGGTCGTCACCGAGCCATCACTACAGTTATTGGCTAATAGAATAATCTCGTAGCGATCGAGGTCTAAAGGTTTAGCGTTTAAGTCGAGTTGATTTGTGAATGCCGTTAGCGTTGCCTCTAGCGTTGCAGCTTCATTGCGAATGGGAACAATGACACAAGCCTCGCAGCCGAGAGAAATCGGAACCTGAACAAGGGGCTGAGAAAACTCTTTTGATGCCGAAACCGATTGACTAGCAACAGTCTGCGAGTGGTTACTCTGCGTCACGATCGCTGCTCCATCTCCTAAAAAACGGGTGGTCTGTGTTCATTAAAACTTTGAAATTTGATCACTCTGGTTAGAGACAATTGTGTAGGTTTCACTTCTCGCTTGAAATCTGTCTTGTGAGAGATTATTGGGTTGATCTGGGTCTAAGTCGCGGTGTTGTTCTTTCAAACAAATCGAGACGATATTGCTCTTCGCGTCGCCCGTCTAAATGTCGAAGATGGGTGGGTGACAGCTCAAGAAACGCATCGTGCACTTCATCGCCGCTTAAGGGATAGTCTTTTGCGTAAAGAGTCCAGTGCACTAAGAGCAGATGTCCGCCTGGTTCTAGCTGATTTAGGATCTGTTGCTGTGATGATCGTAAATCGTCCCAACTCCAGTAATAGCCGACTTCTGACACGAGAATTAAGTCAAACGTTTGATCGGGAAACTGCTCTGGCACTCGCATAATTTGAAAGTGAACCTGAGAGAGATGCTGACAGCGCTGAATTGCCTGATCTTGTGCCAGTTGAGACACGTCGATCGACCACAGCAAATCACAGCGATCGGCTAATTTCTCAGTCAAGACTCCGATCGAGCCACCGATTTCTAACGCTGACTGATATCGAGGTTTGGGAAACGCCGCGATCGTTGCCGCATATTTACTCGCTTCATAGTCGCTCGTCTCGAATCTCCAGGGGTCAGGGTCGGCTCGGTAAAGGTCGTCAAAATAGCTCGGCGGCAGAGAATTTGGCTGATTTGGATTCACTGAATTTCCTCAAAATAGACTTCCCAGGGGCGCACAAAATTTTCCAACATCTCAGGCGTTAATCGAAAGCCGTTGGGATCGTCATCAATCAAATCAGTGGTCTGCGATCGATAGGCGGCGATCGCCTGTTTTTTGAGCGACAGCACGGACTCAATATCAAGTCGCCACCCCACAATCCGATCAGTATTGGGAGAATCGCCGCGCTGATCTAAGTCCCAATCCCAAATGGGATACTCAATTAGCCGAGGAGTAAATGGCAAATAAGCAATGGCTGCGTGAATGAGCTGCCAAGTGGCTTGATGATCAGGGTGCGGATCAGAACGCCACGGAAGAAAGATCGTTTTGGGCAATATCTCCTTCAAATAAGCACCACACGCCGACTGATTTTCCTCCAAGGTTGCCAAGGTCGAAATTGTCCCGTCAGGCAGTCGCAAAAACGTCACAGTTGTAGGATCGACTCCGAGTATCTTCAGCGCGTCTAGCGTTTCTTTCTGACGCAACTGCTGCAAAACTGAAGGAGGATATTTGCGCGATCGAGGATGCGACATCGTGCCATCACTGATCACCAACACCGACACCTGACAGCGACGTGAACGCAGTAGCGCGATCGCACCTCCACAGCCCAGCGTTTCATTATCAGGATGGGGCGCGACGACTAAAACTGGGTCGTGTGACGTGAACGATCGAAACGGCAGTTTCGTTGGATTTGTAAAGAGTGATTCATGCACCGACCCTTTATCCATGAGACCACAGACTTTTAGCAGCAGTTGGGTGAGTCAACACATACTGTCCAACATTGGCAAGAGCGGCATCAAAGGCAGGTTGACGCAAGTATAAGGTGAGATCTCGAATAATGCGCTCGATCGGGGTTGGGGGCAGTAATCCCCGTGTTCCGACTGAGCGCTCACAGGCTTGGATCACCTCCATGCAGATTTTCTCAATCTCCGATCGCACCATATTGGCGTATGCAACCAGTTGCTCGGCTTGCGGGTGTGGCACGATCGGAGATCCCGCAAAAATGGGCGAGTAGGCGGCGATGAATTCTGCGGCACCCTTGAGCCAAAGATTGCCACTTTCTAGGGCGATCGCCATTTTCCCCAATCGTTCTTCTTGGTAAGGGTCTTGGGTGCGCCCCAAACTCTGCAAAAATTTTCGAGTTTCGTCAAATAGCGCTTCGGCTCCTCCAAGCTGCACCGCCGCAAAGCGAATCACCCCGACAGACAGCCAAGGTTGACGATAGTAGTCATTGGGTTGCCCGATTAAAGCACTGGCATCGAGTTCGACTCCGCTAAAATCGACTTTATAACTAGCGGTTGCCCGCATTCCTGATGGCTGCCACCAAGACGGATCGCTGACGGTTGCGACTTGATCCATCGGCACGATACACATTTGCCAACGTCCGTCGGGCAACGAGCCGTTAACAAACGGACGATCGACGTACCCGCATCCTGATGCAAAAGTTTTGCAGCCTTCCAGCCGATAGCGACCCGTTTCAAGAGGAATCAGCTTGACTCCATCGGCGGATTCAGCGTTCCAAACTCCAAAGATTTTGTGCCGATCGCGGACATCTTTGGCATAGGCTTCTATCTGAGCCTGAGTCCCGAAGGTTTGAATGAGCTGTAGGGCGTTGACATGCCCCTCATAGATGCGCCCGACGGCTAGATTGCCATGCCCAAATTGCTTGAGAATGTGCAGCAGATCGCGGGTTACAGCCGCCTCAATGCCTAAACCGAGTCCGCCCAATCGGCGATCGAGAGGGGCTGACAACAACCCCGCTTTTGCAATTTGCTCAAACTCTTGATGAGGAAACGCGCCTACGCGATCGAGATTGGCAGCGTTTAAAAAAGCATCATCAGCGATATGAGTCGTTCGAGTGAACAACTCAGGAATAGATGCAGGATGAGAACAAGTCTTTAATAGAGGTTGAGCGCTATTGACTACTTTCACGATCGATAGAATTTAAATCTTATGGTGATAGTAAAGCGAGGTGATAATAAGCACCTCTATCCTGAGGGTGAGCCTTTTAGCTGACACCGAGAGAGAGGATTTTTGTTTTAATAACCCTCCGTCGGCTAGATGAAGTTTTCTTTGTCTGTCGCTAAACTACGGGTAAATATTTACCTCTTAATAAGCTATGTCTTTAAGCATTTCCACAAATCGACGAAAAGAGATTTTACGAGTGATTCTCTCAGTGTCAATAATTGTGGTAGGAACCACTCACTTTCTGACTCCTATTCCATTTGTTCGCATTGTGCCGCCGCAGCTTCCTAACCCATTAGCACTCGTGTATATTAGTGGTTTTTTTGAAATTCTTGGCGGCATTGGTTTACTGATTCCAGTTGTGAGTGTCGCGGCTGCTTGGGGATTGATTGCACTATTCCTTGCAGTGTTCCCCGCTAACATTAACATGGCAGTTAATCAGATTGCGATCGAGGGCATCCCTCACCAGCCAATTTTGTATTGGGTAAGGCTTCCATTTCAAGCTGTGTTAATCGCTTGGGCTTATTGGTATACGCGGCACCCAGAGCGACAGCCCGGAGTAGATCGAGTGACAAAACTCACAAAATCTTAAGTCATTGACTTGATTATTTGATTGACCAGATTGGTAGCTGATTGACGTGTTGCAGAGTTAGCTCTGCGTAGGTTATTTTTGTGCCATCGACGATCGCTTGCCCAAAATAGCCTTGATCGCCATCATGCGTGTGATTACCACTCTCTAAAAAGTGAAAGCGTCCCTGCTGTTTTGCCTGGTTAAATGGAGAGCCAATCGTCCAACTCCACCGAGAGGAAAATACGATGCGAGGAATGCCTTCAACCCAGTCACGTTGACCTTTGAGGTGATAGACCTGTTCGACCGTGTTAAAGCCTGCTTCTCCATCGAATGCGCCCCCGGCTGACACCACTGTGATCTTAGCTGGCAGACGATCGTGAAGATAAGGAACCGCTCCTAACGCCACCTGCACGCCGCCACTGGTGCCCAGCAAAATCAAATTAATGGGCTGTTCAGGAGACTGTGGAATTGGATGAACGGCATTCATGCGATCGACCACTGCTGCAGCGATTCCTCGCCCATAAACGACCCCATAGCGATCGTCAGCAGCGATCGCAAATCGCCAAAGATTCCGAATTTTAATCAAGACATTTGCAGTCTTAAACCAGCCGTCTGCTTTCTCAGCCGCCTTCCACAGAGGGGCTAGAAACCGTTCTCCGCCTAAATCTTTGTTGGCAACTGAATAAGGAAATACATCGCGAACCGTCGCACAGTTAGGGTGAAGTTGTTCTAACCGATTTAAGAAGAACTCTTCGCCCGCAGTCAACTGGTTCGCCGAAAAGTCGCCCACTCCAGGCAAGTAGACGATGTAGCAGTCGATCGTCCGTTTCGCTGATTTTGCAGTCGCCGGATTGCTGGCTTGCAGTCGTCTTGGCTCCTGTTTTTTCAAACCTAGACTTTCTGCACTTTGACTCAGCCACCAAACCAATGTGCCGATTGGGGCAACCGTTCCCCAAATCAATAGCCAGATTCCTGCTACGACCAGCAGCTTTAAAGTGTCGCCTCTCAGTCGCCGTAAAATTCGTTCAATCACCGCAGCATTTCACTCAGATAGACTCCCCTAATAGAGTAGAGTATTGCTGCAAAGGAATCAGATTTTAGGGTATCGGCGTGAGACATCAATCGTCACAAGAAGGATTTTGGAGGACGTTAATCAGCGCTCTAATGCTCAATGCTGATCTTTATGAAAACGTTCGCAACACGCCCAAAAATCACCGTCTGGCACTGGCGATCGTGCTGTTAGCCGCCGTTTCTCATATGCTGGGAAGTGCCGTGATTTTGCTGATCAATCGAGCAACCGTTCCGGTGTTTTTCGTCGCACTTTTGTTCAATGGCTTGAGCATTGTAGTGGGCTACTATTTTTGGGCATTCACCATTTGGAAGGTCGGACAGTGGATCAAGCCCATCGACCCCACTTACAGCGATTTGTTGAGTCCGATCGGGTTTGCTTATGCGCCTCAAGTTCTAAACTTTTTGACGTTGATTCCCTTGTTGGGGAGACCAATCGAGTTTGTGCTGGCAGCCTGGAGTTTGCTTGCCGTCATTGTTGCCGTGCGTCAGGCATTAGATTGTCGGACTCGTCGGGCTGCTTTCATTTGTCTAGTTGGGTTTCCGGTGATTCAAACGGCGGTCGGACTGATTCAAATCTTAGGACAGCGAGTTATAGGCTGGACAACTTGAGATCATTTAGCTCGTCTGCGTTTCGACTGAGGTTTTCGACGCAGCATTCCACCGATCGTCACGACAGAACCCAGTAGTCCGATCGCATACTGCACGTAAGGAGTTCGACGATGCGCCGAGTGCTGAATAGTAGAGGGTTTGTTGGGTGACTTGTCGGACTGCTTAGGGACTCGAACTGCGTGTTTAGAAGGCTCGATCGGCAGCCCCCGATATTTAGAATAAACCTGGGTAAACTCTGCCCCAAATAGCAAAATCTGGGCAGAATAAAACACCCAAATCAGCACCACAACCAACGAACCTGCTGCCCCATAAGCCGAACTGACACTACTACTTCCGAGATAAAGCCCAAGCAAAAATTTACCCAAGTTAAATAACAGAGCCGTCACACCTGCACCGACCCAAAGATTTTTCCAAGGAATGTCAACGTCAGGTAAGAATTTATAAATTCCTGCAATCAAAACCGTAACTACGCCAAACGAAATGACAAAGTTAACAGTCTGACCAACAATTAAAAATCCCGGAACCAAACTTCCGAAGTAATGGGAGACTCCTGCTAGAACGGCTGATAGAACGAGTGAAACTAATAATAAAAATCCGATGACTAATACCATTGCAAATGATAAAAATCGAGATTGAATAAAGCTTTTAATGCCGTTCCCGGGCTTTGGCTTAACTTCCCAAATAGTGTTGAGAGCAACCTGCAGTTGACCAAACACACCAGAGGCACCAAACAACAGAACGACCACTCCGATAATGGTTGCGGTCGTGCCTCCTGATCCCGGTCGATTCGCGTTTTGAATCATCGCCTGAATCGCTTGTGCCCCTTCTATACCCACTAATCCCTGAATCTGTCCGATGATTTCTCCGCGTGCTGCCTCTTCGCCAAAAAAGAACCCGGCAATGGCGATCGCAATCAGCAGTAAAGGGGCGAGAGAAAACACCGTGTAGTATGCCAATGCAGCAGCTAAAAGCGGCACGTTGTCTTCGCTCCATTCTGCCACCGTGTCTTTAACGAGCTTAAAGCCGTCCTGTAAGCGCATAGTCTACGTTCCTATATCAAAAAATCTGACCATTACATAAAGGCAATGACTCTTTAAAAAATAAGAAATTTCAGTCAAATTTATCCCTATCGTTAGAAGTAAATTTGCTAAAAAGCTGATAGCTCCCTCTGTAAAGCTGACCACTCAAAGGTGATGCCCAAATTCTCACCGAGTAGCGGGAATGAGAAGAGTTATATTCCCAAAGATAGACGAAACTAGCTTTTTTATGGACTAATCCATACCTTGAGATAGTGTGACTGAAGATACTAAAAACCGTAGTCTGAACCTCGACGTTACAAACTATTCTTTAACGAGGTTCTGCATTATGTCTAATTTAGAAAACAACACTAAGAGAAATATCGCGTCTGACAGTGCTGATCGAGTCGAAGACGATAGCTACGACGCTCACATCATTCCAGCCGAAACAGCAGCGCGTCGCGAACGAGAAGGCAACCTCTTTAAAACCCACCCCACAGAAGAGCGAGAAGCAGGTGCCCCTACTGATGACCAAACCGATTCAGGAAGCATTCGCACCACTGATGGCTACACCGTAGATAAAGAAGGACTGGTGAATAACTACGCGATCGAGCCAGAAATGTACTACGAAACTCCGGGTGATGCGACGGCGCAAGCTGAAGCAGACAAAGCAGCCCGTGCTGAAGAGCTGAAAGAAGTTAACCAGAGCAGTCAAGGCGAGCTGACCGAAGAGGACGACCAGCGTGGTAGAGGGACAGGGGCTGTTTGACGAATATTCTGATGACAGCAACCTAATTTGAGGTGTGAAGCTCACCTTTATAGATCTCCCAAATCCCCAACTTCTTTAACCGAGTCGGGGATTTTTAGTGAAAAAGTAGTCTATATTTTTGATACATTTGGATGCGGTTGCTCTGCGGCTTCATGTCAACAACGCTCTTTCCCCAAGCATCCAAAGCTACAATATTCTTATGGAACAAGAAGTTATCACCCTCCTCTCTAGTCGCGAGATCGAAAAAATGCGCCGAGCCGGACGCTTGGCAGCAGAGCTATTAGACTATTTAGAACCTCTCGTAAAGCCAGGGGTCAGCACCCTTAAACTCAACGACGAAGCCGAACGTTGGACTCAGGCTCACGGGGCAAAAAGCGCACCTTTAGGCTATCACGGGTTTCCAAAGTCGATTTGCACGAGCGTCAACGAAGTCGTTTGTCACGGCATCCCAAACGCGAGACAAATTCTTAAAGATGGTGACATTATTAATATTGACGTGACGCTGATTGTCGAGGGCTATCACGGCGACACCTCTAAAATGTATTTTGTGGGCGAACCGTCACCTCTAGCAAGGCGCTTAGTTGAAGTGACTGATAAGTGTCGTCAACTGGGCATTGAGCAAGTCAAGCCAGGAGCCAAAATCGGCGATATCGGAGCAGCCATTCAAGACTATGCAGAGTCTCAGGGCTTCTCAGTAGTGAAAGATTTTGTCGGACATGGGATCAGCAACATCTTTCATACAGCGCCTCAAATTCCTCACTATGGCAAACGGGGCACGGGCAAAAAACTGCGTCCTGGAATGGTGTTTACGATCGAGCCAATGATCAACGAGGGCACCTGGGAAGTTGAGGTGATGAAAGACAAATGGACGGCGTTGACGAAAGACCGCAAGCTGTCGGCGCAGTGTGAACATACGCTAGTCGTCACTACTAGCGGGTATGAGATTTTGACTCAATATTAGCTCCCGCAGAGGGGCGCTAGAACTCTTGTTCCCTCTCCTGCGGGAGAGGGCTAGGGTGAGGGTTATTCGTCGATCGCTAGACGGGATCACTCGCTGGAGAACTGCACAGCATCCGTAATCGCGTCCGAAATTCTGGGTCTAAATAGCGCTGCTGTAAGGTCTGCCACGTTTGCAGCGCATCGGCAACGTTTTGGTCAAGCTGTTTTGACAGAGTAGGATACTCGTCGTGAACGGATTCCTTGATCTGCGATCCTAGATAGCTTTGAAGCAGCGCACTGTCTTGAATCTGCCCCAATACTTCCTGAAGGGTTTTAAATTCCTCAACTTGTGCGGCGTAGGCTGAGTCATAGAGGTCAACAAACAGCTCTGTTTGATAGCGCACTCGCTTCATCTGCTTGCGGAGATCATGCAGAGTAGGGCTGTGCTGTTGGATAAAGTCATCCAACGTTTCTGGGTGGATGGGATGCACGATCGCCTGACCCTTCTCAAACGTCGCGCTCACCAACCAGGCAGGATGCAGTAATGTCTTACTGATTAACGGTAGCAATAGATCGGGCAACACTTCTTGGATCGGCAGTTGCGCGATCGCGGCAAATCGAGGCGTTTCTAACCACTCGTTAAACGCGTCTTTAAGGGCATCATATTTAGAACTCTTAAGCGTTCGCTTCAGTTTAGCGAAGTCTCGTTTGCGCTCTTTGTTCATCGTTTTGAGCAGCTTTTTTAATGAGTCTTGCTCTAATGGAGGCAAGTTTGCCTGCTGAGTCTTGAGTTCTGCGGTGAGCACGTCAAGATCTCTGACTGCACCCAGCGAGTGAGCGATTTTGCTGATCGCGCGATCGCTCACAGACTTCGGTAACTCCAGGGCAAAGTCAAAAACGTCTATTGCAGTTCTTAACCGACGCAACCCCACTCGCATCTGATGCAGCGATTCTGGATCTTGGTCGTCAAGAACGTCTGACTCATGTTTAATCGATTTCTTAAAGTGTTTCTCAACGGCTGCGTAAGCAAAACGTTCTAGCGTTGCAGGTTGAGTAACTTTTTTTTCTGTGGTCTGCATACTTTGTGAAGAGAATTTGTAATTTAGCACACCCTTTTTACAGTGCCATAATTTCAGACGCTTTTTCTCATTCTAGTGACATAGACTTACATCGTTCCTTTAAATAATCCCTGCGGACGCACTAATAAAACGAGCACCATAATCAGAAGTGCAACCGCTAATTTATATTCCGATCGCAGCCAATAAGTGCTGAGTTCTTGAGCGACCCCAA
Organism: Phormidesmis priestleyi BC1401; assembly: GCF_001650195.1. Lineage (GTDB taxonomy): Bacteria > Cyanobacteriota > Cyanobacteriia > Leptolyngbyales > Leptolyngbyaceae > Phormidesmis_A > Phormidesmis_A priestleyi_B. Next base: position 11,531 of record NZ_LXYR01000009.1, on the reverse strand, counting down.
TCACCAATGCCCCAGCGATCGCTCCATAAGGGTTGCCAATTCCGCCCAAAATCACTGAGGCAAACAGAGGCAAAATCAAGAACCAGCCCATATTGGGTCTCACGGCTTCGACCAAGCCCAACATACTGCCGCCGAGTGCCGTCAGACTTCCTGCAATCACCCACGTCCAGATCACCACTCGATCGACGTTGATGCCCGTGACTCTCGCCAAATCAATATCGTCTGCCACTGCTCGCATGGCTTTACCCACTTTGGTGTATTGCAGAAGATAATGCAGAGCGGCAATCGCGACGATTGCTAACCCAACCACAACAAGATTGTAGAGAGGAATTTTCACACCCGCAAACGTCAATGCCTCAGCAACCGCTAAATCATAGCGCTGGTTACTGCCGCCCCAAACTAAAATAATGCCATTGCGAATGAACAGAGCCAGCCCGATCGACATAATAATCAACGTCGTTGAGGTGGCTCGTTTAACACGCATCGGTGCCCACAATAGCGTCTCAATCAGCAAAGTGACTCCGACAGTGAGGGCAGATGAGAGAGCGATCGACACCCAAATTGGAAGATTAGTCACCGTGTTGAGAAACAGCGTCAAATAAGCGCCCAGCGTCATGAAATCACCGTGGGCAAAATTAGACAGCCGCAAGATCCCATAAGTCAGGCTTAAGCCTACGGCTGACAGGGCGATAATGCTGCCGAGTGAGATGCCGTTTACAATCAACTGCGCGATTTCGATGTCCATTGCCGAAAATGTTTAGAACTATCGCTTGATTGTCTATGAATCAGGCAAGTTTGAACAGTTTAAAGCCTATGCAATCCCTAGCGTTGCCCTCTAACGATCGCTCGTCAGGTTAGAACAAGGGGCTTAAGCCCCTTGTTTAGGCGGCAGGTATTTTACGTGCAGCAATGTCCTAATCCAGTTGGCTACAGCTATGCATCTCACCCTGCTGAATCAAAAATTCCAATAAAAAAGCAGCCCCTACCCGGTTTGGACTGCCTTTGTGTTAGACGATGAGCTTCTCAATCTGGTTATATAGTGCCGCAGTTTATTGAGAGGAACCTCTTCCTAAAGGCAGATACCTGAGAACCTGCCACCCCTAACCCATCAACCGCAAACAACTGCACAAATGTATTCGTCAATACCCTGCTACACAGTCATCTCAGAAGCAGTTTGAGGCACTTGTTTTCGAGAGTGTTGAGCGGCAAGCCCGATCGCTTGAGGATAAACCAGATGCTCTTGAATATGAATCCGATTTTGCAGGGTTTCAACGGTGTCATCAGGAAACACCGGAACTGCTGCCTGCATGATAATCTCGCCGCTATCGACTTCGGGCACGACGATATGAACCGTGCATCCCGCAATCTTCACTTTCGCTTCTAACGCTTGCTCGATCGCTCGATTGCCTTTAAAACTAGGCAGCAAACTGGGGTGAATATTCAAAATTCGCTGGTCAAAGGCGTGAATCAACACCGGAGTCACAATTCGCATCCAACCCGCCATGATCACCCAATCCACCTCAGCCGTTTGCAGGATCTGGACGATCGCCCGATCTAATTCCTCTCGACTGCCAAACGCTCGATGATCAACCAGCATAGACGGAATGCCCCACCGAGTCGCCCGATCGTTGACCGCTGCCCCTGGATTGTTGTAAACCAGCACTTCAATCTGAGCGTTAAGTCGTTGGTCGGAAATAGCTTGCGCGATCGCTTCAAAGTTGCTGCCGCTTCCTGATGACATCACCCCCAATTTAACGGGGAGGCGATCAAGCGCAACTTGACCCAGGCGGGGGGAAATCAAACTGGGGCTATCGCTGAGTGCCAGACTACTGCTCATCACGATCTATGTAAAACTCAATCATAATAACAGCGAGTATTGCCGCTCTCATCAAAAGTTAGCCGCCTTCGATAAAATGGCTCCACCCTACACAAGCAAAACTCTGCTCTATGACCTCTGATCTTCGTGAGCAAAAAACCGATAGCGTTCTGTCTCGCACTTTGGATAATGAGACGATCGCCGCCTGGATCTTTCTGTCTCCAGCGCTCATTTTGCTCGGCGTGTTTGTGCTGTTTCCGATCGCCTATCTGGGCTATCTCAGCTTCACAACGGGCAGCTTTACCAGAGCCGGGGTGCACTGGGTGGGGTTGCGAAACTATTGGCGATTGCTGGTCAACCCTGATTTTTGGCAAGTCTTGGGCAACACGGCTTATTTTACGATCGCCACCGTGATCCCCAGTCTGGTCATTCCATTAGGGTTGGCGGTCTTGCTCGATCGATCCTTTGCGTTACGAGGATTTCTGCGCGCCGCTTACTTTATTCCATCGATCACGTCGCTCGTGGCGGTAGGGTTAGGGTGGCGCTGGCTGTTTCAAACCGATGGAGTGGTCAACGACTGGCTCGGTGCGATCGGGATTGCTCCGATCGCGTGGCTACAAGATCCCACATGGGCGATGCCTGTCTTAATTTTGTTGAGCGTCTGGAAGCAGATAGGATTTAACCTCGTGGTCTTTCTAGCAGGATTGCAAACCATTCCGATGAGTCGCTATGAAGCAGCCGAATTAGACGGGGCAGGCGCATGGCAGAAATTTCGATACGTCACCGTGCCGGGGCTGCGTCCGACGCTCGTATTTGCGGCAGTCACCACGGCGATTTTTACGCTCCGCAGCTTTGAGCAAGTCTATGTAATTACGGGCGGTGGACCGTTTAACTCGACTAATCTGCTGGTCTACTATGTCTATGAGCAAGCGTTTGCTCAGTTTGATTTTGGCTATGCGGCAGCAGCGGCAACGGTTTTACTGGCAGCAACGCTGATATTGGTTTATTGGCAACTCCGATCGAGCGAAGAATCATAGGGACAAAGTTGCCCCTACAAAATTCTGCTTTGTCAGTTCTCGACAGGAAAGGTGCGCTTAAACTCGTCAAGCAGGTCGTCCATCTCCTCTAGCGCCTGATTGACATCAATGCGTAGAGTTCCTAAATCGGGCTGTTCTAACAAACGAAGTAATGACTCGCGTTTTCCTTCGATGAGTTTAATGCGTTCTTTAATGATCTCGGCTTCCATAATGCTCTCGACTGGCTCCCCAAAAGTTGAAATGTTGCTAATAGTTAAGCTTTCACAATTCTAATCAGCTTCGGGGTGAAGTGGTCGATCGAATTCGCTTTAAAAGAAATGGGCAGCAGACGATTGAGGCGCATCTGCTGCCCATTTCTCAACGTTAATTTGCTTAGAAGCTTTGACGAGACACCAGTTTCTCGACAGTGGCTTGAGTTTGGTGCAACAACTGTTCGCGGCTACCAGCAGTGTTGGTAAGCCTGGGCATCAGGTTGCGAGCTTGCAGCGCCATGTGAAGTTGAAGATGGGCGACATATTCGCTGAAGTCTTCCCGAAGGGCAGGGTTGGGGGTTTGGTGTAAACGAGATTCCAAAGTGTTCTCCTCTCCTAAATGCTGCGCGGTTGGTTCACTCTCTTGAAGTTATCACAGACTTTAGAGTTGCCTAAGGGGTTCGTAATGAACTTTAATCATTCTTCAGATGCGCAGAAAAGCGGGGGTTTGCATCGATCGCAAACCTTGTGCTATGCTCGCGTAGGCAGTTAGAAGATGTCTCTGCGATCAGATTAGCGCTAAAAGCGGGGGTTTAGCTCAGTGGTAGAGCGCTTGCTCGACAAGCAAGATGTCACTGGTTCAAGTCCAGTAACCCCCATCGCAAAGCCTCTAGATTTCGGTCAAGAGGCTTCTGTGTAGATAATAGACTTGCAAAAGTTCCTGCTCTCACCCTAAATCCCTCTCCCAAGCTTGGGAGAGGGACTTTGAAATCTGGCTCCCCTTCTCCCAGGCTTGGAAGAAGGGCTGGGGGATGAGGGCATCTTTGGACTTTTGCAAGAAATTTAATATCCCCTTACTTCAACTGCCCCGATCGGATAATTCCCCAAATCAACCACAGCCCTAAGAAGCTCGCAACTGCAAACAATACATCGCTGATCCAATAGACTTGATTCGACTGAGTATTGGCAGAAATAATTGCCGCTCCAATGATTAGCGACCCGACCACGACGCTAAACGATAGGCGGTTTGCAGACGTATCTAGAGCGCGACGAACGGGGTCGAGTTCTCTGACTGACACATTCCACTGCAAGGTTTCTGAGGTGACGCGATCGAGCAACATCTCTACCTGACGCGGTGACTGCAACGACAGGTTTTTGACATCTAGTGCGGCTCTCAGCAGCGCTGCTAGCGGGGCTTCTCCGACAATCTGACGTTGAAACACTTCTGTCATCATCGGGCGAATCTTATTCGGGATGTTGAACTCAGGATCAAGAGTACGGGCAATGCCTTCTAAGTTGGCGATCGCTTTTGCACACAGTCCCAAATTTCCAGGAATGCGAATTTTGTTACTCCGTGCCACCTGCAAGACTTCATAAACCAGCTTACTGAAGTTGACCTGCGAGATGTTGAGACTATAGTAGCGACGCAGCAGTTGATCAAATTCGGTTTCGAGCTTGAGGCGATTGATCGGTTGAGTGGGGGGAGCGAGTTGCAGCACTAACTGAGTGCAGCGCTGGGCATCGAGATTGACGATCGACAAAATCAATTCCAGCAAAATCTGCTGAGTGCGTGGGTCAAGTCGCCCGACCATGCCACAGTCAAACAGCGCAATTCGCCCATCTCGGAGATAGAACAAATTGCCGGGATGCGGATCGGCGTGAAAAAATCCATCAAGACAGATTTGCTGAAAAAACGCTTTGAGCAACAGCGTCGAGACTTCTTCACGTTCACGATCGGCATCGCCATCAAAGGCTGGATTTGCAAACGAAGCCGCTAAAAGCGGTACGCCGTCGAGCCATTCCATCACCAGCAGTTTTTCGGTGGTGAGATCCCAATTGATCTCTGGCACCGTGAGGCGACCAGGTTCGATCCAGCGAGACTCTTGCAGGTTGCGGCGCAGCAGATCAGTGTTGTGCGCCTCTTGCGTAAAGTCGAGTTCGGCTCGCAGCGCTTGGGTAAATTCTTCAGCGATCGCGACAATATCGTAGTACTGTCCAAAGTCGGTTTGGGCAACGAGTTTTGCAATCAGGCGAATCAGGGCGATGTCTTGCTCAATGACGATTTCTAACCCCGGACGCTGGACTTTTAGCGCTACGTCTCGCCCATCTTTGAGAGTGGCACGGTGAGTTTGAGCGATCGACCCTGCGGCGACGGGCTGATAATTGACCGAGGCAAAAGTTTCTTCGAGCGATTGCCGCAACTGTTGCCGAATCACAATCTCGACTTCTAGCCAATCAACCGGAGGCACCTCAGCTTGCAGAGTGGATAACGTATCGATATATTCAGCGGGCAGCAGGTCGGGGCGGGTGCTGAGAAGTTGCCCAAGTTTGACATAGACGGGTCCAAGCTCTACCAAGATGTTTCGCAAAACGGCGGGGGGCGGCAGTTTTGGTTCGTCAACTTTGCCACCCGTCAACAGCCGTTTCATATAATCCCAGCCGTTGCGAAGCACGACTTCGACGATCTCACCTTGTCGAGAGCTAGTTTGGACGATGCGTGAAAACATAGAAAGACACGTAGGGCGTTAATTGAGGGACTTGCTATCAGCCTAGCCCCTAAAACTTACCCTATGGAGCGATTTTCAGCTATCTAACTTTTGGGGCATGAACGGGCGGTTAGCACGACCGATCGCGCCACTCCTAAACCCTAAAAAACGAGCTAGTCTGAGGATAGCTCCTCTGGAGTGAAAGTCTTTGAGCAAGGCGGAGAATACGGATGAATCGCTTCTTGAGCGTTGCAGGAAAACTGGTAGGTAGTTTGTTTTTGTGCGGGGGCGGCACGGTGACGATCGGGCTACTGATTGGCATGGCGGCATGGCACCCGACGGGGTGGGCAATGGTGGCTCTGTGGGTGCCAACGGTGGTCTTTGGCTTGGCACCGTCTGCGATCGGAGGGTTTCTGCTTTACGGCAGTTCTAAAGCTCATCGTCACGCGCTTCGAGAACGGTTTTTTCAGCTTTTGCAGAGCAATCGAGGGCGGGTTTCTCTCCTCGATTTTGCCACCGCTACGAGATTAGAACCTGCGATCGCGCGTCGTCATCTCGACGAATGGGCAAAAGACTGCTACGCCACGTTTGACGTGACCGATGGCGGAGACGTTTATTATGTGTTTTCGGCTGACCCGATCGCGCTTCCAGGTGACGCGCGCGCTCAAGAACTTCGTCGGGCAGTTCGTGAGTTTGTCCGCTCTTGGTGAGGGTTAGCTTCGGGCGTTGCTGAATATCACCCTCACCCCCAACCCCTCTCCCACAGGAGAGGAGAGCTAGAAATCTTGTTCCCTCTCCTGCGGGAGAGGGCTAGGGCGAGGGCGAATTCGTCAGTTTGTATTTCTAGCAAATGAAGTGCAGATGGTGAATTCACCCGACGCTGTAGAGACGTTTCGGTGGAACGTTTCGTCCGATCGTGCCATCACCGATCATCGGTCGCATTCAAGAATCGAAATGACATCACCTTCTAGACGATGACGAGTCTATCTACTTAAGGAATTTGCTGTAGCGGCAGGCTAACAATCATCGTGGTTCCCTGCCCCTCACCTAGGCTCTCTGCCCAAACGGTGCCCCCATGAAGCTCGACGAGATGATGAACGATCGCTAGCCCCAATCCAAGTCCTTGAGGGGTGTGGGTGCCATCATCTCCTTGTCGAAACCGATCAAAAACGTGGGGCAGCAAGTCTGCACGAATACCGCGCCCTGTGTCGATGACTCGAGTTTGAGCATGGGTGTCTACTGCGTCGAGAGTGACTTCAACTCGCCCCTCTGAAGGTGTAAACTTGATGGCATTTGCAAGCAGATTCCAGAGGATTTGATTTAAGCGATCGACATCTCCCATCACCGTTACCGGAGTCAATCGCGACGTGATTTGAATGTTCTTTTCGTCGGCGGATAGCTGTGCCGTGGCGATCGCCACATCTACCACTAAACTGAGATTGATCGATCGAGTGTTTAACCGAATCTTTCCGCTCGTAATTCGTGCGGTGTCTAGGAGATCTTCAATCAGTTGAGATTGTGCTTTTGCACTTCGTTCGATAACCTGCAAGTAGCGAGTGGTTTGCGGCTCATCAAATTTACGTGACTGAAGAATTTGAGCATAACCCAGGATGGCAGTTAACGGGTTGCGGAGTTCGTGCGAGACGGTCGATAAGAAGTCATCTTTCGATCGGTTAGCAGTTTCAGCGACGTTCCGGGCAGTTTCTAGCGTCTTGGCACTGCGTTTGAGGTCGTTAATATCCACCAAGATCAACACTGCACCGTCAATTTTATTTTCGATCGTGCGATAAGGGCGAATCCGCAGGTTATACCAATGTTGATCATAGTCTTGCACTTCAAACTCTTGGATGTTGAGAGTATCAATCACCTCTACAATCAATTGCTTTAAGTTGGGAATATTGAGGTTACATCGAATGTCGTCAAATGGTCGCCCGATATCGGTGGCAATCAGATTAAACATGCTCTGTGCCATCGGGGTAAAGCGCCGGATTCGCAGATCACTTTCTAGCATGACGATCGGAATATTAATTCCAGACAGCAAGTTTGTCAGATCGTTGTTGACCTGATAGAGGGCGAGATTGCGGCTGCGAAGTTCTTCATTGGTTGTGTTGAGTTCTTCATTCGTCGCCTGAATCTCTTCTTTCGCGGTTTCAAGCTCCTCATTCGTGCTCTGCAACTCTTCATTGCTCGACAAGATCTCTTCATTGGCAATGCTGAGGTCTTGATTGACGTTCTCATGCTCATGAACAATGGCTTGCAAATAGTCTTGAGCGATAATTCGTTCTTGATTCGCGATCTCAAGCTCTTGCCGAAGCTGCCTCACCTCTTCCGTCAAGTCTCCCTGCGAGCGTTGAGGGTTGACTTGAGAAGACTCGATCGCGGGCGCAACGTCTTCAAACAAAACTAGAAAATAGAGTGCGTCGGTCGTCGGCGCTTTAAACGGAATCACTTCAAGGTTGACGATTCTAGAGGATTCACCCGACTCGATGCGCAACCCGTCTTTTCTGACTGGAGCATTCTGCTGCTTGGCTTGATGAACAGCAGTTTGCAGCCCGACTTGCAGCTCGGCTCGTGCCATTTTGAGCAAATTTAGGCTGGCTTTTCCAGGTGCGAATCTGAGGTAGAGACTGGTTTCTCCCCGAATCTGCAAAACATCTAGCTTGGAATCGATCAGAACTGCGATCGGAGAAAATCGCTCTAAAACAATCCGATCCGCCTCTTTCAGCAAATCAAAGGGAGGAACCTCATCACTCATTTTCGGACGACCATTCTCTTTTGCAACCGGATAGTTGTTTGTGACAAATGAAAAGCTTGGGCGAGTTGCGGTTAGCTTTTTAGAATAAATTTTGCACTTCTTATTTTCTAAACTAAACAAGTCAGAAGACGACCCAATACTTTCTGACGTGCCCAACAGCAAAAAGCCATCGGTCTTAAGCCCGTGGTGAAAGACGGGAATCACCTGCCTTTGCAGCGTCTCTCCCAGATAGATCAGCACATTGCGACAGCTAATCAAATCGAGATGAGAAAACGGCGGGTCACGGCTTAAATCTTGTCTGGCAAAGATGCACCGCTCGCGCACAAACTTGTTGATTTGATAGCCGCCCTCAACCTCAAAGAAGAAACTGCTGCGCCGCTCTGGTGAAACATCGACCATCTGATTCTCGCTATAGATGCCCGATCGCGCCGTGTCGATCGCCACCTGGCTCAAGTCTGTTGCAAAGATCTGAATCTGAGGCGTGATTTCTGCATCCTGTAGAAACTCTAATAGACAGATGGCGATCGAATACACTTCTTCACCCGTCGAACATCCGGGTATCCAAATCCGAATCGGGGAGTCGGCTATACTTCGCGCGATCACCGGAAACACCTGTGCCTTCAGTGCCTCAAAGGCTTCAGGGTCACGAAAAAAGCGAGTCACATGAATCAGAATTTCTTTATAGAGCGCCTCGACTTCAGCCGGATTGTTTTGCAGATATTCGACGTAATCCTCCAACCGTTCTAGCTTATGCACCAACATGCGTCGCTGAATGCGGCGATCGAGCGTCTTGGGCTTGTAGTGAGTAAAGTCAACGCCTACGCTCGATCGCAGCAGCGCAAAAAGAGTAGACAGGGCGCTCTCGCTGTCTGGATTAGAGACCACGGCTTGAGGCGGGGCAGACACAAACGGGTGGCGACTGATTTGGGCGAGTTCTGCGGCGATCGCGTCGGGAGTCATCACAAAGTCTACGTGACCCGTTGCCACAGCATTACTCGGCATACTCTCGTCTTGTGACGTTTCCCCAGATTGAGCAAACGTCACGCCGCCTGCCGCCTTGATCGCCTCAATGCCCACTGACCCATCACCATCGCCACCCGTTAAAACGACCGCGATCGCTTTGTGCCCTCGATCTAGCGACAGTGAGACAAAAAAAGCGTCAACAGGCAAATAGGTGCCCCTAACTTTTTCGCGCGGCACCAGGCGCAGCGCCCCGTCTACCAGCGTCATCTTGGTGTTGGGCGGAATGACGTAAACCTGATTAGGTTCTACGATCGTGCCGTCTTGCACTTCACTGACTGGCATTGAGGTGGTTTTTGCCAGCAGCTCGGTGAGCAGACTCTTGTGGTTAGGGGCTAAATGCTGAATCAGCACAAATGCCATTCCGGTATCGGTGGGCAGATGACTGAGCAACTGTGTAAAGGCTTCTAAGCCACCTGCCGATGCACCGATGCCCACGATGGGAAACTGGGCATCCGATCGGTCTAAGGTGTCTTCAGAAATCACTTCTGAAACGTCATGAGATAATTCAGAAGATTTAGAGTTCATGCAAATTCTTGTATCTCTAGCTTGAGACGTATCTTCACGTTAGTGGATGTCAGACAGAAATATCGCTCCACGGACAGATGGTATCACTTCGCAAGGAATCTTTCTTGGCGTTGCTGAATGCAAATATGAAATGCCCTCACCCTAACCCTCTCCTTGGGGAGAGGGTTAGGGTGAGGGCAAAATCCATGCTTCACAAATCAATTTAGCAACGCCTCTTTTTTGACTAATTACCGACTGCTGACTCCATCCGTCATCCGTCCGGTCATCTCGGTGGGGTGAATGCGATAAATTTCAATCACTTCAGCCCGACCCTCAGCATCGATCCAGGTGCGGTTAATCGCAGGCGACAGCGTTGGATTTTTTGCCTTAATCAACGGCATCACCCGATCGATGTCTGGCTGCTCAGTCAGGCGCTTGGCTTGACCCATCACCACGACGCTGCGCCAATGCCCCAAATCACGAACCTCTTCTACCTGCAAACAGACCTCTGGGTTGGCATCCATATCATGAGACTTCATTCCTTCAGTCGTAAAGATATAGAGGTCTGAATCTTTGAGATAATATTGCATGGGCATCACATAAGGCTTCCCTTCATGAATGCAGCCTAGATGCCCACGTCCGACTTTCTGCAAGAGTTCTTGAATTTCGTTTGAACTCATTTCATCGATATCTAACATAATAATTTTCTTTGAGTTGTTAAAAAGGCTGAACTGAAAAGTTGCTTTGATCTCAAATATCGATCGCGCTTGATGATTGACTTGAATAACCAATTATATGGCTCTCGTGTCAGAACGTGTGTGTAACTCTGTCTTACGATGTCAGGTTTATGCGAGTTCTTGCGTGAGAAGATTTAACACGTTTCATGCCAAGTTATACAAATCAAACATCTCTTTATACACGATCACGATCGGTGCCATGTCATACTTTGGGTTAGAGAGTCCGAATCTCTGCTCATTCTTAATCTGGTACCAAATCTATGTCTTTAGGTATGTTCGTCCCAATTGCAAATCGCTAGCTGTAGCTGATAAATCTACCTCAAGTCGCTCTTTCAGCTAGTCTTATCAGACGATCCTTCTCAGAGTCTAATCACACTTGTTGCCAGATCTGAACCTATGCCTGAACCCCTTTCCTCATTTTGGAATCTGCCGATCGAGCAGGTGTTAGATCGCCTCAAAAGTCGCGTTCAGGGCTTGAGCCGCCAAGAGGCGCAGCAGCGTCTTAGCGAATATGGGGCAAACAGTCTGAAGCAGACACGATCGTCAAACCCACTCGTTCTGCTGCTCAACCAGTTTAAAAGTCCGATTATTTTGATTTTAATGGCGGCGGCGATTCTCTCTGGCTTCCTGGGAGATGTCATTGATACCGTCATTATTTTGACGATCGTGCTCATCAGTGGACTTCTCGGCTTCTGGCAAGAGCGAGGCGCTACTGATGCGGTCGCAAAACTCCTGGCATTAGTGCAGGTAAAAGCCACCGTGTTGAGAGACGGTCAATCTCAAGAAATCCCCAACGAGGACGTGGTTCCGGGTGACATCGTAGTGTTGACTGCTGGGGATAGTATCCCAGGTGATTGTTTAGTTTTAGCGTCAAAAGATCTATCGTAGGACTTACGCATTGACAGACATAGAGTCATGTGAGTTGCAGGTCTGAAGAGGGTTCCGAGCCATTTTTTAAGATGAATTGTCGAATCACCGGGAT
>NZ_LXYR01000008.1 GCF_001650195.1 Phormidesmis priestleyi BC1401 | reverse complement strand
GTATTCGCAAGCAGTTGCGCGACTCGGACAACCTACGCGATGCGGTAGAATTTGTTCTTAAACAAGCTGCGTCCTAACCAATGTGGCAGTGGCTATAAATCGAGGATCTGCTCCCAGATGCCACGCTCTTTCAATAGCTTAATCGAGAGATCGTAGAGGTTGATCTCCAAGACCTGGACTCCAGATTTCTCTAAGCGGTTGACTAGCTGCTTTTGAAGCCGCGCCACATCGACCGACACTATAGCCCGAAACGGGCAAATGAAGAACGGGACTTCATTACCCAGTCCCTGCTTCTGGAGAAAACGTTTTCCAGAGATAACTGAGAATAAGTCATGAAACCGTTCTTGTATATTTCCCTTATCGATCACCAGACTCATTGTGCCCATCCCTTCAGTTCGGCTTCAAAGGCTGGGAAAATTAGAAGGTTCTGACGGTGCTCTTCTGAAATGGTGCTAAGGAGCTGAGGGCTGAGCATGGCTGGATTGATCAGATTGTTAGAAGTCAAGAGATCTGCCTCTCTGAGCATTTTGAAGAGGATCTGCCGTGATTTTATTCTGGTTGCGGGCTTAATTTGGTCTAGTTCCTCATGCCACTCAGACTTCTTATTGAAGAAAAAATCAAAGTCCTCGTAATCCAGTGCGAACTGTAGGCTGATATATTTCTCCCTAACGATTTCCCTAGCAAAGTCCGCAATGAATTTATAGCGTCGGCAAACAGCCAGCCATAGGAGGTAGCTTTGCTCTTGGAAGGTTCCATGAGCAAGCAAGTCCAGCTCATTTTCATGGAGGGTTCTTAATCTAGAGCAAACCTCTCTACAAACGCGTTTAGAGGTATTGACTGTCCTAGACTGCAAAAGATTCTTTGACAGAACCATGTCCCGAACCAAGTTCCAGTCTTGAATTTCCAAGAACAGCACTGCAAGTTTCACAGATTCTTGGTAAAACAGGCTACCAGTGGTAAACGACATGCTGTATTTCTCAGTCTTCATTCCTGATTCCGGTCCTTTTTAACGTATCTGACAAGGTTCTTATTCAATCTCATGTATGAACGAAAGCGATAGTCTTGCTCATAACGTTTCTCTTTACTTGTGCTGAAGCACCTCAGCCTGACTTCGATCTCTGAGGAAAAAAATATTACACCTGCTCGTTCCCTGTTCCTCGCTTATTAAAGCAAAGCGATTTTCAAAGGTGCCTGGTTCAAAGTAGCGAGATGTATGACTTGCGAGCAACCAGCTCAGCCGAACGATTCCAGTTTAGAGGCTAAAAGCATCATTTGATCGCTACATAAGATTAAGCCAACCTAGGGATTAAGCTAGACCCGTCGGCAGGGTAGCCAGCGGGCTTGATTCAGCTCAATCCCAGCGCACGCTTGGTTCATCAGCCTGAGTAGATAGGCTTATGGTAAAGGAGAGATGCTCCCGAGTTATTAACCCGGCAATGTAAGTTGCGAAGAGAAGTGTAGTGTTTCTAAGGGTTCTAGCCCCAAAAATGTAGGATCAATAGTTGCCGGGTTAATAATATGGCTTTTGCCTCTTCACCATTCTTCTAAAAGGCATGCCACACGGACATTTTCCCTCTATCACTAGAGCAGAAATTCCAAAAGGTTTTTCACAACCAGGGCATTTTGAGAGGAGACGTAGGCGGTGCTTGTCACACCCTGCCGTTGACTGAAACTGCCATTCAAGTCGGTGATAAGGTTTCTCCACATAACAAGCTAAACACAGCCGGATCGGTTCTAGCTTTATCCGCTCGTCTTTAGAGGGAAGCATTGCAACCAGTTTCTCTACCTCTAACCCCACAAAGCTACAAAACTTTCGTATTTCTTCGTCACTCGGAAAAGGATTAAAGCGAAACTTTTCCCATCTGGTGAGTGCGATCCCTAATCCGATCGCCTGACTGAAACTACTGGGAGCAGATATGTTGACAGCCTCTTGAGAACGAAATCGCACGAGATAATTGGCAATACTCTCTCCCTCGTAAGGTTCAGGACACCAGCGTGGAAGGTCAAGTTCTTCGTTTTCCATAAGGGACTTCCAGAATTCGCTGACTCAATTTATAAATATTACGTGAGTCAGAGACTGAAAACTCGATAAGCCAACCTCTACTTCCTTACGCTTTATTCGGGATCATTCTCGACGAAAGCATCTTCTCAATACTGGCTTTGTCGAGCTGACAGGTTGGATTATCCAGCTTGAAAACGGCTATTTTTCGGAGGATTTCGTACAAAGGTTCAGCTTGACCTTCGCAACGGTGGTGAAGGAAATCAGCAACACCAGTCATGTTAACTAAATCTAGCTTCTGAGACCAATCACTCAGTACTTGGTTCTCCCAACTTGTGATCAACTGCTGAATCTCATTTCTTTGAAAAGCCTGATATTCATGAAAATCTAGGAAGGTATTGTAGATATCTCTATACCGCTTACCTCGACGATTTAGAAAACCACTAAAAATTTCACTCAAGAAGAGTGAGCCTGCTAAGATAACCGGAATTTTTAGCTTCCAGGTGAGCCTGACAATCTCGTTGTAAGATTCGTACGACAAACACCCCGCGTTACCAATAATCAAAAGCTTGACTCCAAAGGACTTGAGTGTGCCTAAAGTCCGCGATCTGATATCTTTTAGGGGTCCAATTTCTGCAAATGGACTGCCGAGGGATTCAAGGATAGCGATAAGCAGATCAATGGGGGAACCATGCTGTTCAACCTCGGCATAGGCAACTGGCATCGGAATTGTATAGAGAACTCCTTTTCTCCGCACATATTGAAGACGATAAAACTGACAAGCTTTCCGTAAGTCAGCGAAGCTAACGCCAACGATGTAACCGTTCGATCGAGAATCTCGTTGAGAATTGAGCCAAGTGAACAGTGCCAAATCGCGAGACACATGCTTGTAGGTGTCACTATTGCGGATGAGATCGACCGCTTGTTGGATTTCAGGCGATCGTTCAGGTTCAGCAAGGGGGCGAATTGGTGAAGGTTGAGGCACTGCAATGGGTTGCGCCCCAATCGCTGTTTGCGAACCTTCATCTATGGGTTGTGGAACTGCGTTAGACTGCACCATTGGAAGCTACCAGTTATCTTCTAAAAGTTGATTCCAATCGTAGGCAACCACATTGGATACGATCGGCGGCGAACTTGCTGGTTCATGGGTAAACTCTACAACACTGGGTTGAGATTGTTCAGTAACAGGTGTTGTATTTTCTTGAACCGTTGGCTGATTTTCAGGATCAGCATTTTGAGGAAACAACTCGGTTACTTTTGACTGATTCGTCTTTTGATTACGGTGTTGCTGAACGCCTCTACGCCGCTGCCGCTTGGATTTCCGCTTCTTATCAATGAATTCATATAAACCTAATCGTTCAGCCCAAATTGAGTTGTTGTCAACCGCTTGCCCTCGCTCACGCAGTTTTCGCTTCAGCCACTCTAGTTCTTCCAGGGAAAGTTGATCCTCTTTTGCATCCCTTGCCCGAACAGCACCAATAAACTCTCCTGGTTGACCGTGTTTTGGCAGAGTGTAAGCCAAAAGCGTAATGATATTGCGTTTGTCGTACCTGAAAGAAACCTCATCTCCCTCATAGTCAACAAGACAGTCTCCCTGATAAACTAACCCCTTAAACCGAAGACAGCCGCGCTTTTCAACCTTGCGATGAGCAACTTTCATGAGACAGATATCGAGGTCACGCTCATTCAATATCTCGGGATGTGCCAGAAGGTTGGCGTTCCATCGTTCCGCTCGCTTTTGATTGGCTACCCTCGGGTAATCATGCTGGTTGTAATGATCGGCAAAGTACTTCACTAACAGTTTCTCTAGCTCATCCAGTGTTAAAGATGCGTGCTTCTCAGCATCTTTGGGTCGTCCCGCCACGTTCGACCCAGTATAGCCAGGGAGATGAGATAAAACCTCTTTATTAATCTTGTCAAAAATAGATTCAATCAGTCCGCCTGCCGATGGAAACGCTCTCAAACGCCGTTTGAAGCCCATTTGCATCGAAATTTGCTTCAAGTGATTGGACTTGAACTCCTTCGCTCGATCAGTCAGCCAATACGCTGGCACCCCAAAAACGTTCCATGTCCGCTGAAGTTCGTACTCTGAGCCATACTGCTTCGGCAACATAGCATGACGCAAGGCTAAACCCGTTTCATGAGAGCCTGCTGCTTCAAATCCCAAGTGAAAACCCATGACACAGCCAGAATAACTATCTATGATCGAGGTCAAGAAAGGACGACCAATAATTTCTTCCTCTTTGGCATCCACCTGCAAAATCACGTCCCCATCCTCATCAACCAGCAAAATATCAAGTTTTGTGTGGTCACATTGCCACACTTGGTTGCTGTAAGTCAGTTCTATAATCCCTTCGGTGGTTTGAATAATTTGTCCTTCAGCAGGTGAACCTGGATGACGAACCTTCTTATTGGTTTGTTCAAGATGGAAATTAACGGCTTTGTAAACAGTGACATGAGAGGGGTATTTTTCTAGAATAAGGTCCTCAAGTACTTGTGGAAAGCCTTTGAAGCGATCTGCATATTTCTTGTCTCTCAGTGCTTCTCCTTGCGATGCAAGAGCCACTAAATGAACGTACACCTCATTAATATTGATTCGAGAGCCATCCCGTCGCCCCCACTCGTAGGTCTTCACTATAAATTTGAACCACTGGTCAGAGATCCGGAACTGTCCTTCGTCTTTGCGACCAACCGCAAGAGTAGCAACCCCTTCATTCTTGACCTTCTCCATCATCAACCGAATAGTTCGGGTGGTTTTACCTAAGGTCTCAGCTGCATGAAGAATTGCTTTCGTTCGCGCTTTTTTATCAGGGGCTTGGAAGATAGCGTCAATTAAATCGATTTTCTGTTGAACCTCTGGTGAAACTTCATTGGGAAGAATGTGAGGTTTCTGTTCCAGCTCCGCCCTTTCGGTAGAAGAGTGAGTTTCTAAAGAGGTGGATTGTATAGACATAACAGCTTTCCTAAAATGAGCCAGGAAAAGTGAAGTAGTTCAATTTAAAGAATATAGTAGCGAGTGTAAATTTGTGAAGTAGTTTGATTTAAAAGGAAGACGGAGAATATGAGGAGGGGAAAAAGCTTGAAGTTCCTACTGGGCAAGCCTCAAGACTACTTATGAGTTCGGGATAGAAAGTGAAATTAATTCTTTAAAGTGGAAATTAATTCTTTAATGGACAACTTCACCAGGAGTATGCCTCCACCTAAAGCCTTAATAGAGCGAGAGCATAACTTTTCCAAGCTCGATCGGAATCATCAGTATTCCACCACGGAAAAGTCATGCGTCTAGTGACCCATGTAGATGATACTGGCTTCAATTACGAACTTGGACTGGCATCACCAGATAAGTCATTTTGATGCTGCCCAAGGGAGACAAAATTGCAGGGCTTGTCGCTGTGTTGAGCTGCATTTGCACCTCAGAGGTCGCGATCGCTTTCAGTCCATCAACTAAATATTTGACGTTAAACGCCACATCTAGACTGTCTCCCGAAATCTGAGCAGGCATCGTCTCGCGACCGCTACCTACGTCTTGAGCATCGACTGAGAGCGTCAGTTCTTGATTTGAGCCATCTAAACTCAGCTTGACGATATTATTCTTCTGATCAGCCAGCACCGAGATCCGCTCTAAGGCACCCAAGAGAAGGCGACGATCGACCGTCATCTGATGGGTAAACTGCTTAGGAATCAGTTGCCGATAGTTGGGATATTGCCCTTCTAGCAATCGGCTGGTTAGGCGTTGGTCTGTCCATTCAAAAATGGCTTGCCCCTGATCGAACTGGACTGCAACCGAGCTGCCACCCTGTCCGAGCATTTTGATCAACTCCTGCAAGGCTTTGGCAGGAATCGTGACATTCAGAGCCGTCTCACTCTTAGAGCGGTCAGGCGAGGCATCTTCTTCGATCATCTGCACTACTGATAAGCGGTGTCCATCGGTTGCGGCAAACTCCAGCCCGTCGGGTTGCAGGCTGAGGTGAACGCCCGTCAACACTTGCTTCGTTTCATCCGCACTCGCGGCAAACAGAGACCCTCTCAAGCCGTCAATTAACGCTTCTGCCGAGAGAGTTGCGAGTTCGCCATCTTCAATCACGGGCAGTTCTGGAAACTCTTCGGCTCCCATGCCACGCATTTGATATCGCCCCGACGCACACGTTAGGGTCGTCAACCCCCCATCTGAATCAGCGCCGCTATCAAGAGTGATGTCTCCATCTGGAAGCCGAGAGACAATATCGCCCAACAGTTTGGCAGGAAGCGTCAGAGAGCCGCTCTCCTGCACTTGAGCCGCAAAACTTGTTTGAATGCCAAGGCTCAAGTCAAACGCGCTGAGGCTAACTCGCTGCGTTGCAGCATCGGCATTGAGCAACACGTTTGCTAAGACTGGGTGCGTAGGACGCGACGAAACCGCTCGGCTGACCAGCGAAAGATGAGAATTGAGGTTGTTTTGGGCGCAAACCAGTTTCATGGCAGTTGAGGGCTAAAGAAGGTGAGGGGTTGAACGCGATCGGCGAAGTTAATCTCTGAAGGATTCACTTCGCAAATTTTGTGAAATTGTTTTGTCTCGGAATCTTGTTTGAGCATAGTAGCACCCCTGTCTAGAACGTGCTAGTGGGCATCGAAACCACGGTTTATAAAGGGTTTGAGGGCTAAGATTGTTGAATAAATTTTTGCTAGAGAAACTGTGGAAACTGTGGAGAAGGAGTCAAAATGACGTTCAGAAAAGACGTTGGAGGCTCGATCGTCTGTGGAAAACTTGTGGAAAAGATTCTCTAAATCAGTATTTTTAAAGGGCTTTTTTGAGTTTTCCACGACAGCTAAGAAGTTTTCGATAGGTTTCCCACAAAGTTTTCCACAGAAAAAGCAGGGTTTTCCACAAGCCAAGTTTGATTCATTCTCTTTGATGAGGAAAATGAATCGGTACTAGCTCGATCGATGGGATTTTCTAAAGACCCCCTGTACTATTGAATCGTTATTTTCGAGATTGACTGGCTAGATTGATGCGATCGCCCAACTGTTTGAGCGTTTGCGCCATGCTGGGATCGTTGGTTTTGAGTTGAGCAATTTTGTCGCAGCTATACATCACGGTTGTGTGATCTTTGCCGCCAAACTCTTCGCCGATTTTTGGCAAACTCAGTTCAGTGTGGTGACGCATCAAATACATCCCGATTTGTCTTGCGACGCTGATTTCTCGACGACGAGAATTGCCCTTGAGGTCTTCGATCGGCACATTAAACGCATCGGCAACTGCCATAATCACCGCTTCTGGAGAGGCTTCAACTTTCTTAACGGGCGGATTCAGGACGGGAGCAATATTTTCGACGGTCATCAAGAGACCCGAAATCGAAATATATGCCACCGCTCGAATGAGCGCTCCTTCCAGTTCTCGAATGTTGGAGGTGTAGCTAGACGCGATGTATTCGATCACCTCTCGCGGCAGGCGCATATTTTCATATTCAGCTTTCTTTTGCAGAATTGCCATGCGGGTTTCTAAATCAGGAGGCTGAATGTCTGCGATCAAGCCCATTGAGAAGCGAGAGCAAAGCCGCTCTTGCAAACGAGGAATTTGGTTAGGCGGACGATCGGAGGCTAACACCACTTGTTTCCCCGCTTCGTGCAGCGTGTTAAACGTGTGAAAAAACTCTTCCTGCGTATATTCTTTGCCTTCGATGAACTGAATATCATCTACCAGCAGCACATCAACGGCTCGATAAAGCTCTCGAAAGCTCTGCATACTGTCTTTGCGAATCGCAGAGATTAAATCGTTTGTAAACTGCTCAGTCGAGACGTAAAAGACTTTAGAACTGGCGCAGATTTCTAAACGATAGTGCCCGATCGCCTGCATTAAGTGAGTCTTTCCCAACCCAACGCCGCCACACAAAAATAAAGGGTTGAACTCCCGTCCGGGTGACTCGGCAACCGCAAGAGAGGCAGCGTGCGCCATGCGGTTATTAGAACCGACGACCAGACGAGAAAAGACGTATTTTTGATTGAGGTCAGAATTCTGTGCGCGCTGCCCCGTTGGAGGTTCGGGGATGTTCACCTCGATCGGGAGAGGATAATACATATCGGCATCACCGAGCAGCGTGCCATCATCACCCTGAGCGATCGTGATGTGAATCTCAATCGGTTGCCCAACCACTTGCTCCACGACCTCTGTGATCGTCTTGATGTAATACTTCTGAATCCAATTCTTAGCAAACGGGTTAGGAGTGCGAATCACCAGACAGCCGTCTTCTAACTGCTCAGGAACGGCGGTCTTAATCCAAGTCTCAAACGTGGGGCGACTGAGTTGAACCTGTAACCGCTCTAAAACTTGCGCCCAGAGACTTTCGACCATCGCAATTTCCACGGTAAACCTCTACCACTAACCATCGAACCAATCAATCAGTCATCAAACTGCAGCTTGCCAACCCTGATGTCAGGGTAGAAGCGGATCAAAAGCATAGAACAATTTACTCTATTTTTTTCTGGATTTTACGATCGCCACAAACAGCAATATAAATAGAGACATCACTCTTGACTTCAACCCTCAATTAGCGGATGAAGTTTACGGTCTAAGATGGTGCTTATCACAACTGTCCGATCGTCCATAGAATCATAGAGACTAGATTCTCGACCATCTTTCTTAAATCAACCTTTTTGGAACCCTTGGTGAACAATTCCCCTCCCTCTTCTCGGCTTGACCTGAAAACGCTGTTTCCCTTTGAGCTAGATGACTTTCAGCTACAGGCGATCGCGGCTCTAGAAGCAGATAAGTCGGTGGTGGTCTGTGCGCCCACAGGCTCCGGGAAAACTCTGATCGGAGAATACGCCATTCATCGGGCGTTGGCAACTGGGCGCAGAGTGCTCTACACTACGCCGCTCAAAGCGCTTTCAAACCAAAAGCTCCGTGATTTTCGCAATCAGTTTGGAGCCGATCGAGTCGGGCTGCTGACTGGAGACGTGTCGGTTAATCGAGAGGCTCCGATTCTCGTGATGACGACTGAGATCTTTCGCAATATGCTCTACGGCACTCCGATCGGAGAAGTCGGAACCTCCCTCACAGGCGTAGAAGCGGTTGTGCTGGATGAATGTCACTATATGAACGATCGACAGCGCGGCACCGTCTGGGAAGAGTCGATCATTTATTGCCCCGCTGAAGTTCAACTTGTCGCACTCTCGGCAACGGTGGCAAATAGCGACCAACTGACCGACTGGATTGATCGCGTTCATGGACCGACAGAATTAATTTACTCCAACTATCGTCCGGTGCCGCTTCACTTCTCATTTTGTAACCCTAAAGGTTTGTTTCCTCTGCTTGATGACACTCAAAAGCAGATTAATCCTCGCCTTAAAATTAAGCGCAGCCAGCACCGTCCCAAAGGAGCGAATCAACGGGGGGCACCCAGACCCGAAGCCCCTCCGATCGCCTTTACTCTCAGCAAATTGAGAGAAAAAGATATGCTGCCCGCTATCTACTTCATTTTTAGCCGGAAGGGTTGCGATCAGGCAGTGACAAATTTGGGAGCCTTATCGCTCGTCAATGATGCTGAAGCTGCGCTTTTGAAGACGGCGATCGATGAGTTTCTCGCCAAAAATCCTGATGCCGGACGCGCAGGACAAGTAGAAGCACTCTATCGAGGCATCGCTGCCCATCACGCCGGAATTCTCCCCGCTTGGAAAGGTCTGGTCGAAGAATTATTTCAACAGGGTTTAATTAAAGTGGTGTTTGCCACCGAAACCCTGGCAGCCGGGATCAATATGCCCGCACGGACGACGGTGATTTCCAGCTTGTCTAAACGCACTGATTTGGGACATCGACTCTTAAATCCCTCCGAGTTTCTTCAGATGGCGGGTCGGGCAGGTCGGCGGGGCATGGACAAGGAAGGCTATGTCGTCACCGTCCAAACTCCTTTTGAGGGAGCCAAAGAAGCTTCCTATCTCGCTACATCAGAGCCTGATCCCCTCGTGAGTCAGTTCACTCCCAGCTATGGGATGGTGTTGAATCTGCTGCAAACTCACACGATCGCAGAAGCCAAAGAGCTAGTTGAGCGCAGTTTTGGACAATATTTATCGACGCTGTATCTGCGTCCTCAACAGCAGGAAATCGATCGCTGCAAAGCCGAACTGAGTCAGCTAGAGGCGCAAGTCGCTTCTGTCGATTGGAAGCTGATGGCGCAGTACGAGAAATTACAGGGACGCTTGAAAGAAGAGAGTCGTTTATTAAAAACTCTGCAAAGTCAGGCAGACGAGATGCACTCAGGCGAACTGGCGATCGCCCTCTCTTTTGCCGTTGCTGGAACCCTTCTCACCCTCAAAGGTGAACACGTTCGCATGGCAAATCCGCTTCCCTCCGTTCTGGTGATGAAGATTCAAGGCTCTGGGCAGTTTCCCTATCTCGTCTGCCTGGGTCAAAATAATCGCTGGTATGTCAGCACTGTTTCTGACGTGGTAAATCTCCGGGGCGACATTCCTCGAATCCGTGAAGTCGATGATTTGGTGCCACCTTCAGAGATGCCGCCCAAACCGGGGCAGTCTCGCAGTGGCAATGAGCAGACCGCCGCGATCGCTAACCGCATCCCCAACGCCCCCGGACTCGCCGATGACGATCCTGAAGTCTACGCCCAATTTCAGCGCGTGAAAGCGGTTGAGGCGCAAATGGATGCTCATCCTGTCAGTCAGTGGGGCGATCGTAGCTATTTGCTCAAACGTCAAAAGCGCATTGAGACTCTCAGAGCAGAAGTGCGCGATCGCCAGGGCAAATTAGAGCAGCAAGCCCAGCGTCACTGGGAAGAATTCACCAATCTGATCGACATTCTGCAACACTTTGGTTGTCTCCAAGGGCTAGTTCCCACACCGCTCGGTCAAGCCACCGCCTCTATTCGAGGCGACAACGAACTTTGGCTAGGGTTAGCGATCATGTCGGGCGAGTTTGCCCCCCTCGATCCCCATCATTTGGCGGCTGCCTGTGCAGCGCTCGTTACTGAAGTCTCGCGCCCCGATAGCTGGACTCGCTACGACATCTCAGGAGACGTTGAAGAGGCTCTAGGCGGGCTGCGGAACATTCGTCGGCAACTCTTTCAAGCGCAGCGACGGCACCAGGTCACACTGCCCGTTTGGTTAGAAGATGAACTGATTGGATTAGTCGAGCAGTGGGCACTCGGCGTTGAATGGACAGAACTCTGTGAAAACACGAGCCTTGACGAAGGCGATGTCGTACGAATCTTGCGCCGAACTTTAGATTTTCTGTCTCAGATTCCTCACATTCCTCACATCTCAAAAACGCTTCAGATCAATGCAAATCGGGCGATTCAACTCATCGATCGCTTCCCCGTCAACGAAGGAGTCGAATAATCAGACAAAGGAACCACTCCGTGCCTTCCACGCAGAAGCTCTATCTTTAAATACACGAGCTTAATACACGAACTCCAGATTGAGGAAACATCCGTAACCTTGAGGAGAGAAGTCTGGCGTTGCTGAATACAAGTGTGAACTGCCTTCCTCACGAAGTGGGACGAAGCCCTCCCCAACCCTTCTCCTTGGGGAGAAGGGAGCTAAAGATCTTGTCCCCTCTCCTCTGGGGAGAGGGCTAGGGTGAGGGTCAATCCGGAAATTCATCCATCAATTCAGTAACGTCAGAAGTCTTTTATCAAAATCAAACTACCAGAATTAAGAATAATTGAACCATCTCTTGAGTCAAATACTGTAGCGGTGGTTAGCTGCTTGCACTGATCTCATGGTATTTTTTGATCTCCGTATAAAGCCCGATTTTTTCATGAAGATGTTTCCTCATACTGGGAGCGAAGCACTAAAGCCGTTTAGCGTATTTAAGTGTCAGACAGGCTATTAAGGTTTTTTATACATCTTGGCTCTACTGATATTTTTACTATTCATTTTTATAGAGTTTTTTCGCCGTGAATGACCTGAATTTGGAGCGACCCAGAATTCTTGTGGTAGACGACCATTCGTCAAGTCGTATGACTGCCGTTGCTCTTTTGTCTGTCGAGGGCTATGACGTAGTAGAGGCAGAAAGCGGAGCAGCAGCCCTCGCACAAGTCTCCAACACAAATCCTGACCTGATTTTGCTCGATGTGATGATGCCGGGCATGGATGGCTATGAAGTCTGCCGTCGTCTCAAAGACGATGAGCACACGCGCCTAACTCCCGTGGTTTTTATCACGGCACTCGACGATCGTCGCGCCCGTCTGCGAGGCATTGAGGCGGGAGGAGATGATTTTCTAACCAAACCGTTTGACCAGCTAGAACTGTCTGCCAGAGTCAAATCTTTGATTCGTCAAAAGCGACTGAATGAGGATTTAGATCACGCTGAGAAAGTGTTGTTCTTGATCGCTCGCACCGTCGAGAGCCGCGATCCCGACACTGGCGGGCATTGCGAACGCTTAGTGACACACGGCAAAGCCTTTGGAGATTATTTAGGGCTGTCTCGTCCCGAAGTCCGAGATTTGATGTGGGGCGCTTATCTCCATGACATTGGCAAAGTTGGCATCCCTGATGCAGTGTTGCTAAAGCGGGGAAAATTGACCGCTGATGAATGGCAGATTATGCGGCAACACGTCTTGATCGGTGAGCAGATCTGCTTACCTTTGCGAACGATGCGCGGAGTGGTGCCGATTATCCGCCATCATCACGAGCGATGGGACGGTTCAGGTTGCCCTGATGGCTTGTCGGGTCACGAAATTCCTTACATCGCTCAAGTTTTTCAGGTGATTGATATCTATGATGCTCTGACGAGTGAGCGCCCTTATAAGAAAGCCTTTTCACCCGAAGAAGCATTAAAAATGATGAAAGATGAAACCCTCAAGGGATGGCGTAACCCTGAACTGACCGAACAGTTCAACTTATTCATTCAAACGACCAAAATTAAACAAGCTGCCTTAAGCGGTTGGTTTCAGAAATATGTAAACACTGACCATCGCGGTTAAAAAGCTTCTAAACAAACTATCAATCTCGTTAAGCTGTATAAGAGTTATCTATCTCTTAGCAAACGTTGCTCTAGAATTGAGTTAGAACCATCTGAGAATCGCTATAAACTATTTGAGCAACAAGCCTGATTTCCAGATCATCTGCGTTTCAGAGGCTGCTTTTCTCATTTGTTAGGTGAAGTCTACTGGAGGTGTCAAATGTTAGTCATCCTTGCAGGCGATCGCATTCTCTCGCCCCAAAAAGTCTGCAAACATTGTGTGATGGCAGACCAAAGCGGTCAACCTCGCTGGAGCCACGGAGAGCTTCGCTGTGGGCACGCTATTCGTAAGCTAACTGAGCAGCAGCCTGATCAGTTTGAGTGTCAAATGGGGTTTCGAGTTGCTGAGATTGATTAAGTAGACAGGCGCAATCAAAGTCAACGTGTGAAGATGAACTTCGGCTCCGTCCGATCGTCTAGAAGTGCTGGCTTTGAGCGTTGAGCAGAGCCGAAGTGCGTCTTCCAGCTAATTTCAGTCTACTGACTTAGGCGATCGCAGACATCAAGCAATTCTTCCCTTAGTCACTTTAAGCGCTAAAACAAGTGATAAAAATAGAGTACAACATGCTGCTGTTACCAGGGTTTCTTCTATTTTTGGCGATACAAACACGATAAAACCACGTCCCTTGATTAAAGCAGAGAAGCTTGAGACACAAAATGGCATGAGATAGAGTCTGAAGATTTGCCACCGATCTCTATCACTACCCTTACGAGAAGAGACGCTTAACACTAACCCTGTACCGATCACAGCGCTGATGCCGATCGAATTACTCCACAGTGTCAGCGAGGGATCAAAATAAAAACAAACCGTTACGACATACCAAATGAGATAGCACCAGAGAACCGCTTTATCTAATTTGATTGCACAGAGATATTGAATCAGTCGTTTCATACTAGACCTCCTGCGTAAATCTGGACAGCCCTCCTCGCGAAGTGGGACGAAGCCCTCGCCAACCCTTCTCCCTAGGGAGAAGGGAGCTAGAACCTCTTGTTCCCTCTCCTTGGGGAGAGGGCTAGGGTGAGGGCGAAGGATTCGTGCAGGAGGTCTATTGAAGTTAGGCTTAGACACCCAGCGAGCTGTACAGCGCTCCTATGTCTAGGAAGGCAGACACCAAAGTTTCGCGTTGCTTTTAACCGTTCATATCTGCTGAAGTCATTAGAGGGGAACGGCTACAGTTTGCTTTACTGAATCTAGAGGGTTCAGAGTGTTAGAAAATTTGCGTTATTCTGGGCTAAAGACCTGATCAACCACCTACTTTAACCGGGAGAACGCACCATGTCTTTGCGCGGGTCTACAACTGTGTCCGATCGTATCTTCGCTTGCCTCGCTTATCTCCTGCCTCTGCTAGACCTCATCGTCTTGGTAAGCGCTCCTTTAACCATCACAAATTCTTTTCTGACTCCGCTTTTAGCCATTATTGCGCTTCCTCTTTCGCCTCTGCTGGCAGTTTACTTCAGCCTGGGTGGAATCACGGCGTTTATTGTATTCTTCGCTCTCTTTCTGCTGGTTGTCAGAAACGAAAATATTCCTCACTTCATCCGGTTCAATGTCATGCAAGCTATCTTGTTTGGAATTGTGCTGAGCTTGATTGGCATCGTCTGGCGATACGTTTTAGCAAACATTCTAGGAATGGGCTTCTTAACTCAAACGCTGTTCAATGCAATCTTCCTGGGCATGATCGTCGCGGTTGGTTACTCGATCGTTCAGTCTGCTTTAGGTCGCTATGCTGAAATCCCCACGATTTCTGACCAGGTTTATTTGCAGGTTCGATAGATCACGAGACTTGCGACAGCGCAGCGCGAGTAGTGACAGAGTTCTCTAAAAAGCCAATTCCTTCAATCTCAATGCGGACGCGATCGCCCACGCCGATCGCGCCGACTCCTTCAGGCGTTCCGGTTAACACCACATCTCCCGGCAACAGCGTCATCACCTGACTGATATAAGACACCAGCACATCGGGCGCAAACACCATTTCACTAATCGAGGCAGACTGAGCAGGCTGAACATTGTCATTGACAAAAGTTTGCAGCCGCGCCCCCGAACTGATTTCTCGCACGACCCAGGGACCCAACGGACAAAACGTGTCGAATCCCTTTGCCCGGGTCCACTGTCCATCTTTTTTCTGTAAGTCTCTCGCTGTCACGTCGTTAGCGATCGTATAGCCCCAAATCTTGCTATGAGCCTCTTCGGGCGTGCAGTGAGTGCAGCGATCGCCAATCACGAGCGCGAGTTCTCCTTCATAGTCCACTCGCTCTGATTGGGTAGGGTATAAAATCTCGCCGTTTGATGCAATCACCGTTGTAGGAGGCTTCAAAAACAAAAGCGGCTCTTGCGGAACGGGCGTTCCCATTTCGGCGGCGTGGTTGGCGTAATTTTTGCCCACTGCTACGATTTTTGAAGGCGCGCAAGGAGCCAAAATTTGATAATCATTGGCATTCAGTTCGAGGGTAGTCAGTTGCCCCTTTAACCAGGGAGGCGCGTCTAAAACCTGGACTCTGCGATCGATCTGCAACAGCCCATAGTGAATTTTCCCATCCAGACTTTGAACTCGAACATAGCGCTGTGCCATAACTCAACCAATACCTTTTTATTTAAGAATGCGAATCGCGATCGAGCATTTAAACAAACCCTATAGCCCTCAAAATCTTGAATCGGGCGACCGGATTGCTGAGAAACTGAGATAGAATTGTAAGTCCTTGCTTTTTTGATGATTGGTCAACAGAGATGCAAATTGAGTGCCGATCGACCATCCAGAAAGCCCATTGTCCATAAGGAGACCGTTGCAATGAAGTACGTTTATGAAACCATGTATATCCTTCGTCCCGACGTCGGTGACGAAGCAGTCGATGGAGCGATCGAGAAGTATCAGAATATTCTGAAGGAAAACGGCGCAGAAATCATCGAAACTCAGCATCGTGGTAAGCGTCGTTTAGCCTACGAGATTGCCAAACAGCGCGAAGGTGTCTATGTGCAAATGAACTATCAGGGCGACGGCAGCCAGGTTGCCCCAATGGAGCGGGCAATGCGCCTCAGCACCGAAGTCATTCGCTATATGACCGTTAAGCAAGAAGTGCCCAAAGAAGAAGAGACCGAGGTTGAAACGGCTGAGGTCTAGAGATCGAGCTAGGCTATGAGAGTAGGGTTTTTTGTTGACGTTAGGGGGCTGTGATGGCTCCCTATGTTTGTATTCACCTAGTTTTATCAAGTCACACCATGAAGCTCTCAAGAAAGAATTTAGACCAACGGCTCGATTATGTTTATGATGCGATCGTCGTCGGCGGCGGTGCAGGCGGGTTATCTGCCGCCCTCTATTTGCAACGATATCGTCTTTCGAGCTTAGTCATTGAGAAAGGTCGCGGTCGATCGTTCTGGATGCAGGATACGCGAAATTATTTAGGGTTGCCTCCCACTACACCTGGACGCACTATCCTACAGCAGGGGCAAGAGCATCTTCTCTCATTAGATGGTGACTATCTTCCTGGCTTTGTCGAAGACATTCAGGATGAAGGTGACACCTTTGCAGTGAAGGTCAAAGTTGGCAAGAAAGACAGCACCTATCCCGTGTTTCGCTCCAAATATCTAGTTGCCGCTAGCGGGTTGATTGATCATCTCCCTCAGCTAGAAGATATGCAGAACGTTTACGACTACGCCGGATATAACCTGCACGTCTGTATGATTTGCGATGGTTATGAAATCGGGGATACTCAATGCGGTCTGTTTGTGAATACAGAATCCGCGATTAATACTGCCTTCGTGCTCAACTGGTTTACGCCCTACATCACGGTGTTTACTCAAGGGCTGTGTGAAGTGGGCAAAGAGATGCGCGAAAAGCTAGCGGCGCACGGCTACCCACTGGTAGAAACGCCCATTCGCCGCTTTTTGGGGCACGATCATCATATGACGGGCGTTGAGCTAGAAGACGATTCGACTATTGAGCTTGAAAATGGACTGATCGCGATGGGTTCTCACTTCTTTAGTCAGTATCTCAAAGGGCTAGATCTGGAGTGGAAAGGGGGGAATTTAGTCACCGATAGTATGTGTCGCACCTCTCATCCACGGGTTTTTGCACTGGGAGACCTAAAAGAGGGAGTAAATCAGGTATCAATTGCGGTTGCAGATGGTACATTAGCGGCAACTGCAATTTGGCGTGAGATTCGTCGCGCTTCTCCTCCCCGTCTTTGGGAAGAAAATCTTAAGCAAACCACCCACTCATAATGGAGTAATTGAAGTAAGTGACCCAAGCTGACACCCTTTCGCATCAACCCCTACAAGTCGAGGTTGTGCGTCTGCAAGAAGAGTTGCAGATGCGCGACCAACTCGTCCAGCAGCTTTCTCAAGAGCTTTTTCGTCTCGTCAAGGGCAACGCCGCCGTGCCTACGTCAGATATCTCGTCTGAGCGCCACTTAGATGAAATGCGGGCACTGCGAGAGCAACTGCAAAACGTTGAGCAGCAGGTGACGTTCTATCAAGAACAGATTTCTGAACGAGATGCTGAAATCTATCAACTGCGCCAGTCCGTGCAAGAATTGACTGATCGTGCCCGCATGTTAGAGCAAGTCGTCCAAGAATTGCCCAAGATCTATAAGCAAAAGTTTGCCGAACGGATGGCTCCTGTCCGCGAAAAAGTTGCGCT
This sequence comes from Phormidesmis priestleyi BC1401, assembly GCF_001650195.1. Lineage (GTDB taxonomy): Bacteria > Cyanobacteriota > Cyanobacteriia > Leptolyngbyales > Leptolyngbyaceae > Phormidesmis_A > Phormidesmis_A priestleyi_B. The sequence continues at coordinate 113,340 of NZ_LXYR01000008.1, read as the reverse complement.
GGTGCAGCGAGAAAATCGTCAGCTTCACGCCGAGCTTCAAAGTGTCAGCTACCGTTTGGCGGTGAGAACCCGTCGCACCTCCCATCTCGATTTGCCGAGTTTCCCTCGCTCTGAAGGAGATGTCTCACTGCCTAGCTTCGGGAATGCCTAAAGTTTTAATCGTAGTGGATGAGGAGTCTGATTTGCTGGGTGAAGCCTTGAAACAGGCAATTCTCACACCCTCTGTCACTCCTCATCCTCAAGACTTAGGTGACACTAAGGAACCGTCATCTCAAAGTGAGGTGGCTATTCAAGCTCACTATGAAGTGGAGGTTAAGACGATCGCCCGTCTCCAGCAAATGTTGACAGACGGTACAAGTTGTTTAGAGGACATTCTGTTATGTCCCCTCATGCTGAGACTTCCAGATTCTCTAGAATTTCCTCAAAAGAGTGTTTATCATGACTGCCGTGATGTTTTAGGGCTGCGGCAACGGGTAGAAAAAGATTTGCACGTTTCTACAGGAATCGGGAAGTTTTGGCTCCCGATCGTGCTGACTTCAAAGGGGGCACTTTATGCTGAAGCAATCACGGCGATTGAGCCACGCCGCTATCTCCAGCCGCTTCATTTGCCCGATCGCTATCGACAGCCGCTCTATGAATTGGGACAGCGATTACTGAAATTGATTTCAGCCAGTCCTTCAACCTATTTGATGCAGTTTGGGTTTAATGGGGAAACGGTCGTTTTCGATCGGCTATTCCCATTTCCGGCAGCCCCTGCGATCGCAAGTCTCAAGTCTCAATCGCCCAATCTATTTGTGTGCCACTGGCATTGTTTAAGCAACACTCCGATTTTGGATCTGACGATCGCTCAAACCAGCGAATATCAGATTTGTCAGCCCTCTTAGGCGACCTCTAACGCTGGAACGACCGATTCGGAGATTGCAAGAGTTGTCAGTAGAGCGTCATAGCTCTCAAAAATATTAAACGCTCGATCGAGTTGGGTGATTTCAAAGATGAGTCGTGCCGAGGGGCGCAAACTGCACAAAACAAGACGAGCATCTGATTCGGTAGCGAGATTTAACCCGCTCACAAGGGAAAATAGCCCAAAGCTATCGATAAACTCAACGTCAGAGAAGTCGATAACCCAAGTTTTATAGCGTCGGGGCGCGATCGCTTTAAGCTGCTGCTGAAGCCATTCCCCACCCTCTAGATCTAAACGATTTTGTGGCTGAAGCCGAATCTCTTCGATGTGACTTCTGGAAACCACAACCTCATCTTTAACCATAATTTCGTTCATTTGAATAACCTCACTCAACTGCCTTAGACGTATACATACAGCTTGACTTAATCTCTAGCAAGCGTTAAAGCGCTGAGATGAAGGCAAAAAGTAGCTTCTTATGAGTTAAGTAGATTTACTTAACTCTTTGATACAACTATAGGGATGGAATTCTAGGACACAGCTTGATTCTTATAAGTTTTACGGAATCTTTATCTTGCGTTCTGCTACGCTCTAGTTTAATGAAAAGTTTTCTCGCAGGCTTTAAATGGAGCGTTTGATGCAGCAGATAATCAGAAACGCAAAAATCAGGGTCGTCTTTAAGACTGAAGAATTCCTTCCAACAGAATTGAGATAGGCTCTGGAAAGATTGGGATTGACGGATTCTTGGAATCAAGTCAAGATCGACGAGAAGGATTAAGCTTTGTAAAGGTTGTTGGCATGTCACTTGACTTTATCTCGCCAGAAGCGATCCAGGAAATTGCCCAGCAGTATGGCTATTGGGCAATCTTTCTAGGAATTTTGCTAGAAAATTTGGGATTACCAATTCCTGGAGAAACGGTCACGTTAGCAGGGGGATTTCTTGCCGGAAACGATAAGCTCAACTATTGGTTGGTTTTAGGCGATGCCGCAGCCGGGGCTATCTTGGGTGGGCATTGTGGCTATTGGATCGGTCGCTATGGCGGCTGGGCAATGTTGCTGAAGGTGGGTCGCCTATTTCGGATGCGGGAAGAACAGCTAGAAGGGTTGCGATCGCAGTTCAGCGACAATGCCGGGAAAGCCGTTCTGTTTGGTCGCTTTATTGCTTTGCTGCGAATCTTTGCGAGTCCGCTGGCTGGCATCGCTGAGATGCCCTACTGGAGGTTTATGGGTTATAACGTCGCTGGGGCGGTTGCCTGGGCATCGGTGATGGTGTCGCTGGCATTCTTTGCGGGGCAGGTGGTGCCGCTAGAAAAGCTGATTGCGTTGGCATCGCAGTTTACGATCGTTGCCCTGCTGATCGTCGTCGCCTGGATTGTGATTCCTCTCTGGTTAGAGGCTCGTAAGGCAAAACAAGAAGCGACGATCGCCAGTCAGCAACCTGCGGGTGACAGCGAGTAATTCTCGAAATCATTGCACATGGAAAGGGGCGATCGTTTGAGTCGCGATCGCCCCTTACTTTTATGGATACTTGAGACTAGCCTCGCAGGTTTTGTGACCAGACGCGGGTGGGCAAACCCCAAACGTAGATGAAGCCTTCAGCGGCTTTGTGGTCAAATTTATCGTCAGAGCCGTAAGTCGCCAATTCGGGTGTGTAAAGGGTTTTGCTCGATTGACGACCCACAATCATCGCAGTTCCCTTAAACAGTTTGACGCGTACCGTTCCTGAAACCCGCTCTTGGGTTTGGTGAACAAACGCATCCAGTGCCCCTTTTAAAGGACTGTACCAAAGACCGTTGTAGACCAGATTAGCGTAGGTTTCTTCGATGCCTCGTTTGTATTGAGTCACATCCTTGGTCAGGGTCAAGCTTTCTAGATCGCGGTGAGCATGAATCAGCACCAACAGCGCCGGAGCTTCATAAATTTCTCGTGATTTGATGCCAACGAGACGGTTTTCCATCATGTCGAGGCGACCGAATCCATGATCCCCAGCTTTTTGATTCAATTGGGTAATAAGGTCGATCGGACTCAGCATCTCGCCGTTGAGACTAACCGGAAGCCCTTGCTCAAAGCCAATTTCAACATATTCTGGCTCGTTGGGCGTGTCGGCGATCGCTTTCGTTAGCTCAAACACTTCCTCTAGGGCTTCTGTCCAGGGATCTTCGAGCGGACCGGCTTCGATGCTGCGACCCAACAGATTACGATCGATGCTGTAGGGCGAGGATTTCTTCACCGGAGAAGGAATGCCAAATTGTTCGCCGTAAGCGATCGTTTCCTCGCGGCTCATGCCCCATTCTCGTGCAGGGGCGAGGACTTTGAGATTGGGGTTGAGAGCCGCGATCGCCACATCAAATCTGACCTGATCATTGCCTTTTCCGGTGCAGCCGTGAGCGACTGCATCGGCTCCATATTCAGCCGCCGCATCGACGAGCAGTTTGGCAATTAACGGACGAGCCAGCGCCGTAGAGAGGGGGTAACGATTTTCATAGAGCGCATTGGCTTGAATGGCGGGAAACGCATAATCTTTGACAAAACTCTGAGTAGCGTCTACGACCAGAGATTGAGATGCGCCAGACGTTAGGGCTTTTTCGCGGATTGGCTCTAATTCGTCCCCTTGACCCAGATCTGCCGCCAGTGTGATCACTTCTTCAACGCCCCATTCCTGCTTGAGGTAAGGAATGCAGACAGATGTGTCAACTCCACCCGAATATGCTAGGACAACCTTATTAGCACGACCCATGAATTTTCTCAATTGGTAGTAACGACGATACATTATCTATCGAATCTGCGTCATGTTATGTCAGGAGTTGCACAGATTTGTGAACCAAAAAGAGATACTAATAACGTCTCGTGTGGAGGAAAGCCGTGTTTTTTAGTGTTGTGATTCCGACGTACGATCGTCAGCCGATTTTAGAGAAGTGCCTGAAGGCGCTCGAGGATCAGCAGCCCAGCGACTTATTTTCTGGCTACGAGATTGTGGTAGTCGATGACGGCTCCACCGATGGGACAGTCGAGTGGCTGCATTCTCAAGCGACAGAATTCCCTCATGTAAAAGTGTTTTGTCAAAACCATCAAGGCGCGGCGGCGGCTCGAAATCTTGGGGTCGAGAAGGCGATCGGAGACACGATCATCTTCATTGATAGTGATCTAGTCGTCACAGACGGATTTCTTCGTGCTCATGCAGAAGGACTTCAGGAGGGTCAAAAAGAGTTGGGAAGCGATGCCTCTGGCACAGGCTCAGAGCCTGCTCGCTTATTTACCTATGGGCGAGTCATCAACACCTGCAATTTTGAGCATCCGACCGCAGAACCGTTTAAGGTGACAGATTTTTCAGCCGCCTATTTTGCGACCGGAAACGTGGCGATCGCCCGTCACTGGCTCGAAAAAGCTGGACTGTTTGATGTGGGGTTTCAACTCTACGGCTGGGAAGATTTGGAGCTAGGAGTGCGGCTTAAACAATTGGGATTAAAGCTGATTAAATGTCCCGATGCGGTCGGCTATCACTGGCATCCTGCATTCTCATTGGATCAGATTCCGAGCATGATCGACAAAGAAATTCAGCGCGGTCGAATGGGCGTGTTGTTTTATCAAAAACATCCGACTTGGGACGTGCGGCTGATGATTCAGATGACCTGGATTAGTCGAGCGCTGTGGGAAGGACTGACGATCGGAGGTCGCCTCAACGAGCGCACGATGGCTCCTCTAATCGGCTGGCTGATTCAACAAGGCAAACCCCAACTCGCCGAGCAGGTTGCCCGCATTTTTCTCAACTGGTACACCGTTCGTGCCGTGTATGATGCCTATGCAGAATCTCAGCAGCCATAAATCTACACGTCAGGGAGTTCCGTCATGAGTAATCCACAGCTTCCGCCAATTTTTGACCAGACTCCAATGGCGATCGTGCCCAACTTTTGCCTCGCTGAATTTCCGGTCAACACGTTTCTTGAAAACATCGCGATCGACGCTCAGGGAATGCTCTTTGTCACGAGCTACGAAGACGGCAAACTCTACAAAATCAATCCTAGCGGTGAGCGGCGTGAGTTTGCCAAAGTAGACGGAAAGGCAGCGGGGATTGTCTTCGATCAGAACGGTAATCTTTTCGTTTCAGGCGTGCTAAAGGACGGGATTTCAGCCATCTTTAAAGTGACTCAAGGCAAGGTTGAAACGCTGGTGACGATCGCAGATGCAATATTTCTCAACGGCATGACTCATTTGATCGACGATCGCTATCTGATCGCAGATTCTTATCTCGGTGCCATTTGGGAATTCAACGCGACCCAAAACTCAACAAAAATCTGGCTAGAACATGAACTGCTCGATCGGCGAAGTCTTGAAAATCCCATTCCTGCCGTCAACGGACTCAAGATTTTCCAGCGAACTCTCTACGCGTCGAATACTCAACACCAAACCTTAGTTCAGATTCCGCTTGGCTCGGATAGCAACGCAGGTACACCGGAAATCGCAATTAAAAATGTCAACATTGACGATTTTGCGTTCGACATCCACGGCAATTTGTATGGAACCACTCATATCTACAACAGCGTCGTGCGGATTGCCCCCGACGGAACGGTGACTACGATCGCCGAAGCCGATCAAGGCGTGACTGGGAGTACCTCATTGGCGTTTGGTCGCACTGAGCGCGATCGGACTTCAATCTACGTGATCACCAATGGGGGAATGTCTCTACCTCCTAGCACAGGAGTTGAACCTGCGAAGGTCATTCGGCTCGAAGTTGGGGTTGAGGGACTTACGCTGACTCCTTGAATTTGAGGCGATCGAGCCTCCCTTCTTCAGTTTTTCAGCCCCTCAAGCACGACTCTATTGTGTTATCCTAGTAAAGTTGTTTCAACCCACACACTCAGGATTTCGGGTGTTTCAAACTTTTTGAAACTCACCTGGGTGGAGGATTAACCCGAATACAGGAGTAAAAAGAATGCCAGTTGTTTCATTGGCTCAAATGCTTGAGTCTGGAGTCCACTTCGGGCACCAAACTCGTCGTTGGAATCCCAAGATGGACCCCTACATCTACACCGCGCGTAATGGTGTACACATCATTGACTTGGTGCAAACCGCCCAGTTAATGGATGCCGCTTACAACTACGTGCGCACCGCGTCTGAGCAAGGCAAAAAGTTTCTGTTTATTGGCACCAAACGCCAAGCTGCCGGAATCGTGGCTCAAGAAGCGTCTCGCTGCGGAGCCTATTATGTCAACCAGCGCTGGCTCGGTGGAATGCTGACCAACTGGGCGACCATCAAGACCCGCGTCGATCGCCTCAAAGATCTTGAGCGTCGCGAAGAAACGGGCGCAATGGATATGCTGCCTAAAAAAGAAGCCGCTGTCTTGCGACGCGAACTCGACAAACTTCAGAAATATCTCGGTGGCATCAAAGCCATGCGGAAGGTTCCTGATATCGTTCTAATCGTGGATCAAAAGCGAGAATATAACGCCGTTCAAGAATGCTTGAAGTTGGGTGTCCCGATCGTCTCGCTGCTTGACACCAACTGCGACCCCGATGTCGTAGACATTCCCATCCCGGCGAATGATGATGCGATCCGTTCGATTAAGCTGATAGTAGGTCGGTTGGCAGATGCGATCTATGAAGGTCGTCACGGTCAACTCGACGACGAATACGATTACGAAGGCGCTGACGACGAATACGAATACGACGAAAGCGAAGCCTTCGCGCCCGAAGAAGCAACAGCAGCAGCAGAACCTGCCGCCGCAGAATAACTCGACCCGTTCAGCCGTTAGTCGTAGGTGTCTAACCCCTAACGGCTGACGGCTAACCACTCGTTGATTAGGGAAAGGCAAATGGCAGACATTTCGGCAAAGATGGTCGGTGAATTGCGCCAAAAAACGGGCGCAGGCATGATGGATTGCAAAAAAGCACTCCAGGAAAACAATGGGGATTTAGAAAAAGCCTCAGAATGGCTGCGGCAAAAGGGAATCACGTCTGCGGGCAAAAAAGAAGGCAGAGTCGCGGCGGAAGGATTAGTCGATAGCTACATTCATACAGGCGGACGGATTGGCGTTCTGGTTGAAGTCAACTGTCAAACCGACTTTGTGGCACGCAACGAAGCCTTTCAACAACTCGTGAGAAACGTGGCGATGCAGGTAGCAGCGTGCCCCAACGTTGAGTACGTGAAAGTCAGCGACATTCCTGAAGCGATCGTCAATAAAGAAAAAGCGATCGAGATGGGCAAAGATGATCTGAGTGGCAAAAAAGAAGAGCTTAAAGAGAAGATCGTGCAAGGGCGGATCGATAAGCGTCTCAAAGAAATGTGCTTGCTCGACCAGCCTTACATTCGTGACCAAAACATCACGGTTGATGAGTTGGTGAAGCGCAACGTTGCTCAGTTGGGCGAAAACATTCAAGTGCGTCGATTTGTCCGGTTTGTGTTGGGTGAAGGCATCCAAAAAGAAGAGACTGACTTTGCAGCCGAAGTCGCGGCTCAAATGGGTCAGAAATAGAGTTTTAAATCTGATGATTTAGCCTGTGTCCGCCATTTAATAGACCGTAATGCTGTAGAGATGTCGTTCGTTGCATCTCTACAATTTTTTGTAATATCGATTTCGTGAAGGCGATCGCGCGTTTACCCGATGGCGTGGAGACGTTCCACCGAAACGTCTCTACTCGATTTTGCGATAACCGATGATGGGTCGCATTCAAAAATCAAATGGGTACAAAATTAAAAACCTTTGATCGCCCCTTCAAATCTCTTGAGTTACTACCGTCAGAACCCCAACGCGTTTTCCCTGACTTATTTGGATGATTTGCGCCGAGATATTCTGGCGTGTCCTTATTTTGCAGTCAATAATCTCAACCGCGATTTTGTGAGCACCAAAGGTTTTTCAATCGCATTTCAGCGATCGGGACTCGAAACCGTCGCTCAAAAATTCCCCTTCTTTAAGCTTTATTTAGATCTCGCTCTTGAATCTACGTGCAATGCGTTTTATCTCAACCCTTTATTGCTGCAAGAGGGATCGCGCGTAGATCCCCACATCGATCGCTCATTGCGGTCTTATTGCAAAACGATCGATCCGCCTGAAAGCGTCAGTGTGCTTTATGTGCAGGTGCCGTCTCAGATGCAAGGCGGAGAACTGGTTTTGCGCGATCACAAACGTCAAGTTGGGCAAGTCAAACCTCAAGAAAATTTGTTGATTCATTTTCAAGGCGACTTGACCCACTCGGTGAACGCTGTCAAGGTTCCGGGAACGCGACTAAGCTTAGTGTGTGAACAATACAATTTAGACGAATCGGAACTGCGCGATATTCCAGACTTTACGATCGAGTCACGAGTTGTAAAGTCAAAGCGCCCACGATCGTGAACGGGAACACAATCTTGCACAGCCGCTTGCCAGAAATAGACTTCATATTCACGCAGCGTCTCGATCGCTAATGGTACAGTCACTATCGGAGAGTTATTCAAGGGATTTGACTGATGAAAGCGCAGGTATTTCGCGGGGTTGACCAGCTTAGCTATGAAGACGTGCCGCTGCCAGAGATTAGAGCGGATGAGGTTTTGGTTCAGGTTCGGGTCGTGGGCTTGTGTCAGTCAGATATTAAGAAGATTAAATATCCGCTTTATGAGCCACCGCGAATTTTTGGACACGAGACCGCTGGAACGATCGCTGCCGTTGGGTCTGACGTGCAAAAATGGCAGACGGGCGATCGCGTCGTCGTGCTGCATCACATTCCCTGTATGCACTGCGCTTATTGCCTCAACGAAAACTTTTCAATGTGTGAGGTCTACAAAACCATCACCACCACAGCCGGATTTGCGCCTAGTGGCGGCGGCTTTGCCGAGTATGTGAAAGTCCCTGGTCACATTGTTCGCAATGGTGGATTGATGATCATTCCTGACGACGTAACCTTTGAGCAAGCCAGTTTTGTCGAGCCGACAAACTGCTGCTTAAAGGCAGTCAAAAAAGCGCAAATTGCTCCAGGGCAAACCGTTTTAGTGACGGGGGCAGGTCCGATCGGACTCATGTTTATTATGCTGGTCAAATATTTTGGAGCGCAAGCAATCTCCACCGATCTGATGCCCTCTCGCATGGAGAAAGCCCTCAGCGTCGGAGCCGATGCCGCATTTGACGCTCGTGATCCAGATCTGGTGGACAAAATTCAGGCACTCACTCAAGGCATGGGCGTAGATGTGAGTCTGCTGGCGGTTCCTAGCGATAAAGCCTTTTTTCAAGCGCTGGACTGCACCCGCAAAGGCGGCAAGATTCTCTTTTTTGCCGAGTTTCCCGATGAGCTAGAGATTCCGCTCAATCCCAATGTTTTGTATCGACGAGAAATTGATTTGATGGGCAGCTATAGCTCGTCTTATCGGGTTCAGTCACTAGCGGCTGAGATTGTGTTTAATCGTCGCATTGATGTCGATGCTTTGGTGAGCGATCGCTATCCGCTTAAAGATTTGGCGATGGCAGTCGATCGAGCCATTACTCCAACGCCAGAAACCTACAAAATTCTGATTTTTCCTTAACTGCTCTCTGTCTGTGCCGCTACGGTAGACTGTTGGGGCTTCGCGTCTACAGCTCTCAAATAAATTCTCAAAGGATTGCCTGTGAACTTTCAAGAGTTTGCCTTCTTTTTAATGTCGATCGCCGCAGGCACAGGCGGACAGTTTTTTCTAAAAACAGGCGCACAAAAGCTAGGACGAGTCAATGCGGGAAATTTCTCAGGTCACGTCCTCAGCATTGCGACCACGCCAGAGCTACTGATCGGGCTGGTCTTCTACGGGATGGGCGCAATTCTCTATATCCTGCTGCTGACTCGCGTGAAACTGAGTGTGTTGGGCCCAGCGGTGGCGTTGCAATATGTTTTCGCCGTTCTGATGGGTAAATTTATTTTTGGCGAGTCGCTCCCGCTAACTCGCATCGCTGGGATGGGGTTAATTATCTGTGGAGTTGTGCTGCTTGTTTCACGCGACTGAGCAGAGGTCAGAAATCAGGTCAACTTTTAGAGATACTGACTCAAAACGTCTGCCGTGGCTGCTGCGGTTTTTGCCCAACTAAAGTGACTGGCTCGATCGAGACTGAGTTGGTGCAGTTGGCTTCTCAAAGTAGGATCGCGGCTGATTTGGTGCATCGCATCGGCGATCGCTTCCACATCATATGGGTCAACAAGCAGCGCGGCTTCTCCCGCCACTTCTGGCATAGACGATAGATTTGAGGTGATCACCGGGGTTCCGCACGCCATCGCTTCTAAAACGGGCAGTCCAAATCCTTCCCACAGACTTGGAAACACGAGCGCGATCGCTTGATTTAACAAGGTTGGCAACTCGCTGTAAGGAACATAACTCAAAAATTTAACTCGCTCAGTCAAGCCCAATTGAGTCACCAGATTAACCAATGTAGGCGTGTAGCGATCGTCAGTCGGACCTGCAATCAAAAACTCATAGCTAGCGCGATCGGGCAATTTAGAAAAAGCCTCGATCGCTCGCCCTAGATTTTTATAAGCATCATGCCGACCTAAATATAAGAAATAATTTTGAGTTGGTAAGTCCAAATAGCGAAAATGCTCTGCGTCGTATGCTAAAGGAATGACAGTCATTTTTTTAGCAGAGATATTGAAGAAACTCATCGCATCTTGGGCAGTTGCCTGAGAGTCACAAATAATCTGTTCTGCTTGAGATAAAACGTGAGGAATATAATGTTTGAAATAAGGAGTTCGAGGAGAAAACCGCTTTAGAAACCGCAGCGGGATCAAGTCATGTAATGTCACCACATGACGGATCTTTGTGAACAGTGGAGCCTCAGGAATAGGAGAAAATAATAGGCTTCCCTTTAACTTTTTATAAAGGTTTGGCAACTCAAATTGAGTCCACAAAAGCCGGGAGAGATGTCCTTTTCCCCCTCGATCGGGAGTCAAATGAGGTGGAATCGGGTAGCAGCGATCGTCTGGGAAGATCTGCGAGGTCAATAGTATGGGGTCTAGACTTCTCAAATGGGGAAGTAGACTGTTTGCATAGACCGTGTGACCTGTCGGCTTATCTGCCAAAAACGATAGATTGATCAGTAGCTGATGAGGCACAACTTGAGCCATTCACGTCATTAGCAGTGTATAAGCTTTCAGCAGCTCCCTCGCAGAATTTCCTCAGACGTAGTGGATTGCTCGATCGTGCCCTCTCAATACCGACTCGCCTCTAATGCCTGCGATCAGTCAACTCCTTTAAATCATGGTCAACCATCAACTCCACCAACTGCTTAAACGGATGTTGAGGCTGCCAGCCTAACTGCTGACGAATTTTGTCGATCGATCCCACTAGTTGCACCGCTTCATCGGGTCTATAAAAAGAAGGGTCAACCGAAACATAGTCTTTCCAAGAGAGTCCTACACACTGAAAAGCACATTCCACAAGCTCCTCAACTGAGTGCGTTTCGCCACTCGCAATAATGAAATCATCGGGCTGGTCTTGCTGAAGCATCAGCCACATCGCATAGACCGCATCCTTGGCATAGCACCAGTCACGACGCGCCCCTAAGTTGCCCAGTTTTAGCTCACTTGCTAGCCCCAGCTTAATCATGGCGACCCCCTGCGTAATCTTGCGAAACACAAACTCGGTGCCCCGACGCGGTGACTCGTGAGTGTAAGTAATTCCACAGCAAGTGAATAAGCCATACTGCTGACGGTAGTTGACGGTCATCCAGTGAGCGTAGGCTTTAGCAACTCCATAGGGGTTACGAGGACGGAAAGCCGTCCGTTCGGTTTGGGGCGACTCATCGGGCTGACCAAACACCTCACTGCTCGAAGCCTGATAGAACCGTGAGCTAGGGTGGCAGCGACGAATCGACTCCAATAATCGAGACACGCCCAACGCCGTATATTCTGCCGTCAGTGCGGGCTGAGTCCACGAAATGGGCACATAGCTTTGAGATGCCAGATTATAGATTTCATCGGGCTGAGACTGCTCGATCGCGTCCATCAGTGAACATTGATCCAGCAGATCGCCTGAGAGAATGGTGACATTGCCTGAGAGGTGACCAATGCGATCGACCTTACCAGAGCTAGAGCGACGCACCAGACCAAAAACCTGATAGCCTTTAGTCAAGAGAAGTTCGGCGAGATAGGAGCCGTCTTGTCCTGTGAGTCCTGTGATCAGAGCTTTTTTTTGCACTTGAGTCTTAAAACCGTTAACTGTTTGAATGGTCTATCGAGGCAGACCTGACTTTAAAGTTCACAAGAATTCCCAAAACCTACCGCTCTGATGAATGCTGACTCACCTAGCTGCACTTGCCACCGTGTTGCACGTAGTGTACAGGACGCGATTGAGGCATCAGAAGCAAACCTAAAAGCAGTTTGAGCCTGATTAGATGAGAGACTTGCAGAATAATTCAATCGAACATCTATACAAACCGACTTCCACATTCAAAATTACATAACAAGCCATCTCCTGATATTCTTACAGGGTCGATCGGGAATTTTGTAAGTTTAGGAGTAACCCCAATTTTGCTGAACTCCGTCAAAACAGCGACTCGCAAAGCCACCCGTCTGGTTCAATGGCTTCCGGTGCCGCCCCATTGGTGGACAAAGCTAGATTTGTTAAAGACGCTAGTTCAGCGCGATTTAGAAGCCCGATATAAAGGATCGGTTCTAGGCAACGCGTGGACGGTACTAAATCAGTTAGCGCAACTGCTGGTTTACACATACTTATTCTCGATCGTCTTAAAAGTCAAATTAAGTTTGCAAGGGCTGCCAGACAACCGCTTTACCTTCGGGCTTTGGCTCTTTGCGGGCTTGATTCCCTGGATTGCTTTCACGAGTGGATTTTCCCAAGCGGCTGTTTCGGTGGTAGGTCAGCCCAATCTGATCAAAAAAGTGGTGTTTCCAGTCGCGCTGCTGCCCTTGGTTCCGATTTGTTCTGCCTTTGTCGATAGCACGATGGGCTTGATGCTGCTGATTGCGTTTGTCGCATTTTTTAACCATGCAATTCACAGCACTCTGCTGCTGCTGCCCCTCATTTGGATTCCGCAACTGCTTTTGACGGCAGGCTTAGGTTATCTTGTTGCTGGACTAACGGTGTTTTTGCGAGATATTCCACAAACAATCGGCGTAATTCTGAATCTGTGGTTTTATATGACTCCGATCGTTTATCCAGCCTCATCGATTCCTGAAGGACTGAGATTTTGGGTATTTTGGCTTAACCCTCTGACGATCGTAGTCGAGCTTTACCGCGATGTAGTGTTGGTGGGTAAACTTCAGCATTGGACGGAATTAGGGGTGTTATCGCTGGTTTCGATTGTGGTTTTCTCGATCGGGCTATGGGTCTATCGACGATTGCGCCCTGCGTTTGCAGATGTTTTATAAACTAGTTCCTAAACATTCAATTAAGTGTGGGGACCTGGAGGGGTCGTGAAGTGGGTGAAGCTGTTATTTCGCTAAAAAATGTTTCAAAGTCTTTCAAGCGCTATTCGCATCCAGTCGATCGATTAAAGGAGATCCTCTTACCCGGAAAGACTCAAGCTGAAGGGTTTTGGGCATTGAAAAATGTCAGCTTAGAGGTTTTTCAAGGAGAAACACTGGGAATTATCGGTCAAAACGGTTCTGGTAAAAGCACGCTGCTGCAAATTATTGCAGGAACTCTTCAGCCGACTCTGGGAGAGGTTGCTGTCAGAGGAAGAGTGTCGGCTCTCCTAGAACTTGGAAGTGGGTTTAACCCAGAGTTCACGGGGCGGCAGAATGTCTTTTTCAATGGGCGAATTTTAGGGCTGAGTCATGCGGAGATTGAGGCTAGGTTTGATGACATTGCAGCGTTTGCAGAGATTGGTGATTTTATTGACCAGCCCGTAAAAACCTATTCAAGCGGGATGTTTGTGCGATTGGCATTTGCAGTGGCAGTGCATGTCGATCCGGAAGTGCTGATTGTGGATGAAGCTTTAGCAGTGGGTGATGGTATTTTTGTGCATCGTTGCATGGCGAAAATCAAAGATTTCCAGGATTCGGGAGGAACGATTTTGTTCGTTTCCCATGACGTGGGAGCAGTAGCTCGCCTTTGCTCAAGGGGGGTGTGGATTAATTCAGGCTCTCTAGTCTCAACCGGGGAGCCGCCCGAAATCTCAAGAAGGTATCAAGCGTGGATGTATGAGCAGATTAATGCCCATCACAGAGCTGAAGTAGACGCTCACCATCTCCCTTACGCGCCTCTGATACACCAGAAACAGCAGGAGGCTGAGAGACAAAATCAAAGTAGAGCTAATCCCTTTATGAGGAGAGCATATCTTGCTTTTTCGCAGGCTAAACGATTTGGAACAGGACGAGCCGAAATTGTTGACTTTAAAATACTGGATAGCACTGGGGCAGAAGCGGGATTTCTTTGCCCAGGTGAGTGGGTCAAAATTGTGGTTAGAATCTTAGCCCACGATCAGATTCAAATGCCTCTGATCGGGGTCTCCATCTACGATCGATTGAGAACCGCAATCACTGGTTTTAATAACTATCAATACCGTTATGAACTTCCTGAATTAACGTCTGGCTCTCACCTAGATGTAGAATTCTGTACGAAGTGGCCAGACATTCTAGGAGGAAGCTATGTATTGGAACCTGCAATTGCTGACGGTACCCAAGACAGTCACGAAATGTTAGATTGGCTGCAATTGCTATTGACTGTCGAATCTAGCGCTACTAATTTGACGTTTGGTATGATCAGAATCTCTGAAATGGAGATATCCCATTCAATCACTTAGATTGAGTGTAATTAGATTTTATGTGAGTTCTTTAGTCATTCTCATGGGTATCATCAGACAACCCTAACCCCAGCAAACTTTTCATGTGTCTTTTACGCTCCAAGTTTAATCATGCTGTCACGATCGTTGATTTCTAGATGCTTGTGCTGCGGCGCAACTCAACTGACCTTTACGCCTGTTTTGTGGGAGAGTCTAATTAAAGATTGGGAGTTGAGTCGCGAGGAAGTTGACTACATCGATCGTCAACAAGGGTTTCACTGCCAGACCTGCGGCTCTAACTTGCGATCAATGGCGCTTGCCTCGGCACTGATGTCCAACTTCAAGTTTTTAGGCACGTTTGCAGAGTTTGTTCAGATGCCTGAAGTTCAGTCTCTACACCTACTAGAAATTAACGAAGCAGGCTCACTCACCCAATTTTTATCTCGGTTGCCTAGACACTCTCTAGGGGTTTATCCTAACGTTGATATGATGGATCTTCCCTATGAAAGCTCTAGCTTTGATATCGTTTGTCACTCGGATACGCTGGAACATGTTTCTGACCCAGTTGTTGGTCTATCAGAGTGCTATCGCGTTTTAAAACCGGGTGGACTGCTTGCATTCACTGTGCCAATGATTCTTGATCGTCTAACTCGCTCCCGTCATGATTTACCATCTAGCTATCATGGTGATCCAAAAATGGGACGAGAAGATTTTTTAGTTTACACAGAGTATGGTAGCGATGCTTGGCAGCAAGTAATCCAAGCTGGATTTGAGGAATGCCGAATTGTTGCTTTAGAGTATCCTGCTGCATTAACTTTAATAGCTATCAAGGCATTAAAATCAGATAATGATTTGAGGTTTCCTCAGCTTTCTCAACAAGAGTTAACCCCCCATTTAAAGAGAACCGCGATGGAATTTACTGGAGAGCGATTTATTCCTCAACTCGACGGCATTATTAAATACGAGCATCTCCACCGATATGGATTGGCACTCGATTTTGTCAGTGAGGCTGCGGTGCTGGACATCGCCTCAGGTGAAGGCTATGGGAGTGCTCTCTTAGCAAAGGGTGCCGCCTCGGTGGTTGGGGTCGATATTGATCAAGATTCAGTGAGTCATGCTCGAACACAATATAGCCACCTTACCAATCTGAATTTTTTGGTGGGTTCTTGCAGCGCGATTCCACTCTCTGATGCCTCGGTTGATGTGGTGACTTCGTTTGAAACGATCGAACATCATGACCAGCATGAAGAAATGATGCAGGAGGTCAAACGAGTCTTGAAGGCAGATGGACTCTTGATTATTTCGTCTCCAAATAGGCTCGTTTATTCAGACGAACCCGGCGACATCAATTCTTTTCATGTTAAAGAACTCTATTATGAGGAATTTTTAGATCTCTTAAAGCGCCATTTTCAACAAGTTCATACCTATGGGCAAAAGCTTGCTGTTGGTTCTTGGATTACCTCTCTAACCAGTAGCAACCAAACCAAAATCAAAGCTTACTCAGGAGATGTCAAAGCGGTGTCTAATAGAGTGAGCGGTTTGCCAGCGCCGCTGTATTTTGTGGCGATTTGCTCCGATCGGGTTGAGCCTCTGTTAGAGACTTTAGACTCTACTTATCTTGATCCCTCAGATGATTTGTTGGTGCACTTACGAAAGGACTGGCGAGCAGATCAGGCTGCACTTCAGCGATCGCAGCTTGAATTGGTTGATTCAACCAAACTCACTCAGCAGCAGCAAGAATCTTTAACAGAGGTTAGAGAAGAGTGCAAGACCCTACAAGCTAACCTGGAAGGTGCTCACCAGCAAATCAGATCGATGGAAACCAGCAAGTTTTGGCGACTGCGTTCTCTGTGGTTCCGCTTTAAGCACAAGCTAGGCTGACCCTCATCTTAGTCAACATTCATTGTTCCTACAAAACAAAATATTGCAATAGATGAACCTGAGCGAACTAGCTGTTATGAATGAAACCCAATGATACACGGCGAATTAGAAGACCTTCTCTCTCAACTTCAGCAAACACGGGCGGAACTAGAGCGATCGCGCGCCCAACTCCACCAAACCCAAGGGGATTTAGCACACTGCCAAGGTGTCCTCGCTTGGATGGAAACGAGTAAATTTTGGAAAGCTCGTCTAAGGTTTACTAATTTTCGACAAAAAATTCAACAACTAGCGCTGAAAAAGTCTCTTCAGATTTCACCCCAATCATCCTCAGAGGAAAACTTTATACCCAAATCTTCACTGCCCAAAATTAATTTACCGCGCTTTGTCCCCGAAAACCCCAACGTTCTTCTCATTGTAGAAGAGACGCTTCCACAATGCTTTCGTTACCGAGTCCAACAAAAATTAGAGCAATTACAGCTACTAAACTGTCAGGTTAATTGGGTTTCTTGGCGTGATCATAAAAAAGCCAATTCCTTAATACACTTTTGTCATGTTGTGATCTTCTACCGAGTACCAGCATTCTCAGATGTTGTCCAGACAATTGAATACGCTAAATCTCTCAATAAAATTGTTTTTTTTGATATTGACGATCTTATTTTTGACCGCGAATCTTATCCAAAATCCTACGAAAAACTCAAGGGACAGCTTTCACCTGAAGAATATAAAGCTTTAGTTAAAGGTGTTGCACTTTATCGAGAAGCCTTACTACTGTGTGACTCTGCAATTGTTTCCACCCCAGCTTTAGCACGAGAGATAGAGAAAGTAACCGGGAGTACTAGCTTTTGCCATCGTAATGCTCTTGATAGGACAATTTTACAATTTTTAGTCTCCTCGTCTGCAAAACTTCATAGAGATTATCTATCGATTTTCTATGGTAGTGGAACGAAAACTCACGACGCTGATTTTCAGATAGTTGCACCTGCACTCTCTCAGATTATGGCAAAGTATCCAAACGTTCGGTTGACTATTGTTGGATATTTAAAGTTACCAAAAGAACTTGTTGTTTTTGCCGAACGTATTGATAGAATTGAGTTGTTAAATAACTTAGATATCTACTGGGAATTTTTATCGCAAGCTGATATCAACATTGCACCATTAGAACAAAGTTTATTTAATGATTGCAAGAGCGAAATTAAATGGTTAGAAGCAGCAGCCGTTGATGTACCTTCTGTAGTAAGTGCTACACAAACATATTTAGAGGTTTTGGAGGATGGGGTAGATGTGATGATCGCCCATACTTCTGAAGAATGGTTTGACAAGTTAAACCTATTAGTTGGTAATGCAAAGATACGCGAGAATATAGCTTTAGGTGCAAAGGATAAGGCTATACGCGACTATAAGCCAGAAGTAGTGGCAAACAATCTTAAATCGATTATCGACTCAGGTATAAAGAAAGCCATCTCAACAGGTTTAATCACTAGAAGTCAACCAAAACAAAAATTATTATTTGTAAATGTCTTATATCCTCCACAGGCTTTAGGCGGAGCTACCTTCCTGTTAAAAAATATCATCGATCATCTGCAACTCCAATATAGCGATCGCTATGAAATCTCCGTATTCACTTACGATATCAATAATTCTAATGGTTATGAGCTATCTGAGTATAACCAAGATGGTGTTTGTGTCACCAAACTTAGCCTGCCACCTTATCCAAAGATCGATTGGCGCTATCAAGATAAAACAGTATACGAAATCTTTCGTCAATATCTAGAATTTACCCAGCCAGACCTAATTCATTTTCACTGCATCCAAAGATTAACAGCTTCCATCCTAGAAGTATCGGTTCGCTTAAACATACCTTATCTGGTTACAGTTCATGATGCCTGGTGGATTTGCGACTATCAATTCATGATGGATCAGAACGGTGTGGAAGTTGACTATAAACAAAATGATCCGTTAGTTCTCGTTCGTTATGCTACCGACATTAATAGTTCAATGCAGCGTCATCGCTATCTGGCAAAATACCTCAACAAAGCCAAATTAATCCTAGCAGTTTCTGAATCTCAGGCAGCGCTGTATAGACTTAATGGCTTCTCTCAAATAAAAGTTAACCGCAATGGTATCAAACCCCAACCCGTTCTTCCGCGCAAACCATCTATTAATAAAAAAGTACGTTTAGGTTATGCTGGGGGAATTTGCGTTCACAAAGGATATTACTTCCTCAAGGATGCCATTACTACCGAAAAGTTACAAAATTGCGAGGTAACAGTTATCGACTTGTCCATGTCTTCAGACAAGATACGCCATGAATACTGGGGAAGTACGTGCGTTACATTTATTTCCAAGTTATCAGCCGAGCGAATGCCAGAGTACTTTAGCGACATTGATGTATTAATTGCACCTTCACTATGGTCTGAAAGCTTTGGCTTAATAACACGTGAAGCCACTTTAGCGGGAGTATGGGTAGTTGCTTCAAATAAAGGAGGACTAGCTGAAGACATCATTCCTGAAATTAATGGCAACATCTTCTCTCCTGATAATATTAGTGATCTGGCAATCATTCTCAAAAGAATAGATAGCGAACCTGATAAATATCAAAAACAACTCACTACAGCGCCTCACCAGATTCGTCAAATTGATAAGCACGTTGAAGAACTAGAAAGCTTTTATCAGTCTGTTCTTAGCGAAGTTCTTTGATCTGAATAGTTCTTATGGGCGTACCTGCGTCTTTTGTGTAAGACAATTATTCTCGATTGATTCGATTTTCTTCGCTTTGTATATTACCAGTTCTATCGCTGTTTACATTTATAGCGACATGTTCCTTCAAAAATCGATATATTGATTCTTTGGGAACGTTCATCACATCATAGTGAATAGCAGCCAGAAGCAACTGAAACCCTAAGATAATCGGTAAAGCGGCAATCATGACCGTACCACTGGTGGCGATCACACTAGAAGTCAGACTATAATACCAGTTATATCCTCCGTATAGAGTGCCGAGCGTAATCAAGAATAGTCCTACGACCAATTCTACTGAACCTACGTTAAAATCCCGCAGAAAGTAAGTGTAAAAAATTCGTTTCAACAGTCGTGTCAAATATTTATTAGGAAATTCCCAAACGACCTTACCAATTCTTAGGCTGCTGATCTCATCATCGTATTTTGCCCGCATTGGCACATCCAATACAACCGCCCGTACTGTGCTTAAACGAAACAGCAAGTCGCTTTCAAAGAAATAACGCTTGTCTAGTTTATGCAGGGGAATCAAATAAAGAATGTTGGCATGAATTGCAGTATATCCATTTGTTGGGTCCATGATGTTCCAGTAGCCCGTGCAAACTTTACTAATCAACGATAAAGCTGCGTTGCCAAAAATCCGAATTTTGGGCATGGTATTCAAAAAATTCAAATCAAAAAATCGATTTCCCTTCACATAATCCGCCTTGCCGCCAACGATAGGGCTGATTAATAAAGGAATCAAAAACGGGTTCATTTGCCCATCTCCATCCATCTTAATGATAATACTTGCACCGTCTTGAAGGGCTTGGTGATAACCAGAGATAACCGCGCCACCTACTCCCTGATTTTTATGATGAAAAATCACTTTCACCCGTTGGTCTTGGCAATGTTCCTGCACATATTGACCTGTTGAATGTGGACAAGCATCATCTACCACATAAATCAGATCGATTTCTTGCCCAATCTGCTCAATGAGAGGCAGAATGAACAATTGCACCTTATAGCAAGGAATTACAACGGCAATTATATCTAGCTTTCTCATTGGGCAATTACAGGCTTCGAGGCACGATCGAGGTTGAATCATTCGGTGATAGATGAAAGAGGTTGTTATTAATAGTAGCGAGCTATCATCGCAATCAAACTGCTTAGCAGAGCAAAAACAGAGTAATAAATGATCAAACGCTGAAAGCTTTTCTCGGAAATATCGAAGGAAAACCGCTGATTATACAGCAGCAAGAAAAATAACGGAGAAGTTGGTATAAAATAGCGACCTTGAACGCCTAAAACGTCTGTCCCGCCGACTGTTGTCCATACCAAATACATCAGTAAGTGAATTAGGGTAACCGTAGCTCCCAGAACAAAGAGAATTGTGAGCTTACTTGATAGTGAAATGACAATGCCAGCCTGGTTACTGACCAGTGCAACTAGCACCAGTATGACTTGATAGGAGAGCACCGTGATCGTTGGAATGGGAGTATCTAGAGAACCAAGAATGCCAATGAACGAATCCAAAATAAATCTGATATTTTGCAATGTGTTCCAGGCGATGCTGAAAACCATTAGTGGGTGAGAGTATAGATACTCGACTTGTCCTTCAATCGAAGCACCCGTTATTCTAGAGACGGGCACTCCCAAATGTTTTACAGATAAATTCCACAAGAAACAAATCGAGACATTAGACAAAATCAAAAATAGAAACGACAACCAATAATTTTTTCGAGTATCAAACTTATGCCTTGGAATTAGGAAGAATAGTAATACAAACGGCAAATAGACTATCTTGGACAAAGATACAAGAATACCTCCCAATGAAATCAGTGCAACATCTTTAGCTAATACTTTAACTTTTTTAGAATTAAATGCGCAGTTGATAATCGTGGCAATCAGTAGAAAGGAAACGCCATTTAGTACAGCGTCTGCGGATAAAGAAGCTCTCTGAGAGAGTGCCATTGGGGTTAGCGCCAGTAGAAAGAAAACCCATTTATATATAGGTAAAACTTTGATCGAAACAAAGGTAATAAGTGTTGCAATGACTAAATTCGCAAATCTGCCTAAGTAAGTGAGCCAGAGGGGAGGAAGATTGAAAAGCTTTCCAAAAGCAATTCCAATCATTTGTGGAATGTATGGAATAGGACTATAAGGTGCCGAATTAAACACGTCACGAGTCGTTTTCTCTGCCTCTAAAGGCATTGCCCAAGTTTCCAAGAATTGTTCATTTTTTACTTTCTCACTTGAATGACCCGGAATACGACCAGCCCAGACGGTTGCTGTTCTGATCACGCTCGAAGGCAATGCTCCTCCGCCTAGATAGGTTGCTCTTTCCTCACGATCTTTTTTTTCTGTTAACACGTCAGCGATAATTTTGCCATCAGTTAGCTGATAGGCTCGAAAGAAATGTGCATGTTCATCGGGTGCTTGCAATGGCGGAAGAACAATCAGAAACATCAGTCCAAATATTAAGGAAAGTGTTAAAAAGGCTCCCTCTGAACCTTTGAAGAGTTCATTCAATGAAGAGAAGTCCCTGTTCTTTTTCACTATTCTCACCTACACATTATTTCGGCGCAATTTAGAGTAACATAGATTGCGCTTAGTATGCATTACGCTCACTAGCCTAGCTACAACCTTCGCCATTCAGTTACTAAGAATAAAGGAAACAAATTATCACTAGCGGCACAAATTTCTTTCTAATAGGCTTAAAGCCATTGCTCTGAAGATATCGTTCAACCTCGTAACCAGTATGATAATGATCTTCAGGTTTTTGAACGCCAAACACTTTCCTTAGGGAAGTATAAATCCAGTTTTCTGTCGGAAGAGAGGTATATAAACGTCCGTCATTCTTCAACCATCTCTTAATCACGCTGACCGGAAACGATAAATCTTGAAAGTGTTCCAAGACATCTGCTGCGATCACGATATCAAATGAAGCATCCTCTAAATCCCCTTTGGCAATATCACTTTTGATTAGGCGGACATTTTTTAGGTCAAACTGTTCAACGACAGATCTAGCCTCTTTATCTTCTAGGTCAATAAAACAATAGTCCGGACAATTTTCGAGGCAGAGGCTGAACCCCGCATTCTACCGTCAGCATCTGACCGCGCCGAGGAGGCTCAAACCCGCATTCTGCCGTTGGCGATTCAAAACTGTCCGGACTATTGATAAAAACTACTCGCTGAAAATATCTGGCTAACGTTGGAAAAAATACACCCCCTCCACCCCCAAAGTCGAGACAAGTGGCTTGAGAGTTCACGCTCTTTGAAATCAACGCATAAAGCAACTTCAGCCGCATCCAAAAGAACTGGCAAACCAGGGCATGGTCAGAGTAGTACAGCGAAGGGATGCGTTCGGAATCAGTTGCGATTTTCCGAAGAAGTGCCGGGTGAATTTCAACGAACATGAATTTATAGCTCCTATAGAATTTGTGAACAGAATTAAACCTCATCAAAAAGTACGGGGCTTAGGTCAGCCTAGAAGCTTAATGTAGAACATTACAACAACTGGCACTTTCTTGTAACGTCATTTTTCTCAGAAGATAGTCTGCTACTTTTACACTTAATCTACAATGCTCTAGACGATTTTATGCAGCGATCGAGCCGTAGGACAGAAAGGTTTGATAATTGAGGTGAGATTTAATCGCAGTCGGCTCCAAGTCTGAAGCGGTCGAGCAGATGAATGGTGAGGGCACGGCGTTTGACACTTCTCACTGAGAGCACAAAGGGAAGAGTCACCAGAGACGCATGGGGAGAAAAGTCGAACTTGGCAACGTCCTGGACTTGACTTCAACTGCATCACACCTGTGATAAAGCCTTCCTTTTCCTTGCCATAGGCACTATCTGCCAAGTGCTAGACCTGGGGCATCCGCATCTGCCGCCCCTGTTTGAGGTGATAAGCTGACCGACATTTATTTTGCCCAAGCTAGCATCGGAAACACATTTCCCATAGTGGGCAGGCTATCAAGTTAAATAATGAGGGTCAGCTTAGAGAGACTGATTCATTCGAGTGATCTCAGTGGGTAACTCGGAATGAGTCAGGGTTTGTTGAGCGGATAGGGCATGTGCTGTAGCGGTTTCAACCGCCACCACTCTAATCACCGACACCTCTAAGCCTCTGTCCACCCGACTGGCACAACCATTCCACGAGCGGTCAAGTCCTGCTGTGGCTTTCCCACTCTTGGGCAAAAATGAAGCGTCCATGACGCACAGCAATCGACTGCTGGGGGCGATCGCCAGGTTCACCAGTTCGACGTTGAAGGGCAGAAACTCAAACGCTTTCTCAAAGCGTCGTCGATACGGTTTCTCATTCACCTCACGATACCGGCTCAGGGTCGTGAAGTTGACGTTGCCACACACAATCAGCATTGTCGAAAACAACATCACGAAAAAGGTCACTTGCAGTTTGCGAAAACGCCCACTTTCGTCAGTAGGCTCTGTACAATGGCTTCCATAGTTATTTGTCCAGTGCTTGTTTGTATTTGCACCCTATTCGATGGATAGCTTTCCTGGAAAAAATTGTCCGAACCATTGATTTATGAAAGTTGCTTGTACTGAAATTCCTGATGTTGTTTTGATTGAGCCACGCGTCTTTGGTGACGATCGGGGCTTTTTCTTTGAGAGCTTCAATGCTAAAACCTTCCAAGACAAAACTGGAGTAGCCACTCCGTTTGTCCAAGATAATCACTCTCGCTCCACCAAATCTGTTTTGCGAGGGCTGCACTATCAGATTCAGCAGCCTCAAGGCAAGTTGGTGCGAGCATTGCTAGGAATGATCCTCGACGTAGCGGTTGATATTCGTAAAAGTTCGCCCTCCTTTGGTCAATGGGTTGCTTATGAACTAAGTGCCGAAAACAAACGCCAGCTTTGGGTGCCGCCGGGATTTGCTCACGGATTTGTCGTGCTGTCAGAGATCGCTGAGGTTGCCTACAAAACGACGGATTATTATGCACCGCAGCATGAACGCTGTATTCTTTGGAATGATCCTGATTTAGCGATCGACTGGTCACTATCCAGCTTGCCGATTCTTTCACAGAAAGATCAGTCTGGTTCGCCTTTTAAAGCGGCAGATCTCTTTCCTTAACGTCTATGAACCATGACTCGAATTTCTCGGATGGGGGACATCAGACAGGATGCTTATCGCATTGCAGCCTACATCACCGCTTATGAAGATGCTGAGGCTCTCAATGCTTGCCTCAACGCTTTGCAGTGTCAGTCTTATTCGATCGAGCAAGTTTTAGTGGTCGATAACTCTCGACAGCCGCTAGTTTTAGACCCTGACTATGTTCAAAATCTCGCGATTCAGGTTCTCCATCACCCTGAGAATATTGGCATTGCGGCTGGAATTAGCCTAGCGGTGGAACGGTTTGGGTCTCAGGGTTTTGCCTTTCTCTGGATGTTTGACCAAGATAGTCAACCCGCACCCGACTGTTTAGAGTTGCTGCTGAAGACCTATGATCAAGTCGCGACAGCAGATTACCCGATCGGTATTTTAGGACCTCAGGCGATCGATGCCCGCACGGGTGAAACGGTAGAACCAGGTGTATTTCTAGGCGATCATTTTCAAGGTTACAAAGCGCCTAGCTTCACGGAACCCTTTGAGTGCGATGCTCCGATCACGTCAGGATCTCTACTTTGGCTGACGAGTAGGGCGAAAGTGACACCCCCTGATCCAAAATTATTTATTGATGGCGTTGATTTAGACTATGGGCTGCGGCTGAGACGGGCGGGCTTTCATAACTTGATTGCTCCCCTCGCGACTATGCAGCATCGTTTTGGTGACCCGATCGCGATCCAACTCGTCGGAAAAAAGAAAATCTTCCAGATTTATTCTCCATTGCGGCATTACTATATCTGCCGGAATCATACTTATTTAGAATTGACCTATTCTCAAGGACTGAACCGAATCAGTTGCGGTTTAAGGCGGATTAAATACGCGATCGTCACGATAATTATGATCGGATTATTCGACCCTAAATCTAAACCCCAAAAGATGGCTGCCTGTATTCTTGGAACCTATCATGGATTTCGAGGCAAGCTGGATGGGTTTTGGAGATAAATCAAGGCTGAGAGGAGTGAGCACATGGCTACCGTTTCCATTATTTTGGTCAATTACAACGGAAGTCAGGTTGTGATCGATTGCCTCGATTCGCTGCAAAATACGCTTCAGACGATCGCTCATGAAGTCATCGTGGTAGACAACGCCTCAACCGACGGCAGCGCTGATCTGATCGAGACGCTGTTTCCGGCTGTGCAGCTTGTGCGGCAGAGTCAAAATTGTGGCTTTGGGTCGGGCAATAATCGAGGAGCCAGTCTTGCAAACGGAGAATTTTTGCTGCTGCTCAACACTGACACCCTTTTGACGTTTGATATTTTGCCCTACTTGGTGGATCTGATGAGACAAGATCCGACGATCGGCATCATCGGACCGCAGCTTCTCAACCCAGATGGAGGGTTGCAGCGATCGACCGCTCCAGAAATCAGCATTTGGGGCGAGTGTCAAGCTCTAAAACAACAGCTTGACGATCGAAGTCGCCATCAGATAAGTCAGGAATTCGCCAAGATGCAGGACGTTGATATCGTCGTTGGAGCCGCCCTGTTTATTCGCAAAGGCTTGTTTGAAGCGCTGGCGGGGTTTGATGAAACGTTCTTTATGTACTTTGAGGAATCAGACTTATGCCGACGCGCTCAGACTAAAGGCTGGAAAGTTGTGTATGCTCCCTCAGTTGCCCTGATTCACCTCGGCGGCTATTCAGTCAGCAAAACGCCAGATAAGCTGCGTTTAGACTATCGTCGCAGCCAGCTTTATTACTACCAAAAACATCGTCCTATTTGGGAACAAGTCACATTACGCATTTACTTGGTGATGAAATTTGTTTGCAGTTTTCTTTGCTCATTCAAAAGCGCAAACTTAGAAATCCTGCGCTTAATTTTAGACTTCAAACACTACCCACTGCAGCGATCGAAGATATCAGGTGATGACTCTTTTTAGAATCTGCTGAATGGCATCTCGCTGCTCAATATCGTAGCCCCATCGTTCTAAAAAGCGCTGATAGTGCCCTGCATTCATCGTGATCGTCTCCGATAATGTTTGTAGCTTTGTTTGCACGATCGCCAACTTCACAAGCTGAATTAACTGCACTGTACGTCGCTGCACTCGCTCCGATCCTTGCGCCATCTCTAAATTTTGATTGCGTGTATGGGCAAGAATCATCGCGGTAGACATGGCTAAATTCTTGACCAACAGTTCAGACACGAGTTCGGGCGACGATCGCAACCCTTGCACTATCGGATCAGACGGCTGATCAGCGAACGATCGCTCATCGGTGAGATAAGTGACGAAAAACCCTCGCGCTCCATTTTCACTAGCAGCTAACGCGGCGATCGTCCCTTCAATTTTTGAGTCGGACAGGCTCCCCTGCTGCATCTCAGCCAAAAAAGATTGAGTCAGCGCAATGGCTTCCTCAAAAGAAATCGCCTCAGGAATCGGAAAAGTCTCTGCGATCGTCATCTTTTTCTAAAGTCTACGGGTATGATTGTACTCAATTATGGCGATTATCTCTTCCAAGAAACAGCCATCTGAGCCAGAACGCTCCAACTCCGAGTTGGGGAACCTTCCCTTACCAATGAGCGTCGCTGAATCCCGTCAACATCGCAGGCAAGCTGGGACGGAGTTGGTGCGTCCAGAGTCAGAGCCTGAAGAAAACGGCAAACCCGAAGAACGGCTGCGACCTCAGAAGTTGAGCGATTATGTCGGGCAAAAAGACCTAAAAGATGTTTTAGATATTGCCATTCAAGCCGCAAAAGTTCGAGGTGAACCGTTGGATCACCTGCTGCTTTATGGTCCTCCGGGCTTAGGCAAAACCACGATGTCGCTGATTTTGGCATCCGAGATGGGGGTCAATTGCAAAATTACCAGTGCCCCTTCTCTAGAGCGTCCCCGCGACATTATGGGCTTGTTGGTGACGCTGCAACCGGGCGATGTGCTGTTTATTGACGAAATCCATCGTTTGCCTAGAATTACAGAAGAACTGCTCTACCCGGCAATGGAAGATTTTCGAGTCGATATCATTGGCGGCAAAGGGCGCAGTGCCCGAACCCAATCGCTCAAGCTGGCTCCCTTCACTTTAGTGGGTGCCACCACTCGCGTCGGCGCGTTGACTTCGCCGTTGCGCGATCGCTTTGGATTGATTCAAAAACTCCGCTTTTATGAACTCAACGAATTAACTTCTATCGTATTAAGAACGGCAGCGCTGTTAAACACGCCTATTACCGCCGAAGGTGCCTGTGAAATTGCGCGGCGGTCTCGTGGCACTCCCCGAATCGCGAATCGCCTGTTGAGACGCGTCAGAGACTACGTTCAGGTTAAAGCTTCTGGAGAGGTGACTCAAGAGATCGCGGCAGAAGCGCTGGAATTGTTTGATGTTGATCCGTGTGGATTGGATTGGACCGATCGCCGCCTTCTCAGCTTTATGATCGAGCGGCACAACGGCGGACCGGTAGGACTTGAAACGCTCGCCGCCTCTACAGGAGAAGACTCACAGACGATCGAAGAAGTCTATGAACCCTATCTGATGCAGATTGGCTATCTCAGCCGTACCCCTCGCGGACGGATCGCGACGGCGGCAGCGTGGAAACATTTGGGCTATCAACCCCCTGACAGTCAACTTTCTCTCATGTCGTGAATCTGGAGTGCTCGAATGCGTTGCTTGCTGAAGTTTTGTTTGGCGTTTTTGCTGGTTGTGGCGATCGGGTTAGGAATGCCGTTCGCTTGGGCGGCTGATGAAGTTTTGCCCCAACCCTCGGCTCTAGATTTGTTTGAGCAACTAGGAACTCTCAAAGAGCAAGCGTTTGAAGCGACCAATAAAGGCGATTTTGCCACCGCAGAAGGCTATTGGACTCAAATCATCGATCGGTTCCCTGACAATGCCGCCGCTTGGAGCAATCGAGGCAATGCCAGAGTCAGCCAAAACAAATTAGATAGCGCGATCGCTGATTTTAACAAAGCAATGGAACTCGCCCCCAGTGCCCCTGATCCTTACCTCAACCGAGGTGCAGCGCTAGAAGGCTTGGGTCAATGGAACGCAGCGATCGCCGACTATAACCACGTTTTAGAACTCGACCCTCAAGACCCCGCTGCCTACAATAATCGCGGCAATGCCCAAGCTGGGTTAGGCAACTGGGAGGTCGCGATCGCTGACTTTCAAAAAGCCTCTGACCTCGCGCCTCAATATGCGTTTGCTCGTGCCAACTATGCCCTCGCTCAATATCAGATTGGGCAAACCGAGGAAGCAGTTCGCACAATGAGAAACTTAGTTCGCAAGTATCCTAAATTTGCCGATATGCGGGCAGCGCTGACGGCGGCTTTGTGGGTGCAGGGCAAACAGGGTGAAGCTGAGAGCCAGTGGGTGTCAGCAGTCGGACTCGATCGCCGCTATAAAGACATCAACTGGGTCAAAACGACTCGTCGCTGGCCTCCCCAAA
The DNA here is from genome assembly GCF_001650195.1 of Phormidesmis priestleyi BC1401. Lineage (GTDB taxonomy): Bacteria > Cyanobacteriota > Cyanobacteriia > Leptolyngbyales > Leptolyngbyaceae > Phormidesmis_A > Phormidesmis_A priestleyi_B. The sequence continues at coordinate 84,685 of NZ_LXYR01000008.1, read as the reverse complement.
TCGCCGCCGCCCTAGAGAAATTCTTAACCCTTCAGTAAGCCAACTTCTAGAGGGGGGCACGCACTTTTCCTGGGGAGACTTGTTAGGACTCCAGTGCCACATCATTAGGATGGACTGAACACTGTTCTCCAAGCTCTCACCGTATCTTTGCCAACCTCTGTGTCCTTCGTTCTCCCGTCCTGCCAGATCAACCGAATCTTGACGTTTTCTGGTGGTGCGCTGGCAAGAGCTGCGGCAAGTTCAGGAGACACGGGTCCATTCTGATAGGTATAAACCTTGCCGTCGATCGCTAGGCTAATTGAGTCAGGCACATTCTCGGTGGCAAAGCGTTGATAGACTGGCGCGTCGTTAGAGAATTCTCCAAACCCTCCAAACCGTCCAAATCGTCCAAACCCAAGCCCAAATCCTCGACGACGATAGCCATAGTCGATAACGGTTGTTTTCACTTGAGTGTAGGTGACACCAATACCGTTCTTTGACCAACTGCTCACAAAAACAAAATCGGCTTTATAGTTTCGATCGTAGATAATTTTGCCATCAAATGGATTCTCAACCACTTTCGACCAAGCAACGGTGTCATTGGCATTGACTGAGGCGGGTGTCACGGCGAAAGCAGGAGAAGTAAAGCTGATGAGGTAGCTGAACCCTAGCAGCAGTAGTGGCAACTTCATAGCTGATACCCTTTATACAAAGCGAATTTGGTGGCTTATTTTGAGCATAGCGCACCCGCATTGAGTTGTGATCGAGCCTCGGAGGGATTAGGTTCGTTGCCTGTCATCACGGTTAAATACGGGTAGATTGAAGCTGCACTAGCTCAAAAACTTTCTCAGGCGTGAGTTCCTGCACGTTGTTCAACACAGTGGCTGCTCCTGATTGAATCAATAAGGCTGTGTAGGAGCGGATTTGCTCAGAGGTTTGCTGAACGTGGGGAGGGAGCACTCCGATCGCGATCCAGACTCGATCAGGCTGCATGGTTCGCGCTCGATCGACTGTATACATATCCGCAACAGTATCCCCGACATACAGCACAGGATTTCTTAAGTCCGGCTGATTTTCAAGCTGCTGCACGCTCTCAAACAGTCCGGCAGGGTCAGGCTTACCCGGAGCGTCCTCCATCGCGATTAAAACAGGCGACTGCAATCCCAATCGCTTCTCTAGCACATAATTTGCAGAGGCTCTCGTCGCCCCGCTAAAAAAGCCCCAGCGAATGCCCGATCGAGTCAGCGAATCTAGATACGCAGATTCTAAAAGCAGAGGCTCATCGCAGATATAGCCCGTCCAATGGTCGGAATCGGTGCCACGATATTTAGACTGAAAAAATGCGACTAATTCTGAATAGTTGAGGTCGATCGAACTTCGTAAAGACCTCTGGGTCTCAAAATATCGATACACTAGCTCCTGAGATGCTTCCCAGTCGTTATTCCACGTTCCTTCTGACTTGAGAAGATCGATCTCTTGAGAGGTCGGACGGTAGGCGTTTTGAGTAAACTGTTCCACGGTGTCAGCGAGGGCACGACGATAAGAGCCGCTGACATCTCTCACCACGCCATCAATGTCAAACACCACGATCGCCGCTGACCTCTTCAATCCTGCATCCAGTTCTTGATTCAAAATGCCTCTCCAAATCAATCTAAAATTCGTTGACACTCTGGGGCTAGATCCTCTTATTAACTCGGCAATCGTTGAGATTGCACTTCAGTCTTTGCCACGTCGGTTCAGTCGGCTTCTGCCCCTAAATCCCCCAGGATTGGCAGAGCTAATCAAGGTCGAGAAAGAAAATCTGTACCCTTTATCTTGCGTTAAGGCATCATTCTGATGCTGAACGAAGACTCAAGCTTGTAGATTTTATCTGGCGACAACTAATCAGCCCTGCCAGGATTGGGGGATTTAGGGGGCGAAAAAGTTCTGCAACGACCCATCAATCGTTGCCGGGTTAATAATTAATGGAGATTTAGCGAGATCTAAACCTGTAACATTGAAGATTACTGTTCAAACATCCTTTAAGAGACGATAGGCTAGACCCAATATTAAGTCTAGCGATCAACCTCTCAGATAGTTTGATGAACTACTCAACCCCCGTACTGCCTCCGTTCTTAGTGCTCGATCGCTCCCTTCAAGATTGGCTTTTAGAAGATATTGGTCGCGGCGATCGCACTACTCAAAGCCTCTTGCTTGCTGGCACTCCGCAAGGTCATGCCATCGGGGTTGCCAAATGGGTGGCTAAAGAAGATGGCGTGGTTGCTGGATTGCCGATCGCTGCCAGAGTCTTCTACTTATTAGATCAGTTTGTGACTTTCAAAGCGTTGGCTCTAGAAGGAAGAGCTTGTCAAAAAGGAGAGACGATCGCTGAAATGCAAGGGTCGTTTGATGCGCTGCTGACCGGAGAACGGGTTGCCCTAAATTTGGCGATGCGCTTATCTGGAATCGCGACAATGACTCGAAAATATGCAGAGAAAATCGAGGATCTTCCGGCTCGACTGGTCGATACTCGCAAGACAACGCCGGGGCTGCGGCTGCTAGAAAAATATGCGTCTCAAGTTGGAGGAGCGGTGAATCATCGGATGGGATTGGATGATGCTGTGATGATTAAAGACAATCACATCGTGGCGGCGGGCGGAATTGGAGTGGCGATCGCCCAAGTTCGTGCTCACATTCCCTATCCCCTGTCGATCGAGGTTGAGACAGAGAGTTTGGAGCAGGTCGAAGAAGCACTGCAGCACAAAGCAGATATCATCATGCTCGATAATATGCCGCTCGATTTGATGCGAAATGCTGTGCAGAAAATTCGGCAAAGTAGCGACCGCACGAAGATCGAGGCTTCGGGGAATGTGACGATCGAGACGATTCGAGCGATCGCAGAAACCGGGGTGGACTTCATTTCGAGTAGTGCCCCCGTGACGCGATCGCCCTGGCTAGATTTGAGCATGAGATTTGTCAAGGCTTAGAAACGTGGATTGGTTAAGGTGCACCTTCTCACCCTCACCCTAGCCCTCTCCCCAAGGAGAGGGAACAAGACTCTCTTCTCCCCAGGGAGTAAGGGAACCAGAACTCCTGTCCCCTCTCCTTTTGGGAGAGGGCTAGGGTGAGGGTAAAATCTGTGCTTCATCGATCGATTCAGCACCGCCAAGAATTTTTCAGTCAAATTTTATTAGTTTTCTTGCCCAAGCGATCGCTCTTGCTGAATGATAGAGAGTCAAGTCGCTATCTTGTATAAGTAGTGAAACTCGATCAGCTACTCTGTTTGCAGGTTTTGAGATGATGGATGCCATAGATGCTTTGCAGGTTCCTAAAGGAGTCGTCGAACAATTAAAGAGTTGTCTTGAGCAAGCCTTGGTTGCTGTGTTTGGAGAAGCGTTCACGGGAACCGACCCCATGTTGGGGCCGACGAGCAATCCAAAGTTTGGCGATTATCAATCGAATGCGCCAATGGCATTGGCAAAACGATTAGGAAAAGCGCCAAGAGCGATCGCTGAGGAATTAATTCAGCAGCTTGATGTGTCTGAGTTTTGTTTGCCTCCGGCGATCGCGGGTGCAGGGTTTATTAACTTCACGCTAAAGCCGGAGTATTTAGAGGCGAGATTGTCCGCGTTTCAGGTAGACGATCGTTTAGGTGTGGAAGCCGTTAAGAAACCGAAGCGGACGATCGTGGATTTCTCAAGTCCGAATATTGCCAAAGAAATGCACGTTGGGCATCTACGATCGACGATCATTGGCGACTGCATTGCTCGAATTCTTGAGTTTCAGGGGCACGACGTTCTGCGACTAAATCATGTGGGAGATTGGGGCACTCAGTTTGGGATGCTGATTACTTATCTCCGCGAAGTTTGCCCAGAAGCATTGACCACTGCGGATGCTTTAGATTTGGGAGATTTGGTGGCATTTTATAAAAAAGCCAAGCAGCGATTTGACGAAGATCCGCAATTTCAAGAGCAGTCTCGTCAAGAAGTGGTGCAGCTTCAGTCGGGGTCAAAAGAGACGCTTCGAGCTTGGAATTTGCTGTGTGAGCAGTCTCGAAAAGAGTTTCAGGTTATCTATAATCTGCTGGATATTTGTATTACAGAACGCGGTGAATCTTTTTACAATTCGCTTTTGGGTTCGGTTGTTGAAGATTTGGAAAAAGCAGGTTTGCTCGTCGAAGATCACGGTGCGAAATGTGTCTTCTTAGATGGCTTTCAAAATCGAGAAGGGCAACCCTTGCCGCTGATTATTCAAAAGTCTGACGGAGGATATAACTACGCGACGACTGACTTAGCGGCGATTCGCTATCGGATTCGAGAGGATCACGCGAAGCGATTGATTTATGTGACAGATGCAGGGCAAGCAAATCACTTTGCCCAGGTGTTTCAGGTGGCGCGTCGAGCTGAGTGGATTCCCGAAGACATCACGATCGAGCACGTTCAGTTTGGGTTGGTGCAGGGCGAAGATGGCAAAAAGCTGAAGACTCGATCGGGCGACACCATCCGGCTGCGCGATTTGCTAGATGAAGCGGTCGATCGTGCCCGTGCAGATTTAGAATCTCGACTCAAAGAAGAAGAGCGGCACGAAACTGAAGAGTTCATCACACATGCGTCTCAAATTGTGGGAATTAGTGCGGTGAAATATGCCGACTTGAGCCAAAATCGCACGAGTAACTATATTTTTAGTTACGACAAAATGCTGGCACTTCAGGGCAATACAGCACCCTATATGCTTTACGCTTATGTGCGGGTTCAGGGAATTAGCCGGAAAGGAAACATTGACTTTCAAAACTTAGGATCTGAGGCAACCATTCTGTTAAGAGAAGACGCAGAATTAACGTTAGCAAAACATCTATTGCAGCTAGAAGATACGTTAGATGCCGTGAGTCAAGATCTGTTGCCCAATCGATTGTGTCAATATCTATTTGAACTGAGTCAAAAGTTTAATCAGTTCTACGATCGCTGTCCCGTTCTTCAAGCTGAAGAGCCTGCTAGAACGTCTCGCTTAATGCTGTGTGATTTGACGGCTCGGACGTTGAAATTAGGGCTGTCGCTGTTAGGAATTCAAGTGCTGGAGCGAATGTAACTCTATGAACTTTCGCATTGGCTGTGCGATTTGGGCTTATAAAAATTGGGTGGGCGACTTGTTTCCGGCTAAGAGTCGGTCGAGCGATTTTCTCAACCTCTACAGTCGTCGATTCACCAGTGTGGAAGGAAACACGACGTTCTACTCGATTCCCGACTCAAAAACCGTTTCACGATGGGCAGAAGAAACGCCTCCTGGGTTTGAATTCTGTTTGAAGTTGCCCAAGTCGCTAACTCACAACGGATTATTGGAGCCTTCACTGTCCGGTGCTTTAAACTTTTTGGAGCAGATGCAGGGATTGGGCGATCGTTTAGGTCCACTTTTCCTGCAGCTACCTCCGAGCTACAGTCCTGCGAATCTCAATGACTTAACGACTTTTCTCAAGGGTTGGGCCGAGAGTAAAGCCCCTCTAGCCGTTGAAGTCCGGCATATTGATTGGTTTAAAGATCCTTACAGTAGCCGACTTAACGCACTGTTGAAAGATCTCAAAATCGGACGGGTTTTGCTCGATACTCGCCCGATTTATAATGCCTCCGATGATCCCCAAATTAACTCTGAGCGACGAAAACCAAACGTTCCCCTTCAGCCGATCGTCACCGCTCCTTTTAGTCTGATTCGCTTCATCAGTCACCCCGATCTAGAAATGAATCAAGTTTATCTGGAAGAATGGGTTGGACTCGTCGATCGCTGGCTTCAACAAGGAACCCGTGTTTATTTTTTTGTACATTGTCCGATCGAAGAGCGATCGCCCAAAACTGCCCGACATTTTCAGCATCTTCTTGAACAGCAAAATACTTTGGTTCCACCTTTGCCGTGGAACTTAGTTGAGCCAACTCCGACGCAATTAAATTTGTTCTGAAGAGTTTGTGCGAGTCGGTTTTTCGTCTTCAGGATCACGACCCTAACGCAGACAATGTTTTCAAATATTCACTCATCGATTAAGCCAGACCGCACTTCTGGTACTATTAAGAGTTCTGAGAACACCCCATTAAGACTTGCTGCAAGGAGACTCCATCATGGCGCGTATGTATTATGACGCAGATGCCAACTTAGATTTGCTGGCTGGAAAGACGATCGCCATCATTGGCTACGGCTCTCAAGGACACGCTCACGCCCTCAACCTTAAAGACAGCGGCATGAACGTGATCGTGGGGCTATATCCGGGCAGCAAGTCTGCAATCAAAGCCAAAGATGCTGGGTTAACGGTGCACACCGTCGCCGATGCGACCAAAGCCGCAGATTTCATCATGATTTTGCTCCCCGACGAGGTGCAAAAAACCGTTTTCACCCACGAAATTGAACCCAATCTCAAAGAAGGCGATGTCTTAGCATTCGCTCACGGATTTAACATTCACTTTGCTCAAGTAGTGCCTCCTAGCAATGTCGATGTCGTGATGGTGGCTCCTAAAGGACCCGGACATCTTGTTCGGCGAACCTATGAGGAAGGTCAAGGCGTTCCGGCACTGTTTGCGGTCTATCAAGATGCGTCAGGTCAGGCACGCGATCGGGCAATGGCATACGCAAGAGGCATCGGCGGCACTCGTGCTGGGGTTCTCGAAACCACCTTCCGCGAAGAAACCGAAACCGACTTGTTTGGTGAACAGGTTGTGCTGTGCGGTGGCTTGAGTGAATTGATCAAAGCTGGGTTTGAAACCTTGACAGAAGCAGGCTATCAGCCAGAGTTGGCTTATTTTGAGTGTCTGCACGAAGTCAAGCTAATCGTCGATTTAATTGTCGAAGGTGGCTTGGCAAAAATGCGCGACAGCATTTCTAACACCGCAGAATATGGTGACTTGACGCGCGGTCCTCGCATCGTCACTGATGCCACTCGCGCCGAGATGCGAAAGATTCTCCGCGAGATTCAAACTGGACAGTTTGCCCGTGAGTTTGTGCTAGAAAATCAGGCTGGAAAACCCGGCTTTACCGCGATGCGCCGCCGCGAAGCAGAACATCCGATCGAGGAGGTCGGTAAAGATCTTCGAGCAATGTTTAGCTGGCTAAAAAAAGTCTAAGAATCTATAAGAGACGAGTTTTGAAGTTCTCACCGACTCAGAACTCGTCTCTTTTCATTACTTAGATTTTCCGCCTTGCTCTGTTTTTTGAAGCGCATCTTCGGTGCGACTATAAGGATTCGTTTTCGGTCGCCACTCAGGAAACATACCGATCATCATGCCATCTAGCGAACGACGGGCTTGGACGCTGTATTGCCCGATCGAGGGTGGCAAGAATTGATCACCAAATCCAACATAGACCAAACCGAGAAGCAGTAAAAATCCAAACGGGATTTTCTTAAACATGACAGTTTATTTCGCAGAAGATAGAGTTTGTTTCTCGATGCCGGATGCAGATCAGGATTTAAAGCAAATCCTCATCAAACCTTGACCCAGTTTGTCTGAACTTGAACGCGATCGTTCCCTTTAATGGAACAAAAGAAGAGCTTTTTATAGTCTACTGACAGAGTTATCTGCTGAGTAGAGTTTATTATTGAGGGGTTCTATGAGCAGGTTAGTTACGAGCAGTGTTTGTGGAGTAGCGCTTTTGCTGATAGGCATATCATTGCCCATTATTCAGTCAGTCACGGCTAAGTCTCTGCGATCGCAAACGGTTCAGTCTCCAAAAAAACGTTCTATTAAACCTGCAAAATCAGGGTTGCTTCCCTTCTTTGATCAAGATAACAATCCGGTTACAGTCAGTGTTCCTAGAAATCGAAAGGTTGACATCACTCCCGTTCCACCTCAGCTTAATGCGTTCGATCAAAAAGTACTCAATACTTGCGGAACGTTTGGCAGCAAAGTTGGCACAATTGGTATTAGAAGATTGCTGGCAGAGTCTCCTCAAGTCGTGCAGCAAATTAAACAAGCGGTGGGTGGAGAACTCTTTTTAGGACGGCGAAGTGAAAATCAGTTTCGAGATGATTTAATCACGATTTGGTCAGACCGTGGTGCATTTGAACATATTTTTTGTGGGCAAATTCGCGGCTCAAATCAAATTGGCGGACTGCACTTTGTAGGTCGATATTTACAGTTGCAAAATCAGGGGATCGCCGGACGACTGCCCAACAACTCTAAAGCAGAAGAAGTGATTGACGGAGAGATCTATACGTTGGGTGTCGAAGTTCGGCAGGGCAATCGCGTCGTGACCAAAGACTCTAAAAAAGGCTATTCCTATGTCAGCAATGCCCAAGAAATCTTAATCGATGCCACTCGCGCTTTCAAATCATTTAGAAACACCTCAAATGCAAATCGAGCCTGTCTTTACACCGTGCGCGACTCTTCAGCGCCGCCCTTTAAAGCTGTGTTTGTAAAAACTAATCGAGCGATCGTCACTTTTTACCCCGACGCAACCCCAAAACCCAACGAAGCATCCTGCGAGTAGTTAACCCTAACCCGCATTCATAACGAGATTGATCTCCTACGTCAGCGATTGCCCAAATCGAGTTAAGCCATCTATCACCTGGTCAAACCAGCCTCTAAACGTTGGCAGATCACGCGCCACCAAAATACCCGTTAATAATCCCACCAGGTGCCCGTCCCAAGCCATCTGCTTGCGGATGGGAACAATCAACCAGAGCGTGTGCCCAAATCGCTGAGTAAAGAATACCAGCATGACCGTCAATATCAGCACCAGCACAGAAGAGAGATTGCGATCGAAATAAGCAAACGAAAGCAAAAACCCTATATAGCCAAACAAAACGCCACTTGCGCCCACATATCTCACGGGTCTGCCAATCAGCCAAAGGGCAGAACCCGAAACGACCGCGATCGCTGCCGTGATTGCCCCAAAATCGCTGGGTTCTCGCAGAAATACTAACCCGCCAAAAATTAAGTAGAAAACGGTGTTGCCTTCAAGGTGCTGCCAGTCGGTGTGGAGAAACGGAGACAGCAAAATTCCGGGCAACCCGATCAGAGTTCGAGGAACCAGACCAAACCGATTCAACGTTTTCCCCAACAGCCCAAAATTCACGATCGCGACTCCCCACGCGATTATCACCAGATAACCCAAGAATCTCAGTTGATAGAGCCAATTACTGACAAAGGCGTGGCTAGTATCAGTTCCCATGAAAAAGGCGAAAGACTAGGATCAGATTAAACTATTCTGATCATCATCCTACTCCTACAGAGAAGTTGGGCTACCCTTTGGCGTGTCAGCTTTCTATGGTTTCCCTTAACTTACTTAACTCGTTAGACCCCTATCTTCGTGAAGGGGTCATACTAAATTGAGAACGGAGAGGGACAGATGAAATATTGATTTTTGGGTAGACTCATTGCCGATTTGACTCTCGAAACCGTTGCTTCTATCACTGGCTTTAGCTTGACGGCGATGCCCTATCTGTCGCAAACATTTTTTGAATTGGTGTCACCTCTAGCAGGATCTGCAAAGAACGTGCATACTTTCTAGAGGAATCACGGCTTGCTAATATTTTTCTGTCCTTAATGAACGTCAAATCCACATCCCGATCGAAAAAGCTGCCTCTGCTGTTGACACTCGGAGCCTCTGCCCTTCTGATTGGGGGCGGCGTGGTGACTTACTGGCTGATCTCTCGGCAAGGGCGTTTAAGCGTCATGCCCGTCGGAGCAAATGTGGTGCCTCAAGATGCGCTGATGGTCGTGTCAGTCTCAACTGAACCCGATCAGTGGGAGCGGCTACGATCGTTTGGCACGCCTCGCAGCCAAGCCGCGTTTGATCAAAATCTGGCACAGTTTCGCGATCGCTTTCTGACGCGCAGAGGGCTAGAGTTTCAGCGAGACGTGCAGCCGTGGGTCGGAAAAGAAGTCACTCTAGCGGTGTTGTCGCCTCAGTTTGGCGTGACGATTCCATCTCCGTCTCAGCCTGCGCTGCCTGCTAATTCTGAACCGATGGTTCTCGTGTTGCCGATCGCCGATCCCGTCAAGGCAAAAGCGGTTTTAGATCAGTCTCCGGCAACCAAAACAGGTCAGTGGTCAACGCGCAAATATAAGGGTATAGACATTCGCGAGACGTTGGGCAGCCCGGATCAAAGTGCGTCGATCGCGGCGCTAGATGCTCAGTTAGTTTTGGTAGCAACCACTCCCAAGGCGATCGATCAGGCGATCGACACTTACAAAGGTGGAAAAGCGCTGTCTAGCACACCCAGTTATGGAGATGCGTTGGGACAGATTAACACCGAGCGATCGTGGGCGAGAATCTATGTGAATATTCCCGCGTTGGTGAGTTCGTCGGCAATTAATTCTAACCGTCCAGTGCCATCACAAGGGTTGATGACTCAGCTTCAGCAAAACCAAGGTCTCGCAGCCACTGCGACTTTAGAACCCGATGGCATTCAGTTCAAAACCGTTTGGTGGCTCACGCCCGACAGCAAGCAGCGATTTGAGGGAAAAAACAACGCCAAAATGATGCCAAGTCGTCTTCCAGCAGAGACATTGAGAATGGCATCGGGCAGCGACCTCAAACAATTTTGGCAAGAGTTTACTCAAGGGGCTTCGTCAAGTCTAGTGCGCTATATCTTTCCACAAGGGCTGTTGAGCAACCCAGAAAAGCTGCGTCAGGGAATCAAGTCAGCCGTGAATTTAGACTTAGAGGACGATTTGCTCAACTGGATGCAGGGAGAATTTTCGTTAGCGCTAATTCCGTCTGCTCAAAAATCGGCAACCAATTCACCGACCAGTTTGGTGTTTATGGTGCAGAGCAACGATCGTCGCACCGCCGAAAAAACGCTGAAGCAGCTTGATGACGTGATGGCAAGCAAATATACGTTTAAAGTTGAGGCGGCAAGAATTGAGGGTCAGTCTGTCGTCAACTGGTTGTTGCCAACTGGGGATGTGAGCGTGACTCACGGCTGGCTAGATGGAGATGTGGCATTTCTCAGTCTCAATCTCGGTACGCCTGCGACTCCCAGTTTTCTGCCCAAGCCTGCCAGTCCACTTTCTGAGAGTGAAGCCTTTAGGAAAGTCACGAAAACGACGCTAGAGCAAACCAATGGGTATTTCTTTATGGATGTCGATCGCGCCCTCAGTTTGAATAATTTCTTTCCGCTGCTGCAATTGCCCCCGATGAATCGCACGGTGCTCGAAGCTACAAACTCGATCGGGGTCACGTCGGCTGTGACGAGCGATCGCACCACTCGTTACGATATTTTTGTGACGTTGCAAAAGGGCAACAAACCGGGAGCATTACCCAGTCCGAGTGCGTCGCCGATCGAGGGTGCGATTCCGTCACCGTTGCCTTCATCCGCGCCATCTCCTTAACCCAAACCAGCTATGGACTCGGGACTTAAATCATGGTACAGAAGGGATATATATTCTGTGAGTGAAATTGATGGATACGAGAAACAATCGCATCTTGGTTAGAGTTGTGGCAGGAATGACGATCGCGGCGATCGCTCTAGAGTTGCCTGTGCTGGCGGTTCCTCAACCTGCGCCGATGCTAGTGGCTCAGAAAGTAGTTGCCTGTGTCGTGAGCAAGCCGACCTCGGCGTTTAGAACGGCAGATCCTAGAGACCCAGAAGTGCTGCCTAATCGCTTTCTTAGGGCTGGAACTGCGGTGGCTCTAGTACAGCCTTTACCCGCTGTTCCGCCCGCTCGTGTTCAGATCAATCCGAGTGGATTTGTCGATTTTGCTGCGCTCAATTGTGGAACCGTACAGCCGCCACCTCAAAAAACGACTGCGTGCCGCAAACTGAGAGATGCCGTTCCAATAGATGTACTTCGAGAACCTAGGCGTGGCGCAAACCCGATCGCAGCCACTGGCGCTGGTCAGTCAGTTTTTGTAACCCAAACCAACGGGGTCACGACTTCTCAGCAAAATGCAAACGGTGAAGTGTGGGTAGAAGTTGATCTGCAACGGACGTTTGGCAGAAACTTTGGAATTTTATCGAGAGTTGGCTGGCTTTATAACACTGCACCTGGTAGTTCGAGAAGCGCTCTGGTGAATTGTAGTTAAACTACTTTACGCAATGTGCAAATTCCCTGAATCCCTAAACTGATTCGGGGATTTGGGTAAATAAGAGGATGCGCGATTATAAAGTGATTGAGTTCACGATCGCTTGAGGTCAGATCGAGCTTGTCCAAACGGGCAAAGGTCGAGAACCTGACATCGCTGACAAGCAGGATTTTGGTAATAGCAGCAGCGTTGACCATGCAGCATCAAAACTTCGTGGTTGTCGTAAACCTGTTGAGCCGTCCAGTCAGGTGGTAACTGCGCTTCTAACAGTGCATGAGCCGGGGCAACCGCGATCGTCTCTGCAATTAAGCCCAATCGAATCGCAACTCGGTGATGGTGACTGTCAACAGGCAGCGCGCGACGACGCAGCACGCTAAACGACAGCACCGCAGCACTCGTTTTAGGTCCCACCCCAGACAACGATTCGAGCCACGTTCTTGCGTCTGAAACAGACAGGTCTTTGAGAAAGTCTAGCGAGAGATCGCCATCGCGACGATCGCCAATCAGTCTCAAAACCTGCTGGATTCGGGGCGCTTTTTGCTCTGCCCAAGTGCAGCGAGCGATCGCCTGTTCAACCTCCGCAACCGGGGCATCTCGCACAGCTTGCCAATCGGGAAATCGTCGCCGCAGCTCATGAAAGGCGTTTGCCGAGTCAGCATTGCGAGTGCGATGAGACAGCAAGGCTGAGACCAACTCACTCAACGGGTCTAACTCGTGGAAGTAGGGAATCGGACACCCATATGCCTGACAGAGACGATCGTGCACCTCAATCAACTTTTGCTGAAGCTCTGGAGTCACGATAATTTCAGGTGACTTTTTAGAACGCATGATGGCTGCACAAATCCTACTCGCTCAGGTTCTCGCAGATTGAGAGTGCAGGGCATCGGTTAACAGACAGAGTTATAAAGAGATTGAGTTTTGGAATGTTGCCCATCGCGATTGTCCTTTTTAAGACTCGTGCAGACTCAAGAATTCCTAGAAGCCAAAAAACCTGAACCGAAAGCAAGTTTTCCAAAATGCCTTAGAAACATCTAAAGCCCGAAATTTCTTTGTCACATGAATTAATCATAATAGTGAATGTGAGGGCTGATCTTGAGGTTAAGTACAGATCTGTAGAAGATGAATCCTCAAGGGCGAATTCAGCATGGTGATCCTGTGGGTAAGGATCAGAAATCGCTTCAATGGTCAATCCATCCTTTTTTCTAGGTAACTCTGAAATGGCTTCTAATCATTTTCTAAAAAAGTCGATCGCGTCTTTCTCTCTCGTCTCAGTCGGTGCGCTGTCTGCGTTAATTGGCACACAACTCAACCCAACAAACGCGGTGCAAACGCAGCCGTTAGTTGCTCAAGTCCCTGCTGCATTGGGCAATAGTGCTAACGAAAACTTTATTTCGGCAGCCGTTGATAAAACGGGATCTGCGGTGGTGCGAATTAACTCTTCACGCAAAGTGACCAGCCGATCATCTGAGTCAGGGCAAGCAATTGCCCGCGGCACCGGGTCAGGATTCATTGTCAAATCAGATGGATTGGTAATGACCAATGCCCATGTGGTCGATGGAGCCGATCAAGTCACCGTCAAACTCAAAGATGGGCGCGAATTTACCGGGCAGGTGGTCGGTGAAGACAAGCTGACCGATGTGGCGGTGGTGAAAATTCAGGCGAGCAATCTGCCGACGGTGGCGATCGGAAACTCTGACCAACTTCGACCGGGAGAATGGGCGATCGCCATTGGCAATCCGCTAGGGCTAGACAACACGGTCACGGCAGGCATTATCAGCGGCACCGGACGATCGAGCAGCGAAATTGGTTCGCCCGATCGTCGCACCAACTACATTCAAACCGATGCGGCAATCAATCCTGGCAATTCGGGCGGACCGCTTCTGAATCAAAGTGGTCAAGTGATTGGCATCAACACCGCGATTATTGGCGGCGCTCAGGGCTTGGGATTTGCGATTCCGATCAACAAGGCGCAGCAAATCGCCAACCAACTGATCAGCAAAGGATCAGTCGATCATCCCTATTTAGGCGTTGAGATGACAGATCTATCGGCGACGACGAGAGACCTGCTCAACCGCGATCGCAGCTTAGGCATCAATGTGCAAACCGATCGCGGAGCACTGATTACCAACATCATTCGCAACTCGCCCGCCGCCCAAGCAGGGCTGCAAAAAGGAGACGTGATTCAGACGATCAACGGTCAATCGATTGCGTCGGCAAACGAGGTGCAGCAAGCGGTAGAAGCCAGCACGATCGGGAGTAATTTATCCCTTCAAGTCAATCGAAGTGGTCAGACAGTGACGCTCTCGATCCGACCAGGAGAGTTCCCGGTGAATGCAGGTTAAGTGATGTCATCGACATGAGAATTTAGGCGTTACTGAATCTGGGGTAAGAATCAAGGAATTTGCCCTCACCCTAGCCCTCTCCCTGGGGAGAGGGGTTGGGGGTGAGGGTCATTCATAGTTCTCTTCAGCAACGTCAGAATTTAGAGGAGAGAATACTTTAGGACGGTGCAGCAGGTTAGATAAACAGCCCATCTTTAGAGGTTCGCTACAAAAAACGGTAGGGATGTTTCATGAAACGTCTCTACCGTTTTTGTTTGTGCTGCCTTCTGTGGAGCCAAGCCGATCGCAGGCAATGGTTCCCGTTCAGCCGCTCCCTATTTGGGATGATACGATCGAGCCACACAAGTGCTGTTTCTCTAGCAATAGATTTGTAAGCTTTAGCGTATGGAATTAAATCATCAACCCCAACTCGAAGAGTTTGCCGTCTTTCCAAAACACATAGGCGTATGGCAAGGCGATTGGATCAGACTCGATCGTAATGCTCAAGAGATAATGCGATTTACGGGCTTGCTAACGCAGCAAATTGTCAACAATCAGTGGATTCAAACGAACCATCACGAATTTCCGGGTGGAAAGAAAGTCACTCAAAATTTTGTGGGTCGAGTGATTGGCGAGGGCAGAATCACGATCGAAAGCTCCGATCCGCCTTTTTTTAACTACTTAATGACGGCTCAAGAGATGGGTCAACTGCTGGTCTTTGACATTCGTGACAAAGTAACGGGCAATCTCATAGCGACCGAAACCATTAATTTAGTTCAGCCAAATCAGCGCATCCGCACCACTCAATCCTTCTCGATCAACGGCGAGTTTCAGGGAGTAATGCTGATTGTTGAACATCGGGTTGAATAATTAGTCCATCTCTAATTTCGTCACAAAAAACGATAGGGACATTCCACGAACATCCCTACCGCTTATCAATTCCAACTCTAGTGTCGGATCAGTGGCTCATTGTGATTTGTTGACGCTCTGCTTCTAACAAGTCAAGCAATCTCTGGTCGCCTCGCTCTTGAGCAGCTTGTAAGCGGCGTTGCAGGTTGTTTGACACATTTGTCTGATGCGTTTGACTCAATTCTCGCTGAGACATTCTCGCAGCAGACTTCGATCGAGATGCGGCTGCCGACTGCGTCAAGGCGGTCAGATTTCCTTGGGCATCACGATCGACGTGATAGGTTGCTCCCCGATACATCAAATCATAGGATCTGGGGTGAGATGATTGAGGTTGGGAAACAGTCGGGTCGACGTGATAGGTTGCCCCACGATACATTAAAGTGTAGGGTGCTTGAAGACGCGGCGCGGGCTTAACAGGTCCTCCGGCATTGTCAGGTCTGGCTTGAGTTGGGTCGTAGTCGTAGGTGTTGCCACGATAGATAAGTTTCATGAATCGCTTCTCCAAAATGCTTTTGTGAGGTGAAGAGAAGCGCGTTCCTTCAGGAGTAGCCCTTACTTCCGTCCCGTCTACGATTTGATAGGGGATGAACGTTTTTCCTTCTGTATCTAATCATACAGTTTTTGAAGAAAAAAGAGTAATCATCCGATCGGATGAAACCCGACTGAATGGGGGGAATACCCGACCCTAGTTTTTCATGTCATAGCCAAACAAACTGGGATCGACTTCACCGAGTTCTAAATCTGCTAGCCCATATTGCGCCCAACGCCGATCGACCATTGCCGCGACATCGGGGTCAGACACTAACGGCGCAGCCCACGGGCGATCGGTTTCTGGATAGAGTTTTGTTGTCGCATCAATGCCCATTTTGCTGCCTAGACCCGGCTTTTCGGTCGCAAAATCCAGCGAGTCGAACGGGTTATCAGGCAAGATGAAAACATCCCTGGCGGGGTCAACTTTCGACGTGATTGCCCAAACAACCGCTCTCGGATCACGAATGTTGATATCTTTATCGACCACAATCACAAATTTTGTGTAGCTAAACTGCGGCAGTGCGCTCCAAAATGCCAAAGCGGCTCGTCGGGCGTGACCGGGATACACTTTGTCGATCGAGATCACGGCTGCTTTATAGCTCAATGCCTCCATCGGCAAAAAGAAATCGACAATTTCGGGCACCTGCTGTCTGAGAATTGGGGTATAAACGCGATTGAGTGCCAGCGCCATCATCGCGTCTTCTTTGGGCGGACGACCACTAAACGTCGTCAGATAAATCGGATCTTTGCGGTGAGTCATGCAGTGAAATCGAAACAGAGGCGCTTTCTCATTCACCCCGCCGTAATAGCCCATGTGATCGCCTGCTGGACCATCTACACCGACTTCTCCAGGTGTGACAGTGCCTTCTAACACAAATTCGGAGGTGGCAGGCACTTCTAAATCAACGGTTTTGCACTTGGCTAAATGGATGCCCGATCCGCCGTAAAGTCCGGCAAACAGCCACTCAGACATATCGATCGGAACCGGAGTCGCCGCCGCCAAAATCACCAGCGGATCGACTCCGACGGCGATCGCAACTTCTAAATCTTGCCCCATCGCCGCCGCTTTTCTCAAATGGCGAGTCGGACCGCGCACTGAGAGCCACTGCACCGTCATCGTGTTTTTAGACTGCAACTGCAATCGATATACGCCCACGTTTGGGATTTTGGTTTCGGGATCTTTAGTGATCATCAATCCCAACGTCATCACCTTGCCTGCATCGCCGGGATAGACGCGCAGCATGGGCAGCGTGGTCAAATCTACGTCATCACCTTTGACGACGACTTGCTGACAGGGCGGAAACAGATCGCGATCGGGTTTTGCCCGCAAGACATCAAACAAAACTTTGCCGAGGTCGATCGCTTGAGACACCTTCTTGGGCGGTCTGGGCTGATAGAGCAACGCCAATTTTTTGCCCAACGTCTCTAACTCCTGCGGAGACTCCATATTCATCGCCCAGCAGACCCGCTCGACGGTGCCCAAAAGATTGATCGCGACTGGATAAGGAGAGCCTTTGACATTCTCAAACAGCAGCCCAGGACCGCCGCGCTGCAACATCCGATTAGCAATCTCAGCAATCTCTAAATCTGAGTCAACGGCGGCACTAATGCGGCGCAACTGCCCCCGTTGCTCAAGCTGTTTGATGAATCCCCGCAAATCTCTCGCCATGATGAAGCAATGTAAAGTCCTGTTCTCATTATGAATCGAGAAGCCGTCAAAACGCTGTTCTTAGATTCAATTTGGGAACTGTAGGCAAAGATAGCGCTATTCACCGATGTCTACTCAAAAAGTCTCTTTAGAAGCTCTTCAGAAAATTAGGCAATATATTAAAAAGTCTTTGGTATTGCCCGAATCAGAAAATCATCCCAAAGCCCGATCACTTGCAGAAACCGACGTGCCCGAACCAGATTCGCTTGCAGGGTTAGGAGATTTATTTCACGTAGGCGATTCGCCAGAAATTACGGTTCAGATGCCTAACGATCGAGGGCGATGGTTTATTAGTGCCGCTGGTACTGGATGTGTATTGATGAAGCTGCCCAGACTAAAGCTAAAGGCAGGAATCCGGCTGGTGAGCTATCTCTATCGATTAGAGAAAGATGGCTTGAGCGTGACTTGGGCACTGCCAGAAGCATTGAGCACTACGGCTCTTTTGAGAAGCCGCTTTAAAGACGTGTGGAGGGGAAGAAACCCCCCCAAAGCCAGAAGGCAGACTTGCCGATTTGATGGACGCGATCGAGGGCGATCGCTCTCCTATGTCATTTGTGGTTGCCTCAATTTTGCGTCGAGAACTCAAAGAATTTGGGACATTAGGGAAAACTCGCAGATGGTCAAATCATCGGCTCATTGATGCTCTCCCGGCTCAGGTGCAGGTGCAGTGGCGCGCCCAAGCCTCAAAAGATCTGTCGCCAAAAGTTCGGTTGCTTCCAGAGGGCAAAGTGGTGCTGGAGTTTTTTACCTGTCGGACGACGGCACCCATTGCCATTTTTCAGCACGTTGACCAATATGCTGCCGGAGAGTATCAGGCAAAAGGAGTCGATCGAGCAGTGGCGATCGCCCCAAAAATCGTTCGCGCTTGATTGGAGAAATGACCTCTGCTTAAGGGGTTGACGGAAATTTTACCTCTTCTACGACCTTACCCGGTGCGCCTAAAGGTTTAGCGACTCCGTTGTTATAAGACACTAAAACGCCTCCCGCATTTCCGGCGCTGATGAGGACTTGTTTTTCTCCTCCCCACGCTTGTTGGGTGCCCTTTTGCAGAGTGCCCTCAAAGGCAACTTTGCCATCCACAGTCACTTGTACCCAGCTTTCATCAGTCACATTCAGCTTTACCGCAACGGGTTTAACATTGGCACTAGGAGACACTGATGAAAGGGGTGTCTTTGGTGCAGTCGCCTGTGACGCTGCTGTTTGAGAAGCTGTGCCGTTGGTCGTCAAAGGCTTAGAAACGGGCGGTTCAGTTTTTTTAGGCTGATTGACTAAGCTTGCAATCACCAGAATTGCCGCTCCTAGACCGATCGCGCCTCCGATCGCATAGAGCCACAAAGGACGCTTAGACGGCTTAGATGTGACTTCGACTGGCTCTAATAGAAGCGGTTCTGCCTCATAGCTAAGCACTGGCGACTCGATCGCAAATTCTTTTGATAGAGCGGTTCCATCTAAGCCCAGCGTGTCAGCATAGCGACGAATGAACCCCTGGACGAAGACTGGTTCTGGCAACAGATCCAACCGTCCGGCTTCGATCGCGGTTAGCAGTCGCAAAGGAATGTAGGTTTTGGTCGCAACTGCTGCTAAAGACATCGATCGGGCTTCGCGCTCATGGCTCAGTTTTGAACCAATGGTTTTGAGTTGCTCTGCCTGTGTTGATGAATCCGAATACTCCACTGCTCCCCCCGTGGTTTTTGTCACGATATCAGATATCTGCTCTCGATAGAACGATAGAGTGTCTCTGACTGTGGCAGTCGAGAGTAGGCTTTTGATTTTAACAGACAGCCTGGTTTGTGGATGAACTCAGTTTAGTGGAGAATGGCGATCGCAAATGCAAGGATTAGGGGTGCCGACTCATAGGGTCAATCTCGGATTGTGTGAAACGCGATCGCCCCTGCCATCGTGCATCAATCTAGATTCTTCCTTCAGAGCGACCCGAAAATTCAGTAATCAAGGCAAAATCTACAGTCAGAGACTTTGAGCTAACTATTCAGGTTTTTATGCAAATCGATCACATCCATTTTTATGTAGAAGACGCTCGTGAGACGCGAGACTGGTTTATTCAAAGACTTGGTTTCTACTCGGTTCCACCAGGGTTTTGCATTGCTCCCTCTTCTGATCACACCCATACAGAAGCTGTTGCAAATGGTTCTATCTACTTTGTCTTCTCGTCTGCTCTTGACGATTCCAGCCCCGTTTGTGATTTTTTAAGCGCTCACCCTCCAGGGGTGGTAGATGTGGCGTTTGGCGTGGAGAATATTGAGGCTGTGATGAATCGGGCGATCGCTCAAGGAGCCACCGTTCTCCAACCCCTGCAAACTCAAGGACCGTTAAAGTGGGCACAAATTTCTGCGTGGGGAACGTTGACCCATACGTTGATTGAGCGCTCGATCGCTTTGCCTCTCGTGGACAAAGACTCCAACACATTCCCAAATATCACGTTTAGCCGCATCGATCACGTCGTTCTCAACGTCGCGATCGGAGACTTAGACCGAGCCGTTAGTTGGTATGAAACCGTTCTCGGCTTTGAGCCTCAGCAGATGTTCGCGATTAAAACCGATCGCTCTGGGCTGTGCAGTCGGGTGATGCGCGACCCAAATGGTCGGGTGCAAGTGCCGATTAATGAGCCGACTTCAGACAGTTCTCAAATTCAAGAATTTTTGGATTTGAATGGCGGTGCAGGGGTGCAGCATATTGCAATTCACACCGAGAATATTGTGGACGCGATCGCGCAACTCCGTGATGCGGGGCTGTCTTTTTTAAAGGTGCCTGCCAGCTATTACGATCAGGTGCGGCAGCGAGGTGACTGCGTGTTGTCTGAGTCGCAGCTTACTGATATTGAAGCTCAACAGATTTTAGTCGATTGGCAATCAGAGGTGCCCGAAGCCGTTTTGCTGCAAACCTTTACTCAGCCAGTTTTTCAGCAACCGACTTTCTTTTTTGAACTGATCGAGCGACACACCTATCGAGTGGACGATCGCCTTCATCAAGCTCAAGGGTTTGGTGAGGGAAATTTTAGAGCGTTGTTTGAAGCGATCGAGCGAGAACAGCTAAAGCGAGGCAGTCTGAAATCCTAACGACGATCGCGTTCCAAGTCATAAATTGCTTTTTCCCAATACCAGTCTTCTGGCATACCGGGATTCTTAAGCTTTAGCTGTTCGACGAGATCGCTGGCAATTCTGCGATCGTAGCCCACAAGTTGCCTCAATTTGTCTTGAACTTGGGGGCTGATTCGCCCCGACGAAACGGGGGGTTTTGGGCGACTGACGGGGGCAGGTGCATAGTGCCGCTCAGGACGTTTAATCTGCTGAACTGCGTTTAACATCGACTGCTGCATCACCGCGTCGCCTCGTTGAGCAAACAGTCTCGCCGCCAGTTGATAGTTTTCTGACGCGTAGTAGGTGTTGCCCATTTTTTCTAAAACTCGACCCCGCGCTGCGTAAGCATTTGCATCTTGGGGATCGATTTGAATCGCCCAATCTAAATCCTCGACCGCGCCTCCTAGATCTCCGCGCTGCGCTTTGGTGATAGCTTGCTGAAGAAATTCACCCATCTCGATCGGGGCAACTGACTGAGCCAACTGATCGGGCGATTTGGGTTTAAGCTGTTGAGCGATCGCCATACAGCGCCGACAGCTTACGGTGTCTTTTTGCGATAAATAAAGTTCTGCCGCCTTTTTGTAATGGACGATCGCTTTGCCAATCTGATCCTTTCGCTGCCAAAGATTGCCCAGCAGATTATAAGCCCCCGCATGATTGGCATCGAGCCGAATCACCTGCTCGGCATCGGCGATCGCGGCTTGCAAATCGCCTTGGTTGAGGTAGGTCAAACTTCGAGCAAAATAAAAGCGGGTGTGATTGGCATCGAGCCGAATTGCGGCTGTGTAGTCCGCGATCGCACCTGTCAAATCGTTGAGCTTAAATCGAGCAAGTCCGCGCTGGTAGTAGGCTTCGGTGAAATCGGGTTGAGCGGCGATCGCCTGATCAAAAGATTGGATCGCTCTCTGATAGTCATGGGCATCTGCTTCAGCGATGCCCTGCTGATAAAACGATTGATCCATCGTCTAAAATTCCTTGGGGTTTGCCCGAAGTTTCGCTGCCGTTCTAAGAATTTGTCCGGCTAAAATCGCGGCTCCAAACCCGTTATCAATGTTGACGACTCCGATCCCCGCCGCACAAGAATTGAGCATCGTTAATAAGGGTGCGAGTCCGTTAAAACTGGCTCCATATCCCACACTGGTCGGTACGGCAACGATCGGGCAATCTACCAGACCCCCGACTACGCTGGGCAATGCACCTTCCATGCCTGCCACAACGATCAGCACGTCGGCATCCTTCAAGACGTGCAGGTTATTCAACAATCGGTGAATTCCGGCGACTCCGACATCCCAAAGTCGCTGTACTTTAAAGCCACAAAGCTCGGCGGTGACCGCGGCTTCTTCGGCAACGGGGAGGTCGGCGGTTCCGGCTGAGAGAATGCCGATCGTTCCTGCGATTTGAGGGTTTGGAGGTTGGGGTAAGTTTAGGGCACAGATTCGGGCGGTGAAATAGTAGCGTACATCAGGCACGATCGCTTTAATTGCGTCATAAACGTCCGGCTCGATGCGAGTTGCCATGATGGTTGAGGTGCGGTTTCGCATCGCTTCCATAATTTGGGCGATCTGCTGAGGTGTTTTTCCCAATCCCCAAATCACTTCAGGGAAACCTGTTCGCAAAGCGCGATGGTGATCGATGTGGGCAAACTCTCCGACCCGTTCATAAGAAAGATTTTTGAGTTTGTCGATCGCGTCTTCTGGGCTAACGTCTCCTTGTGCGACCGCATTGAGCAGAGATTTGAGAACTTCGGGCTGAGTCATGGGGAAGCGAGAATTTTGAATTTTGTCAGTCTTCTTTAATTCTAAGTTCGTCGATGTTCCAAAGACCCCAACTGGGTAAGCCAGAATATTTTAGCCCTTGGACTCGATCGCGCGTCACCATCAAAGCTGAGTCGTTGACTAGATGAATCACAGGCAGTTGTTCTTGCACAATTTCTTGAAACTGAGCGTAAATTTTCCGACGTTTTGCTGGAGCGAGTTCTCTTGACCCTTCGATAAATAAGCGATCGATGTCTTTCTCCCAGTCGTTCGCTTCCCATCCTTGAATCGGTTGCTGCCCTGGCTGCTGTTTGAGATTAAACGAGTGAGAACCGCCACTACTCATCCAAAGATTGGCTGATCCGTGAGGCTCAACTCCTCCGGTAAACCCAATCATGTGAGCATCCCACTCTCGCGAAGTCGAAGTTTTATCGATCAACGTGTTGAAATTGATCGGGTTAAAGTCTAGCTGAATGCCGATTTTGCTCAAGTCTTGTTTGATCTGAGCGCCGATCGCTTCTCTCACTTTATTGCCTGCATTTGTAATCAACGTAAACCGAACTCGATTGCCTTCAGAATCCAACAATTGCCCTTGATTATTGAGTTTGAACCCGGCACTTTTGAGCAATTCGCGCGATCGCTCCAAATTGTAGTCATAGGTTTTCAGCCCATCTTTGGGCGACAGAAAAAACGGACTTTGTACCGTAATCGGTGAATTTTGAATCGTGCCCAATCCGCGAAAGATATTGTTGTTCATCTGGTCGCGATCGATGGCATACGCCACGGCTTGACGAAACGCTAACGTGTTGAACCAGCGAGATTTTATGGGATCGACGATCGGTTTCCCATTTTTATTCGCTTTGTTTAAGTTAAACGCCATATAGAGAGTGCCTGACCACGCACCGCCGTTTTGTAGCTTAAAATTTCCCCGCTTCTCTTCTTTCTTGAGCAGCGAAAAATATTCTGGACGCAGCGGACGCGCATCTCCCATCACATCCAAATCGCCAGACCGAAATCGCAGGAGTTGCGTATCGACATTCTCGATGAACTGCCAGATGATGCGATCGACATAAGGCATCTGGTTTCCCTGAGCATCTTTGCGCCAGTAGTAGGGATTGCGGCGATAAACCAATCGCTGCCCACCGAGAAAGCTCTCAATCTGATACGCCCCGTTCACGACTATCGTTTTGGGATCGGTGTTCGTTCCCCACGTTGAGAGAAACTGCGGATTGCCATCCCGTCCGATCGTCTGCACCGACTCGCCGAGAATGTGTTTTGGCAGAATGACAATATTATCAGGCGCACCAGAAAGGGCATTTAACAACGGTGCAAACGGTTCTGGCAACGCAAACTCGACGCGTAAGTCATCCAGTTTTTTAACGACGGGAAACGCACCTTGCAGACCAACTTTCAGGCTGTCCTTCCAATCAGTCGGAATCTTGGGGTTAAAAATCGTCTCAAACGTAAATACTACATCGTCCACTGTCAACGGCTGCCCGTCTGACCATTTCAGCCCTGGGCGCAGCTTAAACACGACCCGCTTGCGATCGTCCAAAATCTGCCACGACTCCGCCAACGCGGGCTGAATTTTACCCGTCAGTCCGTCTGATTTTGTCAGCCCCTCAAAGCAAAACAGTGAGATATTCGGAAACTCTTGAATCAGAGCCGGGTTAAACGTCTTGGGATCGGTGAGGGTGGTGAGAACCAGTTGAGGCACCTGCGCCGCTTGAGTTTTAAACAAATGAGGATTGCAGCCTGACAGCCCGATCGACAAAACGATCGCCAGTCCAAAACTAACCAATCTGACAAACCCGCAGCGGACTTGCAACATAGAGTTGAGGATCATGGGCAACGCTCAAGCAACGAAGGGCGCGATTAGACGATAGCAATAATCGTGACTGAAGACGCATCTTACAGTTGGTCGATCGTCGCCTAAAATTTCTTGCGCGGCTGTGTACACGCTGTGATCGTGCCGCCTGCTAGTTGCACAATGCCCACATCCCAGGTGGTAGAGACACGCGAATCGGATGTGCCGTCTTTCTGAGTCATTTCGTTTATGATCGGTCGCAATCCACTTCTCACCGCTACCCTCAACAAACCGCTTGCAAAAGTCCTTGCCCTCACCCAAAGTTCCTCTCCCAATCGTGGAAAAGGGACTTTGAAATCTGGCTCCCCTTCTCCCAAGCTTGAGTAGGGGATACGGGTGCTCTGCGATCGTTGAGGGTGTTTAATCCACGATCTTAGGCGATTTCTAGGCAGTTTTTGGCTTGTTGAGCCACTTGATCGACTTCATCCGTTGCCAGCTTTGCTAACGTCGATCGCGCCTCTTGGCTCTCAAATTTGCCTAACGCTTGCACCACGCGATAGCGAATCTGCCAATCTGGGTTAGTGGCGTAAGGAATTAAAAGACTCACCGCACGCGCATCTCCCAGTTCTCCTAGAGACCCGATCGCGGCTGTTTTTAGCAAGTCATTGTCGGATGCTAAGGCTTCTTCTAATAACTCAAACCCGCGCGGCTCACCCAACTCACCCAGCGCTGCAACAACACTAAAGCTGACTAACCACTCAGGGGTGCGGCGATAGAGCGCTTGCAGATCGTCAAACGCCTCAGTGAGGTTTAAAGCTCCGATTGAGTCTGCGGCGGCGGCTTGCACGTCGGGTTCGGGGTCAAGCAACCCGGCTCTTAAAATCGTCGCGGCTTCGCCTAAGTTTTGCCGCCCCAGCGAAGACAGTTGGCTGACTGCCGCATAGCGCACTCGCACATTGCTGTCCACAACCGGGACTTTGATTAACTCAAACGCGATCGCCGGATCGAGTTGACGCAAATGATTAATTGCCCGCAGTCGTTCGCCAAAATCAGCGGATTCAAGAGAAGCTTTGACTGAATCAGGATTCATGGTCATTTTAAATGGGAAAACTAGGGAGGTTAAAGTTTCAGGCTTGTTCGGCTGCCATCGCCCGCACAATATCGCCACGAGTGAGAATTCCGACGACGTGCCCAGCCTCATCCAAGACTGGCAAACGGCGAACGTTGCGATCGTGCATGACTCTAGCGGCATTGGGTAAGGGCTGATCGGCAGTAATCGTGGTCGGGTCGCGAGTCATGACTTCGCCAGCGGTTTGCCCCAAGGCTTTGTGCAGATCTTTCTGATATCGAGTCGGATTTTCAAGAAAAATCACGCTGTCCAAAATCATGATGTAAGCAGGAGGCGTAACGCCTGATTCTTGCCACATCAGATCGGTTTCAGAAATGACCCCAACCAGTTTTCCCGTCTCATCCACCACAGGCAACCCGCTAATTTTGCGCTCTGCCAACGCTTGAATCACTTCTGTAATGGAGGTTTTGGGACTCACGGTGAGAGGGTCACGAGTCATGACATCCGCAACAGTTTTGGGCATGGATTACGATCGCTCTTTTAAAGATCTCAATGATCAATTATTAGGGAATTGTGACGTGCGGCTCGATCGAGTTAAAGATAGTTAACTGAATTCTCCAGTTTTCACAAAATGGGGCAGTGGAGAATGCGATCGTCCACTGCCCCATTCACAACCAGCTTTTGCGTTTAGCTGAGACCTTGCACCAGTTTCTTTGCCGCGATCGCGTCCCGCCCCGACTTTCTAGAGGGCTATTTTAGGACGCTAGCGAAGTCAGCGGAGAAAGTGTTTCAAGAATGTCATTGGGCGTGAACGATCGCATCCACCAGTTCACAAAATCCTTCACCTTCTGAGGCTGCTGTCACATAGGTCGGTTTGTGTAGGAGTCGATCGGCGTAATGCAAACTATTCGCCACCCCAACCGACTGCGGAAAGAGACTCGCATCGAACAAACTCTCATCATTGGGGCTGTCGCCCACCGTCAAAATCTGCTCAAAAGAATAGGCTGGGAAATAATCCTTTAAGACTGTAAGCAGTCCTGCTGCTTTGTTTTGTTGAAGCGGCTTGATGTGACACTGCACTGTGCTGTAGGTGAAACTCCAGCCCCAAGATTTGCAACATTGAGCGATCGTGTTCAATTCATCTAAACTCAAGCCTTCTACATCAAACGTCCAATCGGTCAGCCGAAAGCGATTATCGCTCGATTCTTGAATCTGGGGAAACTGAGTTTTTAATCGCTCAAACGAGTTAGCTAACTTTTGTCGATGATCAGTCAGATCCATAATCGGAGTCAGCAAAATTTCAGATTCACCCAAATAGAAGATGCCGCCATTTTCGGCGATCGCGCCCACCACAGGCAAATAATGAGCCAACCCGCTCACCCAACCCGCCGATCGCCCCGTCGTCACCACAATTTGAATGCCTTTTGTGGTCAGAGTTTCAAACGCTTTTAGGAGACTGGGCGTGAATTTTTCAGCGATCGTCAGCGTTCCATCCATGTCAGTTGCCACCAATCGGATCGCTTGCAGCGTGTTAGCTTGAGAGAGCGGAATAAAAGCCATGTAGCAAAAACACAAGTAAAAATACGGGTGGTTGATCTAAGGTCAATCAAGGGCATTATTGAAGAATGAGCCAAGTTCTAGCCAGCCCTAATACTATGTCACTCCAATCTGTTTCTGTTGCACCGTGGCTTGCTCAAGTCCCTCTCAAGACGGTCAAAACAAAGCCTGAGGCTCCGATTAGTGTATCCGCCACAACTGACGCTGGGCAACAGGTTTGGATGGCGACCTCTGGTGGGCTGTTTTTGCTGCTGGTCTTCTTAGGCATCTTTTCGACAATTCAAGCCAGCAAGCTTAAAAAGCAAACTCGATTTGAAACCTTTAAGAATCGCGAGCTGCACAAAAAACTTAAATACGCCGTTGAAATGATCGGCAAAATGGAGCGCAACCCAGACCTAATCCATTCGCGTGAGTTTAACCTCGACTATCTGAGAATGCGAATGGCAGAAGAAGTGTTTCACTTTGCGATCGTCAACCAGATCAAGCTCAAAGTCAAAGACAAAATCACGCTGGCACTGCGCGCAAACCCAAATAACCAAGCTGAGGTCGGCATTGCCAGCACAGGGCGACAAGTCGATGAAATCTTTGACTTAGAATACAGCGCAGGCGATGGCACAACCAAAGGCTCAAAGCGAGTTCTCTTCCGGGTTCAGATCAAGATTCTCAAATTGCCGACTCAGCCCACGTCTGTGACCATTAATCAGATTATTGACTGCTTCGAGACCTTTCTCAGCCCAACTCACGAAAATGAAACCTGGCAACCCGCTATTCAAGGACGGATCGCCAATATGCACTGGGATCAAAAAGCAAAACCCACACCGCTACTCGTATTAGAGCAAACTCAAGAAGGCTCAAACGTCACCTTTAGAACGAATCGGATGGCAGGGAAGTCTTAGATCAGACAAGATCGCACCTCGATCGCCGTGCTAGAACAGAAGTACACCTTGAGGAATATCACGATGGGAAGCTTTATAACTGCGCTGATTGGTGCGCTGTTTATCGTGTCATTAAATGGGTTGAAGATCGATCGAGAATATCAACGTGGCGTGATCTTCCGACTTGGACGCACCAAAGGCGTGATGGGTCCCGGCATGTATTGGATCATGCCATTTGTCGATCAAAAAGTGCAAATTGATGTGCGGACGAAAACCGTCAACATTGAGCCACAAGAAACCGTCACCGCCGATAGCGTCACCATTAAAGTCAACGCCGTTCTCTACTACCGCATTCTTGATCCGTCCAAGGCAATCAACAAAGTTGAGAGCTATCAAACGGCAGTTTATCAAGTTGCAATGACCACTTTGCGAAACGTAGTCGGGCAAAACATTCTCGATGATATGCTGCAAAATCGCGACAAAATCAACATCAAAGTGCAAGAAATCGTCGATGAAATCACAGAACCCTGGGGAATTGTGATTGAGCGCGTCGAAACCAAAGATGTCGAGATTCCGCCCACGATGCAGCGCGCAATGGCAAAAGAAGCCGAAGCGATTCGAGAAAAGCGCGCCCGCATCATCAAAGCTGCCGCCGAGCAAGAAGCCTCTGCCAAACTCGCCGAAGCCGCTCGGATGATTAGCGCTAACCCGATCGCGCTCGAACTGCGTCGCCTGCAAATGCTGACCGAAATTGGGGCAGAAAACAATACAACGACGATCGTCATGGTGCCCTCCGACTTTATAAACTTGGCACAGCGATTTGCCCAACCTCCGCAAAATAGCTCAACCCAAACCCTTCAGCCATTCAACCCAGAGGTGATAGTTACGCCCACCATTCAGCCAGACCTTGAGCCGCGCCAATAAATCTATCTAGAGGAAAAGAGCGACGTTTAGAGAAGTACGGTAAACTCCACTACTGAAGGCGATTCGATTAACGATACGATCGAGCTAAGGTAAAAAACTATCAACAGGAGCAATTCCAGGATGCAAGGAACCCACGATTCAGACAAGCGCAAGTTGCTATCCTGCCTGTCTCACGGAGCCATTTTTTTTAGTACGACCTTTTTGTCTATCGGCGTTCCGATCGCCATTACGTTTATTTCTGATGATCCGGTGGTCAAAGCCAACGCCAAAGAATCCATCAACTTTCACTTCAACATCTGGTTTTGGGGCATCCTGATTTTGATTCCATCTCTGCTGACGTTTGGGTTGCTGGGCTGGGTTTTGTTTCCACTAGGCTATGCAATTCACTGGGGTCTGACGATTTGGGCGCTGGCTCACTGCTTCACCAAGCCTGATGAACCATTCGTCTATCCCTTTATTTTCCGTCTGCTGTAAGTTTCTATCAATTCAATAACTCAACAGGCTGATCATCAAATACGCCAGCCTCGATCGCAGGGTGATAGCGGTCGACTGTCCATTTGTACGTTGCGATAGTCATTTACGATCGCCCATTTTTGCTTGAGGTATCTTCCTTTTATTTTTAGCCTCTTTTAAAACCTTTTACAGCAAAATCGTTTTTTAATTTGCGGGATTGATCATCGATCGTGACTCACTCCGACCCTCAGCAGGATCTTTAAGACCTGGGCGCAGCAACTTTTTAGCTGGCTGAAGCGCGTCTTTGCCGAGTTGAATGGTCACATCAGAGTCAAGGCTGCCCGTCGCCTCAATTCTGACTTCGCCGAAGCCGAGCGATCGACGCACCGATTCTGCACCGATTACGTCTCCTTGTTGAGCCACAATGCGAGTCACACTCAATGGCTCTGTCCAAGGGTTGTCTTGATAAACGTTGTTAAATCCCGCTCCTTTAAGGGTAGTCATCACTGACTGCACACCTTTGTTTTGGGGGATGCTATTTTGGATGGCAACTCTTAAGGTGGCGGGCTGATCCTCGGTTAAAGCGGTGGTACCAAAGTCGAGATGCTGACCGACTAGCTTTTGAATCTGAGCTGGGTGAGGAAGCCAATAGCTTGCATCATATTCACCTGGAGCGCTAAATTCTCCAGGAATCATCAGCATTTTGGTGTTCGATCGATTCACTTGAGATGCAAAACCCGTCAGTGCGACGAGTTCTTCAACGGTCAAGTTGGTATCAATGTGGGACTGAATGATTGAGAGCAGTTGTGGAATGCGGGTGACCGTGGTGGGGTTCAGTGCCTGTTCCATCAGTGCGCGCATCACCGTTTGCTGGCGCTGAATTCGTCCGATATCGCCATATTCGTCATAACGGAAGCGCAGCAGTTGCAGGGTTTGGTCGCCGTTGAGGTGTTGCCGTCCTGCTTTGAGGTTGACATAGAGGTGTTGGCTATCGTCCTTATATTTCATGTCTTTAGGAACGAAAACCGTCACGCCCCCCAGCGCATCAATCAGAGCTTGCACGCCCTGAACATTGATAGTGACATAGCGATCGATACCCACGCCACCGAGCAGTTCACTCACCGTTTTTGCGCCCAACGCCGGACCGCCATAGAGATTTGCCTCATTGATCTTATGGATGCCGTGGTCAGGAATATAGGTGCGCGTATCGCGTGGAATTGAAAGAACCGTCAGCTTCTTGGTTTCAGGGTTAAAGCGCAGCAGCAGCATGACATCAGTTAGCCCGTCAAAGGAGTTAACGAGTGCCTGATAGCGCAGATTTTTGAGATTATCAGGTGGATTTTGCAGATCTGTTGTCAGCACTTTTGCGCCTAAAACTAGAATGTTGACAGGGCGCGTCAGTTCGGGCAATTTTAGACTGCCTCGACTTGAGATGCCCCCTTTGCCAAACACGGAGGCTTGAGCGGGGCTGAGTTGACGCTGCATCAGAGGTGTGCTGGCGAGAGAAACCGCGAGTAATGCGCCTGCCGTTGCCGAAAGCATTGCCACTCCGGTTAAACAAAACATCAGCCAGAGCAGCTTTTTGCCTCCGGGTTTTGCTGACTTTTTGGGGTTAGAAACAACTTTTTTAGGTTGCGTCGATCGAGAGGGGACAGGCTTCGGCGAGACGGGGCGCTTTTTAGAGCTTTTCACGGGGTTCCTCAACACACACAAATCGATAGCGGACTGAAAAATTTAGAGAAAATCGACCTTAAATTTGAGCTTTCATTGTAGGCAGTAAAACAATTTTGGCTAACTTTTTATTGGATGAGTTCTTCTGCTAGAGATAGCTTTCTGGCAGATGTATGTTAACAATAATTCCTCAATCGTTTGCAAAAACTGGACGATATTTTGTGAATCTAGCCGATTTTGAGAATTATGAGTCATTTTTCTCGTTTGTAGGCGACTTGGCAGCGATCGTGAGTCAAAAATCTCATTTGAAGTAAATCAAGAGATTGAGACCCGGAATCGTGCGAGAAAGGGTCCAGAGCAGCAAGGCAATGTAGAGCGTTCCCAAACTCCACTGATACCAGACAAGCCCGGTGACTAGATTGGGCAGATATTGATCGCGCAGGCGTATGTCGTTGAAGCCAAAGCGCAAAAAGTTGTTAAAGCTGAAGTCAAAATAGTTGAGCCAACTCCACCGACGATCCCACAAGATAGGCAGATAGCGATCGCGAAACACTGGCTCTCGCGGAATAATCGGCAGCCGTCCGATCAAAACTCTCAACTGTCGTAAGGTGCCTTCTTCGACAAAATAGCTGGCATCTAAAAGCGGATGATAGCGACCCTGCCGATACAGCAGCCCGATTAGAATCAGCGGAATCGGCACCATAACGATCGCCAAACACGCCAGCGTCATCCACGGGCGATCTCCGTTGCGAAACACTGCCACCAGTCCGCCTAGATTCAGCACCATCGCGAAGATGCTCACCCCAGCAAACTCACTCCAGGTGGGCAAAATCGGTTTTGGGTAGCGTCTACGCCAGCGATCGACAAACCAAAATAAAATGCTGAAATAAGCGATCGTCACCAGTCCTACGCCAAAGATCAGCCAAAAACTCGTGCCGTTGCGACTCAGCAACAGCAGCAGACTCAGAGACACCCACTGAAACGCGATGCTGCAACGATCGAGCGCATTCAGCGTTGAAGACAACGGCTCGGCGGCGATAACGCGATCGCGCACACTGATGTAAGTTCCCAAATCAACCGCTGTGACGGTGAGCAACTCGGTTGGGTTGCGAAACGATTGTTTGTCTCGACGCTGCACGATCGCCGAGGCTTGATTCTGATCGAATCCAACCTTGATTAACTGCGGAATCGTAGCCGTGTTTAAGTTTGTGCCAAATAGCCGTTGGAGTAATTGTTGCGATCGCAATCGTTGTGCTGTGTAATCGATTTGATTTGCGTCAGAAATCTGTTCCAGTCGCCGAAAGTTTCTCACTAATTCTCGCAGCAGATTTTCGTTCCCTTGCAACGTTGGCACCGATATCGCCTTGCCAATTTGCCCCGGATCGCCCAAAATCTTCGCCTTGTCAGAGTCAAATCGCAGTCCAGCGACGTTGAGATAGGCACCTTTTGAGAACGAGCAGTAGCTAAAATCGGCTCGATCGAGAATCGTGGCTCCGCGCAAGTTGACGGCTCGATTGAATTGGGCTTCGCGAAAGACAGCAGGTTTATCGAACGTGGCATCGGTTAGAAAAAACAACTGATTGAATTTGTCTTTTGTAAACAGCGTTTGTTCTCGCCATCGCGTCTGAGCAAAATCAGCGTTGCCCTGCCACTGCACCCGCGTGAGGTTTGCCACTTGATAGAAGACCGCCTGATTAAAATTTGCGGTCGCTTGAAATTCGCTACTCTGAAAGCTTACTTCACCCCGAAACTGCGTCTGATTAAATTCTGCTTTGCCAAAAAAGATGTCGTTGCGAAACAGGGCTTCTCGCCCAAAATTGGCACTCGCAAAGCTCACGGGCAAGCTAAATCGAGTTTGTGACCAGTCTGCCCCCGATGAAAACTGCGCGCCCTGCGCCTCCATGCGGCTGAGAAAAAACGTGTTGGAGAAGTCTGCAAACCCAGTAATGCGAGTCTGTGCGAGTTTAATCGGTCCGCGAAACACCGTGATTTGGGCGGATGGTGCCTGTAATCCTTCTTTGGGCGTGATCAGCAGCGATTGAGACAGCGTGCTGAGGCGAGAAAGACGACGACGATCGCGCTGCAACTGCTTTTTTTCAGTCGGCGTGAAGATTGGAGACAGCGATTCTCCATACAACGGGGCGCGTAACCCTAGTTTCCCGATCGCTAAATCTCCCTCAATCAGCGAATAGCTCAAATCTAATCCCAATGGCAACCCCGGACGCTGTAGCTGAGCCTGCACCAGACTGTAGAACTGATCGCGAAAGGCAGCGTTTTCGGGGCGCAAGTCGATCGTGGTGCCCCGCAGATCCAAAATCCGAGTGCCCTCACGCGGGACGGGCGATCGCAGCCGTTCTTGCAGCCGTTCTAGCGTGAGAGGAATACGATCGGGTTGAGCGATCGCCGCATGAGCAGACTGAGGAAAGCCAGCAATGCACATCAACCCAATCACGAAACCGATCAGAACCGCTAGTTTCCTCACTCTGACTCCTTGCACTATCTCACTCGCCGCAATCTTACTGTGAACGCGATCGCCTTTCCTAAACTCCATCATCTCCAACCAAATTCATTGTGGTAACATGGGAGACTGCACATCCACACTCAATAACGGAAAGACTTCATCTCATGGCTCTGCTGCAACAGCGTAAACAAGAAATTATCACCGACTATCAAGTCCACGAAACCGATACCGGATCGGCAGATGTGCAGGTGGCGATGCTCACCGAGCGCATCAACAAACTCAGTCTCCACTTGAGAACCAACAAAAAAGACCACGCATCCCGCATGGGTCTGCTGAAGATGATTGGTCAGCGCAAGAGTTTGCTGGCATATATCAACAAAGGCAGTCAAGAGCGTTATCGTGCTTTGATTACTCGTCTCGGCATTCGCGGTTAAGGAGTGTATTAGCCGATGTCGTCTGATTCTAAAGACAGTAACTCGTCCGATCGCTTGCCCTTCGAGCCGACCCAAAAGAAAAAATTGGCGAAGATTCCTAGCCAGCCTGCGGTAGAAAAGGGCAACAAAAAGCCTAAGCGTGAGAAGAAGCCTAGCGTCTCGACTCCTGCCAAAGCTGAGAGAGCAGAAAAGTCTAGCGTTCGTAAAGAGAAGAGTTCCCGATCGTCGAGAGATTCAGGCACGATTCCTGAAGCGGTCAGCAAACGCATGGCGCGACGCATGGCTTTTTTCTGCGGCATTCCCAGCACTTTGGGGATGTTGACGTTTATTGCCAGCTATTTTCTCCTAATCAAAGCCGGAATCAAATTGCCTAATGTGGCAGTCGTGCTGGTGAGCATGGGGTTCTTAGGGTTGGGCGTGTTGGGGTTATCTTATGGGCTAATCTCCGCCTCTTGGGATGAAGAACGAGTCGGCACCCGCATCGGCTGGGAAGAATTTAATATCAACTTCAAGCGCTTAAGTGACGCTTGGAAGTCAGCACGACAAAAGAAAGAAATTAGCGAATAGTTATAGAGTTGCGTAGTGGGTGGCGAAGGGTTATTTAGGTAGCCAGTCGTCACCCATTATTTTTGATTTCTGACATCTCACTTGTTTCATAATGACCGCAAACACGGCTTGCTTTGGGGCTTTCTGCACCCCGCTTTCATGCAGACAGTAACGACTGACCCGCTTAGTTTTCTACGTTGCGCCACCATCACGACGATCGCTCCAATTCTTGAATTTGGGATCTTATACAGACAGTGAAAAACTCTCCAGTGAAAGAAGTATTGAATCTTTCAGGCTAAGATTCTTGTGGAAGGGTATTATGCGAGAAGATTGTCGGGCTAAGTCACGAGATTCGGATTTAGGCAGAATTTAGGCAGAAGCCAGGATTATTAAATTTAAATTTCCTGAGAGAGTTGATGAACTGGGATAAAGTTGAATTTACAAACCACGAAGCTTATCTAGAAATAGCTCTAGAAAAACCTATTTTTTCACAGAAAACTGATGCTGATCTAAATACACAAATTGGAGTTACATCTTTAAACTATCAGGGTGTAAGCTTGTCGCCAGAAAATGCTTCTTGCCTGATACACAAATTGCAGTTAATTAACAAGTCGAATATGATTTCAGTTGTTTTCTCTGCTCTAGCTGCTGAGTCATTCATTAACTACTATGCTCTTAGCAAGGGAAAAGATGAAGCTTATTTACGAAGATTTAAAGGTAGTAAAAGTAAACGTTTAAGTGAATCTGTTTTTAAGTGGATTGATATACCGAATGAAATCACTGGGAGGTTTGCACT
Source organism: Phormidesmis priestleyi BC1401 (assembly GCF_001650195.1). Taxonomy (GTDB): domain Bacteria; phylum Cyanobacteriota; class Cyanobacteriia; order Leptolyngbyales; family Leptolyngbyaceae; genus Phormidesmis_A; species Phormidesmis_A priestleyi_B. The sequence continues at coordinate 49,813 of NZ_LXYR01000008.1, read as the reverse complement.
AAATGAAGGTTCTGCGGAATTTAGTGGTTTACAAAAACCTTTCACTGATAGAAATACATTAGCTCATTATAAAGCAAGCCTTCAAGATCTTCAAAGCGTAGACTTCAGCAACATTCAAGATCCAAATGCTATCACGATACAGGATGTGCAAAGTAATTATTGTGCCACAGTCAATGCGATAATATTAATTCAAAAAAATGTTGATCCTGACATCGATATTTCTTGAATGCATATTGGTGAGTGCATTGCCTAACAAGCGCTTGCACACGGAATGGCGATGTACGCTATTAGCTAGTTATATGGCGAACTCTATTGCCGTTCGGTGAAGCACCAGCCGTTAGAAGTCACAAATATAGGAAACCCGATCGCCACGAGGCATGATTTTGTATACCTTCATCACCCATTACTTTTAGTGTTTGATAATCTACTCGTTTACCGAATTGTTGAGGTGATAGGGGTAATCAACAACACCAAAATCTGTTGGTGCTGATTGCGACTGGCAAAACTATATAATAGAACTACTGTGAAGTGGTGATGAAAATCCCTAAAACCTTATACACGTGACGAATTGTAGGATACTTGACTTGAAGCCTCAAAAGAGCTTTCCACGAGATGAACTCAAGGGTTTTTAACATTACTACACCACAAATCTAACGACGATAATTTTAGCTATGAACTATCGAAACTTCATCACAATTGAACCTAATAAACGCGGTGGGAAGCCTTGTGTACGGGGTTTAAGAATTACGGTTTATGAAGTGCTTGAGTACCTGGCTTCCGAGATGACCGAAGCAGAAATTCTCGACGATTTTCCCGATCTAACGAGAGAAGATTTAAAAGCCTGCATTGCTTATGCTGCCGATCGTGAGCGTCGATTTATGACCGCTCCATCATCCGCATGAAATTACTTTTTGATGAAAACTTGTCGCCTAAGTTGGCGAACCGTTTAAGTGATCTTTTCCCAAACTCTCTTCACGTTCGAGATGTGGGCATGAAGGCAACGATCGACCCAATAGTTGGGATTATGCAAAAGACAATGATTTGATGATTGTCTCGAAAGACGCGGACATGCACGACCTGAGCTTAGTATTTGGGAATCCACCGAAAGTTATTTGGCTTCGTCTGGGAAACTGTTCAACATTGCAAGTTGAAAGTTTGCTGCGGCGGGATTTTAACGCGGTTAAATTATTTTATGAGGATGGACATTTGTCGTTGCTTGCTTTATCGTAGCGCTCCGGTAGCTTTGAACAGTTTTTCAGGATTTTACAAATTGAGAAGACACAATGGAGATCGCCGGATAACAATGCCCATGCACACTGACCGCCGAGAGTTAATCGGTTGTAATGAAAAGCCGATCTGCGGCGGGTGATGGGCAACATCTAACAGCGTTCAGTCATCTGGGAGCGTTAGGTTGGGCGCGTTTTACAGGGAAAGACTTACCTTTATTTCTGTACGCGTCAATAATTTCTTAATAGCTTTGTTGAGGGGAACGATCGCATAATATAGTCCACTGCCCATCTACAACACCGCAGAGGTTCTCATATGATTGTGGTTATGAAAGTCGGCACCCCGGAAGTCGAACTGACCCGCGTCACCGATGAACTCACTGCTTGGGGGTTGACCCCTGAGAAGATTATCGGCAAACACAAGGTCGTGTTTGGCTTGGTCGGAGACACCGTTGACCTCGACCCACTGCAGCTTAAGGAGATCAGCCCCTGGGTTGAACAGGTTTTGCGCGTCGAGCAACCCTTCAAACGTGCCAGTCGCCAATATCGTCAGGGTGAAGCCAGTAGCGTCTCCGTGCCCACCCCTAACGGAGTCGTTTACATCGGTGAAAACCATCCTCTCGTAGTGGTGGCAGGTCCCTGCTCGGTTGAGAACGAAGCGATGATTATCGAAACGGCTCAACGAGTCAAAGCAGCCGGAGCACAATTTCTTCGAGGTGGTGCGTTTAAACCTCGCACGTCACCCTACGCATTTCAAGGACATGGCGAAAGTGCGCTCGATTTACTAGCCGCCGCACGAGACGCAACCGGACTGGGGATCATCACCGAACTGATGGATGCAGCAGACTTAAAGCCTTTGGCAGCCGTGGCAGATGTGATCCAAATCGGTGCCCGCAATATGCAAAACTTTTCTCTGTTGAAAAAAGTGGGCGCTCAGGACAAGCCCGTGCTTTTAAAGCGAGGTATGGCAGCCACGATCGAAGACTGGCTAATGGCAGCCGAATATGTTCTCGCTGCCGGAAACCCGAATGTGATTCTCTGCGAACGGGGAATTCGCACCTTCGATCGTGAGTATGCCCGCAATACCCTCGATCTGGCTGCGATCCCGGTCTTGCGATCGCTGACTCATCTGCCCATCATGATCGATCCCAGTCACGGCACAGGTCGAGCCGAATACGTCCCCGCGATGGCAATGGCATCAATCGCCGCAGGCACCGACGCTTTGATGATCGAAGTTCACCCCAATCCTAAAAAGGCGCTCTCTGATGGTCCGCAGTCTTTAACGCCCGATCGCTTTGATCAACTGATGCAAGAGCTTGCCATTATCGGCAAACCGCTAGGGCGTTGGCAACCCGCTGTGGCGATCGCTTGATACTTGATGAACGTCTCTATTCAAGCTGTTTGAGGGCGGCAATCTGCTGCTCTACAATCTGCAAAACTTGGGTCAGATTAGCTTGATCAGGAAGTTGAGCATCGGCTTGAGTCCGATCGTGAATTTCACGCACCTTTTGCTCTAACTCTTTGGCAATGTTGAGCGCATCACGGCTTAAGTTAGCGACCTGCTGCTGTTGATAAAATTTGAGGGCGGCTCCGTGCAAAATCTGCAAAGTCGCCTCTTCGCCGTAGGCGTTGGGCATGACTCGCAGCCGCACCAAAAGACGGGTTTGTTGACAGAGCCGCTCGATTTCGACCTGTTTTGGTTTCTGAACGGGAGTCAACGGCAGGTGAGTCAGTTGTTTCAATTCATTGATCACGCCCTGAAAGCTAGACAGAGGCAGATCGCTCAACACCGATTGCAAAACTCCGTTTTGGCTCCACAAAATGCGCCCCACTGCCTCACAACGCTCAAAATAGAGCCGACCAATTCCACCCGTAAAAATTCGCCCTAGCAGCTCTCGTAGGAGTTGGGCAGGAGGCAAGCTAGATAAGTGTTCTGGATTGCTATTTGAATAGTCAGTGCTGATTTCTAACGTGGGCAAAGCGTTTCCAGGAAGCGGAAGTTTTGGGGGCAACAGTGGCTCTGAGTCTAAAAGAAATGTGGCGGAAGGTGCGAGAGGTTCTTGACTGGGAGACGGTTGAGGGTTGTCTTGCAGCGCTCGATCGCTGTGAGCCAACTGAATTTTGGTAGAAAACGCCAAATCATCTATCTCATCAGGGCTATCGACTAAAAACGTTGCGTTTGCATCTTGAATCACGATCGTGGATTGATCCTCAGTTTCTTCTGACTGCTCAAAAGACTCCGGAGTTTTGAGAGAATTCTGTTCAACAACGACGGGATCTTCTGGCGATCGATCAGACTTATCAGAGGTTACTTCGGGTTCTAAATTAACGACAGACTCGTCTGAAGGGACAACGGGAGCTTGATTTTCAATATGGTTGAGATAGGCAGACAGAGCGGCATAGTGAACGTCTGAAGGGATAGTTTGCGGCACCAGCGAGTAGTCCATAAACGTGATAATTTGCCGCACATAGTCGAGAGCAGCCACATCTTCTAGCGTCACCATGCCAAGCTGAAGAGACTGATCTGTAAGCGACAGAGGCAAAATCTGATGATAGAGACACGCCTCAAACGGCAGAATACGATCGATGAGTTGAAAAACTTGCTGGTTATCCACTGTGGCGACTCGTTCAAATTGAGGTTCAAGGAAACTTGGGAGATCGTCTAAAAAGCAGGGTGTCTTCGATTCAAATTGGCTCGTCTCACGAAGCTCTGAGCGATCGCGCAGTAGATGCAGCATAGAAGATAGATTCGCTGAAGTGTCCACCTCGTAAGATCGCTCTGATTCATCGACTTCCCGGAAAATGCAATAAACATTACATAATAGTGCGGAAACTTTTAAGCTTATTGGCTGATTTTAGAACCTCTATAGTAAGGATTCAAACAAATATTCCCTCTTAGCCCACTAGCAGAATCATTCTAACAGCGCCCCAATGTCTACTGATTGCTAGCAAAACTCTGAGCAAGTCCATACAACTTAGGGCTACCGCTCAGATTATTTTCACCTGTGCGGTAGCCCTACGAAAATCGCAATTTGTACTCAAGAAAACTAACGCGATCTCCGCCCAACTTCTTGGCTGATCGCGCTCAGATTTTTTCCTAAAGAGTCTTTAAACAAATTGTAGAAAATATCTTTCGGGGTTCCCGATTTAGGCTGTGCCTCAACCACTTGAGTAATCAGCACCTGATCGGCTTTTGCTCCTGAAAAAGCCGCGATCGGCTCTACTGTCCAATAACCTTTTAAGCTTTGCAGATCACCATCTGTTAGCTGGAAGTCAATGCGAGTTTTTGCCGTTTCGGTCACTGAAGATCGGATTCGCGATCGCACGTTAACAAAAAAGATCTGTCTGGCATCGACTTGCTCAATGACCTTACGGTTGCCGTTTGACTCTAACACTTTACTAGAAACGACATTAGGGATAAATTTTGAGGTGCTCCCATAGTCAGTTAACACATTCCAAGCAGTGTCTTGAGAGCTTTTGACTAAAACCCTTGCGACGTAATTGCCTTTTTCTCCAGTCACTAAGGCTTTACCACTCTTTAAAGTTGAGCGATCGCTGACAGGCAACTGGTCAACTGCACTGTTAAAAAGTTGAGCATTCCCAGAAGAAACGGCTGAAGTCAGCGTGATAAGGGTCAAACATCCTGTTAGGAAATAGAAGGGTAAGTGAGACAACATCTAAGGCTCTCCTGTCCAGGATAAGTTTCAAACGTGGACTAACATTTCATTACGCTCAGGTTTAATCGAAAATAGCAAGGTGTCGTTCAGCATATGTCGCTCTATAATGGTAGCAATTAATACTTGTTTTCAGGAGTTAATCCGGCTTTTTAAGTTGCAAAAAATGTAACCACTGCGACGATCGCTCCTCGACCATGACAGAGTAGATACATCAGCCCCGATGTAACCACTGCTTAGTGAGGAGTAATCTAGATGAGTTCAGCTTTAAAACCTGCTTTGACTTGGAACCGCGTTAAATTCCTTCCGATCGCCCTTGGATTTATGAGTTTATCTTTAACCAGTCCAGCTTTGGCACAAGAAAAAGTGTTACGAACGCTTACTGTGACAGGTCGCGGCATCGAAGAAATTTCTACGACCATTACTCAAGTGCGACTGGGAGTAGAGGCTCAAGGAAAGACGGCTAACGAAGTTCAAGAATCGGTCGCCCGTCGATCGAATGCCGTAGTGACGCTGCTCAAATCTCGCAACGTCGAAAAGCTTGAGACGACAGGCATTAACCTCAATCCAATTTATAGTTATGACAACAATCGCCAAAAGCTAGATGGCTACAGCGCCTCAAACCTCGTGAGTTTTCGAGTACCGACTGAAAAAGCAGGCACCTTGCTCGATGATGCCGTCAAAGCAGGAGCCAGCCGAATTGATGGCGTGAGCTTTGTCGCCACAGACGACGCGATCGCGACTGCCCAAAAGCTTGCCCTTCGCAAAGCAACCCAAGACGCGCAGGGTCAAGCAGATGCGGTCTTTAGTGCTCTAAACCTGACTCGCAGAGAAGTTGTCAGCATTCAGGTTAACGGTGCGGCTGCTCCACCTCCCATGCTGGCAGATGTCGCCAGTTTCAGAGTTGCTGCCGCTCAAAAAGCCCCTACCCCTGTGATCGGAGGCGAACAGCGAATCGAGGGGTCAGTCACCCTACAGATTAGTTATTAGTGACAGAACTCGAATTTCCAGCTTCTTCGAGAAATCGGGGATTTTGACTTCAAAGCGGATGGGCTTAAAAGTCATCTACATAGCCTGGTGACTCCGTTCCGCCCCCTTCAGAATCGCGCTTTGACCCCAATAGCTGGAGTCGATCGACTAGCACCACTGGCGAGGTGCGATCGACTCCAGTATTGCGATCCTTCCAGCTATCAAACTTCAAGGAACCTTTTACCCCGATCAAGCTGCCCTTACGAACGTAATTAGCCGCGACATCGGCTTGCTTACCCCAAAGCTCTAAAGCGAACCAATCAGGCTGATCACTGTTCTTAGATTGACGATTCACCGCCAAAGTGAGCCGACATTTGACACTGCCCGACTCAAAATATTTCACATCGGGATCGCCGCCGACTCGACCCACTAGCGTCACCACATTCAGGCTCATACTTCTCTGCTCACAAGTTAGGTGTTTCTATCCTAGAGGAAGACTTTCACTCTGGATCGCTTAAATACGTTGACTTATAAATACGTTTGTACTTAAATTCTAGCGCTAAAGATGAAGGGTTAAGACTATTGTTTGATGATTCTTTTTGCAGCCTTGATGAGTCAAAAAATCTAATCTAATTCTTTCAATCAATCCTGTTTTGTAATTAGAAAGAACGTCAGTTTAATCAGCACTTTACCTCTATGATGAGGGAAGTTTGCATCTGAGCTTTTAAGCATATCGGTTTAGCTCAAAAAAAGGGCTTTGCAATCGATGTCTTTCTGCCATTTGACTAGACTCACGGTCAAAATTGTAATAGAATCCACTATCAATCAAGGTAGGTGCTTGAACGCACTCTCTCGATCGTACTCATCGCGTTAATCTGAGGCATAGAAACCAGTGGGTCTTTTCAGTCGCTTCTCCGTATCCCGGGACATGGGTATAGACTTGGGCACCGCCAACACACTTGTCTACGTGTCAGGTAAAGGCATTGTCCTACAAGAGCCTTCCGTCGTTGCGATGGACCAGAACGAAAAAGTTCCCTTAGCGGTCGGCGAAGATGCCAAAAGAATGCTGGGGCGGACTCCCGGAAACATCATTGCGCTTCGTCCGCTTCGAGATGGCGTAATCGCCGATTTTGATACCGCAGAGCTAATGCTAAAGCACTTCATCAGACGAGTGCATGGCGGCGAAACGCTCGTGTCACCCCGTGTCGTGCTCGGCATCCCCAGCGGTGTGACTGGGGTAGAACGTCGCGCGGTCATGGAAGCCGCTTCTCAAGCAGGGGCACGAGAAGTTTACTTAATTGATGAGCCTGTGGCAGCCGCGATCGGAGCTGGGTTGCCCGTGGCTGAGCCGACCGGAAACATGATTATTGACATCGGGGGCGGAACCACTGAAGTTGCGGTGCTGAGTTTGCAGGGCACCGTCCTCAGCGAGTCAGTCCGAGTGGCTGGAGATGAACTGAGTGAATCGATCATTCACTACATGAAAAAGGTTCACAACTTGGTGATTGGAGAACGAACGGCAGAAGAGATCAAGATCTCGATTGGGTCTGCCTACCCCACTCAAGAAGATGAAGCGGTGATGGAGGTGCGGGGTCTACACCTGCTGTCAGGTCTACCCAGAACGGTCACTATCAAAGGTCCTGAGATCCGCGAGAGTATGTCAGAGCCTCTGTCTGTGATCGTCGATGCGGTCAAACGGACTCTAGAGCGCACTCCTCCAGAGCTAGCCGCAGATATTATCGATCGGGGTATCATGCTGGCGGGTGGCGGTGCATTGCTCAAAGGCATCGACACGCTGATCAGCCACGAGACGGGGATCGTGGTTCACGTTGCGGCTGATCCCTTAAGCTGCGTCGTGTTAGGAACGGGACGAGTCTTAGAAAACTTCAAACAGCTAGAGCGCGTGTTTAGCACTCGCCCTTCTCGCTAGAAAAATTCTCCGCAATTTATCTCCTGATATACATGAGCCAGTTGCGGAGAGCGATCATAATGCTGGATCTGAAACGTATAGTTTTGTGAAGTTGACCAGCCAACATACGAGGTTGAATGTACGCACTGAGACGCTGGTGGGAACGCTATGGAATTCAGACTGCTTTGGTGACTGCGGCACTCAGCACGGCCCTTTTTGTTCGACAAACTCAGGGAGGGATGCTGCTAGAAACCTACCAGTTAATCACGCGTCCATTTCAGGGCAACCCCGCTCAACAAGACCGATTAGCGACTGCTCAGGCGCAAGAGCTTCAGCAGCGTCTAATTGAGCTAGAAAGCCGAAATCAACGCCTTGAGGAACTCTTGGGATTCGTTTCTGCCAAGAAAACGAAGGGAGTGACGGCTCCGGTAATTGGTCGCAGTGCCGATCACTGGTGGCAGCAGGTGATTTTAGGACGAGGCAATCAGGATGGCATTCAAGTTGGCTCGATCGTGCTCAGTCCGGGTGGTCTAGTGGGTCGGATTAGCAATGTCACTGCTCACACCAGCCAAGTGCTTTTACTGAGCGATCCGAGTAGTCGAGTCGGGGTGACCATTAGCCGCAGCCGCTTTATGGGCTTTTTGCGAGGCAAGGCAGCCAATCGAGCCGTGATGGAGTTTTTTGAGAAAGTCCCGGATGTGCGTCGAGGCGATGTGGTATCTACGTCCTCATTTAGCCAACTGTTTCCGGCAGGCATTCCGATCGGGCGAATTGAGTCAGTTGATCTCAACAAAAGCCCTGCACCTGAAGCGGTCATCGAGTTAACTGCTCCGATTAACTATTTAGAGTGGGCAACGGTTTATCCCAATTCGGCGAATCTGGGAGAGCCGCAACTGATATCTCCTCCTGTCCCGACTGCTGATGAAACGCCCGCCCCCAAAGCAACCCCATGAATATGGCTTTAGAGGATCTGTTCGATCGTCACCCTATTTCGCGTCCTCTGGTTAATTGGGGGGTGACGGTGATCTCGGTTTTGATGTGTCTGCTAGTCTTGCCGATGCGCCTACCTGGAATGGAGTTAGCAGGCATCGGTCCCAACTGGTTGTTGATTTGGGTGGTTGCCTGGAGCGTCAAACGAACCATGTTTCAAGGTGCCTTAGCAGGGTTGATTTTGGGGCTGCTGCAAGATGGAATGACTTCTCCCTCGCCAACTCATGCGCTGAGTCTGACCTTGATTGGGGTGTTGACGGCTCGACTGCAAAAGCAGCGATATATTGAGGAAGATTTTATCTCAGTAGCGCTAATTGTATTTGGAATGGCGGTGCTAGCTGAGACGGTGACGGCGATTCAGTTCAGTTTGCAAGGAGGACGATCGCTGATGGAGATTTGGACGTATCACCAGTTTGTTGCTCTTAGTTCTGCCATTCTCAGCAGCTTATGGGCACCTGTGGTCTATTTCCCGCTCAATCGCTGGTGGGAGAGAATGGGGCTGATTGAGCAGGTGTAACGGTTACTTAACGCGATGTGCGACTTTCCTGAAACACTTGCAAAGACTGCCCTCACCCTAGCCCTCTCCCGATGGAGAGGGAACCAGAAATGTCCGAAAGCCCTTCTCCTTGGGGAGAAGGATTGGGAGGGCTTCGCCCCACTGCGTGAAGAGGGAAAATTAATTGCACATCGCGTTACTCATGAATCGCTCAGACTCTCATATCGCTCTAACGCCAGTTGAATGAGTTGATCGACCAACTCTGAGAAAGAAATTCCGCTAGCTGCCCAAAGTTGCGGATACATGCTGGTGGCAGTGAACCCTGGAAACGTGTTGATTTCATTGACAAAAATTTCTCCTGTCGATTCGACATAGAAGAAATCGACGCGTCCGATGCCTGCTCCGTCGATCGCCACAAACGCTCGAATCGCCATCTCCTGAATTTGAGCCACGATCGCGTCGGGCAACTGTGCCGGAATCTCTAACCCGGCTTGCCCTGCGGTGTATTTAGTTTCGTAATCGTAAAAGTCACTTTCAAACGTGATTTCACCAATCACAGATGCTTTCGGGTTGTCGTTGCCTAAAACGGCACACTCGACTTCTCTCGCAGTCACGCCTGCTTCAACAATGATGCGCCGATCGTAACTCGCAGCATTATCTAGAGCGGCTTCCAACTGAGCGCGATTTCGCACTTTAGAAATTCCGACCGACGATCCTAAATTTGCAGGTTTGACGAAACAGGGATATCCCAGTTCTGACTCAATGTGATCCCCAAGTTTGGGAAAGATGCAGGGATTGGAGTAGATTTGCGATCGCGTCACTGCCAGATATTTCACCTGGAGCAATCCTGCCTGAGTGTAAGCGGTTTTCATCGCCAGTTTGTCCATGCCGACCGCCGATGCCAACACGCCTGAGCCGACAAAAGGAACCTGCATCAATTTGAGCAACCCCTGCACAGTGCCGTCTTCACCGTTGGGACCATGCAAAACCGGAAACCACACATCGATCGCGGCGGCTTGAGAGGGAAACTGCCAGCGAGTTTGTGGTGAGTCTGAGGGAGCGATCGCCGTCCCCGATTCCAGCACTTGTTGAGCCAAATGACCCGCTTGCCAGTAGCCGTCTTTTTGAATGTAGAACGGCAACACTTCATACTTGTCCGCATTCGAGTCTGTTTTGAGTGCTTGCCCGATCGCCCTTGCCGACAAAATCGACACCTCATGCTCTCCTGAACAGCCGCCAAACAACAGCCCGACTTTTAATTTGGTCATGAGGTTTGCCCCGCGATAAAACACTGCCTTTAGATTCAAGCCATTTTGCCTCTAATCGGCTCTTTAGGAAAGTTAAAACCTGAAGGAAAGTCAAAACTGAGATGCTGATTTCTGCTCACTTCCCTACAATGAGGAGAGAGTCCCTCTGCATTGACCTATGCCTCAACAACCTGCCCGCATTTGTATTCTTGGTGGTGGCTTTGGTGGTCTTTATACTGCCTTGCGATTGAGCCAACTGCCCTGGACAAAGGCAGAAAAACCAGAAATCGTTTTGGTCGATCAGCGCGATCGCTTTGTCTTTTCTCCATTTCTATATGAGTTGCTGACAGGCGAGTTGCAAAGCTGGGAAGTTGCCCCGCCCTATGAAGAATTGCTGGAAGGAACTGGAATTCGCTTCTGTCAAAAAGAAGCTGCCAGTATTGACATTGAATCTAAGCAAGTAGCGCTTCAAGACGGTGAAGTCTTGACCTACGATCGCCTCGCTTTAGCGATGGGCGGAGAAACACCGCTTGATCTCGTCCCCGGTGCGGCGGAACACGCGTTGCCGTTCCGGACAATCACAGATGCCTATCAGCTAGAAGAAAAACTGCGACAGCTAGAAGAATCACCTCGCGACAAGATTCGGATCGCGATTGTCGGCGCAGGCTATAGCGGGGTCGAGCTGGCGTGCAAATTGGCGGATCGGCTGGGCGATCGAGTTCGACTCCGACTCGTTGAGCAAGGCGATCAAATTCTGCGATCGTCACCCACCCATAATCGCGACGCTGCTGATAAAGCACTCACTAAGCGGGGCGTTTGGTTAGATTTAGAGACCACGGTGGACTCGATCGCCGAAGACACGATTTCTCTGAGCTATAAAGGCGCGGTAGACTCGATCCCAGTCGATCTTGTGCTGTGGACAGTCGGGACTCGCGTTAACGAAGTCGTGAAAAACCTGCCGCTCAAGCAAAATCAGCGCGGACAGTTAATCACCACACCAACTCTGCAAGTAGTAGATTCTCCAGAAGTCTTTGCTTTAGGAGATTTGGCAGACTGCAAAGACGCTGACGGGCAACAAGTTCCCGCAACGGCTCAAGCCGCGTTTCAACAATCTGACTATGCGGGTTGGAATATCTGGGCATCGCTCACCAATCGTCCGCTCTTGCCGTTCCGATACCAATATTTGGGCGAGATGATGACTCTGGGCGAAAACAACGCAACCCTCACGGGAATGGGCATTCAGCTAGATGGGACGATCGCCCACATTGCGCGGCGGATTGCTTACTTAAATCGGATGCCGACGCTGAGACATCAGATTCGAGTCGGGTTAAATTGGGTGACAAAGCCGATCGCCGATGCGTTAGCAGGAAGTCGCGATCGCTGATTCTCCGAATTACTTTATCTGATAGTTTGGAGTGCTTATGAATTGTCCCCAACTCATTTTTTTTGATGCCGTGGGGACTTTATTTGGCGTTCGCGGTAGCGTGGGTGATGTGTATGGCGAGATTGCTCGAAGGCATGGCATTTATGTCTCGATCGAGCAATTAAACAAAGCGTTCTATCAAAGCTTTAAAGCCGCGGGTTCGCCTGCATTTCCAGGACGTTCTTTGAGCGAGATTCCCGATTTAGAATTTGAGTGGTGGAACAAGATCGTCGAACAAACGTTCATCAAACTCGGCGTGTTGAACGATTTTTCTGACTTCCCCACTTTTTTTGCAGAACTCTATGATCACTTTGCCACGGCAGATCCCTGGATTCTCTACCCCGACGTGGTGCCGACTTTAGAGAAATTGCGCGATCGCCACATCACATTAGGGATTTTGTCTAATTTCGATTCTCGCCTCTATTCCGTTCTCAAAGCATTAGATTTGAAGGATTTCTTCAGTTCGGTCACGATCTCGACTGAAGTAGGAGCCGCAAAACCGAGTCCGCAGATTTTTAAGAGCGCGATCGCTAAACATAACTATCCGATCGAACAAATCTGGCACGTTGGCGACAGCCTCGAAGAAGATTTTAGAGCCGCAAAAGCCGCAGGACTGAGAGGAATCTGGCTCGATCGTTCATCAAAATCAAGATAATTCGACATTTCGGTCTACCATAGTACCCAAGTACCAAATGATTCGTTCGCCATGCCGATTAAGCCATCTCAAATTCTGAGCTTGCTAGACAAAAAACGCGATGACTTTATGAGTTATGACAAAACCGCGTTGCAGGAACTTCAGCAGTACAGGATGGCGTTGGCGAAGATGTCACAGCAGTCATCTGCCAGTCTGCACGAGATCTTGAAAGGGATGAAATCTTGCGGAGCCTTGCCGTTAGAACCGTTGGGCACCCATCCCGATTGGGTGATTCCTTCCAAGCTGACTTGGCAGAGCCGTGAGCAAAGTCTAGAGTGGGTGCGCGATCGCCTCACCGGGATTTCGACATTTGCGGTCGATGGCTCCCAAATTTATCCTAGCAAAGATATCTCGGTGCCCGTTGCACTGGTGCAAATCGGCTGGTATGAAAACTTTCATCTGCCGTCTGGCATTTATGAAAAGGATATCGATTTAGATGTGATGACCCCTAGCGATCTGCGAGTCGGACGGGGCGATCTTGCCGATCGCAAGGTCAATCTCCGCCGCTTTGAGATGGAAACCGATCGACTCATTCAATATATGGATGAGCGGGCTGGCTGTGAAACCTGTCTGGCGTTTTTCGACGGCTCGTTAGTCGCGACTTTTGCCGAAGCATTCGACGAAGAGACACGCAACTTTTACGTCAAGTGTATCTGCAAACTTCTTCAGGCAAGTGAGCATTATCGAGTGCCGTTAGTCAGTTATATCGATACGTCTAGCGCTCACGATTTAACTGAAATGCTGCGGCGTTTGGGCAATCTGCCAGAGACAAAATCTATTCACGATGCCCAACTGCTCAACCGCACCCAAAGTCACACAATGGAATGGGGCGATCGCACCCCGCTATTTCTCTGTCAGCGATCGGGAATTTTAGATCACTACGGCGACCAAGCCGATAAAGTTGCCTTCACCTATCTCAAAACGAATAAAGACAGTTATCCCGTGCGGTTAGAGCTTCCCGTTTGGGTCTATGAAGCGGGATGGCACAACCGAATCATTGACTGGGTGCGAGCTGAAGTCGTGATCGGCAGTGGTTATCCCTACGTGATTGAGACGGCGGATCAGGTAGCGGTGTTGAAAAATGACGATCGTCAAGTGTTTTATCGATTGCTGCAAGAGTGGGCAGACCAGGAAGATCTCAAGCTCCGCCTGTCGCGCAAGATGGTCAGTAAAGCTCGTCGGCGCTAGGGCGTGTTTAACAATCTGCTCTTCGGCGCTATCCCGCCCTGAACTGAAGTTTGGGCTGATAGTGGCAAGTCCGTTAAAACGGACTGAACGCGAGTCAACTCAGATCTTCAGTCCGTTTCAACGGACTTTCCCAAGTTAGCCCGAACTTCAGTTCAGGGCGAGGCAGAATCGCAGCGAGAGAGTTTTAAAACACGCCCTAACCAACAGGTTCTCTTGCATTTTCTAGCGTTCTTCGTTAGGATCTTACTTACAAAACACGGTATTCCGACTGAGAAACCGTAAATAAAAAGGAGCCAAATTAATTATGCGAACCATAACAAACGAAGATAGCCGATCGACTCAAAAGCGCATTCGCATCCGCATTCCCAAGCACTATCATCAAGAGCCTGTGATTTCTCGTTTAATCTCTGATTATTCATTAACCGTGAATATCACAGCCGCCGTTTTAGGAGCCAATGCCAACGGTGATGGCTGGTTTGACCTCAATCTCCAAGGAAGCCATGCCCAAATTGAGAATGCGATGACCTATCTCGCTGAGTTAGATCTCGAAGTCTGGAACGAGACTGAAACAGACGGCTGGTAAGACGAAATTTGCCGCTGATCAAATTTGAGTGCCAGGATTTGCAATCGGCACTTCCATCCTGGCAGCAACTCTGAAACGTCAGACTATCGCCGTGAAGAAGATCAGTTCTGGCTGCAACCCATCGAAAAGCCTTCTATCGGGCTTCTAAGACGAAATTTTTCTCAAACGATCGTCGCGTCATGGGCTGATCTAACATCAAGCCTTCACCGCCCAGCGTTTCGAGAGGTTGCCCTCCGACCGACAAAAAGACAGGCGCACTTGGATCGGTGCTAGTCGCCGTGTAGAGAACCTGACCAACGCGACCCATCATAGACGCGCTGCCGCCGCCCTTTGTGAAAGCAGATGACAAATCAATGTGAATACCGTCAGGCTTGACTTTGAGGCTTCTAAGCTGGGTGCCTTGAGGAATCGTCGTCGTGAGTGTTTGATCAGGTGAACCGTTGAGCAGAGTGTCGATCGCGCCGCTCAACACTGACTCTGAGCGATCGCCAGGTTTCAGCTTGACGGGCACTGCCTCTAAAACTCCAGAATCTTTGAGCCAATAGATTTTAGCGGTCGTCTCAACAACAGGCGATGCCACTTTTGGAGTTGATTGGCGAATCGGTTGGACAGACGGTGCCACTATGGGAGCCACTGATGCAGAAGGCGAGGGCTGTGGCTCAACTTTAGAGATTGCAGGGGCAGTTTCTACAGGTTTTGGCTGGGTCGAATGCCACGCTAAAAATGCAGTCGCGCTGCCTGCTGTCACCGCTAGGGCTGACAACCCTGCAACCATTCCGACAGGAATGCGGCGAGTCGAATGTTGGTCTTGCATCGAGGAATCCCTCCTAGTGTTGGATCTCGGACTTTAGACAATCAATTTGTGGAGGATGCAACAGGATTGACTACATCCGCTTCGGAACTGATTCCGGAAGATTGTTTAAAGAGAGTTTCGGATCTGCATCAAGATAAAGGTCCGATGGATCGGGCTTCGACTTCGCTCAGCCCTCAACTCACTAGTAGGTGGAGTCGAAACCCACGGAACCGCACGTCATCGGTGGGTTGCTTCAGAAATCCATTGTTTTAAGGTAGAAACGACTTCTGAGATCGCGATCTCTTGCACCGCTTTGGTCGCTCGTTGCACGACTTCAACTTTACCGTCTTTGAGCGATTTTCCGGTGACAATTCGATAGGGAATGCCAATCAAGTCAGCATCTTTGAACTTCACACCCGCCCGATCGTTGCGATCATCCAGCAGGGTTTCAACTCCCGCTTGATTCAGTTCACCATACAGCTTTTCAGCCGCCGCGACTTGCTCAGCATCTCCGACATTGGGAATGATCACAATCGCGTGATAAGGCGCGATCGCCACCGGAAAAACAATGCCGTCTTTATCGTAAGATTGCTCAACCGCCGATTGTGCCAGTCGAGATATGCCTACGCCATAGCAGCCCATCACCAGCGGCACTTCTTCGCCCTGCTCATTGGTGTAGGTCGCACCCAACGCCGTGGAATATTTGGTGCCGAGCTGGAAGATGTGCCCAATCTCAATGCCCCGTGCGGTTTGTAAGATTTGGGTTGAGTCGTGAATGGCACGATCGCCCGCTTTCGCTTTTCTTAAATCAACAACGTGCGGCGACTTCTGAAACTGTGCGCCCCAGTTTGCCCCGACGACGTGATAGCCCGACTCATCAGATCCGGTGACGAAATTTTGCAACTCGACAACGGTTTGATCCACGAGTCGAACAAATTTTGGCGCAATCTCTTTTGACGATCGAATGTAGTCATCGCTAATGCCAGGAGACATATAGCCCAATGGCAAAGGCTTTGATGCCCATTTTTGTTGAGCTTCAGCGTCAGGAACGGTGAGCGACAAAACGGTCTTAGCGCCGTATTGAGCGGCTAATTTGACCAGTTCGTTTTGTAGCTTAACGGCGTTAACATCTTGATCGCCTCGGATGTGAATCAACACTAGAACGGTGATTCCGCTGTCGTAGACGGCTTGGTATAAGACGTTTTTGACGAGTTGAGTCGGAGAGCATTTGAGAAACTTGCAGAGCTTCTCGATCGTCTCTGTTCCCGGCGTTTCTCGCTTCTCGTGGGTGGTGAAGGGTGACGGCTCGGCATCGGGGGGCAGAGAGACGGCTTTCTCGACGTTGGCAGCATAGTGTCCATCGTCGGTGTAAAGAATCTCGTCTTCACCCGCGTCTGCCAGCACCATAAACTCTTGAGAACCAGAGCCTCCGATCGCGCCCGAATCGGCATCGACGGCTCGAAACTTCAGCCCACATCGTCTGAGAATATTGTGATATGCCTGATTCATCTTTTCGTAGGTCAGCTTCATTCCCGCTTCGTCAGCGTCAAATGAATAGGCATCTTTCATAATGAATTCTCGACCCCGCATTAAGCCAAATCGAGGACGAATCTCATCGCGAAATTTGGTTTGAATTTGATAGAGAGTTTGGGGCAACTGTCGATAAGAGCGAATCATGTCACGCGCGATCGCCGTAACCACTTCTTCGTGAGTCGGACCTAGACCGAGTTCACGCTGTTGGCGATCAACCAGGGCAAACATAATGCCTTCAGCTTTGGTGTAGGTGTCCCAGCGTCCCGATTCTTGCCAGAGTTCGGCGGGTTGAAGTTGCGGTAGCAGACATTCTTGTGCGCCCGTCGCGTTCATTTCTTCGCGGACAATCTGTGAAACTTTTTGCAGCACGCGCCACATTAAAGGCAGATAGGCATAGATGCCACTGCCGACTCGACGAATATAGCCAGCCCTCAGCAATAGCTTGTGACTGGGGATTTCTGCCTCCGCAGGGTCTTCCCGCAGTGTGACAAATAGCATCTGAGATAGCCGCATCGTCCGTTCCCTTTCGCAAATTCACATTTCAGTCTACGGCATTCGCTGAAGGTTAGCGCGGCGATTTCACTCACTGTGGAGCTTTGCAACTTGAAAAACTAGCCTGAGACAGTTTGATCTCGTAGGGGTTTTATTGCGGCAACTTCATCTTCTTTTGCCTGTTGCAAAAACTCGTATAGCCATTCGTTAAGGACAGTTCACGGGTGATGCTCGCTAAGTTGTCTCTCTGCTTAGAACCCCTTCCTCAGGTTGGAAATAGTGATAAAGATTAGCGATCGTATAGTCTGATGCAGCTTGTAACTTATCCATAGTCAGCGCTTTTAAGTCATTGCTTTGTGCCTGTTGACTAATCACAGAAGCATACTCAAGTCGCATATCTGGAGCCATCATTAGCCGAAGTTGATTGCACAGAGTCGCGGGGTTCGACTTTGGCTGAAGTTCTTCGTAAAGAGTTTGCTCTGAAGGCACTTCTAACAAAGATCCTGTTCCAGACATTTTTAGATCAACTGGGTTAAGTTCAGACCTATTCAAGAGTCTGATTTCGTCTGAATCTAGCGTTTGTACCCAGTCAATCTGAGTTTGCCAGAGGTTGAGCGCTTGCAAGTCGTGGTCGTGAATGCGGACAAGTTCGGGGAAGAGGAAGTCAAGTTCGGACTGAGAGTCAATCTGGTTGACCGCAGTAACGGAATCGCGACGAATAGTAGTACAGAGTGTCTCCAATCGATGACTGACACTGGTTTGTTCGCCTTGCAGTTGATAGGTAAAGGCGATCGCTTGTTGAATCGCCCAAACGCATTCACGGCGACGAATATAACCAGCCGCATTTGTGTTGTTGAGTAGTTGAGGGTTGTCGTAGTCTGCTAATGCTTCAAACATCATGTCGCGGACTGAGTTAATGTCGGCATTTCGACGTGCGAGATCTTGAACTGTGAGCGCCGATTGCAGACGAATAGTCGCCTGGTTAAACAGCCCATAAGCTCGTGCGAGAATCGTGCGATGGTGACGGAATTCAACGTCTTCGGCGACACGATCGATATGCTCAATCACCTCTAACCCTTGGTCGCGCAATGCCTGCTTGAGGTCAATAAAGCCGTCTTTGACCTCTAACCGCAAAGCTGTAACATCTTGACGAAGTTTTATCGTTTGATAGAGATTCACGGCGGCAAGGGCAGCCGTTGCTGCAACCCCAACACCAATCACCGCAGTGGTTGCTTGCAAAAGTGGCAGGCTGGAAAATCCTGTCAGTGGGTCTAGTCCTGTAACCCCGATCGCGTGTCCCGCGAAGTGACCTGTTGCCACCTCTCGTACCTGACCTATCGGCACACCTTTAGAAATAACCTGAACTAGCTTACCTGTATCAAGCCCTAGTTGAATCGCTGCCGGAAATTGAAAAAGCATACTTGTGTAGTGGTTGGGGATTGTTCAAAAACTGAATGGTTGTAAGGTCTAAGCCAAAAAATTATTAAGCCGAGACTGGAAGGCGACTGACCTAGAGTGCTGTTCTTGATACCACTGCCGTTCTGCGGCAACTTCGTTCAATGTTGACGTATGCACGGTTTCTGAATCGATTAACAACGAATTGAGCAGAGCCATGTATTGACGAGTGACAGCTTGAATGGTCTCCAGTCTTTGATCGAACACACTTTCGACCAAAGTATCGAGTGACTTCATCAGTTGACCCGTGCCATCTTGAGCATGAAACTGCTTGAAGCCTTCTTCAATAACTTCTCGCTTGATCGCTTCTTGGTCGGGCGGTGTGAGGAAGCCGATTGCCCCTCCAATTGCTGTCCCCAAAGCTGCACCTCCAGCGGCGATTCCGGCAATTGCTCCACCTGTAAGCACTAGCGGAAAGAAAGCAATACTGCTCACAGCAAGCGCAATGCCTCCTACCAATAGTCCCCCTGCACCCAATCCACTGATACTCCCGAGTCCGATGTCCCAAGCAGCTTCCCATGCGTCTGAGCCAGCAGCAGCAGTAAACTCGAACTGGGGAGCCACTTGCTTCACGCTCAAATCGAATTGGATGGCTAGTTGAGAACCTGTCCTTTGGTCGATCGCTTCAGCACTCTTTTGGAACTGGTAAATCTTACTTTGAATGTTGGAGTCAATAGCTTTAAGCGTGGGTGTAAGCGTTTCTTGAATGACTGTAGTTTGCGTCCATTCGCCAATGGCATCTGACAAATCTGATTGAAATTTATCGCCAAATTCTTTCAGAATCTTGTTTGTCGATCCCTGATTAGAGTTCCAAGAGGCAGATTTTTTGTCAGTATAATTCTTTAAGTGCTGTTTGATTTCAAGCCGCTTCACCACGTCCCGTTTTTGCTCACTGGTCGATCGGATTAGCGTTTGCAAATTAGCTAAATATCCACTCGCTTCACCAATCTTGTTCACGATGTCCTGCTTGGCAGCATTGGAGACTGCAACTTCTCCAGCGATGATCTCTTCTGCCTGCTTGAGTTGCAGAGTTAGCGACTGTGCCACACCATCCAGATCAGCTTGGCTGCGCTGATTGACGATCGCTCCTCGTTCTTGAGTGAGAAACGTCTCCAATACTTGAGTAAATCCTCGAAAGGTCTGCAAATAATCGTTTTGGTCATCGCCTTCAACGATTGCTTCCAGAGCAGCTTGAGCTGAGATAAAGTGAAGCTGCTTTGGGGTTTCAAGGATTGGAACTTCGCCGAAAACGGAATTCTCAACCAACTGCCGGACTTGCTGACGATCGGGTTCACGCCGCAGCAAATCCATAAAATTCACCAACACAAACAGGTTATTAGCAGGTCGATCGGCTTGTCCTCCATTCAATTTCAACTTTAAGCTCGTCAGCAGTTCTCGTTCGCCCTGAGTCATTGGTCGTGGACCATTGGCTAAAAAGATCACCGCGTCCGCATTTTCTAAAAGCTGATTTGTGATGCGAGTGCGCTCAGGATGCTCGTTTAAGCCGGGTGAGTCAATCAACTCAACTCCATGCCGACACAGTGCCAGCCCAGGATGCTCATAGACAATTTCCAAGACATCAGAAGTCAGCGCATCTTGCCGATTGCCCAGAGCCACATCGTCAGGAATCGATGCTCTAGCCTGATATTCTTCTAAAGGAATAATCTCTTCTTGCCCATTTCGGTAGCGACAAATCACCCGCTTTTGCTCACCGTAGCGCAACACCGTAATGCTGCCACTGCACGGAATCACTCGCGTAGGCTGAATTTCTTCTCCTAACAGCGCGTTTAGCAACGTCGATTTCCCTTGGCTGAATTCGCCCACGACAGCAACGCGGAACTTCTGTGATTGCAGCCTTTGAGAAATTTCTTGCAGTTTGGTTTCTAGCTGCTGGGGAAGGGGAATGAGATCGTGGCACTCTGAAACGATTTGCCAAAGCTCACCGCACCAGCGATCTAACTGTTGGCGCTGGGCTTGAAACCTTGCCAGGGTTTCGTAGCCGACTTTCACGCCTGCCCCGTGAGACTTAGCGCTTTCTGGAAGTCGCGTCAGTATTTGGCTAGCTGCTTTAGCAAACACTGGATCAAGCGCTTGAAATCTAGCAGGGTCAAGCAGATAACGCACTTCACTCAAAACATCACTCGTCTGCTGATGAATTAATCCTGCTTCCAAAGCCACGATCCATTCATCCTTTAGATGTAAATGCTGGGCAATAATGCGGAGATACTTCTGTTCTTTAGGGTCAAGATCGCCGTCGGCGGTTGCCATCTCGTAGCCAAACATAATCAGCAACAGCTTTTCTGATTCGGCGAATAGGCTTGTCAGCGTGGCTAATTCTGCTGGCTTCGCGTAAATTTTGCTCTCACGTACGCCTTGCACCAGCGATCGCACCACACTATTCAACACACTGCCTGACGGAATAAACTGAGTCAAAGTCTTCCCCAGTCGTTGCTTCTCTTGGTCTGTAACCTGACCATCAGCATGGGTAACGCCGACCAACACGGCGGACAATGCCCCTAGATATGCCACCAACGGATTAACTTGCTGTTCATGAATCGGCTGATTCAGCAGTTTAGACAAAATATCAGCAACTGCGGATGGGGAAGAAGCGATCGCAACCATCAGATTTTATCTAGTTAACATCATTCTCCACAGTATTCCCATAGATAGATGATCTTCAACTTGTCTTAGTAGCCATAGCTATATCTTTAAAGACGCTAGTGAAAATGGATTCATTCGATAAAGCCTTGCTCTGTCTCAGAGTTTGAGTTAGCCTCAGCGAGGAGCGTTTGAATCTGCTCGATCGAGAGTCCCGTCACACGAGCGATGAGTTCTATTTCAACTCCTTCTTGCAGCATTTTCAGGGTCATCTCCTGCCGTCCCTCCTGCCGTCCTTCTTGAAGTCCCTCCTGAAGCCCTCTCAGCCGTCCTTCCTGAAGTCCTTCCTGAAGAATTTCTTGATAAATGACTGACTCTCTCATAATTCCCTCTCGAAATATGCGGCGAATGATATCTTTGTTATATTTTAACCCTGCCAAAACCTGCAAATAGCTTGACACTTCCTGCCGCCGCTGAGTAGGTTGAATTTGGCTGATTTGCTGGGCGGCTCGATCAAGCAACTGGTCGGGATTTTGGGTCGCGGCTAAAGGCGCAAACGGCAGCAGAACAGGGTCTTGTAGAAAGAATTCAGCGTCTTGCTCCCACATTTTCACCACTTGATATTCGTGACGAGTGGTTTCTAGCTCAAAAACGGTTTCGATCGGGGTTCCGATCGGGGGTGGGAGCAGCAACACAACCACTTGAGTGACGGGCAATCGATACAGTCGGTGTAGCCGAACCCAATAATCAAGCATCCGCATGGGGAGCGGTGGGTTTGACTTTAACTCAGTCTGAAATTCTAGATGCAGAATTCGATGGGTGGTTTGCAAAAACGTGACTGAATCGGCTCGAATCGGCTCAATACCCAACTCGGTTTTCAGGACTTCTACCGATCGAGATTCTTCTCCTAGCAGCCAAGTGGCAAAGCGATCGGGATATTTTTCTGAGAGCAGCTTGCAGAGGTTATCAAAAGACATTGAGAAATGGCATCACTCGTCAATTGAGCGTATCAGTACAAACGCTCACTGTCTAGATGCGACGATCGCGATTCACGATTGTCTACGAGGTCGCCCTAATGTGGTGATATACAGCACGGCTTCGTCGGCAGGAATGCCCAACACGTCATTGACCTGATCGTCAAAAAAGCCAGCGATGCCGCTCACGCCTAAGCCCAGATGAATGGCGGCAAGGTTGAGGCGTTGTCCTAAATGTCCAGCATCTAAATGGAGATAGCGGTAGGCGCGATCGCCATATCGCTCGATCGCCGCTTTGAGATCTGCCGTGTGAAACAACACCGCTCCGGCATCGCGTCCTAAGTCTTGCCCTAAACAGAGATAGTGCAATTCTCGTCGAAAATTCTTAAAGCGAATCTGCCGCAACTCTTGGGCTTTGGGTGCGTAGTAATAGCAGCCTTCTTCAAGTCCGGTGACTGACGAAACGGCGATAAAGGTTTCGACTAAGCTCAGATCACAATAATCGGGGGAGCCGTCTAACGTTTGCTCAACATAATGTTGAGGCTGATAGGTGAAATCTAGCAAGGCGTTTAGCTCATCCAAGGTGAGGGCAGCACCGCTGTAAGCGCGGGTCGATCGTCGCCGCAAAATCGTTTGCTCAAGGTTTTCTAACTGATCGCCCCACGCGATCGCCGCCGAAGCGGTAGACACTTTGAGACAAAACGGAAAATTATATTTATCTTGTTCTTCTGTAGACGCAGGTTTCCAGTTAACTTTGGCGGCGGGATTGACCGGAATTTGAGTGGTTTGGTGAAAATAACTCAGCAGTTCTCCGTCATCTAGATTGGGATAATCAAGTTGAGTCCCCGATGGCAGCGCCGCTTTGGTGAGGGGCAGATTTTGAGTGACTTCGCGCACATCGGCTAAGGGAATGACGGCGATCGTGCCTTCTTGCTGTGAATCTAAATAAAGCAACTGATTCACCGCTTCATCGGCAAACCCAGCGATTAGATGCGGACGAAAATCGTTTAGAGAACTGGCAAGCTCTAGGTTTCCGAGCAGGTGCCCGGTGTCGAGGAAAATTCGGCGATAGGCGCGATCTTCATAGCGCCAGAACGATCGATAAAAAACAGCAGAGATCACGATCGCCAGTTGCGTCCCTTCTAAAACCGGATTCCAAAAACACGCCGATTGCAGAGAGGTCCAGACATCACTCTCCCAAAATTGCAGCAGAGAATGGGTCTTTGCCTGATAGTTATACAGCCCCGCAGGTAAGAACGGTGTGCCGCGAGAGATCAGATAAATCTCAGCGGGATATAGCCCTCCAGCCGAGGGTGATGCTCTCATATAGTGCGGTTCTGCACCCGTCGGCACCATGCCCGTCAGCCCATAGCTGCAAAACAGCAGTTTTGATAATCGCTGCCACCAAACCCCAGCCACATCTTGAGGCGGATCATTGAGATAGGGCTTGAGATCAAACGAGACCCCAATTTTGTAATCTTTGAAGGGAACGGGCTGTTGATTCCAATCGAGAGACTTACTCTTAGCGTGAATGGTCTCCGGGTCGTATTTGGTGCGCTCGTGGTAGTGAGCCGCGATCGAGGTCACGTCAGGCATAAGAGTCAAGTCTGGTAGGCGTTGCCTTTGATCTTGCCACGGGTTTGAGTCGATTGCGCGATAAATCAGTCTCCTGACACAAACGCCTGCATCATCCAACGTCCGTCAGGGTTAGCAAAAATGGCACGATATCCGAGCGGTCGATAGGCAAACCGATTTGAGACATAGCCGCGTTTGTCGTTGGGCAAAATCACAGGTGTCCAGCCGTCGAGATTGTCTGGCTCTAGCGTGGTTTGCTGAATTTGCATTGGGGATTTCTCAAACGTGTCACGATCGAATGTCACAATCTCATCTGACAAGAGCGCAATTACCGGAGCCTTTTGTTCGGGTTCTGACCGGACGTTCACGCCGTTTCCGACTACGACGATCGAGGTTTCAGAAACGGATATTTTTTGGTTGGCAGGCGCATTTCTAGCCCCTTCAAATTGCCGAAACACAGTCGAGCATGAGAAAACGGTTCCTTTGGGCGGAGTCTGAGGCAGTGCTGTGTTTGCTTCGTCAGTGCATCCTGGTGCGATCGCTTTTTCTAGCTGTGACCAAAACGGCGACTGAGGATTATCAGGATTGAGATAATTAATCGATCGGTGTTTGCCAAAATCAAACTCGGTTTTAGAAGTGACACGATCGCGGATAAACTGAGCGTCCCGATTTTGCACCGCTTGCCGAAACTGCTGGATGAATTGAGCAAACTCTGGAGACTGATTTGACTGATCGACTAAGTTGATTTTCTGGTGCGGAAAGTCGCTCAACTCAGGATTGCTATCATGAGAAGCTGCCGGACTGTCTGCGATTGGTGCAGCATCCAACCGAGCGATCGATGCCTGAATGGTCGCCGTTTTTTGAACAGACTGAGATGTCATCGCTGCTAGTGTAGTCACAGCCACCGTTGTAATCATAGCCCCGGTGAGAAGCAACGCTCGGTAAGTCATGGTGCGTATCCGCCGCGCAACAAAAGGGTGGAATATCCTCATGATCATAAATTCACCAACCCGTGTCAGCATTCCGGATCGAACCGAGCGTTTGTGATCGTTGAGTCAACAGGCGCGATCGAGATCCTGACTGGCTTTCGATTGAAACAATGTGTAGCATGGGGTGTACCCTGTCTATCAAATTGGACAACTGACGTGGTGTCAACTCGTTCTATTATTGGTCTACGATCGTGACAAACGTTAAGTCAGATGATCTCTGTCAGGTGCGCTGCTTTAACCATGAAGTAGTAGCTGAGGTTCGTGCTGATCTGTTGATGACTGACTCTTTAGAAGAAGCAGAAATCATCTTCACTGCTCTTGCTGATAAATCCCGATTAAAGATTCTCTACGCGCTTCAGGATGGCAAGGAACTCTGCGTCTGTGATCTGGCTGCAATTTTAGGTGTTCCGATCGCGGCTGTCTCTCACCACCTTCGCAAACTGCGTGATTTGAAGATACTCAAACATCGGAATGACGGCAAACTCGCTTACTACTCGCTCCGCAATCAGCTAGTGAGTGATGTTTTGCGCTATGTGCTGAAAAACAGTCGGGTATAGGCAATCAATCTTTTTCAAAAGTCATTCAAACATTCGTATGAACATTGTAGAGTTGAAACTATCAATCTAACGTTCTTTTGAATGTAATAATGTTTAAGCTACTGAGAGGCTAAAAATGGCTGATGAATGCTGTCAGAAAAAGTCTTGTGAGTTAGAGAAGCTGACTCAACATCAGAGTAAAGTTTTGTGGATTGTTCTAGCAATCAACATGGTGATGTTTGGGATAGAGATTGTATCTGGCGTGTTGGCAAATTCTCTAGCTTTGACCGGAGATTCGCTTGATATGTTGGGGGATGCGATCGCTTATGCCAGTAGTCTCTATGTCATCAATCGAGGGCAAAGGGCACAGGCAAGCTCTGCTTTGTTAAAAGGGGGCATCATGTTTATCTCTGCGATCGTAGTATTTTCTAGGGCGGTCTATCAGTTGTCCTTCAATACAACACCGACGCTAGAGATCATGAGTTCGATCGGGACTGTGGCACTGTGCGCGAACTTACTTTGCTTGTTTCTTTTGACCAGGCACCGCACTGATAACATCAATATGTCTTCTGTTTGGCTTTGCTCTCGCAATGACATCATTGCAAATGTTTCGGTGCTAATCGCGGCAGGCTTGGTTGCCCTCACCCATTCGTCATTGCCAGATTCAGCGATCGGGGTTCTGCTTGCCGTTATTTTTGCAAAATCAGCCGGAAAGGTGATTTCTCAAGCCTGGGGAATGTTTGAGCGGGTCTAAGAACAATATTTTAGACAAAATTTGAGCAGGTTTTAGACTTCAAACCCTGATTCAGCCGTAAGCAGGATATTATTTTCAAAGTTAGAGGTGGATCTAGCTTTGAAGAAATAGCTCAGTCCCACAACTGTCAGCCCTGTAAGCCTTTTGAAGCCGTTTAGAGAATGTCTGAAGTATTCAACCGAGTTGCTAAAAACCTAAATCACTATCCTTACGCCTCTGGGCGAAGGGTGATCATGGGCACTCAAGCCGCTGTCGCCACGAGCCAACCTTTAGCCACCCTAGCGGGATTTGAAATGCTGCGATCGGGCGGCAATGCGATCGATGCAGCGTTAGCAATGGCGATCGCCCTCACCGTGGTTGAGCCTACGTCAAGCGGCATTGGCTCAGATGCGTTTGCGCTGGTGTGGGATGGCGCACTACACGGCTTGAACGCGTCGGGCAAAAGTCCGCAGAGCTTGACGCTAGAACCCTATGCAGGACTGGCAGAAATGCCGTTTCTCGGCTGGTCAACAGTGACGGTTCCGGGGGCAGTCTCAGCGTGGCAAACCCTGTCAAAGCGCTGGGGGAAACTGCCCTTCGATCGCTTATTTGAACCCGCTATTCGCTATGCAGAATCGGGTTTTCCGGTGTCTCCTGAGACAGCACGCGATTGGAAACGGGCAGAACGGGTCTATCTGCCGTTGACGGGCGCAGAATTTCAGCCCTTCCAGCAGGTGTTTTTTCCTAATGGACGGGCACCGAACGCCGGAGAGATTTGGAGTAGCCCGCTTCATGCAAAAACATTGAAATCGATCGCGCACAGCAACGGCGAGTCTTTTTATCAGGGAGAATTGGCAGCGGCGATCGCCCACTTTGCCGCTCACACTAGCGGATTGCTCACCCTAGAAGATCTGGCAGCCCATCAAGCCGATTGGGTCGATCCGATTTCAACCGATTATCGAGGAGTCACGGTCTGGGAAATTCCGCCCAACGGTCAAGGAATCGCGACGTTGATGGCACTCAATATTCTCGAAGGGTTTGACCTGTCACGCTATCCCCGTGAATCGATCGAGAGTTTTCACCTGCAAATTGAGGCAATGAAACTAGGGTTTGTCGATGCCCATCAGCACGTCGCCGACTCGCGATTTATGGCAGTCGAAATTCCTCATTTACTCAGTAAATCTTATGCAGCAGAGCGACGGCACCTGATCGGGGACGAGGCACTGGCGATCGCTCCTGCTGGGCTTCCTAGAGGAGGCACTGTTTATCTGGCTGCGTCTGACGGCGACTTGATGGTGTCATTCATTCAATCAAATTTTATGGGCTTTGGGAGCGGCGTTTTGATTCCTGAAACGGGGATTGCTCTGCAAAATCGCGCCACAGGGTTCTCATTAAAAGCCGGACATCCCAATCACATCGGGGCGGGGAAACGACCGTTTCACACGATTATTCCGGGGTTTCTCAGTCAAGAAGGACGGGCGATCGGACCCTTTGGAGTCATGGGCGGTCCGATGCAGCCGCAGGGACACTTGCAGATGGTTGTCAATCTCGTCGATTATGGTATGAACCCGCAGGCGGCGCTGGATGCTCCTCGCTGGCAGTGGATGGAAGGAAACCGCGTCTTGTTAGAACACACTGTTCCCCAAGATGTCGCTGTCGGATTGAGCGATCGTCACCATAAAATTCAGATTAGTGCCGAACCGAGTGCATTTGGTCGAGGACAAATCATTCTGCGCCAAAACGGTGTGTTCATGGCAGCCTCAGAGCCTCGCGCCGACGGGATCGCACTAGCCTATTAAAGAAATGCGGTAGGATTTGGGCAACTCTAGGCGACTCTATTCCTATGAAGCTCTCTAGCAAACGGTTTGTTCGTAACTTGCTCGGCAAACGGCAGTCTCAGAAGAATTTGCCGCCTACGCCACAGCGAATGTTAGATGAGAAAGGACACACCAATGTGGTGCGGCTCGGCATTAGGCGTTCTCCTTGGAATGATCTTTATTATTTGCTGCTAACGATCTCCTGGTCCTGGTTTTTTACCCTAACGCTGGTGCTTTATGGGTTCACTAACACCGTGTTTGCTTGCCTTTATCTAATTGGTGGCGACAATCTTGCAAACGCTCAACCCGGCTCGTTTTGGGATGCCTTTTTCTTCAGCGTGCAGACAATGGGCACGATCGGGTATGGCGCAATCTCACCCAAGACGTTTTATGGCAACGTGATTGTCTCGATCGAGGCGATGTTGGGGCTGTTGGGCGTGGCGGTGATCACCGGGTTGGCATTTGCTCGACTGGCTCGACCGACGGCACGAATTTTATTCAGTCGATTTGCCATCATTTCTCCTCACAACGGGGTGCCGACGCTGATGTTTAGAACCGCCAATGAGCGAGGCAACCAAATTTTAGAAGCTCGACTGTGGGTGTTTGTTGTGCGCGATGAAGTCACTCAAGAAGGTCAAACCATGCGGCGTTTTTATGACTTGCCGCTCAGTCGCCCTCAATCGCCCGTGTTTAACCTGACGTGGACGGCGATGCACCCGATCGACGAAAGCAGTCCGCTCTATGGTGAAACTCCAGAGTCGCTCAGAGATCGCGCGACAGAAATTGTGGTGTCATTAACCGGAGTCGATGAAACCGTCGCCCAAACCGTTCATGCTCGCTACTCTTATATGACTCAAGAAATCTTATGGGATGTGCAGTTTGCCGAGATGTTGACCTATAGCAGTGATGGACGGCGCGCGATCGATTTCAGTCGATTTCACGACATAGAATCCCAGTAGGAGAAGTTTTCTCGTCGGTGTCCCTACTGATTCAACACCAAATTGTCTCGATGCACGATCGTGTCCGCGCCCAAGTATCCCAAGATTTCAGAAATCTTTTCGGAGTGGTGCCCCTGAATTTTCTGCAATTCTTCACGGCTGTAGTTGACTAGCCCTTTCGCGATTTCGTGACCCGCCCGATCGCACAGGGTTACGGCATCGTGGCTTTCAAACTCGCCCTCGACGTGCAAAATTCCGGCAGCGAGCAGAGATTTTCCGGCTTTACAGATGGCTTCGACGGCTCCCTCGTCTAATAAGAGCTTTCCAGTTGAGATTAACCCGTGAGCGATCCAGCGTTGACGAGCGTTGAAAGGACGCGGCTGAGGTTCAAATTGAGTGCCGATCGCGTCTCCTGCCAAGATCTTTAAGAGATTGAGCGGCGATTTCCCCTGCATGATCACCGTTCTCACTCCGGCACCTGTCGCAATCTGGGCAGCAGCAATTTTTGTCACCATGCCGCCTGTGCCCCAGCGAGAGCCTGGCTTTCCGGTCTGCACGTCCGCCAGTTGTTTCATATTTTGAACTAGAGCAATCGGTTGAGCATCGGGGTTGCTGCGCGGATCTTCCGAATAGAGGCGATCGACATCAGTGAGCAAAAACAACCAATCTGCGTCTACCAAACTGGCGACTAGGGCGGATAGGGTGTCGTTATCGCCAAATTTAAGTTCATCCACCGCAACCGTGTCGTTTTCATTGACGATCGGAACGACTCCTAATTGCAGCAACTCTTGAAAGGTGCGGTAGACATTGACATAGCGACTTCGCTCAACTAAGTCGCCGCGAGTCAACAACACTTGCGCGATCGGCTGCTGCATGGCTGTAAAAAAGTCATCATAAATTCGCATCAGGCGACCTTGCCCAACGGCGGCAACCGCTTGTTTAAGCGCGATCGTTTTGGGACGATCGGTTAACCCCAACCTCGCGCACCCCACTCCGATCGCGCCCGATGAGACTAGCACGACTCGATTTCCCTGCTGTCTTAGGGTGCTGAGAACCTCAACTAACGCCGCGATCGTTGACAGCGCAAGTTGACCCGTCTCAGGCTGAGTCAGGCTAGACGTACCAATTTTGACCACCACAGTTTGAGACATTAGATACTTAAAATAATGATTGGAGGATTGAGAAATTTAATGATAAAAGATCTGAAAGGCACTCATAAAGTTCACGTTACGATGAAAAACTAATGATGGAATCAGAAATTCAAAACATCCTGCTTGCCCTTAATGCTGTGTCGTTAATCACCGAACCGTTTAAATATCTTACGTGACTTTCAAAGCATCAAAAAGCCCCGACTTCTACAAGAAGCCAGGGATCTTAGCGTATGTTGAGTTTTGACGAGCTATCTAATCACTCATTCCTAGTAAGTCGGGTTGAGCGCCAGAGAGCTATTCAACGTCAGCGCCAAATCGGTTTGAGGGTTGACCACCAGCACCTCTGCACTGCCGCGTCGCAGCAAGAATTGACCCAGCGCACCCAAACCGCCGCCGATCAAAACATTGGTTTTAGAAATGCGACGATTGCCTGTGATGCCTCCAATAATGGCAGCAGCACCCGCGCCGATCCCGGCTCCGGTCAAAATCGTGCCTACATCTGCTCCTTTTTTGATCGTTTCTTTGCGAGTGACGACATTAGAATAGGCATCGATCGGGAGGCGATCGCCATTGGTCAAAATCAACGTTTTCGCAAAGAACTGAGTGCCCCCTTGCGACGGTCTGAGTTCGCCTTCTACTTGACTTCCAGCCGGAATCAACAGCGAACCTGACGAAGTGCGGACGTTTCTCGCAATCTTTAGCGTGACTGCACTGGTTTCGTTAGGAGCAACAATGATTCTATCTTTGTCATAGGTGACGGGCAAAACTGCGCCACGCGGAATTCTGACCTGACCCGTTTGCGCCTGTTGAGTCGAGGGATATTGAGGGTATTGAGGGTATTGCTGTGAAGGGAACAAGGGCGCAGCGTTTGCGGCTTTGCTCAAAGCAAAGGGTGCCAGACTTGTGGAGGTCATGCCCAATGTGAGAGCCAAGACAGTCCCCGTTTGCCATTTTCTGAATTTCAACATTTGCGTGTCCTTTGAGAGTCTGATCTCGTAGCGATGATGTCAATGACAGAGGGAAGTTTGGCAAGGTTCCTGATGAGTGAAAAATCTCCCAAACGGAGTATGAAGTGCTCGATCGCGCCCTAATTCTTGAGAATTTTTCTAAAACTATTTCGGACGAACCCTTCTAACGCCTACACTACAAGAAGTGCGGGTGTACTTCGGTGCATTTGTACTCAATTTACTCAGTCGGGCAATTTGCTCTGAATGATTCCTCAGCAACTCACACTCAAGAATTTTTTGAGCTATCGTGCAGCCACTCTCGACTTTCGCGGGCTGCATACCGCTTGCGTGTGTGGGTCAAATGGGGCGGGCAAATCGTCATTATTAGAGGCTATCTCGTGGGCAATTTGGGGCGAAAGTCGAGCCGCGTCTGAAGATGATGTGATTCACGTTGGCGAAACAGAAGTGCGCGTTGAGTTTGTGTTCAGCATTCATCAACAGACCTATCGCATCATTCGCACTCGACAACGAGGAAATGGCGTGGCGTTAGAGTTTCAAATTGCTCACGGAGAGGTGAAAAATCAGGATGCGGAGATTCCTCGTGCAACTGCGTTTCGATCGCTCACCGAAAAAGGCATTCGCGCCACCCAAAATCTCGTTCTAGAGCATTTGAAGCTCGATTACGATACGTTTGTTAACTCGGCTTATTTGCGGCAGGGTCGCGCCGATGAGTTTATGCTCAAGCGTCCGGGCGATCGCAAACAGATTCTCGCTGACCTGCTCAAGCTACAGCGCTATGACGAGTTAGCCGAGCAAGCCAAAGACAAATCCCGCCAGTTTAAAGGGCAGGTCGAACTGCTAGAGCGAAATCTGGCATCGATTCAGCAACAGTTGCAGCAAACCGAAGCGATCGCTCAAGAACGCATTGAGCTAGAACTGACGCTAACGCAGATGCAGCAGCAGCAGACTGCCTACAGCGATCAGTTACAAAATCTTTTAGCTAGCCAACAACACCGCCAAAACGCACAGCAACAGCTCACTTGGCAACAGCAGCAGCAACGCAACCTCAATCAAGATTGTCAACGGCTGCAAAAAGAGCTGACGCAGATCGATCATCAGAGACAAACGTTAATTTTATTGCTGCAACAAGAAGGCACGATCGCCAGTGGATATCAGCAGTGGCAAACGCTGCAAATGCAGGAAGACACGCTAGCCGCAAAATTTCAAGATCACCAAGTTGCCCAAACGAAACGCCAGCACTATCAGCAGCAGCAATCCGCAAAACTCACCCATCTTCAAAGTCAATCTCAAAATCTGCAAGCGCAACGAGTCGCCTTAGAGCAGCAGTCCGAGGAGATTCAGCGCACTCTTAGCAAAGCCGCCGATATTGAAGCCGGGGTCGAACACCTGCGGCAAGCGCGGCTTGAGCTAACTCAGCTTGACCAGCTTCAGATGAAGGTGGCTCCTTTGCTTCAGCGTCGGCAACACTTGCAGAGCGACCTCGATCGCGCCTCTACCCGACTGACTGCCCGCCTTGACGAACTGCGAACTTCTGCACATCAGCTTCACACTCAGCAGCAGCGTCAGCCCAAATTACAGCGCGCTGTCGTCGAAGTTGCCACCCATATTGAGGAGCTAGAGAGACTCAAACTCTATCAAGAACAAGTCCGTGAAAAAGGGCTAGAGCGACGCAGTTTTATGGAGCGACTGCAAGCCCATCAGCGCGATCACGAAGCCCAGTTAGCCGAATTAGATCACAAAATTCGGATGCTGAAACAAGGCACACTCGGCAATCAAGAACTTGGCGAACTAGAACGGGAATTGTCCCCCGATCGAGGGACGGACGAACGATCCATCGAGTCTGCAACTCAATCGGTGGCGACGCTGACTCAACCCTCAGTTCTCACCCCTCAAAATTCCTCTTATCCTCCCTGTCCTTTGTGTGATCGCCCCCTTGATGAGCCTCACTGGAATCTTGTCTTGCAAAAACACGAGCAGCAGCAGCAAGAAGTCCTTGACCAAATCTGGGTGATTCGAGAACAGTTGGCGGTGTCTGAGCGAGAAATTCAAGTTTTGCGGCGAGAATATGCCGAACTCGACACTAAACTCGTGCAATTTGGCTCTGCACTAGAGCGACGCGGACAACTGCAAGAACAACTTCAAACCACCGCCGATGTGCAAAAAAGCCTAGAACAACTCACGACAGAATCCGCTCAACTCGAACAACAACTGCACGATCGAGACTACGCCACTGAGGTGCAAGAAGAATTAACGCTGCTCGATCGCAGCCTTCAGCAACTCAACTACGACGAAAAAGACCACGCTCTGGCACGAGGAGCCGTCGATCGCTGGCGCTGGGCAGAAATCAAGCTCGCCGATGTCAAACAAGCACAGCGACGACAGGCACAGATTACTGCCCGTCAGCCAGAGCTAGCTGCCCAACTGTCTCAGCTAGACCAGCAGATCGAACAACTCCAAGCAGACACCGCCGCCGGATTTGGGCAGAGCGATCGCCAAATTGCCGACATTGGCTATGACCTGGCGCAACACAATGCCCTCAGAGTCGCGCTCCGGCAGGCACAGCCGTGGCAGCTAAAGCTTCAAGAACTGCGGCAAGCACAGCAGCAATTTCCGCAAGTGCAGCAGCGTCTTCAAGACTTGGCGCAGACGCTTCAGACGCGGCTACACGATTTGCAAACGGTGAGTCGTCACACTCAAGAACTCGTCAATTATTTAGAGCAAACTCCCGACTTTAGCACTCAGATTCAAGCGATTGAGCAAGAACTGCAACGCCAACGCCAACAGCTTGATCAACAGCTTGCGCGTCTGGGTCGGCTTCAGCAGCAGCAACAGCAGCAAGATGCTCTGAGAATTCAAGATGGAGACCTCAGAACTCAGTTAAAACTGGCGCGTCAGCAGAGCCGAGTCTATCAAGAACTCGCCTTAGCCTTTGGTAAAAATGGGATTCAGGCGCTGCTGATCGAAAACGTTTTGCCTCAGCTAGAAGCGACGACCAATCAAATTCTCTCGCGTCTCAGTGCCAACCAACTACATGTTCAATTCGTGACTCAGCGCACTGCCCGTAGCTCTAAATCGTCTAGCAAATCGGCGCGAGGCATCACTCAAAATCCCAAATCGTTAGAGACGTTGGATATTCTGATTGCTGATGCTCACGGAACGCGCCCTTATGAAACCTATTCAGGCGGAGAAGCCTTTCGGGTAAACTTTGCGATTCGTCTTGCCCTGGCTCGATTACTATCGCAGCGATCGGGCACTGCCCTACAAATGCTGATCGTCGATGAAGGATTTGGCACACAGGATCAAGAAGGCTGCGATCGACTCATTGCTGCCATTAACGCGATCGCTCCTGATTTTGCCTGCATTCTCACCGTAACGCACATGCCCTACTTCCGAGAAGCATTCCAGGCGCGTATTGAGGTCACAAAAACCTCTGAAGGCTCGCAGCTAATGCTGTGTCTCTAGCCAAAAAAAGACAACCCCAAATCGGAGTTGTCTGATCAAGTCTGGAAAGGTGAATTATAAAGAGTTACTTCTAAGGAATCTTTGGAACACTCGTTAGACTGCTTCCAAATTCTTTTCCCCAGTCCGAATCCGAACGACTTCATCCACAGGAGTAATAAAGATTTTGCCGTCTCCGATTTCTCCAGTGCGAGCCGCGACAATAATCTTGTCTACCACCATATCAACCTGGTCGTCTTCAACCACGATTTCAACCTTGAGCTTCTGCAAAAACTCAACCGTGTATTCTGAGCCACGATAGCGCTCAGTTTGCCCTTTCTGCCGTCCGAAACCCCGGACTTCAGAAACAGTCATGCCCACGATGCCAGCATTGACTAATGCAATCTTGACTTCATCAAGTTTGAACGGGCGGATGATAGCCTCAACCTTCTTCAAGCGCTTACACTCCTTGTCAATTTGTCTATATCTACCAGCATGACTCTTCTATCACCGTTACTAAGAAAGGGTTTGTAACGACGACTACCGTTTTAACCCGAAGTCATGCCTTTCGTAGTGAATCCTTGTTGAGTCTCGCACGATCGCTCCCAGCTTTTCTTGACAAACTGTTGCACAACTGCTCAATCTAGCGAATATTTTGTCAAGATTTGTAGCGTCATTCGCTCTCAGACTCGTCTATTTATTGGCAGATGGCAATAGAGGACGCACAATCAAAAAGCCTGTGCCAAAGGCTGTCACCACAATCATGACGATAATCATGCCCAACCACCAGCCGCTTAGCTCAGTCGGGCGTTTGTCAGACTGAATTTTTCGACGAGGCTGACTCTCTTGCTCAAAGACCAAATCATCTGACAAAAAGGGAGACTCAGTTGACCTGACCTGATAGTGTTTGGGCGACGGAGGAGCAGAAAGACGAGATGCTGGTGCGCTAAATCCAGCTTCTAGCATTGTCTCTACATGAGGAACTTGAGGCAACTCCATATTGACGTGAGGCAGGTTACTCACTACTTGACGGAGATGCAGAGTCGTCAAGGCAGCTTTCTCGACTTCTTGACGCAGATAGTTATTTTGCTTGGCTAACTGCTGGTTTTGGGCTTTAAGCGCCTCTATGGTCGTCTTTGAAGCCTGAAGCTCGGCAGTCACTTCGCGATAGAGAGAAATCGGCACAGACGGCGAATAAGCACTTGCGGGCGACGCAGATTGCCCGGATGTTTTTGCAGGTCGCGCAGAGGGTTGAGGGTTCACGTTAGAAGTCATAAATTTGGCATCACACAGTCAGACAGTCAGCAGGGTTTGAAAACTATGCCACAGAATAGCTGTAATTTAGGCAGTTGAAGCAAAAATAGTCAAGAAATTTGGTGAAAATCGCTCGTGTAAAGACAGATTTCTCTCGATCGTCCAAAAGTTCAAACACTGGGGGCACGATCGCATCTCCCCTCGCTGCAAATTGGGTGTTGCTGAACGGCTCAATAGACCTCTTGCAAAAGTCCCTGCTCTCACCTTAAATCCCTCTCCCAATGGCAGGGCTGATTTGTTGACCAGAGAAAAAGGCATGATGCCCGATTCCTTCGTTCAATTGGGGCGAACCTGGTCTCCCAACTCAACGGAACAATGGGGTTTGAAGGTTATTCTTTTTCCAATAAATCAGCCCTGGGTCTCCAGGGGGGGTCAGAATTTGCCAGGGAGTTTTCCGTTGCCCGGCATCAATCCGCAATGCCTCCCGTTTAGTCAGAAATTGATTCAGATTATCTGTTGCAATCTTTAGCTCTTGTTGAATGTCTGTGTATTGACGAGACACAACGGATAACTGCTTCACTCGCTGGCTGAGCTGACTGTCTGCCTGACCCAAAATGCGATCGCGGTCTTCCAGTCCCCGAATATTGCTGGCAACTTCTTCCTGCACTCGTCGCCCTTCTCGCTGTAGCAGCGGTATGAGGTTTTGCTGCTGCTCTTTAAGAACTTGAACGTTAACAGTATCATCCTTAAAAAGCGATGACTCTTTAGCAAGGTCACCCTCTACCGCCAAGATCTGATTCAGTAAAGCCTGATAGCGGGTATTGCTACTCAACGCTGTGGATGCCGGATCGTCCGATCGGCTCAACAATTTCTGCAAGTTATTGTAAAGTGCACGCGCTTCATTTAGTTTGATTTGTGTGTCAAGGCGTTGTTGACCCACCGTATTGGTCCAGTCTGCCAGTTGTTTCCCGGTTGTGTCTGGATCGATCAGGTCATACCGCTGACGAAAGCTTTGCAGTCGATCCTGAGCCGCGTTAACCCGCTTCTGTAATTGAGGCACTTGGACATCCACAAACTCAATCCCCTGCCGCACATCCGCTAACCGCTCTTCTAGACTGTATTTGAGATAGGAGTCTGCTACAAGCTTCAAGATCGCTTTCACTTTCTCAGGGTTGGTATCCTGAAGGGTCACAGCTAGAATTTCACTGCTGGGAACCGGGGTTATGGAAAGACTGGCAGCTAGCTCATAGTCAGTAATGGTCGGATACTTAGCCTTCAATTGGTCAGCGATCGGTGAAAGTAATTTAGGACTTTTCAGCAGTTTTAGTTTAGTAGCATCTATGGTCTTTTCCGGTTGCTGCTGTCCTTCCTTATTACTAAGGGTTTGAGGCACAGAAGATATAACCTGATTTTCCACAGTGACTGGCCGCGTCAAAATTTCAAACCCGGCTTGATAAATAGGCTTACTGGTCAACGCCTTGAGCATCGCAACAGAGGTTACAACAATGGTTACTCCAACAATGACAGGTAACCGTCGCTTCAATACACCAAAAACCTGACCGAGATTTAAACCACCTTCATCACCTTCGTTGGAGTGATCCGGTCTGATTGACGATGGCCACTGAAATCGCTTATCGGTGCGGTTTTCTGGTGACAATGCCTGAGGATTTTGATGGTTCTCCATGTTGATATCAGTTCGCTAAGCGACTGGTGCGAGGAAACACGTTAAGCCTTACCTGATTTGCCGTTTGATTCGTAAACCTGTTTGTTCGTTGATGATAATCTAAATACAATTTTTCCTTTTTAAAAATCTAGTAAGCGCCTACTTGCCAACAATGATTCTGTAGATGCTAAATAACGATAGAAAGTTAGTGATAGGATTCAGAGCGGAGTTTAAGCCATCTGAAAAAGTGGTTAATCCAGAGCGATTCACGATAATGATGTCATCGTTGTAAAGCGCCGGATTGGTTTTATCGTTGAGCTGGTTGTCAAAACTGATGGCAATATTGCGCTTTGTAATGGTGCCATTCGGATTTAGCCGAATCAGATCGACTGACTTGGTCCGCGCCCGCGTTGTAAATCCTCCTGCTGCCAAGACAGCCTGGTTGAGCGGGGTATTTGGTGGAATCTTAACTGCTCCAGGCTGCTTCACTTCGCCCACGATGTTTACCCGAATGCTGTCTGGAGAAAAACTGGCGGCAGCAACCTGGATCGAATCTTCGGAAGAAATGGTGGTTGCCGTTGGGATAACGATAGTGTCCCTGTCCTGTAGAAACAGATCCTGACTAATGTCTCCTTCCTTTAACAGCTTTAAGAGGTCGATCACGATGGCTTGCTCGCTGCCATTTTTAGTCAAACGTCGAACCTGAATTTGACGAATATCTGCTTGA
This sequence comes from Phormidesmis priestleyi BC1401, assembly GCF_001650195.1. Classification (GTDB taxonomy): domain Bacteria; phylum Cyanobacteriota; class Cyanobacteriia; order Leptolyngbyales; family Leptolyngbyaceae; genus Phormidesmis_A; species Phormidesmis_A priestleyi_B. The sequence goes on along the minus strand of NZ_LXYR01000008.1, from coordinate 11,780 downwards.
GGCTTGATTCCACCCGCAATCTGAATTGCGCTAGTAATCGTGGGAGGTGTCTCAACTCCTCCAGAACCACTTGCCTGCCCAGTTTCTCCAGCAGCACCTGTGCGGGCGGAAGCAGTGACGGTGTGAGGACCGGGACGGTAGACTTCACCGATGACAGCAACGTTTAATGCCTGACTTTTGTCTGCACTAAAGCTGGTTGAGGCCAGTTGAATAGACTCAGCCAAGTTCGTTTGACTGAGAGTGGGAACAAAGATCGCATCTCCAGCCCGCAGGGTAACGTCTTGGCGAAAATCACCCGTTTGTAGAAAATCCCAGAGGTTAACCTTAATCACCTGCTCGCCGAAGCGCCGAGGGCGACGAACCTCTACCCGACGCAGGTCTGCCATTTGAGTAATACCGCCTGCCTGTCGGAGCGCTCGTGCTACGGTAGGAATCTGTCCGGTTTCTGTGAGAGTGTATGCTCCTGGGCGATTGACCTCGCCCAAAATGCTAGCTTGCACCGGGCGAGGAGTTATCACATTCACACTCACGACCGGATATTTAAGAATTCGGGAATACCCTTCGGAGATCGCATTCGCCGCTTCTTTAAGCGTCATTCCGGTGATGGGTATACTGCCTACTTGGGGAAGGTTCAAAGAGCCATCTGCCAGAACTTGAAACTCACCAGAAAGTTGGGTCAGTTTGAATACGTCAATCCGAACCCGATCGCCAGGTCCTAAAGTATATGCATCATCCGTCAAGCTGGAAGGCGTTCCCGAACGCGTTGAGCCTTCATAGGCGGCAACCCCTTGTTGAGCTAGACAGGAGACACGGGTGTAATAATTGCTAACAGCATTGGTAGGGTGAAACCCGAAATGCGTTGAATAAGGCTTGTAGGAAGACCTTTAACCAAGTTTCGCGGCATATGATTTTAGGCTTTTTAAGCAATCTCTACTTTAGAGACTAGACTACTTTTTCAGTGGTTTAGTGACTTTATCATTCAATCTTCATGGAATCTGGGCAATACCCGGAAAAATTAGACCTCTTGCGTGAATCAGGAAGAGGAGGCAGGCTCGGAGTTGAGAATGGCAGCAATCAAGTTAAACGTGATCCAAAGCGCCTGCGTCGATCGCGGTAACACTCCGCCAAAAGGCGAAGATTGTCAAGCTGCGTTAGTCCGACGTTCGATACGCGCAAATAATCCCTCAATCCGGCATCGATAGCGTTGAATGCGATAAGTCTTCACCCCCACCGTGCGTGGCTCTAGCCTTTCAGGTTCCCACCTCTTCTGGTTGTTCTGAACCAGAATCGGCACCAGATCTTCCGCACCCGAAAGCACGAAAACATCCGACTCCTCACTACCCCAGTAGCGAAGCAAGCCTTTGTCGGTCTTGCGGGTAATCGAAGGCAGCGATAGATTCTAGCCCAGCCCAAACATCCTATTGCCTACCCCCGAATCGTAGGAAACCGATAACTGCGACCCAAACCCAGAACGACCAGGACTGATGGCGCTCAGGACTGACATCGAACCGGTGCCTGTTACTGGATTGGCAGAAAACTTCTCACCCATTCCCTTAATCGCTCCACCGCCCTTGGGCAGCGACACAGCAGGGAGAGGAGCAAAATAATTTTTATAGGGTTCAGTTCTCCCACCACTGCTTTGAGCGGATGGAGAAGTACTGGAAGTGGAAACGGTTTCTTGGCTGTTCATGGGCACTCTCGCGGGGGCTAAACGATGTGCGATCTGTCGGGCTACAAGTGAGGCTAAAGGCGATAAATCAAACTTGAGCAGTCTTTACTTTGATAGCAGAGAATTCCATGCGGCGCGATCGCCTTTTCGGTTGTTGTTATAAATTGAAATACTTTCAAAAATTAGGAGAGAGGGTTTGTTATCCTTGAGCCATGCTTTTTTCAGTCAGGAGGCTTCTCCTGTTTTGGTTATAGGATGGTCTGTCGCACCACATCGGCGAAAAACCCCCGCTCGACGATCGGATCGCGGTACGCCTCTTCCCACTTGGTGTATACCACGTCAGATCGCAGGGCACACAGTTCGGGAGCATGTCAGTTTTGCAGACGGAATGATTCAGAGGGTGAGTAAGTCATTGAGATAAGCACAGCGGTGAGCCAATACTTGTGGCACACTTTCTGAATTCCACTATGCCCCAGAGATTTTAGTGCGTCGGCTGATCTGCTTAACGGCAGATTCCACTGCCCCGAACCCAAGGGAACAAATCTGCTCACTCTGGTAGTACTGATGGTTCACGATGCGGTGGCGATGTTTGCGAAGATAGGCACAGAAGTTGTCCGCCTGCTTGTGGGAACAGTCCTGAAACAACTCCAGCGTGGCATCGACCTGTCCTTTTCAAAGCAAAGCACTCGCCTTCTGCAAGCGCCCGGTTGAATCGCCCACCTTCTGGAGATTCTCCATCAGGTGATACCAATCGAGGATTTCTCGTCGTTGCCCTTCGGGTGCCATCGGTCTGATCAGATTCCATCGTGCCCATCGCCCAAACAGGGCAGGGGCACTGGATGAGTCCGTCTTTTCGCTTTCCTTTCAGCAAGCGTGAAACGACCTGTCCTTAAAGTTAGAGCGGTCAACCCGCCGATAAGGCGGTCGTTCACCCGCCACGTTCATTGTCATCTAACCCCTAAACGATGCCCATGAGCCAGACCACCGATGAGCGAATACACTGGACGACCTCCGACATTGAGCGATTGCCCGAAAGCAGCAATCGCTATGAAATCATTGATGGAGAACTATTTGCGACCAGAGCGCCTCACTGGAAGCACCAGAAAACCTGTGGAAATGTTGGGTCTATCGGAATCACTATGCAGATGTTCGCCATGGACGTTTCACACCGATCAAGAAGGCTCAAAGCCTTAAAATACGATGCTGATAATGTAATTCCTGATGTCGTTTGGATTAGTAAAACTCGGCTAGCCGTTGCATTAGACGAAGCCGGACATTTGCCAGAATTGGCGATCGAGGTTTTGTCTCCAGGGCTAGCAAATGAGCAACGCGATCGAGAAGCCAAACTCAAGCTCTATGGTTCCAGAGGGGTACAAGAATGTTGGATTCTCAATTGGCAATTGCAGCAAGTAGAACTGTATCGCCGCCAGCAGGCAATGCTTAAGCTAGTGGCAACGCTATTGAATGATGACCTGTTAACCTCGCCACTGCTCCCTAATTTCACCTGCCCGATATCTCGCTTCTTCCTTTAAGCAATGCTGCCGCGCTTGCGGGTTTCTTTGTAAGAGGTGCCCACATTTCTCAGCCCCGCGCGGATCATTTGTTGCTCTAACAATGCGAAGAAACGAGACCGATCGCCGCCTCGCACGACTGCCTGATTATGTGCCTCTGCCAATGCGACCGGATAGCCATAGCCTTTTTGCACTTGTGCCAGCGTCAAACTCAACGCGGAGTCTAAAAGGTCTGCATCCTGTGCGACCCAAGCGGGAACCTCGACACGAGCAATCTCACTGCCGACATTCATATAGCAAAAATGAATCGTGTGATCGCCATACAAATCCAAAATCTTGGCAGAACTGCGCCAAAGTGGGCTACGCTGTCCTGGTTGTAAAAGCTTTGCCCAAAGTGCCGTATCTTTGAGTGGGTCAAGCACTTGGCAAGGCGGACGTTCTGTTTTTCCGGCGCAGTGAGTACCGCAATCAGGAGCCAAAAAAGGACAGGTTTGCAGTCGTAAAAAGTTGAGTGCCTCTCCGCTTCGAGATGCGCTGATATAACCGACTAAAGGGACGCGGAGCGATCGCAACTGATCCCACGCTTTGAGAATGGGCGTGAGAATCATATCTCTCGCTTCGTGGGGCATCGGCTCTAAAAACCAATGAATCAGAGAGCCATCGACCATCGCAACCGACGGATGAGTGATGAATGAGAGCTGAGTTGAAAGGTTTCCCCGTTCGCGCAGGTGCGATCGTCTACCTTCGTCATTGAGCGCACAGGCAAGCTCTGCCAACATCGTCGCTTCAGATGCGGTACGGCGATAGCCCATCCATTCCTCGGTGCGGATGCCCCATTGACGAGAGACATAGAGATCTTCGGGGCGATAAAACACTTCAGGGAGGCTGTCTAAAAGCGGCAATTTGCTTTGCCCATAGTGCAAGACAATTCGCCCGACGTTGATCAGATAACAGTAGGCGATTTCGTGGTGACTGGGGGCAATTTGAGAACCATCGGTCGCGATCGCCGTGTGTGCCATCGGAGCCGCGCTAATGTCGAGGTAGGTGTCAAGTGGCTCGATCGGCGTGGCAGCAGTAAAGATCATCCGATCTCGCCAGGTTTCTTGAAGCTCGACTAATTCGTCTTGATGCGATCGAGCTTGCTCAATCAAAAACTGGGCGCGTTCTAATCGCTGCCGAGTTGCTACGGCTTCAACGCTGAGATGTTGGCTGATGCCCTGCATTTGCTGCGCGAGTTTCGTCAGATCAAGCATAGGTTTGGGTAGTGTCTCATCAACAGCATACCTGCTTCGATTCGGTGGTCAAACTTTCAGCAATCAATATTCTATGAAAATGCTGGGATCAGTGGTTAGCAGTTTTCAATAAAACCACGATCGCCTGAATATTCAAGATTAGCCCGTTCAATAAATAATTTATAAGATTTAGCATTGTAGTTTTTTATGAGCGGAATCTTGCTATGTTTCCAACACGATAGCCTCACTCATCATTGAGATATTGACTTGTTGATAAACCGAGCGTTCTATTTCTAAAGAGATAGCCAGAGTATTTCTGTAGACGGAAATCTGATCAATGGTATTTTTTGATGCGGAACTGCCTGCTTTAGGCGTGTGTCTGGTCTTATAGACAAAGCAGCTTTCTCGATCAAAAACTCCTATGAAAACCACTCATTTTCTAATTGTCAGCGTTTTGATGCTTGGCTGGATGTCAGGCTGTAGCTCGATTCAGAACTCAGAACTCAAGAACAGTCCTACCCCGTCTAATCTGCAAACCGACGCAGTTTCGACTCCCGCAATAAAAGCTTCACCTCAAGACAGCAGTTCTCAATCAGAGGATGCCGTTGCAGTCATTCAGGGTTATTACAACGCCATTAATCGCCGAGACTATGAGCAAGCCTATCGCACTTGGCAAGACAACGGGTCAGCCAGTCGTCAAACCCTTGAAGCGTTCAAAAATGGCTTTGCAGACACGGCATCGACTCAAGTCAAGATTGGCGAACCGAGTGACATAGAAGGTGCGGCGGGTTCGCAATATGTTACCGTTCCGGTGACTTTGACGGCAACCACTCAAAGCCGAGCCGTGCAGACCTTTAAGGGAACTTACGTTTTGCGCCGATCGCTTGTAGACGGAGCGTCAGCAAACAATCGATTGTGGCACATCTATTCTGCAAAACTGGCTCAAACTGAGTAGAACACTGATGTTTGTTCGTCGCCCTACCCTTGTGACAGAGTGCCGCTAAGGTGTCAACGTTTGACTATTTTTCAACGCCCCAGTTTGCGGAATCTTGGGTGAATTGTTCTAACGACAGACGATGAATCCGATCGTCCTCTGAGGCGAGTTGTCTATCTGCGATCGTGTTGTATCCCCAATCGGCTAAAAACAACGTCACATTCTCCAATCCTGCCTGTTTTTTAACTGTCTCCAGTGTCTTGAGCCGATCCTCAATAAACCAAATCGAAGTCGTTCCATACTCCAGAGTTAGTTCTTTGAGAATTTGATATTTCGGACGTTTGACTTCTTTGCCATAGACCTGTCGATCGGATAACACAATCCCCTGCTGTTGCAATAGTTGTTTAATAAAGCGTCCTTCTTTTGTGCTGATAATGACGCATTGAGTTGAAGCCAACTCCTCACGCAATCGGTCTACCACACCCGGATAAAAGCGATGCTCGGCTAACCAACTCTCTAAATCTGTGGCAATCCACTGGTCGCGAATTTCATCAACGATCGCGCTTACATTCGCCGCACTTAACTCATCATCTGTGATGAATTGAGCCGCGATCGCTGCCCAGTTCTGCAAAATCTCGTCTTCTGGAGTGCCCAAGACAAGGGAGCGAATCAAAATCGGCATCTCCCAACCCGACTCGACCACGGGACGCAATCGATAAAATTGAGGCGCTAACTCTTCACTGGGAGTCTCATCATCAGGCTTCCAAATCTGACAATAGGCTCGCCATGCCGTTTGAAAATATTCTCTCAGTCCGTCACAAACAACGCCATCAAAATCTAGTGCTAGAACAATCGGAGAATTTGCCGACATGGTGCCTTCAGGAATTGCTGCCATCACACTATCGCACGACAAGCTATGGACGCTACGGGATGTGGACGATCGCTCGTGTCAATTCTTAAATTCTTAATGAGAAGAGTTTGCAAATAGAAAAGTTTGTTGTAATCTTAAGTGATAAGCGTTGTTGAATATTATTTTCAATAAACAAAGACTAATCATTTGCAACATTGGAGCTTGATAATGGCAAAGTCTCAGGCGAACCAAGTAACCGCGTTCAGCTTAGAGGGGCGCTTTCTGGGATACCAACTTGAAGATGGTTATAAAATCAAGCGTTTGCAGCTTGCGACCGCCGACGGCGAATGCTCTATTAAGCTCACAAAAGAATCACGGACTAGCTTGGGTCGCGTCTTGGTTCCGGGCGATTGGGTGCACGTGTCTGGCAGAAAGAAGTTCGATCGAGACACTCAAACCTTTAAACTCAAAGCTGACTTCATCGAACCCATTGTTCCGATCTCTACGGTCAGTATTGCCAAGCCTGTGGTCAAAAAATCGCAAGAAACGATTCTCGTCTGCCAAAAATCGGGCTGCATGAAGCGAGGCGGTCGAGCGATTTGTCAGGCATTAGAGACGGCACTCAGCGATCGAGGGCTTGATGATCACGTCACCATCAAAGGTACAGGATGCATGAAAAACTGTAGCAAAGGTCCCAATGTGGTGATGCCTGGAAAAGCTCGTTATTGCAAGATTGATGCAAAAGAAATTCCTGGTTTAGTCGATCAGCATTTTCCAGCGATCGAGCCTGTTAAACCACTCGAAGAAAGCCGCAAACTAACTCCTGTAGGGTAGACAGGTTGATTCTGTGGGATTTTCACTTATACTATGAGCGATCGGGCGAATCCACTGCTTCTTACCCCTGCCGATACAATGGGGAAAGTGAGTTCTATGGGCAAGATGGATTTACCAGAGTTAGATAGCGAAACCCTCGATCGCATTCTTGAAATGGCGTGGGAAGATCGAACGACCTTTGACGCGATCGAGCTTCAGTTTGGCTTGACCGAACCGCAAACGATCGCCCTGATGCGGCGCGAGATGAAACCCTCTAGCTTTCAGATGTGGCGAGAGCGAGTCACGGGACGAGACACCAAACACCTCAAAAAACGAGAATTTATCTCAGGACGGTTTCGATCGCAGAATCAAAAAGGCTAAGTTGAGGCGTGAGCAAATTTATTGGGAATTAGTGCCCTGTGGCTGAGAGAAAAGCGTCATCAGACGAAATCCGTTAGAGTTAAACTGGTTGTTGCCCAAATCAAGACTTTAGTAGGGCGGTGAATGCAGACCAGGAGACGACGTTTAGGTGGATGTTCAGAAGCTCCAGCGGGGCGAGTGCGATGGACGCTGCGGTTATTCGCCGAGCGGATGGTGAAATTAGGACACGTCAAGCAGATTTCCCACAAAACGATTCGCAAAACGCTGAAAAAATCCAATTCAAGCCTTGAATGTTTGGATCGTCGGATTCCTGATCAACATTTGAAGCAAGAAGTCGCGGCTTGGCAACAGTCAAGAAATGCTCGGAACCACACGGTCGGGTTTCAAGAAACCTCGATCGACGAAATTGTGGTAAGTCTCGAAAGCAGTTCAGAAGGTCAAACTACTCTAACAGTCAGCAATAGCGGCAGCAATCTCCCGGCTGATTTTGACCTCAGCCGCCTAGATTCTTTAGGTTTACAGCTTGTCCAATCGTTAGTTCACCAAATCGAAGGAACCTTAGAGGCTGAACGCAGCGATCGCACGACGTTCCGCCTCACCTTTGACAACCCGATCAGCGAACTGGGTTCATGACGATGTGATCAAGCCATTCTCCAACGCAAACCGGACTAGCTCCGTTCGGCTGTTGGTTCCAGTTTTGCTAAACAGACGGCTGACATATTTCTCGACATTGCGGACACTGGTTTCTAAGCGACGAGCGATCTCTTTGTTCATCAAGCCGTCTACCACCAAATCTAAAACGCTTTGCTCTCTAGGAGTAAAATCAAGCTTGACCGAAGGGGTCGATTGAGCGATCGCGCCTCTCTGCATCAAAATCGCGCGAATCTCGGCAATCTGACGTGCCATATCTGCGACATCAGGCGCGTCACCACTGCCACCCGACGCTTTGAGCGATTCTCGCTGCTTGAGGAGACGAGTCACGATCGCCACTAGCTCGTCGGGGTCAAAGGGTTTGGGTAAATAGGCATCACAGCCCGCTGCATAGCCCTGAATGCGATCGCCCGTCATGCCTTTAGCCGTCAGAAATACGACGGGCAGCGATTGAAATCTGGGGTCTTCGCGGAGTTGTTTGAGAAACTGGTAGCCATCGACTTGGGGCATCATCACATCGGTAATCACCAAGTCGGGTAGTTTCTGCTGAACCAGTTCCCAACCTTCTTTGGCGTTGCTAGCCGTGTTGACTACAAAACCACTGTCCTCGAGATAGGCTTGCACTGCCTCGCGCAGTCCAGGTTCATCATCGACTAATACTAGTTGCCCTGGCATCGATTGCGCCCCCCTTGTGGTGTTTTTATCATTCTAATGACTGTTGGCGATCGGCTCACGGTTTTGCACCAACCATTCTGTGATCCCATCGGCTAAGGCGAGGGCTAATTTTTGCTGCGCCTGCGGGTTTGTGATCCACTCAAACTCGATCGGATTAATCATAAACCCCAGTTCTAGCAAGACAGAAGGGGCAACAGTGGGACGGGTTAACGCTAAATTATTCCAGAAAACGCCGTAGGAAGGTCGATCGAGGGTTTTGACTAAATAATCATGCAGAAAGGCGGCTAAATCCTGCGCCTGCGGCTGATACCAAAACGCAGCAACGCCTTTGGTGTTGAAGGCATCGCCATCGTCCGGCAGTGCATTGTAATGGAGACTGATGGCGATCGTTGGCTCCATTGTTTGAATCATCGCGGCTCGATCGTTGGGCAACAAATCTACATCGGCTTCACGAGTCATCAAGACCGTTGCGCCTCGATCGAGGAGATGAGATCGCACCAATTTTGAGGTGATCAACGCGACCTCTTTTTCGGGATAGCCCGTCGGACCTCGTGACCCAAAATCTTCGGGTCCGCCGTGCCCTGGGTCGAGCAGAATCCGCACACCTGCAAGGGATTTTGCCTGTCGTTTGGGGACACTCTTCGGCGGATTTCGGAGAGACAACACGAGCGTTGTGCCATCATATCGGAGCTTGTAGCCCCACTGCTGAGACGATTTGAGCAAGAATCGATAGTCAATTCTTCCCGGCTCAACTTGCTGCCAGTTTAGAAAGCTGATCAACGGATTGCTGCTGAGACGAATCGTATCGGTTTGGGCGGTCGTATTGTAGAGCGTCAAAACAAACGTGTCTCTACTTTGCTGAACTGTAACGGGAATGGGCACCTGAAGCGGGAAGAGAATCTCTGTCCAATCGGCTTTTTGACGAGAGGTGACTCCGCGAATTAGCGATCGTACAGGCACCGAACTCGCGACAATTTTAGTCTCGCCGCTTTTAATCCATCCGCCATAGTCGAGCCGCAGCCACTCGCCTTCCCGCCCAGTCACGCTGGCGCGAGTCCCTTTTGGGAGAGGAGTCAAGCGCGAATAATCGGTGCTGGCTCCCGTTCGAGCAACGCCTTGATCTGCCGTCACTTCGGCAACTTCTAGCTGGGCAGGAGCCAGGATTTTGACCTTTCCAGGAGCAGCTTGAGCAAAACTGGCTCCTTTCACATTCAGGAGATATTCAGGCTGACCTAATTCTCCAGCCGCGTCAGCCTTGACGCATCCTGCATACTGTCCTGCTCCATTGATAGGAGTGGGTTGAGTCAATCCCGTTAACACTCCAGAATTTTCGGGCAAGGTGACGATCGCCGTTTGACGCTGCAATGGAATAATCTGATCCGCCAGTTTGACCGACACCATCGCGTTTGCCGGGGCGATCGCTCCAAAACACACCAGCTCTCCTGGCAATCGGGCGATCTCGGCGATCGGCATTAAAGAATTCTGACCAAACGCCAATCCTTCTGGAGCAACAGGCTCCGTCGATTTGCGCGTCACCTTGATCTTGACTTCCTGATCTCGATAGCGCAACGAAAATAGATTCTCACCCAACTGCAATGGAAAACTAGGGGCAAAATGTCCGCCGGGGCTGCGGGCGATCGCGTGACCATTCACTGAGACAGAACCCGCGATCGGAGCCGAGCCAATCAAAAAAATTCGCGCTGCCGTCGTTTGGTGATCCGCAGGGGGATAAACCACCCCCAACGACTGACTCGCCCAAGTTGGGAGCGCCACCAACAGCACCATCAAAAATGCCTGCCCTAGAAATCTTTGCATAGAGAGTGATGGTGAGCGATCGTAAAGAGTGACCGTATCTTAGTGCAAAGACAGACCTTAAATGGAATTGTTGCAGAGCGCTAAAGGTTGGCTCGTCAACTATCACACCTACCTCAATTCACAATACGTAAATACAACCAATTCTCTATCTGCCTCTCGTCCGTTTATAGAAGTTCTTCTGATAAATAAAAATGATTTCTTAGCTAGTTTAAATCTATCGCTAGCACTGCATTCATGTAGCTATGTTCACAATTTCAACTGCAAAGTTGTGATTCCTCAAATTCTAAGCCTGTTAACTCTTTGAATACTGCTGATTATGATGAAAAAACTCTTTTCTGTTTGCATAGTGGCAATGGTTACTGCTGCCAGTCTGCTGGTGTTTGCCCATCCTGCCAAAGCAGATGGAGAAGTCGAATGCGCTCACAACGGGGTTGACACTGCGGTCTGTGTCGATGAAGACGGGAATACAGCCATCTCTACGGTTGATGATGAAGGCAATCAAGTCACGGTTGACAGTGACGGAAACTATGAAGTCGAGTTTGCTGACTAGACCTGAGCCGCAACGCTGAAGTTTCTTACCATTCAGCAGTCAGACCATCTTTTCTCGATCGTCAAGCTAGCCATTCTATTACTGGTACCGAACATGAACTTGATTAAACTATTGCCTAGTGCAGTGTTAGCCGCAACGCTGACTTGCGTCCCGATGATTCCTGCATTCGCTCAGTCTCCTTCTTTGATGGCTCAAGCTAAACCTGCCTTAGATTTGAATCTCACGGCTCCCCAAAAAGCACAGCTTAAAAAGATTCAAGACATGACCCGTGCGGAGATTCAAAAACTATTGACTCCAGAGCAGCAGTCTCAGCTAGAAGCGGCTAGAGGTCAAAAGCTTTCCTTCCACAAAGCGCTAGCTTCTCTAAAGCTAACCCCTGAGCAGAAAGTAAGCGTGGCTGCGGTCAAAAAAGAGGGACGCACAAAAGAAGATGCCGTTTTGACCGACGAACAGCGTCAAAAGCTACATGCGGCTACTACAAAGTCTGGCAGTTAGGAAACTGATGACTCGGTAGAGACCCCTTCTCTGATGCAAACAAGCAGGGTGGTTTCAAGGTCTAGAGAGAAAAATGAGGATGGACTGGAATCATCATAAAAGTAGCCGTCCATGTCCCTCATAGACCAATTAAAAACGATTCCCGATCCGCGAAGCAAGCGCGGTCAAAGCCATCCCCTCTGGTTGGTTCTGTTTCTAGCCTTG